>CAZGVE010000020.1:0-28250 GCA_964528845.1 uncultured Steroidobacteraceae bacterium | reverse complement strand
GCCTCGCGCGAAGGCGCGGGTACGGCCGCCGCCACGATCCGGGTCGGGACGCAACCTGCGGCCGAGCAGGTTCTCTACCGGGCGCTCGACTCGGCCCCGCAAATCCTCGATCCCTCGCTGGCGACCGATGTCCAGACCCAGGACATCATGGACGACCTGTTCGAGGGCCTGACCACGCTCGATCCGGCCGGCCACGTCGTGCCGGGCATCGCAAGCACCTGGGAGAGCAGCCCTGACGGGCTGACCTGGATCTTTCACCTGCGGCCGGAGGCGCGCTGGTCCAATGGCGAGCCGCTGACCGCGGGCGATTTCGTCTATGCGTGGCGCCGGACCACGAATCCGGCCACCCGCGCCGAGTACGCGCAGGCGCTTGCACCGCTGCTCAATGGCATGGAAGTGGCGACCGGCAAGAAGCCTCCTTCCGAGCTGGGAGTAACCGCGCTCGATGCGCATACCCTGAAGGTAGTGTTGGCCGCGCCGACCCCGTACCTGCCGCAGCTGCTGACCAACATGTACCTGCAGCCGTTGTACGAGCCCGTGATCCGCCGCTACGGCGACGACTGGGTGCGCGCCGGCAACCTGGTGTCCGATGGGCCATTCGTGCTGGCCGAGAACGTGATCGGCAACCGCCTGACGCTCGAGAAGAACCCGCAGTACTGGGACGCGTCCCACGTGAAGTTGCAGCGCGTCGTCTACTACGTGGTCGAGGACCGCGCCGCGCAGGCGCAACGCTTCCTGGCCGGCCAGGTGCAATACATCCAGACATTCCCGACCACCGATCTGCCGTTCCTGCGCGCCCGCCTCGGCACCCAGGTCGTCACCGCGCCGTATTTCGGGACCTTCAAGATCGGCATCAACCTGACGCGCCCGCCGTTCAAAGGCAACCGCGCGCTGCGCCTGGCGCTCGATCTGGCGGTCGACCGCGAGATGCTGGCCGAGCATGTGCTCAATGGCGCGGGCTTCCCGGCCTACAGCCTGATCCCGCCGCTCGAAGGTTATACCCCGCAGCTGCCGGACTGGGCGCAGCTCACGACCGCGGCGCGCCATGCGCTGGCGCAGCGCTATTACCGCGAGGCCGGCTACTCGGCCGCGCATCCGCTGCGGGTCGAAATGAGCTTTCCGAGCGGCGATCCGGTCAGCGTGCTGACCTTCGAGGCGGTAGCCGCGATGTGGCGCGAGACCCTTGGCGCCGAGGTCAGCCTGCACGTGATGGAGTTCAAGGTGCTGCTGCAGGAGCGCCGGCTCAAGAAGACGATCCTGTTCCACGACGCATGGATCGGGGACTACCTGGATCCGTTCACCTTCCTGGAGCTCTACAAGACCGGGTTCGAGCTCAACAACACCGGCTATGAAAATCCCGCCTTCGATGCGCTGCTCGAACAGGCGCGTACCCAACCCCAGGTCGCCGAGCGCTACCGGTACTTCGAGCAGGCCGAGCGCCTGCTCAATGATGACGCCGCGTCTATCTCGCTCTATTTCTATTCCGTGCGCCACCTGGTTCAACCCTACCTGGCCGGCTGGGCACCGAACATCGTCGACCGCAATTTCTCGCGCTACATGTTCCTGCTCGAACACGAGGGGAACTAGCGCCGATGCTGCGCTACACGCTGCGACGCCTGCTCGGCGCGATCCCGACGCTGCTGCTGATCGCGACCCTTGCGTTCGCGATGCTGCACGCCGCGCCGGGCGGCCCCTTCGATTCAGAGAAGCAGATGCTGCCGGAGATCCAGAAGAGCATCGAGGCGCAGTACCACCTGGACGAGCCGCTGTGGCGGCAGTACCTGCGCTACCTGGGCAATCTTGCGCATGGGGACCTGGGGCCCTCGTTCCAGTACCGCGACACTTCGGTCAATGAACTGATCGCGCAGGGCTTTCCGGTCGACCTGGCCGTCGGCGGCACGGCGATCCTGATCGCACTGCTGCTCGGCGGCACGATCGGCGTGTTCGCGGCGCTGCATCGCAACTCCTGGTGGGATCACGGCTTGATGGCCGCTGCGGTGCTCGGCATATCGGTGCCCTTGTTCGTGATCGCGCCGCTGCTGATCCTGGTGTTCGCGATCGGTCTGCACTGGCTCCCGCCCGGGGACTGGGGCGGAATCTCCCACCTGCTGCTGCCGGCGGCGGCGCTGGCCTTTCCGTACACCGCCTACATCGCGCGGCTGATGCGCGGCTCGACGCTGGAGGTGCTCGGCAGCCGCTTCATCCTGACCGCGCGTGCGAAAGGACTGCCGCTGCGTACGATCATGCTGCGCCACGCACTCAAGCCCGCGCTGCTGCCCCTGGTCTCCTTCCTCGGGCCCGCGCTTGCCGGTGTGATCACCGGTTCGATCGTGATCGAGACCACCTTCGGGCTGCCCGGCATCGGACGCTACTTCACGACCGGCGCGCTGAACCGCGACTACACGTTGGTGATGGGCATCACGATTCTGTACGGCGCGCTGATCCTGGGTCTGAACCTGCTGGTGGACCTGTGCTACGCGGCACTCGATCCACGCGTGAGGTACGCGCGGTGAGCGGCTCGCTATGGAGCGAGGCGTGGCGGCGGCTGCGGGCCAATCGTGCCGCGATCGGTGGCGGCGGCCTGCTGCTGCTGATCGTGCTCGCCGCGCTGCTGCTGCCGCTGCTCTCGCCGTACGACTACTACACGCTCGACTGGCAGCATCTGTACCTGCCGCCCGGCGCGCACGGCTGGCACCTGCTCGGCACCGATGCGCTCGGGCGCGACCTGCTGGTGCGCACGATGTGGGGCTGCCGAGTCTCGCTGCTGGTGGGCATCGCCGCGAGCATCGTGAGCGTGCTGATCGGCGTGCTCTGGGGGACGACCGCCGGTTACATCGGCGGGCGCACCGATGCACTGCTGATGCGCGCGGTCGATGTACTGTATTCGGTACCGTTCATTCCATTCGTGATCGTGCTGACCGTGCTGTTCGGTCGCGAGCTGCTGCTGATCTTCGTGGCCATCGGCGCGGTCTCGTGGCTCGACATCGCGCGCATCGTGCGCGGCCAGACCCTCGCGCTCAAGAGCCGTGAGTTCATCGAGGCGGCGCGGGTTGCCGGATTGCGCGCCCCGGCGATGATCCTGCGCCACCTGGTGCCGAACCTGCTCGGCATCGTCGTGATCTACGCGACGCTGACGATACCGACCGTGATCCTGTTCGAAGCCTTCCTGAGCTTCTTAGGTCTCGGCGTGCAGTCGCCGATGACCTCGCTCGGCTCGCTGGTCGCCGAAGGGGCCGGCCGCATGCAGTCCTTTCCGCATCTGCTGCTGGTGCCGGCGGTGCTACTGGCCGCGATCATTTTCTGCTTCAACTTCCTGGGCGACGGACTGCGAGATGCCCTCGATCCGCGCGACCGCTGACGTGCCAGCCACCGTACTGCAGATCCGTGGCCTCAACGTCCGCTACCTCACGCCCGGCGGCAGCGTGACCGCGGTGGATGGCGTGGACCTGGACGTCCATGCCGGGGAATGTCTCGGCATAGTCGGGGAATCCGGTTCGGGCAAGACCCAGCTGCTGCTCTCGATCCTCGGCCTGCTGCCGCCGCAGGCGCGAATCGGCGGCAGCGTGCGCTACCGCGGCACGGAGCTGCTCGCACTGCCGGCCGATCAGCTCAACCGCGTCCGTGGCGCGCGCATCGCAATGATCTTCCAGGATCCGATGACCGCGCTGAACCCGTACATGCGCGTGCTCGACCAGCTCCGCGAAGTGGCATGCCTGCACGACGGGCTGACGCGCAAGGCCGCCGAGGAGCGCGCGCTCGCAATGATCGAGGGGGTGCACATCGGCGAGCCGGCGCGGCGCGCGCGCCAGTACCCGCACGAGCTGTCCGGCGGAATGCGCCAGCGCATCATGGTTGCAATGGCCCTGATGGCCGAGCCGGAGATCATCCTGGCCGATGAGCCGACCACCGCGCTCGACGTGACGGTGCAGGCCCAGGTGCTCGCACTGCTGCAGGAGGTACGCGAGCGCACCGGCGCGGCGCTGGTGCTGGTCACGCACGACTTGGGCGTAGTGGCGCAGCTCGCCGACCGGATCGGCGTGATGCGGGCCGGCAAGCTGGTCGAACTGGCCGGCTGCGAGGAGCTGTTCGCGGCGCCCCGCCATCCCTATACCCAGTCCCTGCTGCGCGCGCTGCCAAGCCTGGACGGCATCCCGTGAGCGAAGCGCTGCTGCGCGTGCGCGCGCTCGACGTCAGCTATGCGGTGCAGCAGCGGGGGCGCAACGTGCGGCTGCGCGCGCTACGCGGTGTGAGTTTCGAGCTGCTGCGGGGCGAGGCCCTGGCGGTGATCGGGGAATCCGGCAGCGGCAAGTCCACGCTCGGCCGGGCGGTGCTGCGGCTGATCGACGTCGATGCGGGGGAGATCGTGTTCCGCGGCCAGGACCTGCTGCGACTGCGCGGCGAGGCATTGCGGCGCATGCGCGCGCACCTGCAGATGATTTTCCAGGATGGCCTGTCGGCGCTCGACCCGCGCATGCAGATCGGTGCGATCCTCGGGGAACCGCTGCAGGTGTTCCGGCCTGAGCTCACGCGCGCCGAGCGCCATGCCGCGGCCGGCGCGATGCTCGAGCGCGTGGGCCTGACCCGCGCGCAGCTCGGGCGCTATCCGCATGAATTCTCAGGCGGGCAGGCGCAGCGCATCGGCATCGCGCGCGCGCTGATCGTCGGCCCCGAACTGATCGTCTGCGACGAGCCGCTCTCGGCGCTCGACGTGTCGATCAAGGCGCAGATCGCCGCGCTGCTCAAGAGCGCGCAGCAGGAAACGCACGTGGCGTTGCTGTTCATCGCGCACGACCTGCCGGCAGTGCGTCAGCTCTGCGACCGCGTGCTGGTGCTGTACCTCGGACGCGTGATGGAAATCGCGCCGACCGAGGCGCTGTTCCGCGCGCCCGTGCACCCGTACACGCGCGCGCTACTGGCCGCAGTCCCCGTTCCGGACCCGCGGCGCGCGCGTGCGCGTCGCATCGCCCCGCTGGCCGGCGAAGTTCCCTCGGCGCTCGCACCACCCTCGGGCTGCGTCTTCCGCACGCGCTGCGCTCATGCGGTGGATCGCTGTGCGCAGGAAGTGCCCGAGCTGCGCGCCATCGGGCACAGTCTGGTGGCCTGTCATCGTGCCGAGGAATTGATCGGGAGCGCTCCGGGCTGAGGGGGCGCGCACGGTGCCGGTGGGCTTGCGCGGCTAGCGCCGTACCAGGCCGATCAGGCCGACCAGCAACCGCAACGCCTGCAGCGGCCGGTGGGCCAGCAGGCGCATGGTCTGACTGCGCGGAAAGTCCCGCCCCGTCACGGGCGCGGCTCCGAGCTGCTGTGCGATCACGGCCCGCTGGGCCTGCAGCTTCCGGCACAGCGCCGAGCGCTGCTCGAGCAACTCGAGCCCGCGTCGCTCGTTCACAGCCTGCTCCGCAGCAGCTCCAGGTCTGCGGCAAGTTCGGTACGCGTGGCCATGAAGCTTTGCCTGCCCCGGGCGGCGACGGATCGGATACGCCGCCAGGCCAGCCCTGCGCCGAGCGCATACGCTCCCGGCACGGCCACCAGCGCAGCAATCCGATAGGGAGTCGCCCAGCACACCGCTATGACGACCGCGCCGGTGGCCAGCAGCAGGCACAGCAGGCACGCGAACCCCTGCAGCGCGGCGAGCATCAGCTGCAGCAGCCGGCTGCGCTCCTGCTCCCATTCGACCGCGAGCAGCTGGCGATACAGCGCGAGCTGCTCGATCAGCGCACCTCCCGCCGGCTGCAGCACGCGCAGCGCATGCAGAGGCTTGATCGCGCTCGCCGGCGTACTCATGGCGGCCTGCTCCTACCCGAGGGCGCTGCTTCAGCGCCGACGGCCGAGCAGGAAGCCGATCAGCAGGCCCGCAGCAGCGGTAATTCCGATCGCACGCCAGGGCTGGGCGCGCACGTACGAATCGGCCGACTGCACGCCGCTGCGTGCCCGGTCGGTCATGTCGCCCGCGACGTCGCCCAGATAGCTGCGCGCCGCGCTGACCCGTGCCTGCAGCTTCAGTTTGGCACGCGCCAGCTCTTCGCCGGTCAGCGCGCCGGTGGCCTGCACCAGGTCCTCGACGTCCGCAACCAGGCTGTGGAACTCGCGCGTCAGAGACGACAGTGCGGCGTCGATCGCCGGACGGGCCTTGCCGGGGGCTGGTGCGGCGGCATGTCCGTTGGCGGTGGAATCGTTGGCGCTGAAGGTGGTGCTCATAGAGATCTCCTGGAGTGATCCGGGACTCTAGGAGTGCAGAGCGCCGCGGGTCTGTACGGCACGTCGCTTAGGGTGCCCGCCCCGGCTCGATCGTGGCGATGCGTTCGACCGTGCGCCAGCCGCGGGGCAGCATGGCTCCGCGCTGCGCGCGTGCGCCGCGGTAGTCCTTCAGGTCCGCCGGAGTCAGCGTCATCTGCCGCTCGCCGCAATACACGGCGAGCGACTGCGTGGCACGCAGCGTCGCAGCCGCGACCAGGCGCTCCTCCTGCGCCTGCGCCTTCCGGGTCAGAATGCCGAACAGCTTGTTGCCCTTGCCGCGTGGCAGCTCCGGCACTTCGCTGGCCGGGAACAGCAGCAACCGGCCCTCGGAGTTCACGAGCGCGACGCGTGCATCGCCTGCGCTCTGTGTGCCCTCCAGCGGAATCGGCAGCGGCGGCAGCAGCTGCGCGTCCCCGGTGAGCCGGAGCACCGCCTTGCCGGCGCGGTTGCGCGAATGCAGCTCCTTGAGCCGCACCGTGAATCCATAGCCGTCATCCGTCACGAGCAGCCATAGATCCTCGGGCTCGCCGATCAGCACTCCGGCGAAACGTGCCCCATCCGGCGGATCCAGTCGGCCGGAGAGCGGCTCGCCCTGCCCGCGGGCCGAGGGCAGACTGGCTGCGAGCAGACTGTAGGCGCGCCCGGTGCTGTCCATGAACACGGCCAGCTGCGTGCTGCGGCCGCGGGCCGCGGAATGGAACGCATCGCCGGTCTTGTAGGAGAGCGTACCCGGATCGATCTCGTGCCCCTTGGCCGAGCGCACCCAGCCGCCGGTGGACAGCACCACCGTCACCGGCTCGTTGACCAGCAGCTCGCTCTCCTCGATCGCCTGCGCCGCGGCGCGCTCGACCATACGGCTACGGCGCTCATCACCGTACTGCAGCGCGTCCGCCTCGATCTCCTCGCGCACCAGCCGCTGCAGCTTGGCCGCACTGCCGAGCAGCTCCTCGAGCCGGGCGCGCTCCTGGCTCAGCTCCTGCTGCTCCTCGCGGATCTTCATCTCCTCGAGTTTCGCGAGGTGGCGCAGGCGCGTCTCCAGGATTGCCTCGGCCTGCTCGTCCGAGAGCTTGAAGCGGCGCATCAGCACCGGCTTGGGCTCCTCCTCGCGTCGGATGATCCGGATCACCTCATCGAGATTCAGGTACGCGATCAGCAGCCCGTCGAGCAGGTGCAGCCGGCGCAGCACCTTCTCCAGCCGGTGCTGCAGCCGCCGGCGCACGGTGTGCTTGCGGAAGCTGAGCCACTCGGTGAGCAGCGCCTTCAGGCCCATCACCCGCGGGCGGCCATCGAGCGCGATCACGTTCAGGTTCACGCGATAGTTGCGCTCCAGGTCGGTGGTCGCGAACAGGTGCGCCATCAGCTGCTGCACGTCCACGCGATTCGAGCGCGGCTCGATCACCAGCCGGGTCGGATTCTCGTGATCGGATTCGTCGCGCAGATCCTCGACCATCGGCAGCTTCTTCTGCCGCATCTGCTCGGCGATCTGCTCCAGCACGCGGCTGCCCGAAACCTGGTAGGGCAGCGCAGTGATCACGATCGCCCCGGCGTCATCGACCTCATAGGTCGCACGGGCGCGGAAGCTGCCGCTGCCGGTGTCGTACAGCGCCACCAGTTCCGCGCGCGGCGTGATGATCTCGCCGCCGGTCGGCAGATCCGGACCCTTCACGTGCTTCATCAGCGCACGGGTGGTGGCGTCCGGCTGATCGAGCAGCAGGATGCAGGCGGCAGCAATTTCGCGCAGGTTGTGCGGCGGAATGTCGGTCGCCATCCCGACCGCGATGCCGGAGGCGCCATTGAGCAGCAGGTTCGGCAGGCGCGCCGGCAGCATGGTCGGCTCGTCCATCGTCCCGTCGAAGTTCGCGGTCCAGTCGACCGTGCCCGCTTCGAGTTCCTCGAGCAGCAGGTCCGCATAGCGCGTCAGGCGCGCCTCGGTGTAGCGCATCGCGGCGAAGGACTTCGGATCGTCGGCCGACCCCCAGTTGCCTTGGCCGTCGACGATCGGATAGCGGTACGCGAACTCCTGGGCCATGTGCACCATGGCCTCGTAGCACGCCGAGTCCCCGTGCGGGTGGAACTTGCCGATCACGTCGCCGACCGTGCGCGCGGACTTCTTGTGCTTGGAGGCGGCCGACAGGCCGAGCTCACTCATCGCATAGACGATGCGCCGCTGCACCGGCTTGAGTCCGTCGCCGAGCGCGGGCAGCGCGCGGTCGAGGATCACATACATCGAATAGTCGAGGTAGGCCTTCTCGGTGAACACGCCCAGCGCGCGCCGCTCGACACCCCCGAAATCCAGCTTCTGCTCCGCCATCAGACCTGGCTCCCGGCCTGGTTGCCGTTGCGCTCGAGCCATTCGCGCCGGTCCCCGGCGCGCTTCTTCGCCAGCAGCATGTCGAGCATGCGGTCGGTCTCGTCGCGCGCCTCGATCGTCAGCTGCAGCAGCCGGCGCGTGCGCGGATCGATCGTGGTCTCGCGCAGCTGCGGCGGATTCATCTCGCCCAGGCCCTTGAAGCGGGTCACGACCGGCTTGACTCGCGCATGCTCGGCGGTGAGGCGCGCGAGCGTGACGTCGCGCTCCTTATCATCGAGTGCATACAGCACCTGCTTGCCGGCATCGATGCGGTAGAGCGGCGGCATCGCCACGTACACGTGGCCGCCCAGCACCAGCGGGCGAAAATGGCGCAGGAACAGCGCGCACAGCAGGGTCGCGATGTGCTGCCCGTCGCTGTCGGCGTCGGCGAGGATGCAGATCTTGTGGTAGCGCAGCTCGGACAGGTCGGCGGCTCCCGGATCGACGCCGAGCGCGACGCTGATGTCGTGCACCTCCTGTGAGGAGCCGATCTCACCCGGCTCGAGCTCCCAGGTGTTCAGGATCTTGCCCCGAAGCGGCATGATCGCCTGGAACTCGCGGTCGCGCGCCTGCTTCGCCGAGCCGCCGGCCGAGTCCCCTTCGACCAGGAACAGCTCGGAGCGGGCCGGGTCCTGGCAGGTGCAGTCCGCGAGCTTGCCCGGCAACGCCGGTCCGTTCACGGCGCGTTTGCGCACCACCCGCGCGGCCGCGCGCAGCCGTTCCTGCGCATTGGCGATCGCAAAGGCCGCGATGCGCTCACCGGCGTCCGGATGCTGGTTGAGCCACAGTGCCGCGGCATCGCGGGCATGCGTCTCGACCAGCGTGGCGGCTTCGCGCGAACTGAGCTTCTCCTTGGTCTGGCCCGCGAACTGCGGATCGCGCAGCTTGACCGACAGCACGAAGCAGGCGCGATTCCAGATGTCCTCGGCGCTGAGCTTCACGCCGCGCGGCAGCAGGTTGCGAAACTCACAGAACTCCCGCACCGCCTCGACCACGCCGGCGCGCAGCCCGTTCACGTGCGTGCCACCGGCCGTGGTCGGGATCAGGTTCACGTAGCTCTCGGCGATCAGCGCTTCGGCATCGCTGGACCAGAGCAGCGCCCACTCGACCACGTCCTGCTCGCTCTCGTGCCGGCCGGTGATCGGTTCGGGGGGCAGCAGCTGCGCGCCCCGGAGCTGCTCGAGCAGGTAGGCGCCGAGGTCACCGGTGTAGAACCACTCTTCGCGCTCCCCGGTGCCCTCGTTCAGGAAGCCGACCCGCAGCCCGGCGCACAGCACAGCCTTGGCCTTGAGCACGCGCTTCAGGTCGGGTACCGAGAAGCGGTCTGAGTCGAAGAACTTCGGGTCCGGCCAGAATCGCACCGTGGTGCCGGTGTTGCGTGCGCCGACCGTGCCGACCTGGCTCAAGGCCGCGTATACGCGCCCGTCGCGAAAGCCGATGTGATACTCGCGTCCCCCGCGCCGCACGTTGCACTCGAGCTGCCGCGAGAGCGCGTTGACGACCGAGACCCCGACCCCGTGCAGGCCGCCCGAGAATTTGTAGGACCCCTCGGTGAATTTGCCGCCGGCGTGCAGCCGGGTAAGGATCAGCTCCACGCCGCTGACCTTCTCCTTCGGGTGAATGTCGATCGGCATCCCGCGCCCGTCGTCTGCGACCTCGAGCGAGTGGTCACGGTAGAGCGTGACCTGGATCGATCGGCAGTGACCTGCGATGGCCTCATCGACGCTGTTGTCGATGACCTCGTGGGCGAGGTGATTGGGCCGCGTGGTGTCGGTGTACATGCCCGGCCGCCGGCGCACCGGGTCCAGGCCACTCAATACTTCGATATCGGAGGCGGTGTATGACTCTGCCATTCTGTTCCAAGCCGTGGTGCGGCGCGGATTCTAGCAGCGATGAGTTTTTAGATTAGTTCTAATAAAGCCGGCTCGGAGCCCAAGGGGTCCCGCCCGAGGGCGCATATGCTAGGGTTTGCCGATGAGTGAGCATCCCCAGTCCGGGCCGCCGACCGACCTGCAACCCGGGTTCGAACAGGCGCTCGCAGAGCTCGAGCGCCTCGTCGCCGAACTGGAGTCGGGCGACCTGCCGCTGGACGCGGCGCTGCGCACCTTCGAGCAGGGCGTGCGCCTGACCCGAGAGTGCCAGACGGCGCTCGCCGCCGCGCAGCAGAAGGTTCAGATCCTGTTGCAGCGGGGCGACGCGGTCGCACTCGAGGATTTCGATGCCGGCGGCCAGGAGCCACGCGCGGCACCATGAGTATTGAGCAAGCGGGCGTGCTGCAGGCACGCATCGCCGGATACCAGGCGCGCATCGAGCGCGTGCTCGAGGCCAGTCTGCCGGCCGACGGCGCGATCGCGCGGCTGTGCGAGGCGATGCGCTACAGCGTCCTGGGCGGAGGCAAGCGGCTGCGCCCGGTGCTGGTCTACACGACCGGGGAGGCCTTCGGGGCGCCGCTGGAGCGGCTCGACGCGCCGGCCGCGGCGGTCGAACTGATCCATGCCTACAGCCTGATCCACGACGACCTGCCATCGATGGATGACGACGATCTGCGCCGTGGCAAGCCAAGCTGCCACCGCGCCTTCGATGAGGGCACCGCGATCCTGGCCGGCGATGCGCTGCAGGCGCTGGCCTTCGAGGTGCTCGCAGGTGATGAGCCGGACGCGGCGATCCCGGCTCGCGCCGGCGAAATCGTAATGATGCAGAAGACGCTCGCCCACGGGATCGGCCCACAGGGCATGGCCGGTGGCCAGGCGATCGACCTGGCAGCAATCGGCACACAGCTCACCGAGCATGAGATCGAGCGCATGCACCGGCGCAAGACCGGCGCCCTGATCCAGGCCAGCATCGACCTCGGTGCGATCGCCGCCGGGCTCGCTCACGATCCGGTGCGCTCGGCGCTGCGGCTGTTCGGCACCGAGATCGGACTCGCATTCCAGATCCATGATGACATCCTCGATGTCACCGGCGAGACCGGCACGATCGGCAAACAGCAGGGTGCGGATGCCGCTCATGGCAAGCCGACCTACCCGAGCGTGTTCGGACTCGCCGCAGCGCGCAATCTCGCCGCACAGCACCGTGACCGGGCCCTGGCGGCCCTGGAGCCCCTTGGACCGCGGGTATTGCCGCTGCGGGAGCTGGCGCGTTATGTCATCGAGCGGGCCCACTGAGCCCCGCCAGAAGCGTGTAGACTGGAGGCCACGATGCCCGACGAACGGACGCCAACCTACCCGCTGCTGGGCGCCATCGAGTCCCCGGCGGACCTGCGCGCACTGCCCGAGCACCAGCTGCCGGCCCTGGCCGATGAGCTACGGCAGTTCCTGATCCACACGGTCAGCACGCGCGGTGGCCATTTTGCTGCGGGCTTGGGCACCGTCGAGCTGACCATTGCGCTGCATTATGTCTTCAACACACCGGAAGATCGCCTGGTGTGGGACGTCGGTCATCAGGCCTACCCGCACAAGGTGCTGACCGGCCGTCGCAACCGGCTCCACACCATCAAGCAGACCGGCGGGCTGGCGCCATTCCCGTGCCGCAGCGAGAGCCCCTACGACGCCTTCGGAGTCGGCCATTCGAGCACCTCGGTCAGTGCGGCGCTCGGCATGGCAATTGCTGCAGCGCGGCGTGGCGAAGGGCGGCGTGCGGTCGCGATCATCGGCGATGGAGCGATGAGTTCCGGGATGGCCTTCGAGGCCCTGAACCACGCCGGCAGCCTGCCTGAGGACCTGCTCGTAGTACTCAACGACAACGAGATGTCGATCTCGGAGAACGTCGGGGCGCTGTCGAACTACCTGGCACGCGTGATCTCCGGAAAGCTGTATTCCAAGTTGCGGGTCGGCGGCAAGAAGGCGCTGCAGCAGATGCCCGCGGTGCGCGAGCTGGTGCGCCGCTCGGAAGAGCACGTCAAGGGCATGGTGCTGCCCGGAACGCTGTTCCACGAACTCGGTTTCAACTACGTCGGTCCGATCGACGGTCACGACCTGTCTGCGCTGGTGCGCGCGTTGCGCAACCAGAAGTCTGTCCACGACGGCCCGCAGTTGCTGCACATCGTGACCTGCAAGGGCAAGGGCTACGCCCCCGCCGAGGCCGACCCGATCACGTGGCATGGTCCGGGCCCGTTCGACCCGGCCAGCGGCACGATCCACAAGGAGAAGGCTGCGACCCTGAGCTACTCGCAGATCTTCGGGCAGTGGCTGTGCGACATGGCCGCGCGCGATCCGCAGGTCGTCGGCATCACCCCGGCGATGCGCGAAGGCTCCGGCATGGTCGAGTTCTCGCGCCGCTTTCCGAGTCAGTATTTCGATGTCGCGATCGCCGAGCAGCATGCGGTGACGTTCGCGGCCGGCCTTGCCTGCGAGGGGTTCAAGCCGGTGGTGGCGATCTATTCGAGCTTCCTGCAGCGCGCCTATGACCAGCTGATCCACGACGTCGCGCTGCAGAACCTGCCGGTCGTGTTCGCGCTCGATCGCGCCGGCGTGGTCGGCAGCGATGGGGCGACGCACAATGGCAGCTTCGACCTGAGCTTCCTGCGCTGTGTGCCGAACATGGTCGTGATGGCGCCCGCAGATGAGAACGAGTGCCGCCAGATGCTCTACACCGCGACCACGCTGCCGGGCCCGGCGGCCGTACGCTATCCGCGTGGCACCGGACCGGGCGTGCCGATCGCGGCCGAGATGAGCGCGTTGCCGGTCGGCCGCGCGGAGCTGCGCCGCCGCGGCGGCAGCGGGCTCGCGCTGCTGTCCTTCGGCACCCTGCTGGCCACGGCGCTCTCGCTCGGGGAACGCCTCGATGCGACCGTGGTCAACATGCGTTTTGTCAAACCGCTGGACCTCGCGCTGCTGCGCGAGATCGCAGGCAGTCATAGCGCGCTCGTGACCCTCGAGGAGAACGTCGTGGCCGGAGGCGCCGGCAGCGCCTGCGCCGAGGCCCTCGACGCCGAGGGGATCACGACGCCGCGCCTGCACATCGGCATCCCTGATCGCTTCATCGAGCATGGCAGCCGCGAGCACTGCCTCGCCGAGGCCGGCCTGGATCCGGCCGGCATTGCCAGCCAGATCGACCGCTGGCGCGCGCTGGTCCCCGGCTTGAAACCCTCCCGGGCCGCCCCCAAACTGACCGCTGCGGGCGGCGCGAGCCCGCTGTAACGGCCGGTCCGATCCTCGTCCGACCCGCGCCAAGTACCGAGGCCTGAAGGGGATTTCATGAACATTGCCCTGCAAGCGCGGCCGCCGAAGGTCGCGACCGTCGAGGACGTGCAGTCCCGGGCCGACACGCGCCAGATTCCGATCAACCGCGTGGGCATCAAGGACGTGCGCCATCCGGTCCGGGTCAAGGACCGCTCCGCGGGCGAGCAGCACACGGTGGCGACCTTCAACATGTACGTGAACCTGCCGCACGATTTCAAGGGCACGCACATGTCGCGCTTCGTCGAAGTGCTGCATCACGAGCGCGAGATCTCGGTCGAGTCGTTCCGGGTCATGCTGTCCGAGATGACGACGCGCCTGGACGCGGTGGCCGGGCACATCGATATGAACTTTCCGTATTTCGTGATGAAGCGCGCGCCGATCTCCGGCGTGGAGAGCTTCATGGATTACCAGGCGTCGCTGGTCGGGGAGATCTGCCACGGCGAGGCGGTGATGTGGATCAAGGTCGTGGTGCCGGTCACGAGCCTGTGCCCATGCTCGAAGCGGATCTCCGAGCGCGGCGCGCACAATCAGCGCTCGCACGTGACGATCAAGGCGCGGCTGCGGGACCACATGTGGATCGAGGAGCTGATCGACATCGCGGAGAGCGAAGCGTCGTGCGAACTCTACGGGATTCTGAAGCGGCCGGACGAGAAGTATGTGACCGAGCGGGCCTACGACAACCCCAAGTTCGTCGAGGACATGGTGCGCGACGTGGCAGCCCGCCTGAACAGCGAGCCCCGTATCGCCGCCTACGTCGTCGAGAGTGAGAATTTCGAATCCATTCACAATCATTCCGCGTATGCGCTGATAGAGCGCAACAAGGAATCGGAAAGCATCGCCGGCGCCGTCGCGCCGGCTTCGACTTGAGGAGACTGCTGCCATGGCCTTCGAGAACCGCAATAGCCTGCCGGTAAAATCCGGCAACCCCGGCCTGAACGACCGCACCTTCGCTGGCCTGCCGCGCCCGGCGCTGGCCACCGAGCGCATGACGCTGCAGGGCACGGTCAACAAGTCCTTCCTGCTGCTGGTCGTACTGCTGGCCTCGGCGCTGTGGCCATGGTCCCAGTACCTCGCGACCGGCGATATCGCGACGGTCAGCGTCCCGGCCATGGTGGGCTCGATCGGCGGCCTGATCCTGGCCCTCGTGATCAGCTTCAAGATGACGCTCGCGCCGTACCTCGCGCTGCCCTATGCGGCGCTCGAAGGCCTCGCGATCGGCGGTATCTCGGCGCTGCTCGAGCGCAAGTACCCAGGCATCGCGATCCAGGCCGTGGGCCTCACCTTCGGGGTGCTGGCCTCGCTGCTGGTGGCCTACTCGATGCGGCTGATCCGTGCGACCGCGCGCATGCGCGCGATCGTGATTGGCGCTACCGGCGCGATCTTCCTGCTATACCTGGTCACGATGGTGCTCGGGCTGTTTCACGTCGCGACACCGTTCATGAACGACTCGAGCCCGCTGAGCATCGGCATCTCGCTGGTGATCGTGGGGGTCGCGGCACTCAACCTGGTGCTGGACTTCGACATGATCGAATCGGGCGTCGCCCAGGGCGCCCCGCGCTACATGGAGTGGTACGCGGCGTTCGGCCTGCTGGTCACGTTGGTGTGGCTGTACATGGAGATGCTGCGCCTGCTCTCCAAGCTCCGCGACCGCTGAGCCTCGACGAGCGGCCCGACCACACCCGTCGCATGCGCCCGCGTGCGGCGGGTGCTGGTGTGTACGCCGCCGCACCGACTGCGGTGAGATTCCCCGGCATGCTCGCTGCCGTTCATCCTGTTCGGGGAATCCAGCATGGCCCATCGACGTTTCGGCCGAACGGCCAGTATCCTGCTTTCCGTGTCCGTACCGGCCTTCGGCCTGCTGCCCGCCTTGGCCTGCGCGCAGATCGGCATCGGAGTCTCGATCACACTCGCGCCCCCGGAAATTCCGGTCTACGCGCAACCTGAGATACCGGGTCCCGGATACCTGTGGACTCCGGGCTACTGGGCCTGGGCGGATCAGGACTATTACTGGGTGCCAGGAACCTGGGTGCTCGCGCCCCAGCCCGGATACCTGTGGACCCCGGGTTACTGGGGCTGGGCCAATGGCGCGTATCTCTGGCATGGCGGCTACTGGGGCACGCACGTGGGCTACTACGGTGGCGTGAACTATGGCTACGGCTATGGCGGTTCCGGATACCAGGGCGGTTACTGGGCGCAGGACCACTTTTTCTACAATCGCTCGGTCAACAACGTGCGCGGCAACACCCGGATCACGAACGTCTACAACAGGACCGTGATCAATCAGAATTCGACGCGCATCAGTTACAACGGCGGTCATGGCGGCGTCTCGGCGCAGCCGACCACCGATGAGCGCGCCGCGGCGAGTGAGGCGCACCTGAACCCGGTCCGCGAACAGGTCCAACATGAACAGGTCGCGCACGCGATGCCGGAATTGCGCGCGGGCTCCAACCACGGTCGGCCACCGATCGCGGCGACGGCACACGCCGGCGTGCTCGCCGGGCCGGACGTCGTTCCTGCGACGCCTCGGGCCCCGATGGTGCATGCGGGCCCGATGCGACCGAATGCGCCGCAGGCGGCCCCGCGTGAAGCGCCGGCCCCGCGTGAAGCGCCGGCCCCGCGCGAAGCGGCGGCGCAGCGTGCGGCGCCACCCGCGCCCCGCCCGGCGCCTGCACGGATCGCTGAGCGAGCCCCGGATCAAGCCCCACCGCACGCCAACGGGCCCCGGCCCGGGGCCGCCCCGCGCGTCCAGGAACAGCGCCCGCAGCAGCAGGAGCAGCACCCGCAGCAGCAGGGTCGGGGCGACAACGCGCACGATCGCTAGCGCATCCGACTCCCCCTGGCCGGACGTATACAGGGCATGGAGTTCCCATGCCCCTGATCGGCCGCCGGTACGCGCAGCGCCAACTACTTTTGCTCTGCTGCGCGCTGCCGGGACTGGCCGCGGCCGCCGCCGCCGCACCGGCCAACGTGGCTGACGGCTATGTGAGCTATTCCGGCACGGCCCATGTCCGGCATGCCTCCGAGTTCCTGTATGGGGAGCGCCATGTGCTGCACTATCGCGGCGGACAGCTGCGCGAACGCGTAGTGCTCTACACCTGCAGCGATGGCAGCGCGTTCGCGCGCAAGACCGTGTCCTACGTGGATCCGCTCGCGCCCGATTTCCTGCTCGAGGACTTCGGTACTGGACTGCGCGAGGGCATCCGCTCGGGGCCCGACGGCCGGTTCGTTTTCTTCAAACCAAACGCATCCGATGCGGAGCAGAGCGGAACACTGCCGCGTGTGATGGGACTGGTCGCCGATGCCGGCTTTGATGAATTCGTACGCAGCAATTGGCAGCGCCTGGTAGCGGGCGACGCGGTGCAGATGCCGTTCCTGGTGCCGAGCCGGCTCGAGGATTACCGCTTCCAGGTGCAGCACCTGCGCAGTGAGGACCTCGCGGGCACGCCGACCGAGGTGTTCAGGCTGCGGCTGTCCGGATTCTGGGGCTGGTTCCTGCGCGGTATCGACGTCTACTACAGCACTGGCGCGCGCGTGCTGGTGCACTACGACGGACTGTCGGATCTGCGCGATCCCGCGGGCGATCCGTTCAAGGCCGAGATCGACTTCCCCGGCGCGGCGCGCGGCCCGGCCAGCGAGCAGGACATGCAGGCTGCGCGCGAGGCGCCGCTGCATTCCTGCCGCTAGAGCGGTCCGATGGGTGCCGCTACTTCAGAACGGGAAATGCCCTGGCAGCGTCTCGATCGTGATCCAGCGCAGCTCCGTGAACTGCTCGATGCCAGCCTTGCCGCCGAAGCGGCCGTAACCCGACGCGCCAACGCCACCAAAGGGCATTTGCGCCTCGTCGTGTACGGTCGGCCCGTTGATATGACACATGCCCGAGCGGATCTGGCGCGCGACGCGCAACCCGCGCGCGGTATCGCGCGTGAACACAGCCGCCGACAGGCCGTAGTCGCTGTCGTTGGCCAGCCGTATCGCGTCCTGCTCGTCGCGCGCGCGGATCACCGCGACCACGGGTCCGAAGCTCTCGTCACGATACAGTTTCATCTCGGCGGTAACGCCGTCCACCACAGTGGCCGGCATCAGCACGCCGATGGCCGGACCGCCGGCGAGAATCCGTGCGCCGTGCGCGCGGGCGTCCTCGATCAGCGCATTGACATGCGTGACGGCCTTGCGATCCACCACCGCACCGAGCGGCGCCTTGCCTTCGCGCGGGTCCCCGGTCGCGAGCGACTGCGCGCGGGCCGCGAAGCGACGCGCGAATTCATCGGCGATGGCGGCCACGACGATGATGCGCTCGGTGGACATGCAGATCTGGCCCTGGTTCATGAAGGCGCCGAAGATGGCCGCCTTGACCGCTTCGTCCACGTCCGCGTCATCGAGCACGATCAGCGGTGCCTTGCCGCCGAGCTCCAGCAGGCAGGGCTTGAGATGCTCGGCACAGCGCTTCGCGATGATCCGCCCGACGGCGGTCGAACCGGTGAAGTTCACGCGCCGCACCGCCGGATGGTCGATCAGAGCGCCGACCACCTGCGCGGCATCCTGCGGCGCATTGGTCACGACATTGACGACTCCCGGCGGAAAGCCGGCCTCCGCGAACGCCTCGATGATCAGCTCGTGGGTGCGCGGGCAGATCTCCGAGGCCTTCAGGATCACCGCATTGCCGCAGGCCAGTGGCGTGGCGATGGCCCGCACGCCGAGGATGATCGGTGCATTCCACGGCGCGATACCGAGTATCACGCCGACCGGCTCGCGCAGCGCGAGCGCGATGCAGCCGGGCTTGTCCGAGGGGATCACTTCTCCGCTGATCTGCGTGGTGATGGCCGCGGCTTCGCGCGTCATGCTGGCCGCAAGCATCAGATTGAACATCGCCCAGCCGGCCGTGGCGCCAGTCTCGCTCATCATTGCCTTGACGAAATCATCCTTGCGCGCCTCGAGCGCCGATGCGGCCTTGTTCAGTACCGCGCGGCGCGCGTTCGGTCCGAGCGCGGCCCAGGCGGGGAACCCGGCGGCCGCCCGGTCCGCGACCGCGCGCGCTTCCTCGACCGTCATCGCCGGAGCGCTGCTGGCCGGTTCATTCGTGATCGGACTGATACGTTCAAAACGCATGAGGGTTCCCCCGGCTCTGTTTGTATTGGTCCCAACAGTATCCCACTGGCTGCATCCGGCTGGCAACGCGCGCCCCGGAGCGCGGCACGGGTAGACTTGCCGGCATGAGCGCAACAGGACTGTACCTGGAGGGACTCGCCGCCGCGGCGGCGCTGGGGCTGCTGACTTGGGGCTTGAGCCTGAAGCTGCGCAACGTATCGATCGTCGACAGCCTGTGGTCACTGATGTTCCTGCTACAGGCATGGATCTACGCGACCGGCGCCGGCACCGCGGCGGCGCACGGGACGCGAACCGGGCTGGTGCTCGTGCTGGTGACCCTCTGGGCGCTGCGCCTCTCGGGCTACATCACCTGGCGCAACTGGGGTCACGGAGAGGACCGGCGCTACCAGGCGATCCGGGCGCGCAATGAGCCGGGATTCGCGTTCAAGAGCCTGTACCTGGTGTTCCTGCTGCAGGCCGTGCTGGCGTGGATCATCGCACTGCCGCTGTTCGGGGCGATGCGTCCGGCGGCGGAGGCAGCCGGACCCGGCCCGATCGGCGCGCTCGATATCGCCGGCGCGGCGCTGTGGCTGCTCGGCTTCCTGTTCGAAGCCGGCGGGGACTGGCAGCTCTCCCGCTTCAAGGCCCAGAGCGCGAACCAGGGCAAGGTCATGGACCGGGGATTCTGGCGCCTGACGCGCCATCCGAACTATTTCGGGGAATTCTGCACCTGGTGGGGGTTCTACCTGATCGCGCTGTCGGCCGGCGCGTGGTGGAGCCTGCCCGGGCCGCTGCTGATTTCGGTGCTGCTGATGCGGGTCTCGGGAGTCACGCTGCTCGAGCAAGACATCGGCGAGCGACGGCCGGAGTACGCCGAGTACATCCGGCGCACCAACGCGTTCTTTCCCGGTCCGCCCCGGCGCTAGAGTCTCAGGCCGGCCTGGTCTCGGCGCTCTGCAGCCGGCTGATCAGTCCGCGCAGGAACACGCGGTTGAAGCGCAGCTGGCAGGAAGCGGACACCTGCTCGAGCAGCGTCGAACTCACCTTCAGCGCCGTCACCGCATCGGCGGCGCGGATGGTCGCGGTGCGCTTCGCGCCCTGCACGTAGCTCGCCTCGCCGAAGCATTCGCCCACCGCCAGGATGCCGACGGAGGCACCATTGCGTTCGACCGTGCAATGGCCGGAGACGATGATGTAGAAGCGGTCGTCCAGATCGCCTTCCTTCACGATTTCCTCGCCGCTGGCATAGTCCTGCCAGTGGCTCGCGCGCATGACCTCCCAGATCTCCGCATGCGAGAATTCATGGAAGAATTTCAGGCGCCGCAGCAGGCTGAACTGCTCCTGCTGGTCCATCCGCGCATACTGCTGACGCAGCTTCTGGTGCACGCGAGTCAGCTCGGCTGCGAAGTCCAGCCCCGAGTGGTAGCGCCGCTCGGGATCCTTCTGCATCGCGACCGCCACGACGTTCTCGATCTCTTCGGGCACGTCGTTGCGCAGCGTATGAATCGGCACCGGCGTCGCATACACGATCTGGTGCAGCAGCTTGGCGAGATTGCCGGCTCGGAACGGACGCACGCCGGTCAGCAGTTCATACATGACCGCGCCGAGTGAGTACAGATCGGAGCGGTTGGTCAGTTCCAGGCTCTGCACCTGCTCGGGCGACATGTAGCTGGGCGAGCCGGCGATGCCTTCGATGCGCGAGATCTCCGAGTCGGCGACCAGCGCGATGCCGAAATCGATGATGCGCACGTCGCTGTCGGTCGTGAGCATGATGTTCGAGGGCTTGACGTCGCGGTGGATCACGCCACGCGAATGTGCGTAGTGCAGCGCCTTGGCGCACTTGAACATGATCTCGACCACGTCGTCGAGCCGCAGCAGATTGTCAGGGCGGCAGTACGCGGCCAGAGTGCGCGCGCCGTGCACGTGCTCGGTAACGATGTAACAGTGACCGCCCTCCTCGCCCGCGTCATAGATCGGCAGGATGTTCGGGTGCTGCAGCATGCCGACCATGTGCGCCTCGGACAGGAACATCTTGCGGGAGATCCGCGCGCGCTCGTCGTCCCCGCCGGCATCGATCGTGTAGACCTTGATCGCCACGTCGCGCCCGTAGTACGGATCGTGCGACAAGTAGACCGTACCGGTGCTGCCGCGGCCGACCTCATTGATGATGAGGTACTTGCCGATGCGTTCCGGAATCTTGCGTGCGCTGGCGTTCTTGGTTGCGGGGGCGGGCATCAGGCCGTAGGCCGTGGGGGGAGCGGCGGACAGAATACGTGCGCGCCTCCAGCGCGATCTGTGATGGTCGTCCCGGATCAGGGGCGGCTGCGCACGCGGGGTCCGGCACCGGGCACCGGCGGGGTGGACCGCCAGATTATGTGTCAGTCGCGGAAGTGATCGAAGCCCGAAGGCGAGAACTGGATCAACGATTTGCCGGAATGCAGCGCGATGCCTGCGCGCTCTGCCAGTGTGCCGATCCGCGTGACCGCGCAGCCGGCCGCCTTGGCCGCGACCACCACCGACGCCGCCTGCGCGCGCGGCGCAGTGAAGCACAGTTCGTAGTCCTCGCCGCCGGCGAGCGCCGCACGCCAGGCATCGGGCCCGTGCGCGGCGCGCAGCGCTGGTGAGATGGGCAGCGCCTCGATGTCGATGCGCGCGCCGAGCCCCGCGGCCTCCAGCAGCCGGCCGGCATCGGTGTACAGCCCGTCCGACACGTCGATGCAGGCGCTGGCCACTCCGCGCAGCGCCAGCCCCAGCGCGACTCGCGCCTCCGGGTATTCGAAGCGCTGCTGCAGGTAGCGCGCGGCTTCGGCGGGGAGCGAGAGCTGTCCACGCAGGCACGCGAGCCCTCCGGCCGCATCCCCGACGCTGCCGCTGACGTACAGGTCTTCGTCGCTATGGGCGCCATCGCGGCGCAGCGCCTGCCCGCGCGGTACCAGCCCGGCGAGCTGTACCGTGATCGCGAGCGCGCCGCGGCTCAAGTTGCCGCCGACCAGCGCAACGGCGTGCCGCCGTGCCAGCGCACCGAAGCCGTGCGCGAACTCCTGCAGCCAGGCGTCGTCGGCGGACGGAAGATTCAGCGACAGCAGGGCCCAGGCCGGGCTCGCGCCCATCGCAGCAATGTCACTCAGATTGATCGCCAGTGCGCGGTGACCGAGCGAGCGCGCCGGCGCGCCGGCCTCGAAGTGCACGCCTGCCACCAGCGAATCGGTCGTCAGTGCCAGCTCGACACCGGAGGGCACCTGCACCAGCGCCGCATCGTCACCGATGCCGAGCGCGACATCGGCACGTGCCGCGCCGAGGCCGTTGAAGTAGCGCTCGATCAGTTCGGATTCGCTGCTGGCCAAGGCAGGCTCGGGACAGGGTGCTCTCAGTGCTCGGCCGGGCGCCATAGACGTGCCGCGCGATCGAGCACGCCGTTCACGAACTTGTGCCCGTCGGTCGCGCCGAACCGGCGCGCGAGCGTCACCGCCTCGCTGATCACGACGCGAAACGGCACCTCAGGCCGCTGCTGCAGTTCGTAGGCGCCTATCAGCAGCAGCGCATGCTCGACCGGGTCGAGCTCGGCTGGCTTACGATCCAGCAGTGGCGCGAGCCCGGCATCGATTTGCGCGTGCGCGGTGACGACACCTTCGATCAGCGCCTGGAAGTAGGACCGGTCCGCGCGCGGCATGTCGGCATCGTCCGCGAACTCGGATACCAGGTCCTGCCACGGGCAGTCGTTGAGCTGCCAGCGGTACAGCGCCTGCAGGGCGAGCTTGCGGGCCAGGTGACGCGCTCCGTGCCCCAGCCCGGTGGGTGCACCCGGTGCCGCGCTATCGCCCGGTGCCGCGCTATCGCCCGGTTCCGCGCTGCCGCTCACTTCAGGCGCCGCAGCAGGCTCGCCATCGCCAGCGCCGTCTCGAGGGCCTCGTGGCCCTTATTTCCAAGGCCAGGCGCCGCGCGCTCTTGCGCCTGGGCCAGCGTTTCAACGGTCAGCACGCCAAAGCTGACCGGCACACCGGTATCGAGCATCACGCGCTGCAGACCGGCAGCGCACTGGCCGGCCACGTACTCGAAATGCGCGGTGTCGCCGCGGATCACGCAGCCGAGCGCGATCACGCCGTCGATTCCGCGCTGCAGGGCCAGCGCCCGTGCCGCGAGGGGCAGCTCGAAGGCGCCCGGCACCTGCTCCACCTGCAGCGCCTGCTCGCTGCCGCCATGCGCCTTCCAGGCCGCGCGCGCACCGGCGAGCAGCCCTGAGACGATCGATTCGTTGTAGCGCGCTGCGGCGATCGCCAGGCGGAAGGTGCCCGCGGCGAGCTCGTCAGCAGGACTTGCGGCTATACCCATGCACCCGCCTCATCCGCTCTCATCCACGTAGTCGGCGATCTCGAGGCCGAACGCGGCGATGCCGTAGAACTGCTTCGGCGCCGACAGCACTCGCATGCGGCGCACGCCGAGGTCATGCAGGATTTGTGCACCGATCCCATGCTTGCGCAGCACATGTCCGCTCGCGGCGGGCCGCGGCTCGCTGGCACCGATTCGCGCCAGCGCGCGCACGGCATCCGCCAGCTCGCGCGGAGTCTCCGAATGGCGCAGGATCACCGCAACGCCGCACGGTGAGGCGGCAATCCGCTGCAGCGCAGCCCGCAGCGTCCACGCGCGCGATCCGTCCCGCACGCCGATCAGATCGCGTAGCGTCTCGGTCAGGTGCACACGCACCAGCGGCACGGCGGCCGTCAGATCACCGTGCACGAGCGCCAGGTGCACGTCGTGGTGCACGTGATCCTCGTAGCAATACATGTGGAACACGCCGAATTCCGTCGACACCTGCTGCGCGGCGATGCGCTCGACCGACCGTTCGGTGTTGAGCCGGTAGCGGATCAGGTCGGCGATGGTGCCGATCTTCAGCCGGTGGCGCCGTGCGAACTGCTCGAGATCAGGACGCCGCGCCATCGAGCCGTCGTCATTCATGATCTCGACGATCACCGAGGCTGGCTCGAAGCCCGCGAGCCGCGCCAGGTCGCAGCCTGCTTCCGTGTGCCCAGCCCGGGTCAGCACACCGCCGGGCTGCGCCATGACCGGAAAGACGTGCCCGGGCTGGCGCAGATCCTGCGGGCGGGCCTCCGGCCGCACCGCCGTGCGCACCGTATGGGCGCGATCGTGGGCCGAGATGCCGGTCGTGACCCCTTCGGCCGCCTCGATCGACACCGTGAAGTTGGTGCGCTGCGACTGATCGGTGCTGCTGACCATCAGCGGCAGGCGCAGTTGCGCGCACCGCTCGCGCGTGAGCGTCAGGCAGATCAGGCCCCGGCCGTACCGGGCCATGAAGTTGATGTCCTCGGGCCGCACGCACTCGGCGGCCATGACCAGGTCGCCCTCGTTCTCGCGATCCTCGTCGTCCATGATCACGACCATGCGGCCGGCGTGCAGCTCGGCCAGCACCTCGTCGATGGAGTTCAGGCCGCTACCGGCGGAACGGCCGACCGCGGCATCATTGGGTGGCACGGAGGTGAGTTTTGGCATCCGCCAACGGTAGCACGGGGCTCGCGCCTCAGGCGACTGCGCCGACCAGGTGCCCGACGGCGGCGGTGATGCCCATCGCCAGCGCACCCCAGAATGTCACGCGCACGATGCTCGGCACCAGCCGTGCACCGCCGGTACGCGCGGCAACCCCGCCCATCAGCGCGAGGAACACGAGCGAACAGCCGGCGATTGCGATTCCCGCGATCGAAGTGGGCAGCAACAGCAGCGTGAGCAACGGCAGCAGCGCTCCGACGCTGAAGCTCGCCGCCGAGGCCAGGGCGGCCTGCAGCGGTCGCGGCTTGGTCGCAGGCGAGAGTCCGAGTTCATCGCGCGCGTGCGCTCCCAGGGCATCGTGCGCCATCAGCTGCCCGGCCACTTCCTGCGCGAGGGAGGGCGAGAGCCCGCGCTGCACGTAGATGCCTGCGAGCTCGGCGCGCTCCTGTGGCTCATTGTCCGCGAGTTCGCGCCGCTCGCGCTCCAGGTCCGAACGCTCGCTGTCCGCCTGCGCACTGACCGACACGTACTCGCCGGCCGCCATCGACATTGCGCCTGAGACCAGGCCGGCAGCCCCGACGAGCAGCGCCGCGTCGCGGGCGACGTGGGTCGCAGTGACGCCCAGCAGCAGGCTGGCCACCGAGATGATCCCGTCGTTAGCGCCGAGTACCGCGGCGCGCAGCCAGCCGACCCGGTTGACGTAATGACGCTCGAAGCCGTGGCGTTTGGGCAGCACGCGTCAGTGCCGCCATGCCGCGGTGGCCGCATCCAGGCGCGCGCAGTAGCCCTGCAGCGCCGCCGCGGAAGCGACCACGTAATCGTTGGCCTCATCCCAGCGCCGGCCCTCGATCGCCTCGCGTACCCCGGGCATCGTCTTCGCGCCGTAGCCGGTCAGCATGCCGGGTGCGTAGATCATATGGCGGTACCACGGACGCCGCGGCAGTCCGCGCGGATCCGTGAGGCTCTGCTCAATGCCCTGCAGAATTCCGTCGAGCTCGCGACGCTGCGCATCGCCGAGTACCAGTCCCTGCGCCGCCGCGGCGGCGTACGCAGCATCGTAAGCGCGAGCGCTGCGATCCAGCTGCGCGATGACGTTGTCCAGCGGCGCGAAGTCCAGGTACGGCGTATCCGCTTCGCGTGCCGGAGGCGCGATGCCGGCCTGCGGATCGGCGGTCACCTCGAAGGCATGCGCGTCGAGCAGCTCCCCGAGCAACCGTGCGTGCGCACGCGATTCATCGGCGAGTTCGTGCAGCTCACGCACGTAGCCGGCATAGGTCTGCGCAACATCGCTGAACTGCCACGGCAGCACGGCCGCATCTGCGACCCGCAGCACGACGTGCCCTACGGTCTGCGCCTCGGTCACGCCATAGCGCAGGCCCGGGTCGCCGAAGCGCAGCAGGTGCTCGTACGTGTCGTACGCGGAATGGTAGACGCCGCCCTGCTCCCCCTCGCCGGCATATTCCAGGTCCAGCGTAGCGATGCCGAGGTGCTGCAGGAACGGGCTGTAGTCCGAGCCCGATCCGAGCGCGTCAATGGGCAGGTCGAGTCCGGCGGCAGCGGCCTGCGCCGCCGCCCGAGCCTGTGGGCTCGGATGTTCGTAGGCGGTGACACGCAGCTGCGCGCCCAGCCGTCGCAGCACGCTGCCGTCGGTCTCCGGGTCACGGATGCCCGCACCGACCTCATTGACCAGGCGCTGCAGCGCGTGGCTGCCGCCGGCGCGCAGCAATCCGCGCAGGTTCTCGTCGGAATTCACGTACAGCACGGCGTGGCGCTGGAGCTCCTCTGCATGCGCCTCGGTCCACTCGGTGGATCCGATCAGACCTGGTTCCTCGCCGTCCCAGCTGGCGTAGATCAGGGTGCGGCTCGGACGCCAGCCGGTCTTCAAGAGCGCTCCGATCGCCTTCGCCTCGGCCATCAGCGCGACGTTCCCCGACAGCGGGTCCCAGGCGCCGAAGACCCAGCCGTCGTGATGATTGCCGCGCACGACCCACTCATCCGGCAGCGTCGCGCCCCGGATCCTCGCGATCACGTCGTAGATCGGCTTCTGGCTCCATTCGGACTCGATCTGCAGGTGCACCCGCGCCGGCCCTGCGCCCACGTGATAGGTGATCGGCAGTGCCCCGCGCCAGCCCTCCGGCGCGACCGGACCACCGAGTGCGGCGAGCAGCGGCTGCGCGTCGGCATAGGAGATCGGCAGTACCGGGATCCTGCTCAGCGTCGCGGCGGCCGCCAGTGCGACCCGCGGCGCGCCGGGGGTCGACGGCGTGCCCGGGGTCAGCGGATCGCCCGGGTAGAGTGGAATATCGGCGACGGAACCGCGCTGTACGCCGTCCGCGGGACGCCATGCGCCCTGCGGGTAGACGTCACCCTCGCCGTAGCCGTCATCCCGCGGATCGGAATAGATCAGGCAGCCGATCGCCCCATGCTCGGCAGCCAGCTTCGGCTTCAGTCCGCGCCACACCCCGCCGTAGCGCGCGATGACGATCCGGCCCTGCACGCTGATGCCACGGCGCGCGAGCTCGAGGTAGTCCTCCGGCGTGCCGCGGTTGACGTAGACCAGCTCGCCGCTGACGTCGCCGTCGGCACCATAGACGTTGTAGGGCGGCAGACCCTGCGCCGCGAGCGCGCTGCTGGCATCACCGCGCAGCGGCGGTTCGGTCAGCCGTGCCTTGAACTTCGACGGCGCGATCAGCTCGAGGGCAACGCGCCGCGGAGTCGGATACAGCACATTGAAGGTCTCGATGCTCGCATCCCAGCCCCACTCTTGAAGCTTGTGCAGCATGAACTGCGCATTGGCGGCATCGTGCGCGCTGCCGACGTGATTCGGGGCGCTGGCGAGCTGCTGCAGCCACTCACGCATCTGCGCCGCATCGAGGTCGGCATCGAAGTGCCGCTCCAAGGTGCGCTGCGCGTCAGCCCCGGCGGGAGCGAAGCCCAGCATAGGCGCATCCGGCGCCGGATCGGCCTGCGCACCACCCTGCAATACGAGCAGCGACAGGGTCGCCGCCGCAGCCAACGGCAACAGCGCGAGCGGACGCAGCGTGCGTGCGCAGCCGCGCAGTGTCTCAGGCAAGAGCATGGTCCCAGTGTGCCTCAAGCACGCCACACAGTCACTTCGGGGCCACGCGTGGCGCGAGCGGTTGCGGCGAGAGGTTGCGCTTCACCTCATCGTCATGGGTCGGGTGCAGCGTGCCGAGCAGGCGGTCCCACAGGCTGAAGTGGGTCGCGTAGTTGCAGGAGCTGAAGCGATGGTGCTGGTCGTGATGCGTCACGCTCAGGATCGGCGACGGCGGCCACGCGATCCTGCCCGCATGTTCGAATCCCGAATGCCCCATCGCGCCGGTGAACTGGTCGTACAGCTTGTGCGCCGCGAGCACCATCGGTGCGATCGGGATCAGGAAGTGTGCCGCCAGCCAGTAGGATTGCAGTACCAGCGTGTCAAGCAGCAGATCGCTGTTGTTGGACCAGACCTCGGGTGCGGTCGTGCGGTGGTGCCAGAGGTGCACCCGGCGAAACAACCAGCGGCTGTGAATCAGCCGGTGCAGCCAGTAGAACCACGTATCGAATAGCAGCATCGACACGACGAAAGAAAGCGCCACTGAGAGCAGGCTCGGATTCGCGGCCCGCAGCCCCCAACCCATGCGCGCGTACGCCCAATAGCCGCCTCCAAACCACACCGCGATCAGCGCCAGCGAGCGGAAGCTCTGGCGGAAGTCGCGACGGATCTGCTCGGGAGCCTCGCTGCGCGCCTGGATCTTGCGGGCGCCTTGCATGCGATTGAGGCCGATGACGATCAGGCTGGAACCGAAGTACGCCGCTATCAGCGCGCCATACGTGATGACGATGATCACCGGAAGAGAGAGGAGTTTCGCTGCAGTCATTGCCGTCCCGGCATCCCG
>CAZGVE010000019.1:54917-65098 GCA_964528845.1 uncultured Steroidobacteraceae bacterium | reverse complement strand
TTAGCCGACAATCGATGCCGTTCAATGAACTTCATATCTCCCTGATTAACTATATCTTGCTTGGGCGCCAATAGCACGTGAACAGTTGTCCCAATTCAACGTGGGTAAACGCGTATCAACGCGGGCGCAGCAGTCTGCGCAGGCGCCGCGCCAGACTCGTCCGGCTTTGGAACATGTGCCCGGCGGTGTAGGCATCAGCGAGCGCGTCCGCCGCGGTCAACGCCGGCGCGACCAATGGCCAGCGGAGCTCCTGCGTCGGCATATTCGCGTACTCGTTGATGCTCCGGGTGTGCGTCGCGTGCTCGCCGAATCCGATATTGCTGATCAGGTTGACCTGCGGCATCGCGGCCAGCATCGAATGGCACCAGAACGCGAGCGTCCACTGGTAGTCCCAGGTGTCGATGCGCCCCGCATGGATGCCTTCGAACGCGGCGCGCCAGGTGTCGCGCTCTCCGGGCAGCGTCATGCGTTCGAACAGCCCTGAGCGCAGCAACTGCGGCCACAGGCTGGCCGTGACGTCGTAGTGGCGCCAGGCCCGGCGCCAGCTCGCCCAGCCCCAGATGTGGGTGTACTTCGAGAAATAATAGCTGCCGTTACCAACCTGCCTGCCGCGCTGGAAGTTGTCGCCCGAGATCATGCCGATGCGCGAATCTTCTCGGTAACGCTCGAGCAGTTCCTCGCAGTACGGGAAGAAGCTGTGGTGCGGCAGGCAGTCATCCTCGAGGATGATCGCCTCGGGTACGCGCTCGAACACCCAGTCGAGGCCGCTCGAGACACGGCGCCGGCAGCCGAGATTCGTGTCCGCGTAGTGAGTCTCGACCTCACACGGCCAGTCCACCTGCTCGATGATCGCGCGCGCCTGCACGCAGCGCTGCGCCTCATCGGGTCGATCCGCACGTGGGCCATCGGCCACGACAAGCAGCTTTGGCGGCCGGGCCCTTGCGATCTCGGCGAACACGCGCCGGGTAGTGTCCGGGCGGTTGAAGATCAGGAACGCCACGGGCGTGCGGAGCGGTCGGCCGGACATCGGCGCATAATACGTGCCGGCACGCCGTGCTTGCCAGCACATCAACCGCAGCAGGAATCAACAGCAGTGGGTCTGGGAGCCAGCCTCTACCGGCGAGTGTTCGCGCGTCGCATCTTCCGGGGCTTCAATGCGACGCTGCATGGACTGGCGCTGTCCGGCCTCGGTGTCCTGAACTGGCAGGACGATGCGGTCAGCGGCGAGCGCTACCTGATCCGCAATTACCTTCCGCGCGTGCTGCCGCAGGCGCATCCGGTGTTCTTCGACGTCGGCGCCAACACTGGCGCGTTCACGTCCGCGCTGCTCGCGCGCTTTCCGGAGGCGAAGGTCTATGCCTTCGAGCCGCACCCGCAGAACTTCACGCGGCTCCTTGGCGCCGGCCATGCGCCGGGGCGGGTAGTGCACGAGAACCTGGCCCTCGGGCGTGCCCCCGGCCATATCACGCTGTACGATCGTGCCGACAGCGAGGGCTCGGCCCATGCATCCGTTTTCGCGGACGTGATTGCCGACATCCACCGGCAGGCACTGACCGCGACCGAGGTCCGCGTCGATACTCTCGACAACGTCACCGCGCGGCTCGGCGTCGAGTACATCGACTACCTGAAGATCGACACCGAAGGCAACGAGCTCGCGGTGCTCGAGGGCGCCGCGCGGCTGCTGGCCGAGTCGCGAATTGGTTATATCCATTTCGAGTTCAACGAGATGAATGTCGTCAGCCGGGTGTTCCTGCGCGACTTTCGCAAGCTCCTGCCGCAGCACCGGCTCTCGCGCCTGCTGCCGCGCGGACTGCTGCCTTTGGCTAAGCGCAGCATCGCGACCGAGATCTTCGCCTACCAGAATATCCTGGCCGAGCCCATGTTCCCGTGGCCAGCGCGCTGAAGCAGCGTCACCGGCGCGCGCGTGCCGAGGGCAGACCCGTCAGCTGCGCCTCGAGCATCCCAGCGGCGACCTCGCGCATGTGGAATTGCGCGCTCCAGCCCAGTTCCTCCGCCGCACGCGCAGGGTTGCCCTGGCTCCAGGAGATGTCGGTTGGCCGCAGCAGGCCAGGATCGGTCTCGACATGGTCCCGCCAGTCCAGCCCGGCCGCGGCAAACACCGCCGCGACGAACTGCTCGAGCGAATGTGCCTCGCCGGTGCTGATGATGTAGTCGCGCGGCTCCTGCTGCTGCAGCATCCGCCACATCGCCTCGACGTACTCCGGCGCCCAGCCCCAGTCGCGCACGACATCGAGCCTTCCGAGCTTCAGCGTCTCGGTCGCGCCGCGCGCGATGCGCGCTGCGGCGGCTGCGATCTTGGCGGTCACGAACTGCGGCGCTCGCAGCGGCGACTCGTGGTTGAACAGGATGCCATTGCAGGCGTAGAGCCCGTAGGCTTCGCGGTAGTTCGCGACCAGCCAATGCGCTGAGGCCTTCGCGACCGCATACGGACTGCGCGGCGCAAACGGCGTGTCCTCGTCGGCTGCCACCGTACCGACGTTGCCGAAGCACTCACTCGAGCTCGCGTTGTAGAAACGTACTGGCCGGCGCAGGATCCGGATGGCCTCCATCAGGTTCAGCGCGCCCATCGCGACGCTCTCGAGCGTCTCGGCCGGCTGCTCGAAGGACAGCCCGACCGAGCTCTGGCTGGCCAGGAAATACAGCTCGTCGGGCACGCAGTCGTACATCACCGAGATGACGCTACGGAAGTCCGTCGGGATCATCGAGCGCATGGTCACCGCTTCGCGCACGCCGAGGCGATTGAGATTGCCGAAGCTCGCCGTCTGGCTGTTGCGCGAAGTGCCCCAGACCTCGTAGCCCTTGTCGATCAGGAGTTGGGCGAGATAGGCGCCGTCCTGGCCATTCACCCCACAGATCAATGCTTTCATCGCCGGAGGTTACAATGTGCGCACCCGCCATGGGAACCCACGGAGAAGCAGGCATCGTGAGCCGTCTTGCCTTCCGGCTGGTGAACGTCTTCGCGCTGCCGGGCGTGCCGCTGTCCGGCAACCCGCTGTGCGTGTTCGAGGACGGGCGGGGTCTCGACACGCAGACGATGCAGGCGCTGGCGCGGCAGTTCAACCTGTCCGAGACCACGTTCCTGCTGCCTTCCGAGCGCGCGAATGCACGGGTACGAATCTTCACGCCCGGCTATGAGATGCCCTTCGCGGGCCATCCGACGCTGGGCTCGGCGGCCGTGTGCCGCGCGCTGGGGCTGGGCGGCGACACGCTGCAGCTCGAGATGGCCGCTGGAATCATCCCCGTGTCGGCCTTAGGGGCGCGCTGGACGCTGACCGCGAATGCGCCGCGATGGCGCGACCCCGACATCGCCCGCGAGCGGCTCGCGGGCCTGCTGGGGCTCGAGGCGGAGGACCTGATCGAGCGTCCGCTGTGGGTACATACCGGCCGGGAGCAGCTGATCGTGCCGCTTAGCTGCGTCGCCGCGGTGCGGCGCGCGGCGCCGGATCCGCAGCTGTTCGAGCAGGTCCGTAGCGCCGAGGGTGCCTCGATGGCCTACGTGTTCGCGCCCGAGGACGTGCGGGCTGGCGCGGGCCGGTATCTGGCGCGATTCTTCTTTCCGCTCGGACGCTCGGTGCTCGAGGATCCGGCGACCGGCTCGGCGACTGCGAATCTCGGTGGCTGGTGGCTCGCGATGGCGCGCAGTCTGCCGGCAACACTGTCATTGAGTCAGGGCGAGGCGGTCCAGCGACCCTCAGCGCTGCAGCTCGAGGTCGGCACCGATCGCGCGATCCGCGTGTCGGGCGAAGTGATCGAGCTCGGCCGCGGCAGCGTGGATCTGTGAGCGGCGTCCGGGAGCCGTCGGCGGAGCATTGCCGGCTGTGCGGCGGCGCGCTGGTCAAGCGCTTCGACGCCTTGGTGCTCGGACGCTACCGCGTTGACTACCTGGGCTGCGAGGCCTGCGGTTCACTGCAGACCGAGGTGCCGTACTGGTTGACGGAGGCCTATGACTCGCCGCTCGCGGCGATCGATACCGGGGCGGTCGAGCGCTGCCTGCGCTGCCAGGCCGCGATCGTAGCGACCGCGCGGATTTTCGGACTGCGCGGCCGGGTGCTCGATTTCGGGGGCGGAGCCGGACTGCTGTGCCGGCTGCTGCGCGACGCAGGGCTGGATGCGTGGCTGTGCGATAAGTACGCACAGCCGGTGTACGCGCCGGCCTTTGCGGTACAGCCCGGCGAGGTGCAGCCGGGCGGCATCGCGCTGCTGTCCGCGATCGAGGTGTTCGAGCACTGTGCCGACCCGGCCGCCGAGCTCGGGGCGCTATTCGAGCGTCGGCCGGAAGTACTGTTCGCCTCCACCGAGCCCTACCGCGGCGAGGGCGTCGGCTGGTGGTACCTGAATGCGAGTGCCGGCCAGCATGTGTTCTTCTACTCGCCCCAGGGGCTGGCACTGTTGGCGGCGCGGCATGGCTACCACTACTTCGACGCCGGCGCGTTCCACGTCTATACGCGCGAGTCCCCATCGCCACTGCAGCGCGCGCTGCTGCACCTCGCGCTGTCGCGACGCGGCATGCGGCTGATGCGCATCTGGCTTGCGATGCGGCAGGACAACCGCTTTGCGCAGGCCGACTACGACCAGCTGACGCGATGAACGCTCCGGCGCCTACTGACCCCGCGCTGGCGACACCGGTGCGCCACGTCGCGGTGCTCGGTCGTGGGCTCGCCGGATGGGGCGGTGGCGTCGACCTGCTGCGCCTGTTCCTGAACGGGCTGTGCGCGGTGCCGGAGCCGGGACAGAAGCTCACGTTGCTATTGCCCGGCGAATCCTGGAGCCGCCGCGCGCGCCGCACGGTCCGGCAAGCGCTGGGAGCGCTGCGTGGCCGGCCCTCACCACCGCGGCCGCTGTCGGCTCCCGCGTTGCGGGAAGCCTTCGCCGGCTATGAAGGCCAGGTGACGATCCGTTTCTATACCGGTGGCAGCCGCGGGCTGCGGCGGACGCTGCGCGAGTTGCGGGCCGAGGTCGTGCTGCCGTGCATGGACGTTCCGGGACCGGATTTCCCGGTGCCGTGGATCGGCTACCTGTACGATTTCCAGCATCGCCACCTGCCGGAGCTGTTCACCGCGCACGAGCGCGCGCGCCGTGATGCGGCGTTCGAGGCGATGCTGGCCCAAGCGCACAGCATCGTCGTGACCTCGCGCGCCGTGGCGGACGATGCCGCGCGGTTCTATCCCACCAGCCGCGCCCGGCTGATCCCGCTGCCGTTCTCGGCAGCATTGCAGGCGCAGCTGCTCAGGCGGGACCCGGTGCAGGTGCGTGCGCAGTTCGACGTGCCACAGCGCTACTTCATCCTGTGCAACCAGTTCTGGGTCCACAAGGATCACCGCACCGCGTTCCGGGCCTTCGCGCAGCTGCTGAAGGAGCGGTCGGAGGTGGAGGTCACGCTGGTGTGCACGGGCAGCCTCGAGGATCACCGTGCGCCGGGGCACGCGGCCGAGCTGCGTGCGCTGCTCGCCACGCTCGGCATCGCCGATCGCGTGCTGCTGCTCGGCTATCTCTCGAAGCCGGATCAGATCGCGCTGATGCGCGGCGCCATTGCACTGCTCCAGCCTACGTTGTTCGAGGGGGGGCCGGGAGGTGGCTCGACCTACGATGCGGTGGCACTCGGTGTGCCGGCGATCCTGTCGGACATCCCGGTCAACCGGGAAGTCGAGGGCCGATCGATCAGCTATTTCCCGCCCGGGGATGCGCCGGCACTCGCGGCGCGGATGGCGCAGGCGCTCGATGCCGGATTGCCCGCGCCGGATCCGGCGGAACTGGCGCGCGAGTCGGCGTGGCGGCTGGCACGCCTAGGGCGCACGCTGCAGCAGGCGATCGGCGAGGCCGTGCTCAATTATCGATGAGCCACTCGATCGCGCCGTTGGTCGCGATGGTCGAATAGCGCAGCATATCGATCTTGTCCGTCGTCACCATATAGAACGCCGCCGGCGTCGTACCAACCCCGGTCTGGGTCAACGAACCGATGCCCCGTCCGCTGCTCGGATCAATCGAGAACACGCCGTTGGTATAAGAACTCGACAACTGGCCAAAGTTCAGTGAGATCTGCGGCACCAGGACCACGGGTCCGGGCGCCTGCGGAAACTGCGTGCCGGAGACGTAGTCGCCCACGAGCGTGCTCGGGAAACCACCGACTGGCAGCTGCTGCGCCTCGAGCAGGCCGGCATTCCCATACGCGCTGCCCTGCTCGACGACGTAGCCATCGGCCACACCATCGAAGTACAGCACGAAGCTGCGCAGCCCTGCGCTCGAGTACACGGCGAGCGTGCCGCGCCCGGCCGGATTCACGCTATAGGTCTGAGCGGTGTAGGCCTCATCCGAGGACACGAGGCTCTGCACCGAGGACTGCAGGGTCAGGTCGACGGTACCGGCTGTCGGATTGCCATTGGCGAGGCGGCCGATCGCGACCACCGTGTACGGATCGATGTCGCCCTTGGCTCCCCAGAGGCTGATGATCGAGGGCGCGCCGAGCGCGGTCGCATCGAAGGTATTCGGATCGAGTGTGCCGACCTGCGGACTCAAGAAACCGCTCAGGACCGGCGCGCTGCTCGCACTGTCGATCGCCATGATCACCATCTTGTGGGCATTGACCACGTAGTAGGTGTAGTTCGACGTGGTAGAGCCGGTGTTGAGCGCCATGACACCGCGGCCCGTCGCGTCCGGCGCACCGATCGTACCGGTGGCGGGCTGGTCGTTCAGCGCGCCGCTGGCGGCGTTCGAATCGACGAGCCCCGCGCTGATGGCGCCGCCGCTGGCGCTGAACCTTCCGGCGGTACCGAAGTGCAGACCGCTGGTCGCGACGCCGATGAGTCCAAACGCAAAGTTGCCGCTCGGGGCGCCGCCGCCCAGTGCGGTCGCGTCCTGCAGCTGCAGCAAGCCCGAGCCGCTGTCGCTGCCGGCATTCACGAGCTGGATGCGCGCTGAATGGATGACGCCGGAGGTGTCCGGCGGCGTGATCGCAAAATTGTATTGGTACAGACCACTCGGGGTATTCAGCGAGATCTGGCCGGTGTCGGCTGTCGTATTGGCGCAGGTGCCATTGATGACCGTCTCGGCCGGCGAGGCCCGGTACGCGGACTTGTAGTCGGTCTCGCCGGTGATCAGGCCGTTGGAGTCGATGTTCACCACGCCGAGGTGCACCGCGGAGCTGATACCGGATTTGCCGGTGCGGAATCCGCTCCACGCGAACACGTACTGTCCGAGCAGCACGCAGGCATTCTGCGGATTGATCTGGATCGTGAACGGCAGCGTCGAGGTGCGGCTCAGGCTGTCGGTAATCGTGATCGAGAACGTATAGGTGCCAGTCGCGGTCGGAACGCCGGTGATCGTATCGTTCGAGAGGGTGCTGGCACTGAGTGTGAAGCCCGGCGGCAGGGCGCCCGCGCTGAGCGCCCAGGTAAACGGACCCGAGCCACCCGAGATCGACAGGTTCGCGCCGTAGCCCAGGTTCAGGTTTCCCGGAAACAGCACGATCCGGTCGAGCTGCGGATCGCCGAGCACGACCAGCGTGACCTGCGCGTTCAGCAGCGGATTGGCGATCGAGGTCGCCGTGATCACCGCGGTCGCCGCGCCGGTCACCTGGGTCGGGGCCACGTAGGTGACCGCGCCGTTGGTCGCTGCGCTCAACGAGCCGACGCCGGCGCTGAGTGTCCAGGTCACACCAGCCTTGGTGGTGTCGTTCGGCACACTGGCCGTCAAGCCGAGCGACGTATTCTCGAGCAGCTCGGTGACCGAATTGTCGGTCGAGATCGACACCCCGTTGTCGACACCGGTGCTGCCCGTGATCGCCCGGTTACTGTTGTTGCTGCACGCACTCATGGCCAGCACGGCACCCAGCGAGCACAGCAGGGTCGCTGCCGTGGCGGCGCGCCGTCGCGGCGTACGGGATCGAATGACGATCAACAGGTTCTCCTCATGGGGCCCGCGCGCCCTGCGGCGGCGAGCCAGATAGCATAGCGACACTCGCGCGCCAATTCAGTTCAATTCGGCGCTGCGGCGCCGGCGCCACAGCTGCAGCGCCGCGAGCGCGGCGAGCCCGAACAGATCAGCACCGAATGCGCCGCTGTGGCTCGCGGCACCGAACGCCGACTGCACTGTCGCGCTGCCCGTCGCGGTGTGACCACCGCTGTCGGTGATGGTCAGGTTGACGGTGATCGAGCGGAACGAGGGCACGACCAGCGTTGCGACCGACTGGGTCGGATTGATCAGTTGATCGCTCGTCGCCGGTGTCGTGGTCCACTGGTACGAGGTGATGGTGAATCCGGCCGCGGCGGTGCTGCCGCTGCCATCGAGCCGGATGTGCTGGCCGGGCGAGCCGCTGGTGCTCCCGAGCGTGATCTGCACCGCGATGCCTTCAGCGGTCACGACCGCCGCGGCAGCGTTGAGCATGCCGGCACCGCAGGTCGCGGTGGTGCAGATGCACTCCGTGTCCTGGCTCGTGTCGGTGTAGCTGCCGTTGGTATCGGTCGCGGTGGATGCCAGATGGCAGGTCGGGGGTGCCGGACTGGTCGTGGAGCTGGTCGGGAACGGCAGCGCGCTCGATTCCAGCCGCGAAATCAGCTCCGAGGGCGTCAGCGCGGGATTCGCCGCGAGCATCAGCGCGGCGACGCCGGCGGCCATCGGTGCCGCGAAACTCGTGCCGACGGTGGCCTCGTTCAGCGAGTTGCCGCCGCCAGTCAGGTAGGACGGATTGAGCAGCGCATAGGTATAGAACCCGGGCGTCGGCGAGGGCGTCGTCGATCCCTCATCGGTCGTGGTCTCGATCGAATACAGGCACGACTGCGTGGGGAGCAGGTTGACGCAGTTGCCCGCGGGCGCGGCAATCGACACCGTGGCGCCGGGCGTGGTGGCCGTGCCGCTCCCGGTGCCGGTTGTGGTCGGCGCGCTGCTGAGATTGCTGTAGCCGACCTTGGTGCCCTCAGCGCGCAATCCCGCCACTGACAGCACGCCCGCGCAGCTGGCTGGCGCATCGATCGGCCCGCCTTCATTGCCGGCCGCCGCGACCACCAGCACGCCGGCGTTGATCGCGTCCGTGATCGCGCTCTGCTCGGTCGCCGAGCAGGCCGTTGCCGCGCCGAGGCTGAGGTTGATGATGCTGGCATGCGCAATGCCATCCCGGTTCAGGATCGAATCGGCACTGGCAACGCCCGGCACGGTACCGCCCGCGGCATACTCGATGGCCGCGGCGATGTCCGAGACATGACCGGTACAGGCGCCGATCGCGCGCAGCGGCACTACCTTGGTCAGTGGCGCGATGCCCGCAATGCCGCGGCCATTGTTCGCCACCGCGCCGATCACGCCGGCGACCTTGGTGCCGTGCCAGGTGCTCGGCGCGACCGTGGTGCAGTCCGCGCTCTTGAACACCGGCAGCGTGATGTCCGTCGCGCTGATGTAGTCGCCCGGATCGGCCGCATCGCTCTGCCAGCCATGACCGTCGTTCGCAAAATAGAAGGTCGGTGCGCTCTTGTTGCTGCAGGTTCCAGTGGTCGGATCGACCTGCTGGTCGCAGCTGACGAAGTCGTAGCCCGGCAGCAGATTGGGAGCGAGATCCGGATGCGCATCGATGATGCCGGTGTCGATCACGGCGACCGTGACGCTCGGGGAGCCGATAGTGCTCAGCCACGCAGTTGTGACATCGAGCGCGGCCGGTGTCGTGCTGGAGGAGGGCTGCAGGTACCACTGCCCGAGCCAGCTGCCGTTGCCGTCGCTGCCGGCGATGAAGTGTGGATCGTTCGGGGGATCCTGCGGGAATGCCTCGATGAAGCGCAGGCCATCGGGCTCGGCGTATTCGACGCCCGGATCGGCGCGTAGCCGCGCCAGCACCGCCGTCATCGGCTCGTGCGCGAGCACATGATCGAGCTGCATGACGTCGACGGCCCCGTAGAGGTTGCGGGCCGATTGAATAGCAATGCCGTTGACCCGGCTCAGCCGTTGCGCGCGCTGCGCGACCGAATCGATCTGCACCGCGGCCACCCCGTTGGTGCGCCACTTCACGATGATACGGTCGCTCGCGGACGGATCGACGGCGCGGCGGTTGAACACCACGCTAGGCGAGCTGCCGCCCGTCTGGGCACCGGCGCTGGCGGCTGCCAGCGCCAGCAGCAGGCAGGCGGCCGATGCCAGGCGCGCTGTCCCACGTGTTCGAACCAAAGTCAAGCCTCCCCGCGGCG
>CAZGVE010000019.1:27965-54817 GCA_964528845.1 uncultured Steroidobacteraceae bacterium | reverse complement strand
GATGCCAGGCGCGCTGTCCCACGTGTTCGAACCAAAGTCAAGCCTCCCCGCGGCGCCGGCACCGTACCGGCGCGAGCCTCTACACGAATTAGACCACAGCCGGCCGCTGAGTTCGCCGCCGGCCCGGTTGTCCTCAGGGAACAGGCCGGTTCACGGCGAGGAAGGCCCCGGCATGCGAAGGGCCAGAGCAATTGCAGGATCACTTGTATAGATAATTGCGCAGCGCTTCCTCCAGCAATTGCTGCTGCGTAATGCGCTTGCCGCTGCTCACGGAAAGGTCGAGCACGCGCTGCTTCAGATCGTTGATAAGCGCCACCGGCAGTTGCATGACGATGGCCTTGCGAAATTCGGCCGGCGCGGACTTCTGATCCAGTAACGCGTCGACGTTCCGTTTCATCTTCACCAATGAACCTCCTCAGGCCGACACGAGTGCGCAGTGCATGGCGCAGTATCCTATTAAACTATAAAACTATTATCCTATTGCCCTGGGAGCTGTGGCGACCTTTTTTTAGGGATTTCGACGAGAATGGCGCGCTTCGTCAGTTATCTTGATAGCCAATATTGACATCAAGAAAGGGTGAAGCGAGACTGGCGCGCATGAATGTATCTCTGACCGATCAGCTTGAGCGGTTCGTCTCCGAGCAGGTGCGCGCCGGTCGCTACCAGTCGGCGAGCGAGGTCGTGCGCGAGGGACTGCGCCTGCTGGCAGCGCGCGACGAGGCCGACAGGCTGAAACTTGAGGCGCTGCGCAAGATGATTCGTGAAGGCCTCGAGAGCGGCCCTGCCGAACCGCTCGACATGGAGGAAATCCTCGCAACTGCCCGCACTCAGCGAGCTCGTCGCGCGTAAATGCGTCGCATCGAGCGACGGCCGAAAGCCCGATTTGATCTGCTGGCGATTTACCACTACATCGCCGACAACGGCGGCGAGGCTCGCTCCGAGCGCTACCTGCGGCGCCTCAACGACACCATCAGTTACCTGGCGCAGCATCCGCTGATGGGGCACGCACGTCCCGAATTGGGCGCGGGCATTCGCAGCTTCCCGTGCGATCAGCACCTGATTTATTACCTGGCGCTCGAAGATGGCGTCGAAATCGTCCGAGTCATTCATGCCGGCATGGAACTGGATCGCGCGTGGCGATCGGAGGGCGAGCCGTCATGAGGCGCCGCCCATGGGTGGCGCGGCCATTATGGCTGATCATCGCGCTGCTGCTGCGCGCCAGCCCGGCGTGCGCGTGGGGCGATGAAGGTCATGCCGTGATCGCGCGTATCGCGCTGCACTACCTGACCCCTACGGTCCAGGCGCGCGTGCAGGCACTGCTGGCCACCGATCAGAGCGGGCTGGTACCCGACACCGGCCTGGTGAGCGAAGCGACCTGGGCCGACCGCTATCGGGATTCGGATCGCGACACGACCCGCGCGCACTACGAGCAGACCCGCAGGTGGCATTACGTCGATATCGAGCGCGAGGCCCCTGACCTGAACTCCGCCTGCTTCGACTTCCCGCCGCTGGCGCGGGGTGTAGCGGCGTCGGCGGGTCCGGCGGAGGACTGCGTGGTCGACAAGATCGTGCAGTTCGAACGCGAGCTGCGCGCGCCGGGCACGCCGCCGCCGGAGCGGTTGCGCGCCCTGCAGTTCGTGCTGCACCTGGTCGGCGACGTGCATCAGCCGTTGCACGCGATTGATGATCACGACGCCGGGGGCAATGCCCGGCGCGTCGGCGCGCGCGGCCTGCGCGCCGGCAGCCTGCATTACTACTGGGACGTGGAGTTCGTGCGCCGGGCCGGACCCGACCCCGAGATCCTGGCCGAGCAATTGCAGCAGCAGATCAGTGCGGCGGATCTCTCGCGCTGGCGTCGCGGCACGAGCGCCGACTGGGCGCGGGAGGCCTTCGGTGTCGCCCTCGCGCGCGGCTACGGGAACCTGCCGATGCGACGGGGACGCCGCGTCGAGCGCCTGTCGCAGTCCTATGTCGAGGATGCGACTCAGGCGGTCACGGTGCAGCTGCAGCGTGCCGGCGTAAGGCTGGCGCTGGTGCTCGATCGCGCGCTGCAATAGTCCGGTGGCCGAGTGTCGGCACTGCGACAGTGCCGTGGCGGCAGCAGTTGACCTGTTTCAGTGCATGGCGGGCTGCGGCCGCGACCCGCCTGCGTGAACAGGCGTGCGCCACGGCCGCGTGGCAGGTATCGTGCAGACGCTCGGACCCGTTTCTCTAATCAATCGATGGTGGTGCTAGTGAAGGCAGGCGAAGATACCAATGCAGACACGCTCACGCGGGTGCAATCCGACGAACGGGTGGGCTTGACGAAGGAGGGTTTCAAGCACTCCTTTCTCGACAACCTGTTCTACCTGCAGGGCAAGTTTCCGGCCCTGGCCAGCCCCAACGACTACTACATGGCGCTCGCCTACGCGGTGCGCGACCGCATGCTGCAGCGCTGGATCAGTACGGCTTCGGCCTATACCGAGCAGGGCTCGCGCACGGTCGCGTACCTGTCGGCCGAGTTCCTGATGGGACCGCACCTGGCCAACAACCTGATCAACCTCGGCATCGATGAGATCGTGCGCAGCGCGATGAGCGAGCTCGGGTTCAGGCTCGATGATCTGCTCGCGCAGGAGGAGGAGCCGGGGCTCGGCAACGGCGGCCTCGGCCGGCTGGCGGCGTGCTTCATCGACTCGCTCGCGACCTTGCAGGTGCCGGCACTCGGTTACGGCATCCGCTACGAATACGGAATCTTCCAGCAGGAGCTGGTCGATGGCTGGCAGGTCGAGATGACCGACAAGTGGTTGCGCAATGGCAATCCCTGGGAACTGATACGCCCGGAATGGCAGGTCGAGGTCAAGTACGGCGGGCATACCGAGCGCTACACCGACGAGCATGGCCGACAGCGCGTACGCTGGGCGCCTGCCCGCGTCGTCGTCGGCGTGCCCTACGACACGCCGATCCTCGGCTATCACGTCAATACCGCCAACACCCTGCGGCTGTGGCGGGCCGAAGCCACCGAATCCTTCGATTTCTCGACCTTCAACCGCGGCGACTACTGGGGCGCCGTGAACCAGAAGGTGACCTCCGAGAACATCACCAAGGTGCTGTATCCGAACGACGAGCAGCTGCGCGGCAAGGAGCTGCGGCTCGAGCAGCAGTACTTCTTCGTTTCCTGCTCGCTGCAGGACATGCTGCGCATCATCCGCGGTCAGCACATCCCTCCGGAGCGCTTCCACGAGAAGTTCGCGATCCAGCTCAACGACACCCACCCGTCGATCGCGGTCGCCGAGCTGATGCGCCTGCTGGTCGATGAGCTCGCGCTCGACTGGGACCGCGCGTGGTCGATCACGCGCCGCAGCCTCGCCTACACCAATCACACGCTGCTGCCCGAGGCGCTGGAGCGCTGGCCGCTAGCGCTGTTCGGACGGCTGCTGCCGCGCCACCTCGAGATCATCTACGAGATCAACGCGCGCTTCCTCGACGAGGTCCGGATCGCGTTCTTCAACGACGAGGCGCGCCTGGCCCGCATGTCGCTGATCGACGAGAGCGGCGAGCGCTACGTGCGCATGGCGAACCTCGCCACCGTCGGCTCGCACGCCGTCAACGGCGTCGCCGAGCTGCACTCCGAGCTGCTCAAGACCGAGGTGCTGCGCGATTTCTACGAGCTGTGGCCCGGCAAGTTCAACAACAAGACCAACGGCGTGACGCCACGGCGCTGGATGGTGGTCGCGAACCCGAAGCTCTCGCAGCTGATCACGCGCACGATCGGTGCGGACTGGGTGCGCGACCTCGAGCAGCTGCGCGCGCTGGAAGGCATGGTCGATGATGCCGGATTCCGCGCCGAGTGGCGCGCCATCAAGCACGCCAACAAGACCGCGCTGGCAGCGCTGATCCGCACGCGCGCCGGCGTCACCGTGAGCCCGGATGCGATCTTCGACGTGCAGGTCAAGCGCATTCACGAGTACAAGCGTCAGCACCTGAACATTCTGCATGTGATCGGGCTCTACCACCGGCTGCGGACCAACCCCTCCTTGACCATGCAGCCGCGGGTGTTCGTGTTCGGTGGCAAGGCGGCCCCTGGCTACTACCTCGCGAAGCTGATGATCCGGCTCATCACTGCGGTCGGCGAGATCGTGAACCGCGATCCGGCCGTGCGCGAGCTGATCAAGGTCGTGTTCCTGCCCAACTTCAACGTGACCAACGCGCACCGCATCTACCCGGGGGCGGACCTGTCCGAGCAGATCTCGACCGCCGGCAAGGAGGCCTCCGGCACCGGCAACATGAAGTTCCAGATGAACGGCGCGCTCACGATCGGCACCATGGACGGCGCGAACATCGAGATCCGCGAGGAGGTCGGGGCTGAGAATTTCTTCATGTTCGGTCTCACCGCGGAAGAAGTCGCGCACTCACGCGAGCGCGGCTACAACCCGATGGACCTGTACCATACCGAGCCGGAGCTGCGCGAGGTCATCGACCTGATCCGCGACGGGTTCTTCTCGCGCGGCAACACCGAGCAGTTCCGGGATCTGGTCAACAACCTGCTGTACCACGATCCGTACATGGTGCTGGCGGACTACCGCTCCTATGCCGAGTGCCAGCAGCGGGTCGACGCCGCCTATGGCGATGGCGAGCGCTGGACGCGCATGTCGATCCTCAACACGGCGCGGTCCGGCAAGTTCTCCTCCGACCGCACGATCCGCGAGTACTGCGCGGACATCTGGAACGTGCATCCGGTTCCGGTCGCGCTGATCGACCAGGCGCAGATCATGGCGGGCCTCAAGCACTAGCCCCGAATGCGGCAGTTCCCCTGGGTGGCGGCGCGCCGTTTTCAGGGTATGAAGTACAGTTCGAAGGAGCCGCCGATGCGCTGCACCGGCGTGTACGGGCGCAGCCACGCGAAACCCGCCTGGTTCTCCTGCAGCGTCAGCATCGTGATCGCGACCCAGCCCCGCACCGGCTGGCGGGGCCGCAGCAGCGTGTAGGGTGGCAGTGGCTCACGCGCCAGGTCGGCAGTGCCCTTGTAGCCGATGGCCAGCTGCCGCACGTGACGTACCTTGAGCACCTGCTCGAGGCGTCGCAGGTCCTGGCCGCCCCAGTCGAGGTCCGAGTCGACGACGATGTGCTCCGGATGGCTGCCGGCGAGCGGATTGAAGAACGCCAGGTAGTCCGGGTAGCTCAAGATCAGAGTGCCGAGCTGGCACAGCAGCAGTGCGACCAGCGCCCCTCGTGCCAGGCGCGAGTTCCAGCGCCGCCATGCTGCCAGCCATGCGACGGCGGCGCCGAGCGCGAGCAGCGGATAGGCGATCAGTATGTGGCGCACGCCGATGTTGATGTGACTGTAGGCGCAGCTGAAGGCGAGGATCGAGACCAGGCTGGCGGCCGGTGCGAGCTGGTAGACGTCATGGGCACGCGCGCCGCGTATCGCGAGCAGCGTGAGTCCGGCCATGCCGAGCAGCAGCAGTACCAGCGGCGTCTTGACGGCGAGCGCGACCGGATAGAAGTACCACCAGCCGTCCCAGGCCGTGGCCCCGAGCAGGAATGAGAGATGACCGTGATCGTTGTGCCACGCGACGCCCTTGAAGTTCAGCGGCACCTCCTGCAGGCCCAGGGGCACCGGAACGCGCGCGGCCCAGCGATAGGCCAGCTCGTGCAGCGGACCGGCGCGGCCGACCAGGAAGTCCAGCGCCGTCGATGGGGTGTGATCCGGCGTCGTCAGGTACACCAGCGTGGGCCCGTACACGGCGATCATCACGAACAGCACGAGCATGAGGGCCAGCAGCGCGGTCCAGGCGCGCTGCTTAGGGCGCACCGCGAGCGGCCTGGCGCGGGCCCACAGCAGCCGCAGTGCGATCAGAGACAGGGCCGCGATGCCGATGAAGGGTACCGCCGAGAGTTTGGTGGCCACGGCGAGCCCGGCTGCGAGCCCGAGCGCGGCCGCGCGCGCGGGGGACGGTTCCTCGAACCAGCGCAGCAGCAGCAGCAGGCTCACCATGATCAGCGCCGTGACCGGCACGTCGAGAGCCACGACTGCGGCGTGCCCGAGGATCACCGGCGTGCTGACCAGGAACGCGACCGCGAGTACCGCCGCGTACTCGCCGTACCAGCGTCGCGTCCAGCTCCAGGTCGCGCCGATCAGCAGCAGCAGGAACGGCAGCATCCCGATCCGCGCCAGTGTCAGCACCGTGTCGTAGCTGACGCGCGAGTCGTACAGCAGTGCGCGCCCCTGCGCATCCCCGATCGGCATCGGATCCACCGGCAGGTGCACGCCGGCCAGATGGGGCCCCAGCGCGGCAGCCAGCCGCGCCAGCGGCGGGTGCTGGTTGTCGTACAGGTACTCCCCGCGGTCGATCAGCACCAGGCCGGCGGCGAGGTGCTCGGGCTCGTCCCAGAAGTTGCCGAACAGGTGGTACGTCGAGACGCACAGCCCGAGCGCCAGCGTCGAGAGCAGCACCAATGCCGACGCCGGCCAGCGATTCCAGAGGCGAATGGGCAGATATTCCTCTTATTATCCGTAAGCGGCCCCCGGCGGATTGTACGGGCCGAGCACGGTGCGGACCACTTGCTTGCGGGAACCGGGGGCGCTGAGTAGAGTGCCCACGTTTTTTTGTCCCCCGGACTGGCAGGCGAGTGTGTCCCTGACGACCCCAAGCGGCCCGATCGACCCCCAGGCCTGGGTGGTGCACAAGTTTGGCGGCTCGAGCGTCGCCGACGCGCAGTGCTTCGAGCGCGTCGCGGACATCATCGAGTCCCAGGCTGCGACGCTGCGGCTCGCGATCGTACTGTCGGCCTGCAAGGGGGTCACCGACGAGCTGCTGGCGCTGGTGGCGCTGGCCGAGCACGGCCATTCGGGTGCGCACGGCGAGGCTCCATGGCAGCCCCGCATCGGGGCCTTGCGTGCGCGGCATGCCGCGATCGCGGAGCAGCTGCTGCAGTCGGCCGCCGCGGCAGATTTCCTGGCCGAGCTGGAGCGCGATCTGGCGGACCTGGCGGCACTCCTGCTCGCGTGCAGTGTGCAGCGCAGCGCCACCGCCGCGGTGCGCGACCGGGCGGCCGGCTACGGGGAGATCTGGTCGACGCGCCTGTTCTTCCGCTACCTGCACCAGCGCGCTCGCCGCGGCGGCGTGCACTGGATCGACGCCCGGCGCTGTGTGACCGTCGAATGGGGGCCGCTCGGCGCCGGGGTGCAGTGGCCCGAATCACGGACTGCGCTCAAGGAACTGCTCGCCACGCTCTCGCCCGCGCCGGCAACGCTGGTGATCACCGGCTTCATCGCCCGCGGTCCGGACGGCGTTGCGAGCACGCTCGGCCGCAATGGCAGTGACTTCTCGGCCTCGATCTTCGGCGCGCTGCTGCACGCTGCCGAGATCCAGATCTGGACCGATGTCGATGGCGTGCTGTCGGCCGATCCGCGCCGCGTGCCGGACGCGCAGGTGATCCATGCGCTGTCTTACCAGGAGGCGATGGAACTGGCCTATTTCGGCGCCAAGGTGATCCATCCGCAGACCATGGCGCCGGCGGTCGATTTGGGGATCCCGATCTGGATCCGCAACACCTTTGCGCCGGAGCGGGCCGGTACGCTGGTGTGCGCGCAGCCCAACGCCAGCCAGCCGGTCAAGGGCATCACCAGCATCGAGGGTGTCGCGCTGCTGAACCTCGAGGGTGCCGGTATGATCGGCGTGCCCGGGACGGCGCACCGCCTGTTCGGCGCGCTGCGCGAGGAGGGGATCTCGGTGATCCTGATCTCGCAGGGCAGCTCGGAGCATTCGATCTGCTGTGCGGTGCCGGGCGCCCAGGCAGCGCGCGCACAGCGCGTGCTCGAGGCCGCCTTTGCGCGCGAACTCGAGGAAGGGCAGATCCAGCAGGTCGATCTGACCCCGGGGCTGGCGATTCTCGCAGTGGTCGGGGACGGCATGGCCGGCATGCCGGGAGTCGCCGGCAAGCTCTTCAGCGCGCTCGGCAGTGCGCAGATCAACGTGCGCGCGATCGCACAGGGCGCCTCGGAACGCAATATCTCGGTGGTGGTCGATGAGCGCCATGCGACGCGCGCGCTGCGTGCGACCCACGCACGCTTCTACCTCTCGCCCCATACGCTGTCGATCGGCGTGATCGGACCGGGCACGGTCGGCCGGGTGCTGCTCGACCAGCTCGGAAGCCAGCGCGCGCGTCTGTCGCAGGACTTCAACATCGACCTGCGGGTGCGCGGCATCCTGAGCTCGCGCCAGATGCTGCTGTCCGAGCAGGGCATCGCGCTGCCGGGCTGGCGCGAGCAGCTCAAGGCCAGTGCGCAGCCCTACGATCTGGAGCGTTTCATCGAGCACGTCTGTGTCGACTACCTGCCGCATCGGGTCATCATCGACTGCAGCGCGGATGCCGAACTCGCGCGCCACTACCGTGACTGGCTCGAGCGCGGCATCCACATCGTGACGCCGAACAAGAAGGCCAACAGCAGCGAGTACTCGTACTACGAGGCGCTCAAGGCGGCGCGGCGCGCGAGTGGCGCGCACTATCTGTACGAGGCGACGGTCGGGGCGGGCCTGCCCGTGATCCAGACCCTGCGCGACCTGCGCGAGACCGGGGATGACATCACGCGCATCGAGGGGATCTTCTCCGGCACGCTGGCCTACCTGTTCAATGTCTACGATGGCAGCACGCCGTTCTCGGCGATCGTCCGCGAGGCCAAGCAGCGCGGCTATACCGAGCCGGATCCGCGCGACGATCTGTCCGGCCTCGATGTCGGCCGCAAGGTCATCATTCTCGGACGCGAGATGGGCCTGAAGCTCGAGATGAGCGACGTCGAGATCCGCAGCCTGGTGCCGGCGGACCTGACGCGCGGCAGCAGCGAGGAATTCCTGGCCGGCCTGTCGCGCTACGATGCGCCGATGCAGCAGCGCTACGAGGAGGCGCGCGCGCACGGGCGCGTGCTGCGCTATGTGGGCGCGGTCGGTGCCGACGGGCGCGCGACGGTGGGCCTGGTCGAGCTCGACGCGCGCCATGCCTTCGCGAATCTCGCACTGACCGACAACGTGGTGCGCTTCGCGACCGCCCGCTACTGCGACAATCCGCTGATCGTGCAGGGTCCCGGGGCCGGCCCTGAAGTCACCGCCGGGGGCGTATTCGCCGACCTGCTGCGCCTCGCGACCTACCTCGGGGCGCGCCTGTGAGCGCCGCGGCGGCAGATGTCGCGACGGCCTTCGCGCCGGCCTCGGTCGGCAACGTTGCGATTGGTTTCGACATTCTCGGCTTTTCGATCGATGCGATCGGCGATCGGGCCACGGTGCGTCGCACCGCCGCGCCCGGCGTGCAGATCAGCGCGATCACCGGACAGGTGCCCGACCTGCCGCGCGAGGCCAGCCGCAACACGGCCGGCCGTGCGCTGCTCGCGATGCAGCAGGAGCTCGGACTGGATTTTGGCTTCGAGCTCGCGCTCGAGAAGGGGATTCCGCTGGCCTCGGGAATGGGCGGTTCAGCGGCCTCGGCCGTGGCGGCGGTGGTTGCGGCCAATGCGCTGCTGGGGCATCCCCGGCCGCTGATCGAGCTGCTGCGTTTTGCGGTGCAGGGCGAGGCGGTCGCGAGCGGTTCGGTCCACGTCGACAACATCGCCCCCTCGCTGTACGGTGGCCTCGTGCTCACGGTCGGCATCGATCATCCGCGGGTCAAGCAGATTCCGGTTCCGGCCGCGGTCCGCGCGATCATCGTGCACCCGCACATGTTCCTGTCGACGCGTCATGCACGAGCGATTCTCAAGGCCAGCGTGCAGATGGCGGATTTCGTGTGGCAGACCGCCAATCTCGCCGGATTCATCTCCGGCTGCTATACGGACGACATCGACATGCTGCGTGAGTCCTTCGAGGACGTCGTCATCGAGCCGCAGCGCGCGGCGCTGATTCCGGGCTTCGGCGACGTGCGTGCCGGTGCGCTCAGCGCCGGGGCGATCGGCTGCTCGATCTCGGGCGCGGGGCCGACCGTGTTTGCGTGGTCGCTGGCGCCGCATGCCGAGGCGGTCTGCGCACAGATGGTGGCCGCCTTTGCCCGTCACGGCCTGGACAGCGATCACTGGATCACCGCTCTCGCGCCGGTCGGTGCGCGCATCGTCGCCTGATGCGCTTCACGAGCACGCGCACGCCGCAGGAGCGGATTGCGTTCAGTGAGGCGCTGACGGCCGGCATTGCCCCCGATGGCGGGTTGTATCTGCCGACCGAATGGCCGACATTCGAGCGCTCCGGGCTCGAGGTGCCGGCCGCGGAGGCGCCGCTCGCCGGCCTGGCGCGACAAGTCCTTGGGCCCTTCCTGGCCGGGGACGTGCTGCAGGACGAACTGCCCGCCATCGCCCAGCAGGCCTTCGACTTTCCCGCCCCGCAGATGTGGCTCGACCCGCAGCGGCGTCTCGGCGTGCTCGAGCTGTTCCATGGTCCGACTGCCGCCTTCAAGGACTTCGGTGCCCGATTCCTGGCCGCGGCGATCACGCGCCTGCGCCGGACGGCCGACCGGCCGCTGCATATCCTGGTTGCGACTTCGGGTGATACCGGCGGCGCCGTGGCCGCGGCGTTCCACCGCCAGCCCGGCGTCGAGGTCGCGGTGCTGTTTCCGAAGGGCCTGGTGTCCCCGACGCAGGAGCGGCAGCTCACCTGCTGGGACGGCAATGTCCGGAGCGTAGCGGTGCGCGGGCGATTCGATGACTGCCAACGCCTGGTCAAGGAGGCCTTCGCCGATCAGGAGCTGCGCGAACGGTATGCGTTGTCCTCGGCGAACAGCATCAACATCGGACGTCTGCTGCCGCAGATGGTCTACTACTGGGCGGCGAGCCTGCGGGTCTGGAGCCAGCACGGCGAGGTCGCCAGCTTCGTGATTCCGAGCGGCAATCTCGGCAATGCCACCGCCTGCGTGTGGGCGCGCCGCCTCGGCGCCCCGATCGGCAACATCGTGCTGGCACACAATGCCAACCGGACCGTGCCGGACTACCTCGAGACCGGCGAGCTGCGGCCGCGCGCCAGCGAGGCGACGCTGTCTTCGGCGATGGATGTCGGCAGCCCGAGCAACCTGGAGCGCCTGAACGCCTGGTTCCCTGGAGTCGATGCACTGCGCGGCGCCCTGTCCGCGGTGTCGATCGACGATGCCGCGACTGCTGCGCGTATCGGCAGCGACTATCGTCGCTACGGACGCATCTGGTGTCCGCACACCGCGGTTGCGGCCGAGGCCTACGCGCGGCTGACCCCCTCGCTGCGGGCCCAGGGGCGCTGGCTGCTGGTCGCGACCGCGCATCCGGCCAAGTTCCGCGAGATCGTCGAGCCGCTCATCGGCACCACACTGCCGGTCCCGCCGCAGCTGGCGCGACTGTTCGAGCGTCCCGCGCGCTCGACGGAGATCGCCCCGACGCTGGCCGCGCTGAAGGACGAGCTCTGAATGTCGAACTCCGATGACCCCATGCCGTTGCTGCCGCCGATCGACCTGAAGCTGCTGGCTCTCTTCCTGGGAGCCGCCGCCGCGCTCGGCGGGCTCATCGTGCTGTGGCGCTGGGACCGGCGCCGGCGGGCGCGCGCGGCGCGCGCCGCGGCAGTGACCCGTTGTGGGGTGGAGTACCTGCGCGACGTACTGGTGCCTGACGGCCAGGGCAGCGCATTGCACGTGGACTTCCTGCTGCTGACGGCGCGCGGCGTGGTCGTGATCGACCTGCGCGACGTCGCGGGCAACATCTTCGGCGGCGACCAGATGAGCGAATGGACCGTGATGCAGCGTGCGCACCGCTTCACGTTCGTGAATCCACAGACCGGTCTGTACGATCGCATCGCCGCGGTGCGCGCCCTCGCGCCGGACCTGCCGGTAGAGGGCCGGATCGTGTTCACGCCGCGGGGACGGTTCCCGAAGGGCCTGCCGCGCCATACGCTGATGCTCGAGTCGCTGCCGGCGGAGTTCCCGAATACTGCGCCGGAGTCGATCCGCCCGCTGCTCGATCGCTGGATGCCAACCTGGAACGTGATCGGCAAGTCGGTGGCACCGAGCCGGCTCGCTGCGCCCAAGCCCGCGATCTGACGCTACAGTTCCGGCAGAGCGAAGAATGCCCGGGCGCAGGCGCTGGTGTGTGCCGCGCACTGCTCCTCAGTCTCATTACGCGCGCGCGCGACCGCAGCTCCTATATGCGGCAGCCAGGCGGGCTCGTTGCGCCGCGACGCGGGCCGCGGCCGCAGGTCCCGGGGCAGCAGGTACGGCGCGTCGGTCTCGAGCATCAGCCGCCCCGCAGGGATCCGGCTCACCAGCGCCTGCAGGTGCGCGCCGCGCCGCTCATCGCAGAACCAGCCCGTAATGCCGATCGCCAGTCCGAGTTCGAGGTAGTCCTCCAGCTCATGCGCCCCATCGGTGAAGCAGTGCGCGACGCCCGTCCGGATATGAGTGCGATGCTCGCGCAGCATGGCCAGGAAGTCCGCGTGCGCGGCGCGCTGGTGCAGGAACAGGGGCTTGCCGGATTCGGCCGCCAGCCCAAGCTGCCAGGCGAACGCGCGGCGCTGCGCGGCGCGCGGCGCGTAGTCACGGAAGTAGTCCAGACCACATTCCCCGACCGCCACTACCTCGGCGGCGGCGAGCAGCGCGCGCAGCGCCGGCAGGTCGGACTCGACGAATTGCTCCGCGTGGTGCGGATGCACGCCGGCGGTGGCGTACAGGCGCCCCGGCCACGCGCGCGCGAGCGCCGCCGCCGCCAGGCTGCTCTCGGGCGTCGCGCCAGTGACCACGATCTGGACCACGCCGGCATGCTGCGCGCGCTCGAGCACCGCACTGCGATCGGACTCGAAGCTCTCATGCGTCAGGTTCGCGCCGATGTCGATCCATGCCATGGCGCTACTGTAATGCGGCCCGTGCGGGCCTGATATGATCCTGCTGCATGCTGCGGCAACTGGAACTGTGGGACTCGCGGGCCGACGTGTCCGGCGACGGCTGGACGGTGCGCCAGAGCCCGCGGGCACGTCGATTAAGCGTGCGCGTGTTCCGCCACGGCGGCGTCGAGATCGTCGTGCCGCCGCGCACGCCACCACAGCGCGTCAGCGCGTTCGTGAGCCAGCACCGCGAATGGATCGAGCGCCAGCAGCGCCGCGCCGCGCGGCCGGTGCCCTGGCCGCTGCCGCCGCCGGAACTGGCGCTGCGTGCCGTCGGTGAGACCTGGGCGTGCCAGAGCCAGGGCGGCGCCGGTCGATTGCGCGTCCGCGAGCAGCCGGGGCAGGTGCTGCTGCTGCATGGCAAGCTCACTGATGGCGAGCGGCTGCGCCGCGCGCTGCGCGACTGGCTGGTCGAGCATGCGCGCCGCCGCTTCGAGCAGCCGCTGCGCGAACTTGGCGCGCACATGGGTGTCACGCCTGGGGCGCTGCAGATCCGCTGTCAGCGCACGCGCTGGGGCAGCTGCTCGCGCCAGGGCACCATCAGCCTGAACGCCTGCCTGCTGTTCCAGGCGCCGCAAGTGCTGCGCTACCTGATGGTGCACGAGCTCTCGCACCTGCGACACATGAACCACTCGGTGCGCTTCTGGGACGAGGTCGCGCGCCACGAGCCGGACTGGCGCGCCCTCGACCGCGAGCTGGTGCAGGGCTGGCGCCTCGTGCCGGCGTGGATGTTCCGGTGAGCACGACACCGATCGATCTGTCCGATGAGGACGTGCACTGGGATCTCGGCGGATCACTGTCCTATGCCGAGTACCTGCGGCTCGACCTGCTGCTCGAGGCCCAGAAGCCGCTCTCGGGCGCCCACGACGAGATGCTGTTCATCATCGTGCACCAGGCCTCCGAACTATGGATGCGCCTGATGCTGCACGAGCTCGCGAGCGTGATCCAGTGCGTACGCCGCGATCAGCTCGATCCGTCCTTCAAGCTGCTCGAGCGTATCGGGCGCGTGCAGGCGCAGCTGCTGACGGTATGGGACGTGCTCTCGACGATGACCCCGTCCGACTACTCCGCGTTCCGCAACGCGCTCGGGCGCTCCTCGGGCTTTCAGTCCGCGCAGTACCGGCTGCTCGAGTTCACGCTTGGCAACAAGCACGCGGCGATGATCGAAGTGCACCGGCACGATGAGCCGGCCTATGCCGCGCTCGCGCGCGCGCTGGCGGCCCCGAGCCTGTACGACGAAGTGCTGCGCCTGCTCTCGCAGCGCGGCTACGGCGTGCCGGCCGAGCTGCTGGTGCGGGATTTCACGCAGCCCTACGAGCCTTCCAAGCAGGTCACGGCGGCCTGGCTCGGGGTGTACCACAACGCCGAGAAGGACTGGGACCTGTACGAGCTGGCGGAGCGGCTGGTGGAACTCGATCACCGCTTCCAGGTCTGGCGTTTCCAGCACATGAAGACGGTCGAACGCATCATCGGCTACAAGCCCGGGACCGGCGGTACCGCCGGGGTCTCCTATCTCGCCAAGGCGCTGCGCCTCAGGTTCTTTCCGGAGCTGTGGGAGGTACGGACGTCGATGTAGCCGCACGCGCTCGCCGGTAGCGACGCCACAGGCGCGCGCCGAGCAGCAGCGCGAGGATGGCGGCGTAGATCAGCGGCTCGCGGTAGTCGCTCTTGAGCATCTTCCAGAAGTGCAGCACCGCGAGCATTGCGACCGGATAGATCAGCCGGTGCAGCTGCTGCCAGCGCCGGCCGAGCCGGCGCATCATGCCGTTGGTGGAAGTGACCGCGAGCGGCACCAGCAGCAGCAGCGCGGTGAAGCCGATCGTGATGAACGGGCGCTTGACGATGTCCTGCGCGATCAGGCTCCAGCTCAGGGACTGGAACGGCCCCACGTAGACACAGAAATGCATCAGCGCATAGAAGAACGCGAACAGCCCGAGCATGCGCCGCACCCGTAGCAGCTGCGAATTGCCGCTCAAGTGCCGCAGCGGCGTCACCGCGAGCGTGAGCAGCAGCATCCGCAGCGCCGTCTTGCCGAAATCGTCGAGTACGAAGCGCACCGGATCGGCGCCGAGCGCGTAGCCGGGCATGCGGGGAAAGCCGCTCTGCGCGAGGATGCCGCCGGCACAGCCGAGGAACGGGATCAGGCACAGCGCGAACAGCAGCGGCTTGTAGACGAAGCGGTAGCGCCGGTCGACCGCCGTTACGGACTTTGCCACGCGGCTTGAGCGGGCGTCAGTAGTACTTCCGCAGGTCCATGCCCTGGTACAGGCTCGCGACCTGGTCGGCATAGCCGTTGAACATCAGCGTCTTCTGGCGCGAGCCGCTGAAGAAACTGCCGCCGATGCGGCGCTCGGTGGCCTGGCTCCAGCGCGGGTGATCGACCGTCGGGTTCACGTTGCCATAGAAGCCGTATTCATGCGCGTTCGCGACGTTCCAGGTATTGCGCGGCTGGCTCTCGGTGAAACGGATCCTGACGATCGCCTTGCCGTTCTTGAAGCCGTACTTCCACGGCGCCATCGTGCGCAGCGGCGCGCCGTTCTGGTTCGGCAGCGTGCGGCCATAGACCCCGACCACCATGAACGCGAGCGGATGCATCGCCTCATCGATGCGCAACCCCTCGACATAGGGCCACGGCAGCAGGTCTTCGCGCTGTCCCGGCATCTGCTTCGAATCGAACACGCTGGTGAACTCGACGTACTTCGCCTTCGAGGTCGGATTGAAGCGCTTGAGCAGCTCGCCCATTGGAAAGCCGAGCCACGGAATGACCATCGACCACGCCTCGACGCAGCGCAAGCGGTACACGCGCTCCTCGAGCGCGTGCGGCTTCAGGATGTCCTCGATCGTAAAATTGCCGGTCTTCTCGGCTTCGCCTGCGATCGTGACGCTCCAGGGACGGGTCCGGAATGCGCCGGCGTTGGCCGCCGGATCGGTCTTGTCGGTACCGAACTCGTAGTAATTGTTGTAATGGGTGATGTCTTCGAAGGTGTTGGGCGTCTCGCCGACCGAGTACGCCGCATTGCGGGCTGGTGCGGGAGCGATCGCCGTCCCGGCCGCCGCGGGCAGCTCTGCCGCGCGGGCCACCGGCCAGGCGGCGCCGACGAGGCCTGCGGCCAGCGCGCCCGTCAGTACGGCGCGGCGCTCGAGGAAGCTGGCTTCCGGCGTGATCTCGGAGCCCGGTATGTCGGCGGCGTTGCGTATCAGCATGGGCGTCCTTTGGGGCAGCGGTGCGGTGCCACCGCGGAGCATTATGGCGCGCACCCGCCCTGCTGTCACAGCTTAGGGTTGTCCAGGTCGGATGCCACTCCCGCGCGCACGGACCAGCGCAATGCCTGGACTGAGCCCTCGCTGCCGCGCAGCAGTCGCGCCGGCGCATTCACCAGGAAGCCCTGGCTCGCCAGGCGCAGGTGCGGCAGATCGGAGGCGGCATTGCCGTAGGCCACTACGTGCGTTGGGGCGTCGCGCGCGATGAGTGCGGCCAGGCAGCGCCGCTTCTCCTCGCCCCGGCAGTTCGTGGTGGCCAGGTGTCCGTCGAGCCGACCGTCGTCCCGCCAGGCGAGCCGCGTGCACACGCTCTCATCGAAGCCCAGCGCCTGCGCGATCAGCGGTACGTACAGCTCCGTGCTCGCCGACATCAGCACCAGCCTGTCGGCGTGCGCGCGGTGCTGCGCGATCGCATCGAGCGCCTCACGGTACAGGCCCGAGCGCAGCAGGCGCGGCACGAACTGTGCGCTCCAGGCTGCGAGCTGCGGGCGCGCGAGCCCGCCCAGCGCCGCATGGATCAGCACGCCCTTGAGGATGCCGCGTTCGCGCCGGAACGGGTAGCGTGCCAGCGCTCGCAGGATCAGCAGCAGTCGCGGCAGACGCCACGGATGGCGCAGCACGTAGCCGGCCAGGTAGGGCAGCAGCGTGTCGTGGCGCGTGATCGTGCCGTCGAGGTCGAAGACCGCGAGGGTGCCGGAGCTCAAGCGGCGCGCGAGCCCGCCGCGAGCTGGCGCACGACGTAGTGCAGGATTCCACCGTGCCGGAAGTACTCGCGCTCCTTCGGCGTATCGATGCGCACGCGCACATGGAACTGCACCGGGGGCGCATCGCCGTTGCGCGCGCTCACGCTGGCGCGCCGCGCATCGGCGCCGTCGAAGCCGGTGATCTCGTAGGATTCGCGGCCCGTGAGCCCGAGCGAGGCGGCGCTCGCGCCGTCCTCGAACTGCAGCGGCAGCACTCCCATGCCGATCAGGTTGGAACGGTGGATGCGCTCGAAGCTCTGGGCGATCACGGCGCGCACGCCGAGCAGCATCGTGCCCTTGGCGGCCCAGTCGCGCGAGGAGCCGGTGCCGTATTCCTTGCCTGCGATGATCAGCAGCGGGGTCTTCTCCGCCTGGTAGCGCATCGCGGCGTCGTAGATGCTCATCGCCTCGCCGTCGGGCAGGTGCTGCGTGACGCCGCCTTCGGTGCCCGGGGCGAGCTGGTTGCGCAGCCGGATGTTCGCGAAGGTGCCGCGCATCATGACTTCGTGGTTGCCGCGCCGCGCCCCGTACTGGTTGAAGTCGACGGGTTCAACGCCCTGTTCCATCAGGTAGCGCGCGGCCGGGGTGCCGCGCGCGATGTTGCCGGCCGGCGAGATGTGGTCGGTGGTGACCGAATCGCCGAGCAGCGCCAGTACGCGCGCATTGCGGATCGCCCCGATGCGCGCCGGCTCCATGCCCATGCCATCGAAGTACGGCGGATTCTTGACGTAGGTCGATTTCGGATCCCACGAGTACAGCTTGCCCGCGGGCACGACGATCGCCTGCCAGCGCTCGTCGCCGCCGAACACGCTGCCATAGCTGCGCCGGAACATCTCCGCCGTGATGTTCTTCTGCACGTAGTCGGCGACCTCGGCCGGCGCGGGCCACAGCTCGCGCAGGTACACCGGCTTGCCGTCGCTGCCGGTGCCGAGGGGCTCCTGGTTCAGGTCGACGTCGAGCGAGCCGGCCAGCGCGTAGGCGACCACCAACGGCGGGGAGGCCAGGAAATTCATCTTGACGTCGGGGTGCACGCGACCCTCGAAATTGCGATTGCCGGACAGCACCGAGCAGCCGATCAGGTCTCCGGCCTTGATCGCGGCCGACAGTTCCGGCTTGAGCGGTCCGGAGTTGCCGATGCAGGTCGTGCAGCCGTAACCGACCAGGCTGAAACCGACGCTGGCCAGCGGCTCGAGCAGTCCCGCCTGCTGCAGATAGGCCGTGACCACGCGCGATCCGGGCGCGAGGCTGGTCTTGACCCAGGGACGGGCCGCCAGTCCGCGCCGCTGCGCATTGCGCGCCAGCAGTCCGGCGGCCACCAGCACGTAGGGATTGGAGGTATTGGTGCAGCTGGTGATCGCCGCGATCAGCACCGCGCCATCACGCAGTTCGAATGACCTGCCGTCCAGCATCACCGGGACCGAACCGGTCGCGGCGGGCTGCCGGGCGTGCCGCTCGCCGGCCATGCGCGCATGGTGGGTGCGATAGGTGCTCTTCGCGGTGCGCAAGGGCACGCGGTCCTGCGGCCGGCTGGGTCCCGCAAGGCTCGGTTCCACAGTCGCCAGATCGAGTTCGAGCACCGAGGTGTAATCGGCGGCCGGTGCGCCGTTGGTGCGCCACAGCCCCTGGGCGCGCGCGTAGTCCTCGACCAGCCGCACCTGCTCGGGGGGGCGGCCGGAGAGCGTCAGGTAGCGTAGCGTCTCCTCGTCGATCGGAAAAATCGCGCAGGTGCTGCCGAACTCCGGCGACATGTTGCTGATGGTCGCGCGATCTGCCAGCGGCAGGTTCGCGAGTCCGTCGCCGTAGAACTCGACGAACTGGTCGACGACCCCCTGCTTGCGCAATATCTCGGTCACGGTCAGCACCAGGTCGGTCGCGGTCGCGCCGGGATTGAGCGCGCCCTTGAGCTGGAAGCCCACGACCTGCGGGATCAGCATCGTGACGGGCTGGCCCAGCATCGCCGCTTCGGCCTCGATGCCGCCGACGCCCCAGCCGAGCACCCCGAGGCCGTTGATCATCGTGGTGTGCGAGTCCGTACCGACCACGGTGTCCGGATAGGCCTGGCGGTGACCACCGGCCTCCTGCTCGAACACGACGCGGCCAAGGTATTCGAGGTTCACCTGGTGCACGATACCGGTGTTCGGCGGCACCACCTTGAAATTGCGGAACGCCGACTGGCCCCAGCGCAGGAACGCGTAGCGCTCGCCGTTGCGTTCGAATTCGATGCGGTTGTTCTCGGCCAGCGACCGCCCCGAGCCGTAGGAGTCGACCTGCACCGAGTGATCCACGACCAGTTCGGCCGGGGCCAGCGGATTGATCTCGTCCGGGTCGCCGCCGAGCCGGACCATGGCCTCGCGCATCGCCGCGAGGTCGACGACCGCGGGAACTCCGGTGAAGTCCTGCATGATCACGCGCGCCGGAGTGAAGGAGATCTCGTGGGACGGGGGCGCCTTCGGGTCCCAGTTCAGCAGCGCCTCGATGTCGGCGCGGGTGACGTTGACTCCATCCTCGAAGCGCAGCAGGTTTTCGAGCAGGATCTTGAGCGCGTAGGGCAGGCGTGCGACGCGCTCGCGGCCGAGTGCGGACAGCTGCCAGATCTCGTAGGTGGTGGCGCCTGAAACCAGCGTGCCGCGAGCCTTGAAACTGTCCGTCATGGATCCTCCCGAAGCGCGCCGCGATTATATAGGGCGGACCGCATCCTCGATATGAGGCTCGAGGATCACGCCACCGCCGAGGCAGCGGCCCTGCTCGTACAGCACGGCATACTGTCCGGGCGTCGCCGCCTGCTGCGGCTCATCGAACTCGAGCCGGGCGCCGCCATCGATCCCGGGCCGCACACGCGCCGCCTGCAGCGGCTGGCGGTGGCGCAGCCGCACCTCGGCCCGAAACGGGGTCGCGCGCACGGTGCAGAGCCAGTGCAGCGGACCGACCGTCAGGCTGCGTGCCTCGAACTGGTGCCGCGCGTGGCGCTGCACCACGATGAGCGCATTGCGGGCCGGGTCCTTGGCGGCCACGTACCAGGGCTCGGCGGCGCAGCCGCGGGTACCGCCGAGCTGAAGTCCGGCACGCTGCCCGAGCGTGTAGAAATGCAGGCCCCGGTGGCGAGCGAGCACGCGGCCCTCCGGAGTCTCGATGGACCCTGGAGTACCGGGAAGGTAGCGCTCGAGGAACTGCGCGAACGGGCGCTCGCCGATGAAACAGATGCCGGTGCTGTCCGGTTTGTCATGCACCGGCAGCCCGGCGCGCCGCGCGCGCTCGCGCACCTCGTCCTTGCACAGCTCGCCGAGCGGGAATCGCACCTTGGCGAGGCTGGCGCGCTCGATCGCATGCAGGAAATAGGACTGGTCCTTGCCCGGATCGCGCGCCTGGAAGAGCGCCGGGCCGTCCGCGCTGTCGGCGCGCCGCGCGTAGTGGCCGGTAGCGAACAGCGGGGCACCCAGGCGCGCGGCGTAGCGCAGGCACAGTCCGAACTTGATCTCGCGGTTGCACAGTACGTCCGGGTTGGGCGTGCGCCCGGCGCGGTAGTCCTGCAGGAAGGAGTCGAATACCCGCGCGCGGTACTGCTCGGCGAAGCTCACCCGGTGCAGCACGATACCGAGCTCATGTGCCACGGCGCGCGCGTCCTGGTAGTCCTGCGCGTTGGTGCAGTACGCGTCCTGCTCTTCCCAGTTGCTCATGTAAAGCCCCTGGACCTCGTGACCGGCATCGCGCAGCAGCAGCGCGGCGACCGCGGAGTCGACGCCGCCGGACAGGCCGACGATCACGGATGCAGGCATGGCGCCATTCTAGGCGATGGCGGCGAGGGGCGAGCGGGCGCCGCCCAGGTAGTCGTCGATACAGCGCAGCACCAAAGGTGTGCGCAGGCGCGCGGACTGGGCGGCCACCGCCTCACGCGTGAGCCAGTGGGTCGCGATGACCGGCGGGTCGAGCGTGCGTCCGGCGTCGAAGCGGTCGACCGTGCCGATGAACGCGAAGCGCAGCGTCGTGTGACCGGGCTTGCCGCGCCACATATAGACCCCGAGCAGCCACTGCGGGTCGAAGTCCCAGGCAGTCTCCTCGAGGGTCTCGCGCACCACGGCATGCAGCAGCGATTCGCCGTCCTCGAGGTGGCCGGCCGGCTGGTTGAGCACGAGGCGACCGCGGATGCGCTCCTCGACCAGCAGGAACCGGCCATCGCGCTCCGTGACCGCGGCGACCGTCACGTCAGGCTTCCAGATCATTGCGGGCGGAAGCATAGCGCGGCGCGCGGCGGCGCGGTCGCCTTCAGCGTCGTGCGATGCGCACCTCGCGCTCCTCGGGAGCGCTGGCCTGCCACACCGCGTCGAACTCCTGCAGGTATTGGCGCGCCATCGGCGGATTGTTGAATCCGACGATGCCCTCGAACCGCTCGGCGCGCAGGCGGTACACCATCGCGCGGTCATCGGCGATGCAGTAGGCCGCGGTGAGCTCCCGATACTGCGGGGCGCGCACGCGGATCTCGAGATAGCTGGTGAGCCGGTAGGCCATCGCGATGAAGCGGTTCGCGCCATTGGACAGCCGCGCCTGGTCGCGCAGCAGTACCCGGACCTTGGCAAAGCTGCGGCCGAGCACGAAGCGCTTGATGATTTCGAGGAACGCCCCCTGGTCGTAGATCTCCGGCTCGAGATCCGGGGTCATGATCGAGATCAGCCGCTGGGCGCCGCCGGCCACGCTCTCGGTCGCGTCGCGCACTTCCTCGAGGCTGCCGATCACGTGCAGGGTATCGGTGACGGGACGCTGGGCCGAGACGACCTGCGCGACCAGCGGATCGTCCTCGAGCCCGAAGCTCGAGAGGCGCGCCGATGTGGTCGCCCGGCTCTCCCTAGTCGCTGTCACCGCGTGCCCCGTACTGACCGTGAATGGTCGCGATCAGATGGTAGAGAGCCCGCGTGGCCGCGAGTGCCAACCGCATCACGTTTCCGCCGCAGTGCAGTGTGAAGGCGCTAACGAAACGGTTGCCTGAGCGGCAACGAGCGCGCCAGCCGCGCTATTCGGCGGCGTACTTCCGGGCCAGCCGGGTGGCCAATCCGACATATTCTGCCGGCCGCAGTGCGGCCAGCCGCGAGCGCTCGGCCGTCTCGAGCGGCAGGGTCGCGATGAATGCGCGCAGCCGCGCCGCGTCGACCTGCTGACCGCGCGTGAACTCCTTGAGCAGCTCGTAGCCGTTCGGCACACCCGCGGCGCGCAGCACACTCTGGATCGCCTCGCCAAGCACCTCGTGGGCGCCTTCGAGGTCGGCCGCCATGCGCTCGGCATCCGGTGTAAGGCGCGACAGGCCGCGCTGCAGCGCCTTCCATCCGATCAGGCTATGGGCCAGTGCGACCCCGAGATTACGCAGCACGGTCGAGTCGGTCAGGTCGCGCTGCCAGCGCGAGATCGGCAGCTTGTCGGCGAAGAAGCGCAGCAGCGCGTTCGCAAGCCCGAAATTCCCCTCCGCGTTCTCGAATTCGATCGGGTTGATCTTGTGCGGCATCGTCGAGGAGCCGACCTCGCCTGCGACCACGCGCTGGCGCAGGTACCCCAAGGAGATGTAGCCCCAGACGTCCCGGCACAGGTCGATCAGGATCACGTTCACTGCCGCGCACGCATCGCAGTACTCGGCGATCCAGTCGTGCGGCTCGATCTGCGTGGTGTACGGGTTCCATACCAGCTGCTGCGCCTCGACGAAGCGGCGCGATACAGCCAGCCAGTCCAGATCGCTGCGCGCCGCCACGTGGGCGTTGTAGTTCCCGACCGCGCCGTTCCACTTGCCGAGGATCTCGACCTGCTCGAGCCGGCGCCGCGCGCGGCCCAGACGCGCGCCGACATTGGCGATCTCCTTGCCGAAGCTGGTCGGGCTCGCGGCCTGGCCGTGCGTGCGCGCGAGCATCGGCAACTCGGCGTACTGGTCGGCGAGGGCACGCAGCGTCGCATCGAGGCGTTGCAGCTCCGGCAGCAGCACCTCGCTGCGTGCCCCGCGCAGCAGACGCGCGTAGGCGAGATTGTTGATGTCCTCGGAGGTGACCCCGAAGTGCACGAGCTCGAGCTGCGCCGCTCCGGCCCCGGCCGTCTGCAGCGCGTCGCGCACGAAATATTCCACCGCCTTGACATCGTGGTTGATGCGCTGCTCGATCTCCTTGACGCTCGCAGCCGCCGTCTCGCCCGGATCCGCGGCGAGCAGCGCGGCGCGCTCCTGTACCGCAAGCGGTCCGCGCTGCGCCGGCGGGAGCAGCAATGTGCCCAGTTCCAGGAACCACAGCGCCTCGATGCGTATGCGCTCGCGGATCAGCGCGCCCTCGGAGCAGTACGCGCGCAGTGGCGCCGCCGCCGCCGCGTAGCGGCCATCGAGCGGGGACAGGGCGTTCAGGGCGGAGGGATGCATGCGGACGGGGCGGTCATGGAGCGCTGGGGCGAAGTGCTAGAATCGCAATGATAACGCATCCCCCCGCCGGCACGGAGGCTCCATCGATCATGACTGCGCCCACCTTTCGTACCGAGCGCGACAGCATGGGGGAACTGCAGGTCCCCGCCGACGCGCTATGGGGTGCGCAGACCCAGCGCGCCATAGAGAATTTCCCGATCAGCGGCTGGACGCTGCCGCGCGGCTTCATCCGCGCACTCGCGCTGGTCAAGCAGGCCGCCGCGGCCGCCAATGCGCATCTCGGGCTGCTCGAGCCTGCACTCGCGGACGCGATCGCGCGCGCCGCCGCCGAGGTGGCAGCCGGCACGCACGACCGCGAGTTCCCGCTCGATGTGTTCCAGACCGGTTCGGGCACCAGCACCAACATGAATGCGAACGAGGTCATCGCGCATCTTGCCAGGCGTGCCGGCACGGCGGTGCACCCGAACGATCACGTCAACATGGGGCAAAGCAGCAACGACGTGATCCCGACTACGATCCATGTCAGCGCGGCGCTGATGCTGCACGAGCAGCTGCTGCCGGCGCTCGCGGGTCTTGCGCACACCATCGCGCGCCGCGAACAGGAACTCGCCGCGGTGGTCAAGACCGGCCGCACGCACCTGATGGACGCCATGCCGGTGACGCTGGGCCAGGAACTGTCCGGCTGGCGCACCCAGATCGAGCGTGGCGCCGAGCGTCTGCGGGCAGTGCAGCCGCGGCTGCACGCGCTGGCGCAGGGCGGCACCGCGGTCGGCACCGGCATCAACGCGCATCCGCAGTTCGGCTCAAGGTTCTGCGCCGAGCTGGGAGCACTCACCGGCATTGCGTTCGCGCCGAATGCGAACCTGTTCGAGGCGCTCGCCACCCAGGACACGGCGGTCGAGCTGTCCGGGGCGCTCAAGACGGTCGCGGTGAGCTTCATGAAGATCGCCAACGATCTGCGCTGGATGAACAGCGGTCCGCTGGCCGGGCTGGCCGAGATCGCGTTGCCGGCACTGCAGCCGGGCAGCAGCATCATGCCCGGCAAGGTCAATCCGGTGATCCCGGAGGCCACTGCAATGGTCGCGGCACAGGTGATCGGTCACGATGCGACCATTACGATCGCCGGACAGTCCGGCAATTTCCAGCTCAACGTGATGCTGCCGGTGATCGCCTACAACCTGCTCGAGAGCATCCGGCTGCTGGCGAACGTCGCGCGTACGCTCGGTGAGCGCGCGATTGCCGGCTTCACGGTCAACCGTGCACGCCTGGCCGAGGCGCTCGATCGCAACCCGATCCTCGTGACCGCGCTCAATCCCGTGATCGGCTATGAGAAGGGGGCTGCGATCGCGAAGCAGGCCTACGCCCAGGGACTTCCCATCCGCGAGGTCGCCGAGCGCGCCACGCAACTGCCACGCGCCGAGCTCGACGCGCTGCTCGATCCGCTCGAGCTCACACGCGGCGGCATCAAGGGCGGCACGAGTGGTGGTGGCTGAGAGCCGTGGGGTGGTGGCCGCGGCGGCGCGCGTCGGCACCGCATTGCCTGCCGGCTGGCGGGAGCGGCTCCGACTGAGCCTGGCGGTCGAGCCGGATCATCGCCTCGGCCAATGCCGCTACGGCCCGTTCCGTGCGCAGCCGCCGGCGGCGGTCATCGAGGCACTGCGCACTCAGGCGCCCGGAGCTCCGCGCGCCGCCGCGGTGCTGGTCCCGATCTGCGAACGCGGCGGCGTGCCGTGCCTGCTGCTGACGGTGCGTGCCAGCCACCTGCGCAGCCACGCGGGCCAGATCAGCTTCCCCGGCGGGCGACTCGAAGGACAGGACAGCGATGTCGCGGCGGCGGCGCTGCGCGAGACGCAGGAGGAGATCGGCATCGCCGCGAACCACGTCGAGCCACTCGGTTTCCTGTCCGATCACTTCGTGCGAACCGGCTACCGGATCTCGCCGCTGGTCGCGTGGCTGCGCCCCGGCTTCGCGCTGCGCGCGGAGCGCAGCGAGGTCGCGGAAATCCTCGAGCTGCCGGTGGCCCACATGCTCGAGGCGACGCACTACGAGGTCCGGCGACGCACGCTCGGCGGCGTCGCCTGTGAGCTGCTCGATCTGCCCTTCGGTGCGCACCGCATCTGGGGTGCGACCGCGGGCATCCTGTTGGAGTTGCGCGAGCGGATCCTGGCAGGTGCGGCATGAGCGAGTCGGCCGCCGCGCTCGAGGCGCTGCTGACCCTCATGCAACGGCTGCGTGACCCGCAGTCCGGCTGTCCGTGGGATCGACAGCAGACCCATGCGAGCCTTGCTCCGTTCACGATCGAGGAGGCCTTCGAGGTAGTGGACGCGATCGGCCGGGACGATGCCGAACGGCTGCGCGATGAGCTCGGTGACCTGCTGTTCCAGATCGTATTCCACGCGCGGCTGGCCGAGGAGCAGGGGCGCTTCGATTTCGCGGCGGTGACGCGCGGCATCGCCGACAAGCTGGTGCGGCGACACCCGCATGTGTTCGCGGATCCGAAGTCGGTCGCGCTCGCCGACCTGCACGTTTCATGGGAGGCGCAGAAGGCGCGCGAGCGCGCATCCGGGGGCGCGCGAGGCACACTGGCCGATGTGCCCCTGGCGCTGCCGGCGCTGGTGCGCGCCGCGAAGCTCGGACGTCGGGCACGCCGGGTTGGCTTCGACTGGGAGTCAGCCGCGGGCGTGCGCGCCAAGGTGGCCGAGGAACTGGCGGAGATCGATGACGCCCTTGCCTCCGGGCAGCCGGCCGCCGTAGCCGAGGAGCTCGGCGACCTGCTGTTCACGATCGCGAACTGGGCGCGCCATCTCGAACTCGACGCCGAGGACGCGCTGCGCGCCGCCAGTCTGCGCTTCGAGCAGCGCTTCGAACACATGGAGCAGGCGGCCGCGACACGCGGGCGCTCGCTCGAAGGACTCTCGGGCGCGCAGTGGGAAGCGCTGTGGTCGGCGGCGAAGGCCGAGCTGGCACGGCGCTGAGGCGATCAGGCGCCGGCCAACAGGCGCCCCGATTGCTGCGGATCTCCCGGGCGCCGCAGCCACTGCAGCACCAGTTCGGGGCTCGCCTGGCACCATTCGATGCCGAAGCCCGTCTCATCGCAGCGCACCACGAACGCCTCGATCCCGGCCCCGGATTCCCCGAGGCTGCCCGGCTGCTCCTCGGTCAGGTGCACCAGGGCCCCGGGTGCCAGCGGCAGGTTGGTGCTGATCCACGCACCGCTGAGGCTCACGTCGCGGATCCGCCCGATGCCGATCGCCAGCGGTCTTGCCGTCAGGCGCACCGCTCGATCCAGCGCGATCCGCTGACCCCATCGGTGTTCCATCGGCGACCCCCAGCGCGCGGGTGCGCGCAGTAGCGGAGACATTCGCGTCTCGGAGCGTCGAGGGTGCGCCGCGTGCGCAGCGCGGGCCATACGCGCTTGTGCCTATACATGCCCCGACCCGCCGGCCGCACTCTGCGTGCGTAATGGAGGAGCATGCACATCGCGGTGAGCAGGACACGGCGCCGGCACGCATTCCGGTCGCGATCTCGGCGCGGCATGTACACCTCACCGCCGCTACGGTCGCGGCCTTGTTCGGCGCCGGGCATGCGCTGCGCGTGCATACAGCGCTGGCGCAGCCTGGCCAGTTC
>CAZGVE010000019.1:0-27865 GCA_964528845.1 uncultured Steroidobacteraceae bacterium | reverse complement strand
CGCGGCGTGCCCCATCCGTACTGCTACGGATTCGGAAGGCCCTGCCCGCCTGCAATGCTGCAGGCCCGGACGCTTGGAAATGGAGTAGGCACCCATGCGTGACATTCGCCGCATCCTCGTGCCCGTGCGTCAGTACGAGGCGCGGACCATGCCTGTGCTCGCGAAGGCGGCGCAGCTGGCGCGCGCCTGCGGCGCGCAGCTCGAACTGTTCCATGACATCGCGACACCAGTGCTGAATGAGGCGCTCGGCACGCAGGGCTACTCGCTGCGCTCAGTCAAGCGCAGGGCGCATGAGGCCGCACTGGCGGGGCTCGAGCGGCTGGCGGCGCCGCTGCGCCGACACGGCGTGACGGTGCAGACCTGCGCGGTCTGGGATTTTCCGCCGGCGGAGGCGATCGTGCGTCGCGCCGTCGCCGACGCGGTGGACCTGATCGTCATCGCGCGCCACGAGCGTCACAGGATTGCGGCACTGCTCGGGTATACGGACTGGGAACTGCTGCGCCTGAGCCCCGTACCCGTGCTGCTGGTCAAGAGCGAGCAGCCGTACCGGCGCCCGCGCGTGCTCGCGGCGCTCGATCCCGGGCATGCCTTCGCCAAGACCACCGGGCTGGACCGGCGCATTCTCGAGGAGGCCGGGCGCTTGAGCAGTGCGCTGCATGGTTCGCTGGCGGCGCTGCATGCGTATCAGCCGCTTCCCCTGCCTCCGCCCCCCGGCATGCCGCTGGATGATCACGTCGCGGAGCGGCTGCGCAAGGCGGCCAGGCGCGTCGCGCGCACCCACTTCGATCTGGTGCTCGAGGGTACGCGCGTGCGCGGCAATCACCGCCACGTGGTCGAGGGTGCACCCGCGACCGTGATTCCGGCAGCCGCGCGCAGACTGCACAGCGCGATCGTCGTGATGGGCGCCGTATCGCGCTCGGGTCTCAAGCGGCTGTTCATCGGCAATACGGCCGAGAAGGTCATGGACGCGCTGCCCTGTGACCTGCTGGTCGTCAGGCCACCGCAGTTCAGGAGCCGCGTTCCGCGCGCGCGCCGTGGTGTGCTGTTCACCTCGTTGACCCCCATCTGAGGGCACCCAACCATGAAGGCATTGGTGTACCAGGGTCCGGGCCGCAACGCGCTCGAGGAACGTGCACGGCCGGTGCTGGAGGCGCCGGGCGATGCGATCGTCAGGATCAAGAAGACCACGATCTGCGGCACCGACCTGCACATCCTGAAGGGAGACGTGCCGAGCTGCACTCCGGGCCGGATACTCGGGCACGAAGGATGCGGAGTCGTGCATGAGATAGGGCCCGCCGTCACCGCCTTCCGCCCGGGGGATCCGGTACTGATCTCGTGCATCTCGGCCTGCGGCAAGTGCGCGTACTGCCGGCGCGGCATGTACTCGCACTGCAGTGCCGGTGGCTGGATCCTCGGCAACACGATCGATGGTACGCAGGCCGAGTACGTGCGCATTCCGCACGCGGACACCAGTCTCTACCGGATCGCGCCAGGCATGGACGAGGAGGCGGTCGTGATGCTCAGCGACATCCTGCCGACCGGCTTCGAGTGCGGTGTGCAGAATGGCAGGGTGGCGCCGGGATGCACGGTCGCGATCGTCGGTGCCGGCCCGGTGGGACTGGCCGCGCTGCTCACGGCGCAGTTCTACTCGCCAGCGCAGATCATCATGGTGGACATCGATCGCGGCCGGCTCGAGATCTCCCGGCGCTTTGGGGCGAGCTCAATCCTCGACAGCGCGGACGGGAAAGCCGCCGCGAAAATCATGGCGCTGACCGGCGGCGTCGGCGTCGACTGCGCGATCGAGGCGGTCGGCGTACCGGCAAGCTTCGAGCTGTGCGAGGAGATCGTGGCCCCGGGAGGCACGATCGCCAACGTCGGCGTGCACGGGGTCAAGGTGGATCTGCAGCTGCAGCGACTCTGGTCGCACAACATCACGATCACGACGCGCCTGGTCGATACCGTGACGACACCGATGCTACTGCGGACCCTGGAGGCCCGACGGATCGATCCGGCCCGGCTGATCACCCATCGCTTCAAGCTCGCCGAGATCATGAGCGCCTACGACACCTTCGGGCATGCGGCCAGCACGCACGCGCTCAAAGTGCTCATCGAGGCCTGAACGGAGTAACGCGGCTACCAGCGGCGGACGGGGCCGGTGTCGAAGTGCACGAAGTCGGAATCCCGGTAGTAACCGACACCGCCGCGCGCGAGCTGGAGGCCGATCCGGTACAGATCGGACGTCGGCAATCCGCGCAGCCGCACGTCGATGGCCTTGCCGAGCAGGTGCTGGCTGTGCTCGGCGACGCCGCTGGAGTGCCCGCGCAGCATCGAGTTCGTGGCCGGCGAGCGATAGCCTGAAATGACCTCGAACGGAGCATCGCCGCCGGCAACGGCCTGGACCGCATGCAGCACGTCGAGCAGCGCAGGATCGATCGCGTGCACTTCGTTGTTCCTGAAATCGCGCAGCAGGTGATCGACTGCCATCAGGCTGGCCGGGTCGTACCGCGCACCATCGAAGTAGGTCGCGGTCAGCGTCTCGCCGGTATGGGTGTGTACGAAGCGCAGCGTGCGCGGTGTGGCCGCGTCGACTGCGGCGCGGGCCGGCAGCAGCCACCAGGCGCCGACGGCGCCGAGCATCGCGGCGAGGGCGTGGCGACGTCTCAGCGCCCGAGCCGCGTGAGATAGTTGGCCAGGCCGACGTAGTCGGCGCGCTCGAAGCGCTCGAGCAGCCGGATGTGTTCGCGCGGGAAGTTCGGCCGCCGGCCTTCCACTGCATCATGCATCTGGCGCAGCAGGTACTCGTAGTGCTGGCCCGCGAGCCTCGGGTAGCGCTGCCGGTCATCGCCCTGGCCCATGGCTCCATGGCAGGACGCGCACTGTCGCGCGTAGAGCTGCGCTCCATGCGGCAGGAACTCCGCATCCGTCGCGATCGGTGCCGGTTTCGTGGGCAGGCCGCTGATGTAGGACGCCACGTTCGCGATGTCCTGCGCGTCCTTGAGGTGATGCTCATCGCTGAAGTGCTGCATGCGCAGGTCCCAGCGTCGGTCGTGGCGGTAATCGACCAGCTCGCTCGCCAGCACCCGGAAGTGCTGGCCGGCGAGTGCCGGCACCGAGCCGTCGGACGCCCCGCCACCCTCATTGCCATGGCAGGCGGCACAGGTAAGGAACAGGGTCTCGCCCTGCACGCTGTCTGCGTTCGCGCGCAGCACCGCGTCGTATTCCTGTTCGGTGACCCCGGATGCGAGCGCCAGACGCGGCATGACGAGCAGTCCCACCACTGCGAGGACCGCAATTGGAGTCATGCGCACGTTCGACAACATCGTAAATCCGCTCCTCGCGCCGATCCTCGCCCTGGGAGCGAGTTTAGGGCACGATGAGCCGGGGCGGCTCCAATGGCTATCCGTGGAAGCCGCAACGGGGGAAACAGCGCCGGGCCAACGGTCCGGAGAAGGGGCAGGGAGTGGCGGTGCTGCGCACGGGAGCCTTTCCGCACGCCCTCGCGGGTCTGCTCAGCGCAGATGCCTACCCGCATGCCGTGCGCGGCGTCGAGCTGCTCGAGACGCACATGTCATGGGTGCTCCTGACCGGCGAGTACGCCTACAAGATCAAGCGCCCGGTTCAATATCCGTTCGTCGACATGCGCGCATCGGCTGCGCGAGCCCATCTGTGCGTCGAGGAACTGCGGCTGAACCGCCGCTTCGCCCCGGAGCTGTACCTTGGCATCAGCGCAATCTGCGAGGTCGATGGCCGGGCCGTCATCGACGGCTCGGGGCCGGTCATCGAGCAGGCCGTGCGCATGCGCCAGTTCGACCGCACGCAGGAACTCGACGCGCTGCTGCGTGCCGGGCGGATCGAGCCGCCTGAACTGGAGGCCTTCGGCGTCGCGCTGGCGCAGATCCACGCGCAGCTGCCGCAGGTGCAGCCACCCGATCGCCGCGGTACCGCCAGCGCCGTGCGCACCCAGATCCTCACCAACCTGCAGCAGACGGCGCAGGCGATCGCGGTCCTGGACAAACGACCGGCCATCGAGGCGCTGCGCGCGCGCCTGATTGAGCAGCTCGATGCGAACGCTGCGGTACTCGCGGCGCGCTGGGCGGCGGGACGGGTGCGCGAGTGCCATGGCGATCTGCATGCGCGCAACATCGTGCGGCTCGGGCCTGAGCTGGTGGCCTTCGACTGTCTCGAATTCGAGCCCTCGTTCCGCTGGATCGACGTTGCAGAGGAACTCGCGATGCTGCTGGCCGATCTCGACTGGCGCGGCCAGCCGCGACTCGCCCATGCCTTCCTGCGGGGCTATCTCGGCTGCAGCGGTGACTACGAGGCGCTGCGGGTGCTGCCACTGTATCGGGCCCATTGCGCGCTGGTGCGCGCCAAAGTGGCCGTGCTGAATGCGCAGGCCACCGCCGATGCGCTGGTGCGCGAGTCCTGGTGCGTGGAGATGGATGCGCTGGTCGATCGCGCCGGGCGCGCGCTGCGTCACCAGTCGCCGCGACTGCTGGTGCTGTGCGGGCTGCCGGGTTCCGGCAAGACCTGGCTGTCCCAGGCGCTCGGCGTGCGACTAGGGGCCGTGCTGCTGCGCTCGGATGTCGAGCGCAGGCGGCTCGCGGGCCTGGCGCCGCGCGAACGCTCCGGGTCCGCGCCGGGCGCCGGTCTGTATGCGGACGGAGCGAACGCGCTGGTGTATGAGCACCTCGCGCAGCGCGTGCAGGATGTGCTCGGCGGCGGCTGGACGGCCATCGTGGACGCGAGCTTCACCATGCGTGCAGACCGGCAGCGGATGGCGGCGCTGGCCTCGCGGCTCGGCATACCGGCATGGCTGATTCACTGCACCGCGCCCGAGGCGCTGCTGCAGGCCCGGCTCGCGCAGCGGCTGCGGGCCGGCCAGGACGACTCGGAGGCGGACGCCGCGGTGCTCGCCTGGAAGCAGCAGCGTTTCGAGCCCGTGGGTCCGCTGGAGGGCATGCCGGTGATCGAGGCGGATACCGCGGATCCGGCCTGCATCTCGCGGGTCATGGCGGCATTGCAGCCGCCGGCCGCGGCGCCCACCATCGCGTCCTAGCCCGCGGCGCCGTGTTACGATTGGTCGATGCGCTCGACCGACACGACCTCCTGGCACCCGGCGAGCTGGCAGTCGCGCAAGGCAGCCCAGCAGCCGCAGTATGAAGACCCCGACGACCTGGCCAAGGTCGTGGCGGAGCTCGCGCGTCTGCCGCCAATCGTGGTCTCCTGGGAGGTCGAGAACCTGCGGGAGCGGCTCGCGGCCGCCCAGCGCGGGGAGGGCTTCCTGCTGCAGGGCGGGGACTGCGCGGAGAGTTTTCTCGAGTGCGAATCCGATCGCATCGCCAAGCAGCTCAAGGTGCTGCTGCAGATGAGTCTGGTGCTGCTCTCAGGCATGAAGCGTCCCGTCGTGCGGGTCGGGCGCATGGCCGGCCAGTATGCCAAGCCGCGTTCGGCCGACAGCGAGACGCGCGATGGCGTGACACTGCCCGCGTACCGCGGCGATCTCGTGAACCACCCGGAATTCACGCCCGAGGCGCGGCGTCCGGATCCGCAGATGCTGCTGCGTGGCTATGAACGCGCGGCATTGACTCTGAACTTCGTGCGCGCGCTGGTCGACGGCGGATTTGCCGATCTGCACCACCCGGAATACTGGGATCTCGGCTTCGTGCGTCACGCGCCGCTGCGCGAGGCCTACGAGCGCATCGCCCATTCGGTCGGCGATGCGCTGGATTTCTTCGAAGCCCTCACCGGCCGGCGCGTGCACGACGGCACACGCGTGGATTTCTTCGCCAGTCACGAGGGTCTGCACCTGCTGTATGAGCAGGCCCAGACGCGCTTCATCCCGCGCCAGAAGCGCTGGTACAACCTCTCGACGCACATGCCGTGGATCGGCATGCGCACGGCCCAGCTCGACGGCGCGCACGTCGAGTACTTCCGCGGCATCGCCAACCCGATCGGCATCAAGGTCGGCGCCGCGATGAGCGAGGAGTGGCTGCAGGAACTGGTCGGCGCGCTCAATCCGCAGAACCAGCCCGGGCGACTGACACTGATCCACCGCTATGGCGCGAAGGACATCGAGAACTGCCTGCCGCGCGCGATCGAAGCGGTGCGCCGCACCGGGCATTCGGTGCTGTGGTGCTGCGATCCGATGCACGGCAACACCGAGACCAGTACCGGCGGACTCAAGACGCGCCGGTTCGAGAACATCCTGAAGGAACTCGACAGCGCGTTTCGCATCCATGCCGAGCAGGGCTCCTATCTCGGCGGCGTGCACATCGAGCTCACCGGGGATGATGTCACCGAGTGCACCGGCGGTGCCCGCGGCCTGACCGATGCGGACCTGCAGCGCTCCTATCGCTCGCAGGTCGACCCGCGTTTGAACCACGAGCAGGCCCTGGAGCTCGCGATGCTGATCGCCGAACGCAGCAAGCGCGGCCGCACCGCGGCTGCGGCCGTCGCCGGGGACGCCGGATCCCGCGGCAGCCCTTAAGTACGCGCCGGGCCGGGGCGCCTGCCGCAGCGTCCGCGGGCGCCCTCATGAGCGATGGCGAGTCCGAGCCCCGGTCCGAGCTCAAGTTCGACCCCAGGGACTACGTCGGCAGCCTGCCGCAGCGACCGGGCGTCTACCGGATGTACGATGCCGACGGGGAACTGATCTACGTGGGCAAGGCCGCGCGCCTGCGCGACCGGGTCGGCAGCTACTTCAGCAGCCGCGCGCTGGCACCGAAGGTCGCCGCGCTGGTGCGCCGCATCGCGCGCATGGAAGTCACGGTGGTGAACACCGAGACCGAAGCGCTGCTGCTCGAGTGCAACCTGATCAAGGCGCATCGGCCGCGCTACAACGTCGTGCTGCGCGACGACAAGTCCTTCCCGTTCATCCTGCTCGATCAGCGCCACGAGTATCCGCGCTTGATGTTCTATCGCGGTGCCCGGCAGCGCGACTCCCGGCAGTTCGGCCCGTTCCCGAGCGCCTATGCCGTCAAGGAAGTGCTGCAGCACCTGCAGAAGGTGTTCCGGATACGCAACTGTCGCGATTCTTTCTTCGCCAATCGCAGCCGGCCGTGCCTGCAGCACCAGATCGGACGCTGCTCGGCGCCATGCGTAGGCCTGATCGCGCCCGAAGAGTATGCGCGCGACGTGCAGGGCGCCGTCGGGGTGCTCGAGGGACGCAACGACGAGGTGATCGCGGGGCTGCAGCAGCGCATGGAGAGCGCGGCCGTGGCGCTGCAGTTCGAGGACGCCGCGCGCCTGCGCGACCAGCTGCGCGAGCTGCAGGAGATTCGCGCACAGCGGCTGGCGCAGTCACGCCACGGCGCCGACGTCGACGTGGTCGCGATCGCAGGCGAACCTGGCCAGTACGCGGTCTGCGTGCTGCCGGTGCGCGAGGGGCGCAACCTCGGCACGGCGAGCCATTTCCCGGAGAGCGCGCTCAGCGAACCGGCCGAGACGCTGGCCGACTTTCTACTGCTCTACTATGGACGGGAGAGCGCGCCACCGGAGGTGCTGATCAACCTCGAGCTGCCGGACCGCGCCGCGCTCGGCGAGGCGCTGGAGCAGGCCAGCGGGCACGCGGTGCAGCTGCGCTTGCCGCAGCGGGGAGCCGCGACACAATGGGTCGCGCTCGCGGCCGAGAATGCGGCCAACGCGCTGCGGATGCGGCGCGCGCAGGCCGACGTGGCCGCCGCGGGATTGCAGGTGCTCACGCGGGTTCTGGCGCTGCCGGCCCCGCCCGAGCGCGTGGAGTGTTTCGACGTGAGCCACACCGCCGGAGAGGGCACGGTGGCCTCGTGCGTGCTGTTCGGCCCGGATGGCGCGCGCCGGCGCGAATACCGCCGTTACAACATCGAGGGGGTCGCGCCCGGCGACGACTATGCGGCGATGCACCAGGCGCTGCGTCGACACGCCGCCCGCATCGTCGCGCTGGAGCGGCCGCGCCCCGACCTGCTGCTGATCGATGGCGGTCCGGGACAGGTGGATGCCGCAGTCCGCGCGCTGGCGGAGGCCGGATTGACGGACGTGCCGATCGTCGGCGTGTCCAAGGGGGTGGACCGCCGGCCCGGACAGGAACGCCTGCACCTGGCGGGCGATCCGATCCCGATCAGCCTGGAGCCCGACAGCGCCGCGCTGCACTTCATCCAGCGGGTGCGCGACGAGGCGCACCGCTTTGCGATCACCGGACACCGGCGGCGACGTGCCCGGCGCTACCGCGAATCGATACTCGAGACGATACCGGGGCTCGGTCCGGCGCGGCGACGCAGCCTGCTGACGCATTTCGGCGGCCTGCAGGGCGTGCTGCGCGCCGGCGTCACCGACCTCGAGAAGGTCAGTGGCGTAGGCTCCGCGATGGCGCGGTCCATCTATGAGCACTTGCATCCGGGGGAGTGATGGTCTGGAACCTGCCAAACATGCTGACCTGGATGCGCATCCTCGCGATACCGCTGATCGTCGTGCTGTTCCTGTATGCGGCCAAGCATCCGGCGAGTCTCGCCGATCCGGTCGCCGGCGGGCTGTTCGCGCTGGCGGCGATCACCGACTCGCTGGATGGCTACGTGGCGCGCCGGCTGCGCCAGACCACGAGGCTCGGCGCGTTCCTGGACCCGGTCGCCGACAAGCTGATCGTGGCCGTCGCGCTGGTGCTGATCGTGAGCCGCGACCCCCGCGTGCGCATGGTGCTCGCTGCCGTCGTGATCATCGGGCGCGAGATCGCCATCTCGGCGCTGCGCGAATGGATGGCTGGCATCGGTCAGACGACGGCCGTGGCAGTCTCCAGCCTCGGCAAGCTCAAGACCATCCTGCAGATGGTGGGCCTCAGCCTGCTGCTGATCCGTCAGCCGCTGCTCGGCCTGCCGCTCTACACGCTCGGGTTCTGGCTCACGATGATCGCCGCGGCATTGACGCTGATCTCCATGGGGCTGTACCTGCGCAGCGCCTGGCCGCACTTGTCCGCCAGGGGTTAGGCGCCCGACCGCACCTGCGGGGACGGACTGTGATCCGCGCCCCACTCTGGCCATTGCCTCAAGGCCGCGGATTCAATGATCGCGCCCGCCGGCCGATGCAGAGGGGGAGGTACGCGCATCCCATTCCCGGGTGGGCCGCTGCCGGCTTTAGTCAACGGTGCGGAGAACCCAGCAGATGTCCCAGAGGATCATTCTCGCGGTCGACGATTCGGCCTCGATGCGACAGATGGTGGGCGTCACGCTACGCTCCGCGGGCTACGAAGTGGTCGAAGCCACGGACGGCACGGAGGCGCTCGAGTATGCGCGCCAACACCCCGTAGACCTGGTGCTCGCCGATGTGAACATGCCGCGCCTGGATGGCATCAGCCTGGTCGCGCAGCTGCGCGCACTGCCCGGGTATCAGTTCACTCCGCTGCTGCTGCTGACCACGGAATCCAGTCAGGAGCGCAAGCAGGAGGGCAAGCGGGCCGGTGCGACCGGATGGATGGTCAAGCCCTTCGATCCGGACCAGCTGCTGCTGACCCTCGCACGCGTGCTGGCCAATCATCCGCCTGTGCGCCCGGCCGCGCACTGATCGCGGTGCGAGCAGCCGATCAGATGGCAGCGCCCGAACATGCAGTGACGGGGCCACGCGAGCCTGCCGCCGCGGCTGCCGTGCCATCCGCTGCCGAAGCCGCCGAGGGTCTGCGCCGCTTTCTCGATCTCGGTGTCGCGCAGCTCGATGCCGCAATCCGCGAGAGTGACGCCCAGGTCGGCCGGCTGTCCGAGGCGCTCTCGCTGCTGGCCACGGAGCTGCAACAGTGCGCTCGCGCCGCCGACGGCCCGCTTGCCGCCTCGCTCGAAGTCAGCAGCGCGCATCTGCAGGCCGCGATGCGTGGCCTGCAGTTCTACGACAAGCTGATCCAGCGTCTCACGCACGTGCGCGACGGACTGGCAATTCCGGCCGACGCGATGGCGATGGGAGGTGGAGGGGCCGCGGCCGACTGGCTCGCGACGTTAAGCGAGGTCCGCTCGCGCTACAGCATGGTCGAGGAGCGCGTGCTGTTCGACTTCATGATGCGCGGACTCAGCACCACAGAGATGCTCAAGGCGCTGCGCAGCATGCGCGATGCGGCCGATCCGGGCGAGCTCGAAATGTTCTAGCAGCTGCTGGCAGCTGCTGGCCGCTCTAGAAGCCGAGGCCCGACAGCATGGCGTCCACGTCCTGCTGGCCACTCACCGTCGCGCCATGGGCCACTCCCGGCACCACCGGTCCATAGCCCGCAGCGCTGCGCGGCGCCGCCGCTGCGCTCGCAGCGCTGTCCAGGTTGCCGATGCGTACCAGATCGCCCAGCGCGACCTCGAGTTCGTCGACCAGTGTCATTACGCTGCGCAGGATCTGGCCACTGAGGTCCTGATAACCCTGGGCCAGCAGGACTTCTGCCAGCCGCGAGCGCAGCGACTTCATGCGCGCGACCGTCTCGCCGAGAAAAGCCTCGACTTCGCTCCATTGCGGCCGGCTGCGCTGCGCGGGGCGCGATGCGGGATTAAGCAGGCGCGCCGCAGCCTCGGCGACCTGGTCCACGATCGGGCAGGACTGGTCGACCAGGTCCATCGTGTGATGGGCCGCATCGTCGGTGAGCTTGAGCACGTGCACCAGACGTGCCCGCGCGTCCGGTACCTGGCGCTCGGCGAGGTCCACGAGCCGCGACTCATTGCGGAACTGCTCGAGCGCCGCCGAGAGGTCGCTCGCCACCTTGCGCACGCCGCTCATCACGCCGGCTTCCTGGGTGGCATTGAATCCTTCGAGCGCGACGTTGAAGGCCTGCTCGTCGTCCTGCGCGAGGGCCCGATGCAGGTCCTCGATCCAGCGCGCGCAGGCAGCTTTGCGCTGCGCGTAGTCCCCGCTCATCATCAGGCTGCTGCCGGAGCGCGGGTCGCGAAGATCTTCTCGATCTTCTCCTTGAGTACGGCGGCGGTGAAGGGTTTGATCACGTAGCCATTGACGCCCGCCTGCGCCGCCTCGACGATCTGCTCGCGCTTCGCCTCTGCGGTGAGCATCAGCACTGGCAGCTTTGCCAGCCGCTCATCTGCGCGCACCTGGCGCAACAACTCCACGCCCTGCATGCCCGGCATGTTCCAGTCCGTGATCAGCAGGTCGAAATTCCCGGCCTTGAGCAGCGGCAGCGCCGTCAGGCCGTCGTCTGCCTCGGTGATGTTGCCGTAGCCCAGTTCGTGCAGCAGGCCTTTGATGATGCGCCGCATCGTGGAAAAGTCATCCACGACGAGTATCTGCATATCCGCTATTGCGCCCACGCATGCCTCCAGGACTTCAGTCCCGATTGGTCAGAATCCATATCGCACAGCCAGCGTGATTCTTGAGGGCCGCGCGCGCCAGCACCATTGCGCGTTGTTGCCAAGGGCATCACAGAACGCGTCGCGGCAATCCGGCAATAAAGGGCGCGACCGCCGGCACGGCCGCGAGCGCCGGGTGCGCAGCGGCCACGAGGGCAGCGCCCGTGGCGACGGAAAGCCGACGTTTCGGCGGCCGTCCGGGCTGCACACCGTGACGCGGGTCACAGCCTCGAGGCCGGCACGGCAATTGCAAATCGTCCGGTATCGAAGCTTTAGCGGAAACCGCAGCGTATGCGCATGAGTCGCGAAGTCCAGCAATGCACCCTCAAGCCTGCGCCTGAACGCGCCGCCGGCACGGAGCCTTAAGCCATGCCCGAGCCGCAGGCGGACCGCAACGGCGTCGAACGCGCCGCCATCCTGCTCATGACCTTAGGGGAGCAGGAAGCCGCCGCCGTGCTCAAGCAGCTCAGCGCCAAGGAGGTGCAGCGCCTGGGTGCAGCGATGGCCCAGCTGGCTGGTGTCTCGCGTGATGATGTCAGCACCACGCTCAGCCGTTTCTCCAGCGATCTGGACACCCAGACCTCGGTCGGCGTGGATGCGGATCAATATCTGCGCAAGGTGCTCACCGAAGCGCTCGGCGCCGACATGGCTACGCCGATCGTGGACCGCCTGCTGGGAGGGCGCAGCGGACGCGGCCTGGATGCGCTCAAATGGATGGAGGCGAAGTCGGTCGCGGAGATGCTGCGCCACGAGCATCCACAGATCATAGCGATCGTGCTGTCCTATCTGGATCCGGACCAGGGAGCCGAGGTGCTGAACGGGCTGCCCGATGCCTTGCGCGCCGACGTGATCACGCGCATCGCGACGCTCGAGGGTGTACACCCATCCGCGCTCAGCGAGCTCGACGAGGTGCTCGAGAAGCAGTTCAGCGGCACCAATGCGAGCAAGTCCGCCGGCTTCGGCGGACCGAAGGTGGCGGCCGGAATCCTGAACCTGGTCGGCGCGGCCTCCGAGGGCAAGATCATCGAGGAGATCGGCAAGAACGATGCCACGCTGGCACAGACGCTGCGTGACCTGATGTTCGTATTCGATGACCTGCAGGAGATCGATGATCGCGGCATCCAGGAGCTGCTGCGCGAAGTCACCGGCGACAAGCTCGTGATCGCACTGAAGGCGGCAGACGAGCCGCTCAAGACCAAGTTCTTCAAGAACATGTCCGAGCGCGCGGCCGAGATGCTCAAGGATGACCTGGAGGCGAAGGGTCCGGTCCGGCTCAGCGAGGTCGAGGCCGCACAGAAGGAGATCGTCGTCGCGGCACGTCGCATGGCCGACGAAGGCCGTCTGCAACTCGGAGGCAAGGGCGGCGATGAATACGTCTAGCAGAGGTGATCAGCGATGAACGGCGCCGCGGAATTGCTGGACCAGGATGAAATCGATGCCCTGCTCCGGGGCGTCGATGCCAACGAGGTTGCGGTCGGCGCGGGCACCTCGGTGCCGGGCGAGGTGCGCAACTACGACATCGCGACACAGGTGCGGATCGTGCGCGGCCGCATGCCGACGCTCGAGATGATCAATGACCGCTTTGCGCGGCTGCTGCGCATCGGCCTGTTCAACATGGTCCGGCGTACGCCGGAGATCTCAGTGGCGCCGGTGCAGGTGCTCAAGTTCAGCGAGTATGTGCACACCCTGCACGTGCCCGCGAGCCTGAACCTGGTCAAACTCGGACCGCTGCGCGGCACGGCACTGTTCGTGCTCGATTCCAAGCTGGTGTTCACGCTGGTCGACAACTTTTTCGGCGGCAGCGGTCGCCACGCGAAGATCGAGGGTCGGGACTTCACCGGCACCGAGGGCCGCATCATTCAGATCGTGCTCCGGCAGGCGTTCAGCGACCTGCAGGAGGCATGGGCGCCGGTGTGCCCGCTGAACGTGGAGTACCTGAACTCGGAGATGAACCCGCAGTTCGCCAACATCGTCAGTCCATCCGAGATCGTGGTGATCACCTGCTTCCGCATAGAACTGGAGGGCGGCGGTGGTGAACTGCACGTGACGATGCCGTATTCGATGATCGAGCCGATCCGGGATCTGCTCGACTCCGGCATCCAGAGCGATCGCGCGGAGGGCAACGAGAGTTGGAGCCAGACGCTGCGGGAGGACCTCCAGGACGTCGCGGTCAACCTGGTGCCGCTGCTGGGCAATGCCAACTTGACCGTCGGGCAGCTGCTGGCCCTCAAGCCGGGCGACGTGATCCCCTGCGATTTCGATGGCTCGGTCACGCTGCTCGCGGAGGGCGTGCCATTCCTGCGCGGCTCCTATGGGCTATCCCGCGGCCAGCAGGCGATCAAGGTGGTCGATCGCATGGCAGGCCGGCGCCCGGCGGGCCGAAAGCTCCCCGCCACGCCGTGACAGCGCGGGCGAGCGCGTGCTGTGCTGCAACGCGCGCGCCACATGACTTAAAACTCTCCGGAGTGTGATGGCGGTCCCATCAAGGAATCGGGCACGGCGCCGACACAGGCTGTGCACGTCCGGCCCATCAGCGGATGGGATACAAGGCGCACACCGTGAATGAACCGCTGACGATTCGCTCCATCCCCATTCCCAATTGCGCGTGGTGAATCCCATGGCCGTGAAGAGCAGGAAGCCCGTGTCCCGAAAGTCGAAGTCCGGGACCGCCCGCGCTGGCAGCTCCCGGAGCGTTGCCAAGGGCGTCGTCGGCACGAGCGCTGCCGCCGGCATCGCCGCGGCCAATGCGAGGCTGAAGGCCGCACTGGACAACGTCACGGCGAACGTGATGCTCGCGGATGCCGACCTGAATATCATCTATGTGAACCGCACCGTCGAGGCGATGATGCGCACGGCGGAGGCGGACATCCGCAAGGACCTGCCGCGCTTCGATGTGGCCGCGCTGATCGGCACCAACATCGACACCTTTCACAAGAATCCATCGCACCAGCGCGCGATGCTGGCCCGGCTCGACCGCACCTTCGAATCGAAGCTGTCGCTCGGCGGACGCACGTTTCGCATCATCGCCAACCCGGTCCACGACGAGGCCGGTGCGCGGATCGGAACCGTAGTCGAATGGGCCGATCTGACCGAGCAGCTGCGCCGCGAGGCCGAGGACCGGCGGCGTGCCGAGGGCGAGGCACGCGCCGCGGCGGAGAACGCGCGCATCCGTACCGCGCTCGACAACGTCTCGGGCAATGTGATGCTCGCGGACGCAGATAACAACATCGTCTACATGAACAAGGCGGTCACCGAGATGCTGCATGTCGCCGCCGGTGACCTGCGCCGCGAACTGCCGCATTTCGATCCCGACAAGCTCATCGGCGCCAGCATTGACCGCTTTCACAAGCACCCGTCGCACCAGCAGCACATGCTCGCGCAGCTGCGCGGGACGATGACCTCGGAGCTGCGCATCGGTGCGCGCCGCTTGCGCATCGTCGCCAATCCCGTGCTCGACGCGCAGGGCGGGCGCATCGGCACCGTAGTCGAGTGGATCGACCGGACCCAGGAGCTGGCGGTCGAGGAGGAGGTCAACGCGATCGTCAGCGCCGCCCAGGAGGGCGACCTGACGCGCCGTATCGATACCAGCGGCAAGCAGGGATTCTTCGAGAAGCTTGCCGTCGGCATCAACGGCCTGGTCGACAACATGATGGAAGTCGTGCGGCAGATCAAGGCTGCCGCGGCCGAGGTGCATACCGGTGCGGAGGAGATCTCGAAGGGCAACATCAACCTCTCGCAGCGTACTGAGGAGCAGGCCTCCAGCCTGGAGGAGACCGCCTCGTCGATGGAGCAGATGACCTCGACGGTCAAGCAGACGGCGGACAATGCCGGCCAGGCGAACCAGCTGGCCCTGGCTGCACGCCAGCAGGCCGAGAAGGGCGGCGCCGTGGTCGGCTCCGCGGTCCAGGCCATGGGTGCGATCAATGGCGCCTCGAAGAAGATTGCCGACATCATTGGCGTGATCGACGAGATCGCCTTCCAGACCAACCTGCTGGCGCTCAACGCCGCCGTCGAGGCGGCACGGGCGGGCGAGCAGGGCCGGGGCTTCGCAGTCGTGGCCACCGAGGTGCGCAATCTCGCGGGGCGCAGTGCGACCGCGGCCAAGGAGATCAAGGCGCTGATCCAGGACAGCGTCGCGAAAGTCAACGAAGGCAGCAAGCTGGTCGATGAGTCCGGCCGCACGCTCGAAGAAATCGTGAACGCCGTGAAGAAGGTGACGGACATCGTCGCCGAAATCTCGGCGGCGAGCCGCGAGCAGTCCTCTGGCATCGAGCAGGTGAACAAGGCTGTGATGCAGATGGACGAGACCACCCAGCAGAACGCGGCGCTGGTCGAACAGGCGGCGGCTGCGAGCCAGGCCATCGTGGAGCAGGCCGAATCGCTGAACGGAATCATCGCGCATTACCGACTCGGCGATGAGCCGGTGGCACCGGTGGAGCGCCGGGCGAATCGCAGGCCGTGGGCGGCGGTCACGGAGCAGCCGGCAGCGCGTGCCGCGGGCGGCGCGGTGGCCGCGCCCAGGGCGGCAGCCACGCCCAATGCGGCAGCCACGCCCAAGGCAGCAGCGCCACGCCGGGTGGCCAACGCGGGCCCGGATACGGAGTGGAAGGAGTTCTAGCCAGGGAACGGGATCTTGCAGGCAGGACGCCGCTAATTCGCCGGGCCCAAGGGCTTAGGTTTCGTGGGAGATTTCAATGGCTGCCGATCAGGTCGGTCTGAATTCCGAGGCGCAGGCCGCCGCGCGCGGCCGAGTGGTGCTGGGCGGCAGCTGCACGATCCATGAGGCGGCTGCGATAAAGGCGCACATGCTCGAGCAATTCGCGCGTACGGCGCCGTACGAGATCGACGGGACCGCGGTCGAGCGCCTCGATGCGACCGGTGTGCAGCTCGTCGTCGCATTCGCGCTCGACTGCCTCGAGCGCAACCTGGCCTACACCTGGACCGGACGCTCGGCGGTGCTCGAACAGGCGATCGCGCTGCTGGGCGTGGGTGCGCTGCTCGAGAGCCCGGGCCTGGCGACCGCCGGCGCGGCGGCGTAGCGCGCCATGAGTCTGGATCTCACGCAGTTTCACGATACCTTCTTCGAGGAGAGCTTCGAGGCTCTGGAATCGATGGAGGCAGCGCTGCTCGCACTGTCCACCGGCGCGGCCGATGCCGAGCTGATCAACACGATTTTCCGGGTCGCACACTCCATCAAGGGCGGCAGCGCGACCTTCGGCTTCAGCGAGGTGGCTGCATGCACGCATACCCTCGAGACGCTGCTCGACCAGCTGCGCAGCGGGCGCCGTCAGGTCCAGCCCGGCATCGTCGACGTGCTGCTGCGCTCGGTCGACGTGCTGCGCGCGATGCTGAACGCAACCCGGCTCAAGCAGCCGATTGACACGGAACTCACGGCGGCGCTGCAGGCCGAACTGCAGGCAATCCTGCAGAGCCCGGCCGAAGTCGGGGCCACTGCGGCGCCCGTGGCGCCCGCCGTCACGACCACCGCCAGTGCGGATGCCCAGCAGACCCCGGGCTGGCGCATACGCCTGGTGCCGGGCCCGCAGATGTTGCGGCATGGCAATGACCCGCTGCGCATGCTGCGGGAACTCGCCTCACTCGGAGCGCTGCAGACGCGCGTCGATGCCGGCAAGGTCCCGACGCTGGCGGACCTTGACCCCGAACACTGCTGCTTAAGCTGGACTCTCGAGTTGCGCGGCGCGATCGAACGCGCGGCCGTCGAGCAGGTATTCGAATGGGCCGAGGGCGAATGCGAACTGGCGATCGATCCGCTCTCGCCCGCGCCGGCCGTTGCCACTGCTGCTGCCAGTGCTGCTTCCACTGCCACTGCCGCCGCTACAGCCACAGCCACAGCGACGGCTGCGCCATCGATGGCGGCTGACGGGAGCAGCGCCGCGACCGGCGTGCCCGCTGCATCGCGCGCCGAGGGCGCGCGCGCGGGGAGCGGCGACGGTGGCTCGATTCGCGTCGGCATCGAAAAGATAGACGAGCTGCTCAATGCCGTCGGTGAACTGGTCATTACGCAGTCGGTATTGAGCCAGCTGGCGGCGGTACTCGAGGGCCGCCAGGCCGAGGAGCTGCGCAACGCCCTGGTGCAGCTCGAGCGCCACATGCGTTCCCTGCAGGAGAGCGTCATGCGGGTCCGCATGCTGCCGATCAGCTCGGTGTTCAATCGCTTTCCGCGCATGATCCGCGACTTGGGCCAGCGCCTAGGCAAGAAGGTGGAGCTGCGCATGAGCGGGGATCACACAGAGCTGGACAAGACCGTACTCGAAAAGATCGGTGATCCGCTGGTCCACCTGGTGCGCAATGCGATCGATCACGGTATCGAGACGCCCGAGCGGCGCCGCGCCGCCGGCAAGAGCGAGCACGGCACGATCGAGCTCAATGCCTACCATAAGGGCGGCAACGTGATCGTCGAGGTGACCGACGATGGTGGCGGCCTGAACCGCGACCGTATCCTCGCCAAGGCGCGCGAGCGCGGGCTGGTAGCCGCCGACGAGGAGCCCACGGAGGAGAAGATCCTGAACCTGATCTTCGCGCCGGGCTTCTCGACCGCCGAGCAGCTCAGCGACGTGTCCGGCCGCGGTGTGGGCATGGACGTCGTGCGCCGGAACATCAACGAGATCGGCGGCCACGTGCAGATCCATTCCAACGCGGGACATGGCAGTACGGTGCGCATCCGGCTGCCGCTGACGCTCGCGATTCTCGACGGGCAGCTTGCCCGGGTCGGCAGCGAGATCTACATCGTGCCGATCGTCTCGATCGTCGAGACCATCCAGATCAAGCGCGAGCAGCTCAATACGGTCGCGCAGCAGGCTGAACTCTACCGGCTGCGCGAGGAGTACCTCCCGATCATCCGCCTGCACGAGCTGTTCGACATCCCCGCTGAGCGTACCGAGCTGCTGGACGGGCTGCTGATGATCGTCGAGGCCGATGGCAAGCGCGTCGGACTGTTCGTCGATGAACTGCTCTCGCAGCAGCAGGTCGTCATCAAGAGTCTCGAGACCAACTTCCGCCAGATCACCGCACTGGCGGGCGCGACCATGCTGGGGGACGGGCGGGTCGCGCTGATCCTGGACATCCCGGGGATCATCGTGCGCTTCAAGGACCACGAAAGGCGCCGCAAGCCGGCGCAGGAGGCCGCGTGATACCACAGACAGGCGCCACGGGGGCGCCGATCGATCGCGCCGGCTCGCAGCAGGTACTGACCTTCAAGCTCGCCGGGGAGGAATACGGCGTCGGCATCCTGAAGGTGCAGGAGATCCGCGGCTGGTCCGCAGTGACAGCGATACCGCATGCGCCGGCGTGGATACTCGGTGTCATCGACCTGCGCGGCGTCGTCGTGCCGGTCATCGACCTGCGTCGGCGCTTCGAGCTCGAGCCGGCCCAGTTCGGACCGGCCACGGTCGTGATCGTGATCCGGGTGGCCGGTGCAGGCGGCGAGCGCACGATCGGCCTGGTCGTAGACGCGGTTTCCGAGGTCTATGACATCGATGATTCGACATTCCGCGCGCTGCCGGAAATTGGCAGCACTGCGGCCAGCGAAGTGGTGCACGGGCTCGCGCACGCCGACGGCAAGACCATCATTCTGCTGGACGCCGAACGCCTCGCGGCCGGCGCCATCCACTGAAGAACCGTTCCCCCTCGCGCACCGGCACCCAGCGGCCGCCTGCGCGCAATTGGCATCAGAATTTCCGAGGAAGCAATCCATGGTGATGAGAAAAGTGACGAAGAAGCCGCGGTCGGCCGGCAAAGGCCGGAAGGTGGCCGTCGACGCGCGTGAGCTCGACGACATGCGCGGCCAGCTCGCCGCGATCGGCAAGGCCCAGGCGGTCATCGAGTTCGACCTCGACGGCACCATCCGCACCGCCAATCCCAACTTCCTGAGCGCGCTCGGCTACACGCTCGAGGAAGTGGTCGGTCGCCACCACAGCATGTTCGTCGAACCCTCTTATCGCGATAGCGCTGAGTACCACGCGTTCTGGGCCAAGCTCGGACGCGGCGAGTACGACGCGGCGCAGTACAAGCGCATCGGCAAGGGCGGGCGGGAAGTGTGGATTCAGGCATCCTACAATCCGATCTTCGATGCGGCCGGCAAGCCCTTCAAGGTCGTGAAGTACGCGACCGACGTGACGGCGCAGAAGACGCGTACCGCGGACTACGAAGGTCAGCTCGCCGCGATCAGCAAGGCCCAGGCGGTCATCGAGTTCGACCTGGACGGCACAATCCGCACCGCGAACGCCAATTTCCTGAACACCCTGGGCTACACGCTCGATGAGGTGCGTGGACACCATCACAGCATGTTTGTCGAGCCGTCCTATCGCGACACCACTGAGTACCGCGAGTTCTGGGCCAAGCTCGGCCGCGGCGAGTACGACGCTGCGCAGTACAAGCGTATCGGCAAGGGTGGCAGGGAGGTCTGGATCCAGGCGTCCTACAACCCGATCATGGATGCCAACGGCAAGCCCTTCAAGGTCGTCAAATATGCGACCGACGTGACCGCCCAGGTCGTGCTCGCCCAGATGATGCAGGATGCGGTACGCGAGACGCAGGAAGTCGTGAAATCGGCGCTCGCCGGCGACCTGAAGCGCCAGATCCCGCTGCAGGGCAAGACTGGTCAGGTCGAGGCATTGTGCGTCAGCGTCAATGACCTGCTCGGCACGATGAGCCGCCTGATCGACGAGGTCAATGCGGTAGTCGAGCGCGGCAAGCAGCGCGACCTCACCGGCCGCATCGACACGCAGGGCAAACTCGGTGCCTTCGGGGCGCTGTCCGGCGGCATCAATGCGCTGCTCGAGAACATGATGGCAGTCGTGCGCCAGATCAAGTTGGCATCGCAGGAAGTGCAGAGCGGTGCGGAGGAGATTTCCAAGGGCAACACCAACCTCTCCCAGCGCACCGAGGAGCAGGCCTCGAGCCTGGAGGAGACTGCCTCGTCGATGGAGCAGATGACCGCGACTGTCAAACAGACCGCGGACAACGCCGGTCAGGCGAACCAGCTCGCCATGGCCGCGCGCCAGCAGGCCGAGAAGGGCGGCGCGGTCGTTGGCTCCGCAGTCGCCTCGATGGGCGGCATCAACTCGGCGTCGAAGAAGATCGCTGACATCATCGGCGTGATCGACGAGATCGCGTTCCAGACCAACCTGCTGGCGCTCAACGCCGCCGTCGAGGCGGCACGGGCCGGCGAGCAGGGTCGCGGCTTCGCAGTGGTGGCCACCGAGGTGCGCAACCTCGCGGGGCGCAGTGCGACTGCGGCCAAGGAGATCAAGGCGCTGATCCAGGACAGCGTCGCGAAGGTCGACGAGGGCAGCAAGCTGGTCGACGAATCCGGTCGCACGCTCGAGGAAATCGTGAACGCGGTCAAGAAGGTCACCGACATCGTGGCCGAGATCGCAGCGGCGAGCCGCGAGCAATCCTCCGGTATCGAGCAGGTCAACAAGGCTGTGATGCAGATGGACGAGACCACGCAGCAGAATGCCGCGCTGGTGGAAGAGGCCGCTTCGGCCAGCCAGGCGATCGTCGAGCAGGCACAGGCGCTCACGACGATGATCGCCCAGTATCAGGTCACCGGGGACGAGTCGTCGTCGACGGTCGGGGCGCTCGAGCGGCGCACGCCGGTACGACCCTGGGTAGCCGGCGCGGCGAAGCCGAAGGCCGCGGCCGCTGCTCCCAGAACGGCTACGGTGCGCAAGGCGGCAGTGGCTTCAGGTGGCGACGCCGAGTGGCAGGAGTTCTGACATGAGCCAGGTCATGAGCGCGCCGGCCGAATCGCCGGCCGGCCCGAACGCCGAGAGCGGCACGCAGTACCTGACTTTCGTCTGCGCCGGAGAGGAATACGGGGTCGGTATCCTGCGGGTGCAGGAGATCAAAGGCTGGGACAGCGTGACCCGCGTGCCGTACGCACCGCATTACGTGCTGGGAGTGATGAACCTGCGCGGTGTGATCGTGCCAGTAATCAACCTGCGCGCGCGCTTCGGGCTCGAGACACGTCCCTTCAATGCCTCGACCGTGGTGATCGTGGTACGTGTCGCGAGTGCGCGCGGCGAGAAGACGGTCGGCATCGTCGTCGACGGCGTGTCCGAGGTCTATTCGGTCGCCAGCGACATGATCAAGCCGGTGCCTGAACTGGGCGGCGTGATCGAGGCCGCCTGGGTCAGCGGCATCGCGACGGTGGATGGCAAGATGATCATGCTGCTCGACATCGATGCGCTGGTCATCGCGTGTGTTGAAACCGGCGCCGCCGGCCAGCTCGACTCCTGAGCCGGCAGCGGAGCAGCTAGGCGTGGACCAGCCTGTCGCGGCGGCACCGGTCGGCGGACCGTCCGATTTCGTGCTCTCGGACCGGGAGTTCACCCGTATCCGTGAGCTGGTGCGTGAGCACACCGGAATCGCGCTGTCCGAGGCCAAGCGCCAGCTCGTCTATGGCCGACTGGTTCGGCGGCTGCGCGCGCTGCGGCTGTCCGGATTCGCGGACTATCTGATGCTGCTCGAACAGGCCGACCCCGTGGAACTCGAGGAGTTCACGAATGCCATCACGACCAACCTGACCGCGTTCTTCCGCGAGCCGCATCATTTCGACTACCTGGCCGGGCAGGCACTGCCGGCCATCGCCGCACGCGGCACGGGCAGGCTGCGCATCTGGTCGTGCGCATGTTCCACCGGCGAGGAGCCGTACAGCATCGCGATCGTGCTGCGCGAGCAGCGCAGCCTGCTCGCCGGCCTCGACGTCCGTATCCTGGCGACGGACCTGGATTCCAATGTACTCGCCACCGGCGCGGCGGGCGTCTATCCGGCCGATCGGCTGCAGACGATGGCGAGCGCGCGGGCCAGCAGCTTTTTCCGCGCGGGTACCGGCAGCCAGGCCGGCCGGGTACGCGTGGACCCGGCGTTGCGCGAGCTGATCACCTTCAAGCAGCTCAACCTGATGCACGACTGGCCGATGCGCGGACCGTTCGACGTGATCTTCTGCCGCAACGTGGTGATCTACTTCGACAAGGCGACGCAGCGGGCGCTGTTCGAGCGCATGGCGCTGCTGCAGCGACCCGGGGACCTGCTGTTTCTTGGACATTCCGAGAGCCTCTACCGGGTAACCGAGCGCTACCAGCTGCTCGGCCATACGATGTACCGGCGGGTCGAGGACTAGCCATGCCGAACAAGATCCGCGTGCTGATCGTCGATGATTCCTCGCTGGTGCGTCAGATGCTCTCCGAGATCCTGAACGCGGCGCCCGACATCGAGGTGGTCGGGACGGCCGGGGATCCGCTGATCGCGCGCGAGCGGATCAAGGCGCTGAATCCTGACGTGCTGACGCTCGACGTCGAGATGCCGCGCATGGATGGGATCACCTTTCTGAGCAATCTGATGCGACTGCGGCCGATGCCGGTCGTGATGGTCTCCTCGCTGACCGAGCAGGGTGCCGAGATCACGCTCAAGGCACTGGAACTGGGCGCCGTGGACTTCGTGTCGAAGCCCAAGCTCGACCTGGCGGGCACTTTGAATGAATTCTCCGACGACATCCTGGCGAAGGTGCGCATTGCCGCCTCGGCGCGCGTACGTGCGCACGCCGGCAGCAGCGCTCTGCCCCGGGTGCAACCCAAGTACTCCGCTGACGCGGTGCTGCCGGCGCTCACGCAGCAGCGCCTGTTCCGCACTACCGATCGCATCATCGCCATCGGCGCGTCGACCGGCGGCACCGAGGCGATCCGCGAAGTCCTGAGCGGGCTGCCGGCCGACAGTCCGGCGGTCGTGATTGCGCAGCACATCCCCGCCGCCTTCAGCGGCCCGTTCACACGCCGCATGGACTCGATCTGCGCGCTGTCGGTCTGCGAACCGCGGGACGGCCAGCAGATCATGCCCGGCCACGTGTACATCGCACCGGGCGGCCTGCACCTGATGGTCGAGCGCGACGGTGCGCGCTACCTGTGCCGCCTCTCCGAGGGGCCGCTGGTGAACCGGCACCGGCCCAGCGTCGATGTGCTGTTCCGTTCGGTGGCCCAGAACGTCGGTCCCAATGCCGTCGGCGCGATCCTGACCGGAATGGGTGATGACGGCGCGCGCGGGCTGAAGGAAATGCTCGAGGCCGGCGCCCAGACGGTGGCGCAGGATGAGGCGAGCAGCGTGGTATGGGGCATGCCGGGCGCGGCGGTCCGGCTCGGCGGCGCGGCGGAAGTGCTGCCACTGGAGCGGATCGCGTCGGCACTGCTGCGGCTGGCCTCGCGGGCGGGCGCGCCGCTGGAGCGGGCGGCACAGTCCGGGGCCAGGCAGTGAGGAGATGCAGATGACACACGTAGTCATGGCGGTGGACGACTCGGCTTCGATGCGGCAGATGGTGCGGGCCACGCTGCAGCAGGCCGGCTATAAAGTGATCGAGGCCGCCGACGGCCTCGAGGCACTCGACTATGCGCGCGACCATGCGGTGGATCTGGTGATCACCGACGTGAACATGCCGCGCATGGACGGCATCACGCTGGTCAGCGAGCTGCGCGCTCTGCCCGGCTATCGGCTCACGCCGCTGCTGCTGCTGACCACCGAGTCCAGCCAGGAGCGCAAGCTCGAGGGCAAGCGCGCCGGCGCGACCGGCTGGATCGTCAAGCCCTTCAACCCCGACCAGCTGCTCGCCACCATGGCGCGCGTGCTCTAGGAGGCGGCCATGCGCCCCCACCCGCCGCATCGGCGCGGCACCAGCGCGGCCTCACCGGCCGCGGAGGGCGTGCTGCCCCCGACCATGGCGCAGTTCGCGCACGTCAATCGCTACTGGGACCGCGTGCACGGCGTCAGCGCGGCAAAACTGCTGCCCGGCGAGTATTACGTGTCAACCGCCGGCGAGATGATCGTGACCGTCCTCGGCTCATGCGTGTCCGCCTGCGTGCGCGATGTGCGGCTGGGCGTCGGGGGCATGAATCATTTCATGCTGCCGCTGGATGCCTCTCACGGCAATAGCGTCTGGGGCTCGGCGGTGAGCGCCGCGACCCGCTACGGCAATGTCGCGATGGAACGGCTGATCAACGATATCCTGAAGCTCGGCGGCCAGCGCCAGAGCCTCGAGTTCAAGCTGGTCGGCGGCGGCAAGGTGCTGCGCACGATGTCGATGGATATCGGCGCACGCAATATCAGCTTCGTCCGCCGCTACGTGGCCGACGAGGGCTTCACGGTAGCCGGCGAGGACCTGGGCGACATCTATCCGCGCAAGGTCTGCTACTTTCCGGACAGCGGCAAGATCCGCGTCAAGAAGCTCACCTCGCAGCACAACGACACGCTGATCGAGCGCGAACGGCACTACATGGACGATCTCGACCACGATCCGGTCAGCAGCGAGATCGAGCTGTTCTAGGCGTGCCGGGACCTCAAGTTGCCGGTCACACGGCCGATACAGGGGCCGTGAGTCAGCATGCACCATCGGAAAGCGCGGGCACCCGCCAGGCCAGTACGGCGGCGTTCGAGTTCGTACGCGAGCTCGCCTCGGAGCTCTCCTCGAGCACGATCGAGCTGCCGAGCTTCCCGAAGGTGGCGGCCCAGGTGCAGAAGGTCCTGGCGGAGGACAGCACCAGCGCCGAGCGCGTGGTGCGGGTGCTCGGCGCCGAACCGATGCTGGCCGCACGCGTACTCTCGATGGCGAACTCCGTGGCGCTGGCGCCGGGCGGCAAGGCGGTCAGCGAGCTGCGGACGGCTGTCACGCGCCTGGGATTCGATGCACTGCGCACCGCCGTGATCGGTTACGCGCTTGCCCAGCTGCGCTCGGCTCCGGCCTTCAAGGCCATCGAGCGACCGCTCAACGCATTCTGGCAGCACAGCGTGCTGGTCGCAGCGCTCAGCTTCGTGCTCGCACGGCGCAGTGGGCGCTGCAGTGCCGATACTGCGATGCTCGCCGGGATCGTGCACGGGGTCGGCAAGCTCTACATCCTGACCCGGGCGATGCGGCATCCGGCGCTGTTCGCCGACCGGGTGAGCTACCAGCGCATCGAGCGCGACTGGCACGGTGGCATCGCCAAGGCGTTGCTCGAGAACTGGCGCATGGCCGATGAGATCGTCGTCGCAGTCTCGATGTACAGCGATCCGGATCGCGAGCTGCGGGGTACCGGGGCGGCGCTGGCCGATATTCTCGAAGTGGCCGATGCGGTCGCCCGGTGGCGGGATGCGCCCGAGTTGCTTGGCCGGCAGCTCGAAGAACTGCCCGGCGCGCAACGCATGGCGCTGGACACGGCGACCTGTCATGCACTGCTGGACGAATCCGCGATCGAGCTGACCGCACTGCGCGCCGCGCTCGGGAGCTGAGCGCGACGAGAAGCGTGGATTGAGCTGCACCGTCCGGTGCGGGTACGATACCGCCTGCCCGTCGCAGCGGCGGTTCGTCTGACAGGGGAAGAACAATGAGTTTTCTCGAGGGCCTCCTGGGCGGTGCCGTGGGCGCCGAACTCACCTCCATGGTTGCCGGTGCGATCGAACGCCGGGGTGGCCTCGCCGCTGTGACCGCGCAGTTCGAGCAGCAGGGGCTCGGTCACCTGGTGCAGTCCTGGGTCGGACCCGGCGCCAACCTGCCCGTGACGGCCGAACAGCTCCACCAGGTACTCGGCAGCGCGACGGTGCAGGAGATGGCCGCGAAGTTCGGCATCAATCCGCAACAGTTCGCGCAGAAGCTGTCCGAGATCCTGCCGCAGGCAGTGAGCCAGATGGCTTCCGGCTCCGCGGCGCCCAAGACCTGATTTCTGACCCGCAACCTTATTCATCTGTCATTGCTAGGGGGCTCTATGCATTCATGGAAAATCATCGTGCCGCTGCTGTTCGGTCTGTCCGGCGCGGGCTACGCGCTGGCGCAGGCGCCGGCCGGCGCACCGGCCGGAACCAACGGACTGTGCAACGACGGTAGCTATTCTTCAGCGGCCCACAAGCAGGGCGCCTGCCACGGGCACAAGGGCGTCAAGCAGTGGTACGGGGCCGATGCTTCCGGCGCGGGCGCCGCGGCGCCGACGGCCGCCGCCGCTCCAGCCGCAGCTCCGGCGGCGGCAGCTCCTGCGGCACCGGCCGCGGCGCCCAAGGTCAGCACGGGCGAAGGCGCGCCGCTGACGGTAGCGAAGCCTGGCGGCGGCGCCGGGCTCGTCTGGCTCAATACCAGCAGCAATGTCTACCATTGCTCCGGGGACCGTTGGTACGGCAAGACCAAGCAGGGCCAGTACCTGAGCGAGTCGGATGCCAAGGCCAAGGGTGCACGCGCGGATCACGGCAAGGCCTGCTCCTAGAACTTCGGTAGCCCGCGGGTCAGCGAAAGTCGCGCGACTCGCGGGCCATTCCGGACAGCCATCCGGAGCCATCGTGCAGCGTGCGTGCGATCACGTGCGCGACGCGGTCGCGGCGCTGCAGCGTGCCCTCGACCACCAGCAGACTGGATTCGAGTGCGCAGCGCCGCTGGGCCGCGAATACCCCGGGCCAGAGAATCACGTTGACGATCCCGGTCTCGTCCTCCAGCGATGCGAACACGACGCCGGAGGCGGTCGCGGGCTGCTGCATGTGCGTGACCAGTCCACCCACGCGCACGGTCTGGCCATCGGCGAGCCGCTGCAGGTCCTGGCTGCTCTGAAATCCGCGGCGCACGAGGCCGGGACGCAGCAGCGCCAGCGGATGGCGGCCGGTCGTGAGCCCGAGATGGCGGTAGTCGGCGAGCACTTCCTGGGCTTCGCTGGGTAAAGGCAACGCGACGCTGCGTTCCGTGGCCGACAGGCCGGCCAGCAGGCCCGGCAGCCGCTCGACGCCGAGCGCGCGCCAGTTCGCCTCGTGGCGGTGCGCACTGAGGGCGCCGAGCGCTCCGGCGGCCGCGAGCGAGCGCACCGCGCGGGCCGACAGCAGTGCGCGCGCGGCGAGATCGTCGATGCCGCCGAAGGCTCCGAGGTCGCGTGCAGCCTCGATGCGCGCGCCATCGGCCTGCGAGAGTCCGCGCACCAGCCGCAGCCCGAGGCGCAGGGCCGGCCCCGCCGCGACAGCGCCCGTGTCCACCGCGGCGCCCGTGTCCACCACTTCGAGCGTGCAATCCCACGCGCTGCGGGTCACGTCGACCGGCAGCACCGTTACGCCGCTGCGCCGTGCCTCCTGCGTGATCTGGGCCGGTGCGTAGAATCCCATCGGCTGGCTGTTGATCAGCGCGGCAGCGAAGGCGGCCGGTTCGTGGCACTTGAGCCACGCGGACAGGTAGGTCAGCAGCGCGAACGAGGCGGCGTGCGATTCGGGGAATCCGTATTCGCCGAAGCCGAGGATCTGCCGGTAGATCGCCTCGGCGAATTCCGGCTCGTAGCCGTTGCGGGCCATCCCTGAGAGCAGCCGCTCCCGGTACGGCTCGAGTCCGCCGCGACGCTTCCAGGCCGCCATCGCCCGACGCAGCCCGTCGGCTTCACCCGGAGAGAAGCCCGCGGCGACGATCGCGATCTGCATGACCTGCTCCTGGAAGATCGGCACTCCGAGCGTGCGCTGCAGGACGGCCTTGAGCGCGGGGCTCGGATAGCTGACCGCTTCCGGGTTCTCGCGACGCTGCAGGTAGGGATGCACCATGTCGCCCTGGATCGGCCCCGGGCGCACGATCGCGACCT
>CAZGVE010000018.1:65742-68110 GCA_964528845.1 uncultured Steroidobacteraceae bacterium | reverse complement strand
TGCGCCCGCGTCGCCCGGGGAGCCCAGAATCGGGTCGCTATCTCGAGTAATGGCCCGGACCCGGCCGGAGCCGTCCGGCGGCTAGGGGCCGGACGCAGCCTGCAGCAGCGCCCGCAGGCGTTCCCACTCGAATGCCGGACCCGGATCGCTCTTGCGGCCCGGGGCGATGTCGCTGTGGCCGACCAGCGCGTCCGCACCCAGCGAGGGGTACGCGGCGCGCAGCGCGCGGATCAGTCCGGCCAGCGCCTGGTACTGCGCCGCCTCGTACGGCAGCTCGTCAGTGCCCTCGAGCTCGATGCCGATCGAGAAGTCGTTGCAGGCCTCGCGTCCTTCATAGCGCGACACTCCCGCATGCCAGGCACGCTGCTGGAACGGCACGTACTGGCTGATCACGCCACGCCGGTCGATCAGCGCGTGCGCCGACACCTTGAGCGACACGACCGCGTCGAAACGCGGATCGGCGGCGGCAGCCAGGTCGCCGCAGAACAGCCGGTCGATCCACGGTCCCCCGAACTCCCCAGGCGGCAGGCTGATGCCGTGCACGACCAGCAGCTCCGGCACGGCTCCCGGGGGACGGGCATCGCAATGCGGGGACAGCACCTGGCGGGCCGCGCAGAGCAGCCCGGTCGGGACGTCGATCGAGGTGGCGCTGTGCATGACGGGACATGATGCCAAAATGGCGCCATGAGTTCACCGACCAATGACTCCCTGGCCCGGCGCGATCTGCAACACGTGTGGCATCCCTGCACGCAGATGAAGGACCACGAGCAGCTGCCGCCGATCCCGGTGCGCCGCGCGCAGGGCTGCTGGCTGGAGGACTACGACGGCCGACGCTACCTGGACGCGATCAGCTCGTGGTGGGTCAACCTGTTCGGGCACGCCAATCCCGAGATCAACGCCGCGGTCACAGCGCAGCTCGCGCAGTTCGAGCACGTGCTGCTCGCCGGATTCACGCACGAACCGGCGATCCGCCTGGCCGAGGAGCTCTGCCGGATCGCCCCACCCGGGCTCACGCGCTGCTTCTTCGCGGACTCCGGCTCCGCCGCCGTCGAGGTCGCTCTCAAGATGAGCTTCCATTACTGGCTCAACTGCGGCCGACCGCGCAAGCAACGTTACGTCACGTTGAGCAACAGCTACCACGGCGAGACCCTGGGCGCGCTCGCGGTCGGCAATGTCGAGCTCTACAAGCGCACCTATGAGCCACTGCTGATGACCGTGCGCACGGTGCCCTCGCCGGACTGCTTCGAGCGCGAGCCGGGCGAGAGCTGGGAGTCGCATTCGCGACGCCGCTTCGAGCTGATGGAAGATCTGCTGGCTCGCGAGGCCGACGACATCGCGGCCGTGATCGTCGAACCGCTCGTGCAATGCGCCGGCGGCATGCGCATGTACGATCCGATCTATCTGCGGCTGTTGCGCGCCGCCTGTGACCGCTACGGCGTGCACCTGATCCTCGATGAGATCGCCGTCGGCTTCGGACGCACCGGCACGATGTTCGCGTGCGAGCAGGCCGGGATCAGTCCGGATTTCCTGTGCCTGTCGAAGGGACTGACGGGCGGCTACCTGCCGCTGTCGGTTGTGCTCAGCGGCGAGCAGGTGTACGCGGCTTTCTATGCCGAACACGCCGCCCAGCGCGCATTCCTGCACTCGCACAGCTACACCGGCAATCCGCTGGCCTGCGCCGCGGCTTGCGCGACGCTCGGGATCTTCGCTCGCGACCCGGTGCTCGCGAACAACCAGCGGCTCGCGGACCACCTGCGGCAGCGACTGGGCGCGCTCGCCGCACACGAGCGGGTCGCCGAGGTGCGCCAGACCGGCATGATCGCGGCGATCGAATGTGTCGTCGACCGGGCCGGCCGCGAGCCCTGGCCGGCGTCCGAGAGGCGTGGCTGGCGTGTCCACCGCTTCGCGCTCGAGCATGGCGTGCTGCTGCGCCCGCTGGGCAGCGTGATCTACTTCATGCCGCCCTACGTGATCACGCCCGGGGAGATCGATCTGATGGTGGACGTGGCGCGCGCGGCGATCGAGCACGCATGCGCGTGACCCGATGCTTTATCGATACGCCGCTGTCCACGGGCGCGACGCTGGTACTCCCTGCAACCGCCTCTGCCCATGTCGCGCGCGTGCTGCGCCTGCGCGCGGGTGCCGCGCTGACGCTGTTCGATGGGCGCGGCGGCGAATTCGAGGCCTCGATCCACGCCGTGGAGCGCTCCGGCGTGAGCGTGCTGGTCGGGGCGCACGTGCCGACTGAACGCGAGTCGCCGCTCATGGTGACGCTGCTGCAATGCCTGGCGCGCGGCGAGCGCATGGACTTCATCGTGCAGAAGGCCACCGAGCTGGGCGTGACGCAGATCATCCCGGTGCACAGCGA
>CAZGVE010000018.1:0-65642 GCA_964528845.1 uncultured Steroidobacteraceae bacterium | reverse complement strand
GCGCTGCAGATGCTGGCCGGGGATTTCGCCGCCTGAGCGCGGCGCCTGCAGGCGCGGCCTACGCCTGGCGGGGCGGCATCTCGACCGGGACGATCTCGAGCTGCGAGAGCTGCGTGCGCCGCAGAATGGTCAGCGCCAGCGTATCGCCGATGCGCCAGCGGCTCAGGAAGCGGTGCAGCGCATCGACGCTGTCGATGGTCTGCGACTGCGCACGCACGATGATGTCGCCGATGCGCAGGTCCGAATCGGCTGCCGGCGTATGCGGCTCGCGCGTCACGATCTCGAGCGCGTGCTCGGCGGGCAGGTCCAGTGCGCGCACCAGCCGGCGATCGAGCCGGCGCGTGCGCCCCGCGACGCCAAGGAAGGCCCGGCGCACGCGGCCGTGCGAGAGCACTTCGGAAATGACCCATTCGGCAGTCGGGGCGGGCACGGCGAAGCCGATGCCCTGCGCGGCGGCGATGATCGCGGTATTGATCCCCACCACTCGCGCGCGTGCATCGACCAGCGGACCGCCGGAATTGCCGGGATTGAGCGGCGCGGTATGCTGGACGATGCCCTCGATCAGGCGTCCGTCGCTCGCCCGCAGCGTGCGGCCCTGCGCGCTGACGACGCCGGCGGACACGGTGGCCTCGAACCCGAACGGATTGCCGATCGCCACCACCAGCTGCCCCGATCGCAGCGCCGCCCGCGCCGCCAGCGGCGCCGCGGGCAGGCCGGAACCGGCCGCGCGCAGCACCGCGAGGTCGGTCGACGCGTCCTGCGCGATCACGGTCGCAGCGATGCTGTCCCCATCTATCAGCGTGATCCCGACGCGCGCCGCGTGCTGCACGACGTGCTGGTTGGTCAGCAGGTAGCCGTCCGGAGTCACGATCACGCCCGAGCCGCCGCCGGCCGGCACGATGCCATCCTGGCGGGCCCGGCCCACGTGCACGCTGACCACGGCGGGACCTACGCGGTCGACGACCGCGACCACGGCGCTCGAATAGGCGTCGAGCGCTTCCGCGCCGGGCGGGTCCGGGGGGACCGCCGCGGTGGCAATGGCAGGGATGTCGTTGCTGTCCATCGGGGCTACCTGCCATGGGGCCGGTGCCGCGCGAATTCAAGCGAACGCGGACGGGCGCCCGGAATCAGCCCGCGTCGCGCTCCGGCACGACCGAGGTTTCTTCCGCCACCATGCGCTCGAGGTGCTCGAGATCGGGTACCAGCGGCGTCTCGTTGAGCATGCGGACCTGGCACACGACCGGGATGCGGTCGGGGAAGCTGCGGGTGTTGTCGGGCCGCACGACGTCGCTGCTGACCCGCACCAGCTGCGGAAAGCCCTGTGAGACGATCGCCAGGTATCCGGCTTCGATGTGGGCGCCCAGCGCATGGAACACGACGATGCGCGAGCGCCCCCCGGCCGGTGGAATCGGCAGCCCGCAGGCCCCCTCGAACGAGATCAACGGCAGCGAGCGCGCGTTCCAGTTCACGAGCCCCAGGTACCAGGCGGGGGCGCCCTCCATCGGCGTCGCGGTCTGGTAGCCGATCACTTCGGCGACGCAGGCGCGCGGTACCAGCAGGCGCGCATCGGCCAGCGGGATGAGCAGGCTGTAGACCTCGGCGATGCGTTCGCTCATCGCGCCGTGCCTGCGGCCCGCGTCGCAGCGCGCCGCTGCGCCACCAGCGGCGTGATCGCATCGATGAGCTGGCTCTCCTGGTATGGCTTGCCCAGGTAGTCATCGACGCCGAGCTCGATCGCGCGCGCCCGGTGCTTCTCGCCGACGCGCGAGGTGATCATGATGATCGGGATGTCGTGCAGGCGCGGATCACCGCGCACATGCGCCGCCACCTCGTAGCCGTCCATCCGCGGCATCTCGATGTCCAGCAGGATGATGTCCGGGATGTTCTCGGCCAGCAGCGCCACTGCGTCCATGCCATCGCGGGCGGTCAGCACCCGCATGCCGTTGCGCTCGAGCAGGCGCTGGGTCACTCGGCGCACGGTGATCGAGTCATCGACCACCAGCGCACAGATGCGTCGGTCGCTGCGTTCGCGCGGCACCGTCGGCGCGCCACGCCCGCGCCATTCGGCACGCACCAGCGCACCGATGTCGAGGATGATCACGACGCGCCCGTCGCCGAGGATGGTCGCACCGGAAATGCCGCGGATGCTTGAGATCTGCGGCCCCACGGGCTTGACGACGATCTCGCGGCTGCCGACCAGTTCATCGGCCACGAGCCCGGTGGAGTGCTCGCCGGCGCGCACCAGCACCACCGGTATGGTCACATCCTGCTCCGGCAGTGGCGAGGCCTCCATCCCGACGTATACCGCCAGAGTCTGCAGCCGGTATTTCTGTCCGCCGTAGCTGAAAGTGGCGCCATCGGCGCGCAGGTGTCCCGCGACTTCGTCGCGCGGCAGGCGCACCACTCCCTCTACGGTCGGCAGCGGAAGCGCGTAGTACTCATCGCCGGTGCGCACGACCAGCGCGTGGCTGATCGCCAGCGTGAACGGCAGCTTGATCGTGAAGCTGGTCCCGAGCCCGGCGCGGGTCTCCATGTGCAGCGCGCCGCCGAGCTTCTTGATCTCGGTGGCAACCACGTCCATGCCGACGCCCCGACCGGCCTGCTGTGTCAGGGCATTCGCGGTCGAAAAGCCCGGCTCGAGCACCAGCTGCATCACGTCCTCGTCCGACAGCGTCTGATCGGCGCGGATCAGGCCCAGCGCCAGGCCCTTGTCGCGGATGGCGGCGAGATTCATCCCGGAGCCGTCGTCGCTGACGTCGACGACCACCTCGGCGCCCTCGCGCCGCAGCCGCAGATGGATGTGTCCGGTCTCGTCCTTGCCCGCGGCCCGCCGGCGTTCCGGCGTTTCGATGCCGTGGACGACGGCGTTGCGCATCATGTGCTCGAACGGCGGCAGCATGCGCTCGAGCACCTGGCGGTCGAGCTCGCCCGAAGCGCCCTCGACGATCAGCTCCGCGCGCTTGCCGGTATCGGCCGCCGCTTCGCGCACGATGCGGGCCAGGCGCTGCACGTGGCGCTGGAACGAGACCATGCGCGTGCGCATCAGGCCGTTCTGCAGCTCGGTGACGGTGCGCGACTGGTGCTGCAGCAGCGTCTGGGCCTCCCCGATCAGGTTCTCGAGCAGCCCCTGGATGCTGCCCACGTCATTGGCCGACTCGGCCAGCGCACGCGAGAACTGCTGGATCGATGAGTAACGGTCCAGCTCGAGCGGATCGAATTCCTGTCGATGTCCGGGTTCGTTGTCGTGCCGATGCAGGATCTGCGCCTCGGTCTCGATCTCGAGCTTGCGCAGCTGCTCCTTCAGTCGCGTCACCGTGCGCGACAGCTCGCCAAGATTGAATTCGATCGCGCCGAGCTGCTGCTCGAGCCGCGCGCGGGCGATGCTGACCTCGCCGGCATTGTTCAGCAGCTGATCGAGCAGCTCCGCGTTCACGCGGGCCATTTCGACGCGATCGCTGGCGACCACCGGCTCGCGACCCGGAGGCAATGGAGCGGCAGCCGCCGGCAACTCGGAGGGGGGCGGCGGCGCGGCTGGCGCCGGCGCGGCTGGCGCCGGCGAGACGCTGCCGCCTGCGGGAACCGGCACGGCCGGCGCTATCTCGGCCACGAGTCGCAGCGGCTCGGCCGTATCCCGCGCCGGCGCTGATGCCGCGGCCGGCGGAGCTGCCGCCGCGACCGACACTCGCGCGCTGGGCGGCTCGACGCGTAGCGGCACGTCCGCAGCGCGCGCCGTATCGGCCGGCGCGGATTCCACGGTTCCGCCGGCAGCGATCGCATGAATGCGCTCGATGAGTTCCGGCGCGCCGGCGGCCGCGCGGCCCTGCGCGATGGCCTCGCGCATCCGTGAGAGTTCATCGAGCGCCTGCTGCGCGGCGCCGCGCGCCAGCTCGTCGGCATTGGACAGTCCGCTCTCGATCCGGGTGATCAGGCTCTCCAGCTCGTGCGCAAGCTCGCCCATCGCCAGGATGCCCGCCATGCGGGCCCCGCCCTTGAGCGTGTGCAGCGGACGGCGCAGCGCCGCCACCTGCGAAGGATCGTGCGGATCAGAATTCCACGCGGCCAAAGCCGCTTCCGCGGACTCGAGCAGTTCGACCGCCTCCTCACTGAAGATCGCCGCGATCTCCGGGTCGAATTCAGCCACCGGCGTACTGGCGCGGGCCGGCGTCGATGTCGGAGCTCCACCCCCGGTGGCGCTCGCCATGGCGCCGTCGCGCTCCCCGCCCGGGCGCGACAGGCTGATGCTGCTGCGTTCGGCCAGCGCGGCGGCTTCGGCGATGCGCCGATCGAGCGCGAGTTCCGCGCGCGCGATACGCGCCCGCAGCGTATCGTGGACCACGAAGAAGCCAGTGCCCTCGTCCAGGTGGCCGGCAACCTCCTCCATCGCGTTCATGCCGTCGCCGAGCAGCACCAGGTCCGAATCGTCCAGTCCGATGCCGCTGTCGAAGGACTTGCGCAGCCAATGGTTGATCGGCTCAGCCAGCCGCATTCCGTGGCGCGCCTCGGCCATGGTCGAGCTGCCGACCAGCGTATGGCAGGCGCGGAATACATCTTCGGGCAGCACGTGCGGGGCCGGCTGCGCGCGCTCCCTTGCGATCCATCCGCGCACCGCGACGACATGGCTCGCGGTCTCGCGCGCATAGATCTCGCGCAGCGCGGCATCTGGTGCCTGGGACTCGGCGGCGCCCGGCGCTGGCGCAGGCTGACCGGACAGTGCCGGTGCGCTCACCGTAGCCACGGCGCTGGCCGGCAGCACCGTCGTCAATTCGTCCATCGCCGCCGCGTCGGACCGCGTCGGCCCGTGCGATGCCGCCACCATCGTCGGCCCCACCGGCAGGACGGTCGGCAACTCGCGGCCGCTCGCCAATGCATGAGCGCGCGCGGCCAGCGGCGTGACGTCCGTGCGGCCCGATGCGCCCGCCTCGAGTTCGGCGACCAGCTGCGGCAGTACGTTCACCGCCATGCGCAGAGTCTCGAGCACCGGCGGCGATCGCTGCAGGGTACCGTCCAGCAGCCGGTTGAGCAGATTCTCGACCGCCCAGGCGAACTCACTGATATGACGGGCCTGCACCATGCGCCCGCTGCCCTTGAGCGTATGAAAGGACCGGCGCAGCACCAGCAGTGCGTCGCCCTCGAGCGGATTGTGATCCCAGAGCGGGAACTGCTCGGTGATCCGGGCCACCTCCTCGTTCGCCTCCTCGATGAACAGGCGGATCAGTTCGGGATCGGGTGCCGTCTGCTGAGCCGGCGCATCCGGTGCGGCCGTGAGCACCGGTGGGGTGCTCATCGCGCGACCGTGCTTGTGCACGTCGGTGGTCGCCTCGGCCTGCTGGCCTGCGCCGGGCGCGCCGGCCTGAGGCAGCGGCTGGATACGCAGGGTCCTGGAATAGCTGCCGGGATTGAGCGGCGGCACCGTCGGCACCGCGCGCTCGGGAGCGCGGGACAGCAGGTCCAGGCAGCTGCGCGCGTTATCGAGCATGTACCAGGGGTCACTGCGACCGGCCTGCAGCGTCTCGATGTAGTACTCGAGACTCACGATCGCGTCGGCCAGCCGATCGAGGTACTCGCCTGCCAGGCTCGTGCCGCCAGGCTGCATGACCCGCCGCAGATGCTGCGTGATCTCCTCGATGATTTCGACCGCGCGCGTCTTGCCGAGCATCAGCAGGCCAGCCTTGATGCCGCGCATGAGCTCGGGCCAGTTGTCGAAGCCGGCGGTATCGAGCGTACCGCTGACGTTCTGGGCGACGTATTCCTTGATGCGTGCGAGGTTGACGACGCATTCGCGCAGCACCGCACCCTGGACCTGCTGGAAGTCGAGGTCCGGAGCCTCGCCCTCGCCTTCCGCGGGCTTGCGCCGCGGCAGGATCAGGCCGACGAGTTCGTCATCGAGGTGGTCTTCGACGTTGATCAGGCTCGCGGCCACCTGCACCAGGGTGGTTTCGTCGGCCGGTTCGCGGCCGGCGACGATCGCCTCGAGCCTGCCGGTCGCCTCCTGCACGCGCGCGCGCAGTTCTCCGAGGCCGAGCACGCCTAAGGTGTCGCCGATCTTCTTGAGCAGCACCAGCTGCGGCACCAGCTCATCGGGCTGCCCGCCTCCGCGCCGCACGAAGATATCCAGCACATCCTTGACCTTGGAAAGGTCTTCCCGAATCGCGGCCGCGACGGTCTGCATCAGCTTGATCGACGGCGCGGAAAGATTCTCGCGTTCCTGCTCGATCGATTCGTCGACCGGCAGCAGTTCCCCTAAGCGGAACGACGCCCGTACTGCCGCGACGCGTGGGCCCGCGCTCGAGCAGCGTGCGATGTAGTACAGCAGGTTGTTCAGCAGCTCCACCGGCGGCGACTGCGCGTAGCGTCCTTCGCCCTGCTCGTAGAGCCGCTTCATCTCCCGGTCGGCAAGCCCGAGCAGGCGTTTGACGGAGATGCTGCTCTCCACGCCGTTCTCGCGCAGTGCCTCGAGCAGCGCACCGACGACCCACCACAGCTGGAATACCGATTGCTGCGTGGCGACCTGCTCCAGGCGGATCGCGACGGCCCCGAGGATCTCGAGGTTCTGTTCGGCGCGCTCGCCGCGGATCCAGCCGATCAGTCCGGTCTGGAAGCGCGAGCGCAGCCGACGCGCCCATTGGGCCACGGTCAGCGGCGCCTCGCCGGGCGCCGGCGCCGCCGGCTGTGCCTGGCGGTCAGACTTGAGATTGAGCAGCAGCAGCGTGCCTTCCGACAGCAGAGCACTGCCACGTACCGCGCGCAGATCATTGAGCAGCGGCAGCAGCACGAGAGCCAGGTCGCGGCCTCCCGCCAGCACCCGCTCCAGGTAACCGGGAAGCTGCACGATCGCACGCATCAGGGCGTCCAGCGCCTCGGCCTGGTTGCGCAGCTCGGCCCCGAGATCGATCAGGTAGCTCGCGACCTGCTCCATCTCCTCGGCCAGCAGCGCGGCGCCATAGATCTCGAGCATGCGCAGTACGCCCTGCACCTGATGCAGTTCGTGGCGGCAACGTTCGAGCAGGCCCAGGTTCCCGGGCTGCTCGACATGGGCCTCGAGCGCCACACGCCCCTCGGTGAGCGCGACGTTGATCTCGCGCGCGACCGATTGCAGGGTTTGCGTCGCCAGCTCAGTCATGCAGCTTGCTCACGGACTGACATTCGGTGCCCCGCAGCGCCGTGTCACGAGCCGCCGAGCGCCTTGATCTTGGGGCCAGGGAAGCCGGCGGAGGGCGAATTGGCCATGCCGGCGACCGTGGGCGCACCGGCGGCCGCGGACACGGTGCCGGAAATGGCCGTATTCGCGCCGGAGGTGCCGGTTCGATGCATGCCGGTGGTCTCGGTCGCTCCCGGGAGCCGGAAGCCGGAGATCGACTTGCGCAGCGCGGCGGACAGGTCCGCGAGTTTCACGATCGCCTGCGAAGTGGCGCTGGTCGAATCGGCCGACTGCGCACTGATCTCCCGCAGGACCTGCATGTTGCGCGCGAGGTTCTGTGCCGCCACCGACTGACTGCGGGCACTGGCCGAGATGTTCTGCACCAGGCTGGCGATCTGATTGGATACCTGGTCGATCTCCAGCAGCGCTGCACCCGCGTTCTCCGCCAGCAGCGCGCCCCCGACCACATCGGTGGTGCTGCGCTCCATCGACACGACCGCCTCGTTGGTGTCGGTCTGGATCGTGCGCACCAGCACCTCGATCTGCTTGGTGGCATTGGCGGCCCGCTCGGCCAGGCGCTGCACCTCGTCGGCGACGACGGCGAAGCCGCGGCCGGCTTCGCCCGCCATGGACGCCTGGATCGACGCGTTGAGCGCGAGGATATTGGTCTGCTCGGCGATGTCGCTGATCAGCTCGACGATGTTGCCGATCTCCTGTGAACTCTCGCCGAGCCGCTTGATGCGCTTGCTGGTGTCCTGGATGGTCTCGCGGATCGCGTTCATGCCGTCGATCGTGCGCCGTACGGCGTCCCCACCCTTGTGCGCCACGTCGACGGAGTGGCGCGCGACGTCAGCGGCGCGCTCGGCGTTGCCCGACACCTCCTCGATCGAGGCGGCCATCGCGCTGATCGACTCGGTAGCCGATCCGATCTGCTTGGACTGGGCGCTGCTCGCGCGCGCCAGATGCGAGGACAGCGCCTGGGTCTGCCGCGCCGCGCTATCCAGCTGGATGGACGAGGTGCTGATCGTCGCCACGAGCTTGCGCAGTGCCTCGACTGCGTAGTTGACCGAATCGGCAATCGCTCCGGTGATGTCCTCGGTCACCGTCGCCTGCACCGTCAGGTCGCCCTGCGCCAGGTTCGACATCTCGTCGAGCAGGCGCATGATGGCCTGCTGGTTGCGATCGGTCTCGTGCCGCTGCGCGTCGGCCGCGCGCTGCGCCTGGTTCGCGGCGGCGGCCGCACGGCGCAGGAACGAAAACAGCAGCGATAGCGGGATCAGCGCGGCGAAGGCCGCGACCGCGGCGATCCAGGCCGGCCATCCGAGCGCCGGCAACAGGAATGCACCGAGCGCCGAGAGCACCATGAGCACTGCCGCCCCGATGGCCAGGGATTGTGGGCCGCTCGAGGTGCCCGACCCGTTACCGCTCATGCGCTCGCCTCCATGAATGCCGGATCTTCCAGCAGCGCGCGCAGGCCCAGCACCGGCCAGTGCTCGCCGGCGCGCCGGAACGAACCGGCGACATAGCGCTCGCAGCGCACGATCGTCGGCGGTACATCGGCCGTGAAATCGGCGTCGGCAAAGCGGCGAAATCCGAGAACCTCGTCTACCAGCAGCCCGGCGGGAATCTCGCGATGGTTGGCCACCACCACACGGGTATTGCGCGAGGCCGGCGTGACGCCGCTGCCGAGAAAGGCGCGCAGGTCGATGACGGGCAGCAGCTGGCCGCGCAGGTTCGCGAGCCCGAGTATCCAGCCGCGGGCCCCGGGCACACGCGTGAGCGGCGCAGGCACGCCAAGCACTTCACGTGCCTCCTCGCGCGCCACGAGATACAGCTCGCCGGCCATGCGCAGGGCCACACCGACCCAATCGCCAGCCTGGGAGCTGTCGGCGGCCGCGGTGGCGGTGACCGCGCGACCGCGCCGCTCGAGCTCGACCAGGAGCTCGAACGGCCGATCGCGCAGACTTTTCAGCGCAAGACTCTCCTGCATGTCAAGCGGCAAGCGTCGCCTGTGCCTTCTCGACCAGCTGGTCCGGCGATACCGGCTTGATCAGATAGTCGACCGCACCCTGCCGGAGGCCCCAGACGCGATCCGCCTCCTGTCCCTTCGATGTGACCATGACAATGGGTATTCTCTGGGTGTCCGGATCGTTCACCAGCGTGCGGGTCGCCTGGTAGCCGTTGATGCCGGGCATCACGATGTCCATGAAGATCAGATCCGGGTGCATCTGGCGCGCCAGCCGGATGCCCTCGGCCCCGTCTACGGCGACCGCGGTCCGGTAGCCGTGCCGCTCGAGAGCCTTCTGCATCACGTGCACTTCGGTCGGCGAGTCATCCACGATCAGAATCAGTGCCATCGATTCATCTCCCGATGTGCGATTCAATCGCGCCGAGCAGCTCGTCCTTCGTGAACGGCTTGGTCAAATAGTGCTCCGAGCCGACGATACGGCCGCGGGCGCGATCGAACAGACCGTCCTTCGAGGACAGCATGATCACGGGAATGGAGCGGAATACCTTGTTGTGCTTGATCAATGCGCAGGTCTGGTAGCCATCGAGCCGCGGCATCATGATGTCCACGAACACGATATCCGGCTGGTGATCCGCGATCTTGGTGAGCGCGTCGAAACCATCGACTGCCGTGAAGACTTCGCAGCCCTCCTTGGCCAGCAGCGTCTCCGCGGTACGCCGGATGGTCTTGCTGTCGTCGATGACGAGAACCTTCAGCCCCTGCAGCTGCGGTCCGCCCGACGCACCCAGGGGTCCGCCGCGCTCCTCCGCTGTCGTTTCCATGCTCCGAACCCTCCGGGTGGCCCGAGTCCCAAGGCAAGAAATGACCTCGGCGATTCGCTCCGCGTTTTAACATATCGGCACCCCCCCCGCTATGCCGCCTCCGTCACGTTTTTGAGAGCTCGGGAGGCGGGTGGTTACGCGCACGGGCGTGGTGCGGAACATAATCCGGTTGGTGCGGCCAATCGCGGCCCTGGCAAGGACTGGAGCATGACGAGCAAGCAGACGCGTCTGGCCGTGGTCATGGACCCGATCGAGCGCATCAAGTTCGAGAAAGACACGACGCTGGCGCTGCTGCGGGCAGCTGCAGCCCGCGGCTGGTCATTGCACTATCTGGAGCCGCAGGACCTGCGGTTGCGCGACGGCGTGGCCGAGGGCCGCAGTCGGCCGCTGCGCGTGCACGACGACGCATCGCACTGGTTCGAGCTCGGCGAGGGCGCAGTCGGCCCGCTCGGCGGGTTCGACGTGATCCTGATGCGCAAGGACCCGCCCTTCGATACCGAATACATCTATATGACCTACATCCTCGAGCGCGCCGAGCTCGCCGGCACACTGGTGGTGAACCGCGCGCGTGGCCTGCGCGACATGAACGAGAAGGTCTACACCGCCTGGTTTCCGCAGTGCTGCGCGCCCACGCTGGTGACGCGCGACATGCGCGAGATGGCGGCGTTTGCCGCACAGCACGGCACGATCGTGGTCAAGCCCCTGCATGGCATGGGCGGACATTCAATCTTCGTGGTGGGGCCGGGCGACAAGAACGCACGCGTGGTATTCGAGACCCTGACCGGCGATGGCAGCCGCTTCGCGATCGTGCAGAAATACCTGCCCGAGATCGTCCGGGGCGGTGACTCGCGGGTGCTGCTGGTGGATGGCGAACCGCTGCCGTACGCGCTGGCGCGCATCCCGAGCGCGGAGGATCACCGCGGCAACCTGGCGGCCGGCGCCACCGGTGTCGGCCGGGCGCTGACCGACCGTGACCGCTGGCTCGCGGCGCAGATCGGGCCCGCGCTGCGGGCGGCCGGCATGCTGTTCGTCGGGCTGGATGTGATCGGTGGCTACGTGACCGAGATCAACGTGACGAGCCCGACCGGCGTGCGCGAGCTCGAGCGCCAGTTCGGCATCGATGTCGGGGGGCTGCTGTGCGATGCGATCGCGCGAGCACTCGCTGTCCGTCCATCCCCGGCGACCGGCGCCCCGGCCGTCTAGGCGCGCGGGGGCTATACTTTCCCGGTGTCCCCTCTTCCGCAGCCCAAGCGCGGCACGACCGGTGCGCTCGCCGAGGGTCGTGCGCCGGTGCGCGATCGGCTGATCGCGATGCTGTGCCTGACAGCGCTGCTGCACGCGATCCTGATCCTGGGACTGACATTCACGAGCGGCATCCGCGTCGGGGGGGCCGACGCGCCGCAGCTCGATGTGCTGCTGGTGACCGACGAGGTACCGGAGGCAGCCGCGAACCCCCATGCTGCGTACCTCGCCCAGCGTACGCAGAACGGCAGCGGCAATGCCGACGCCTCACAACGTACTGGCAGCCCTGCCAGCCAGAGCCCCGCCGGCACCGCGCGGCAGGCCGGCGCGCCGGGCGATTCTGCCGATCGCGCGCAGACGGCCGGATCGCAGCGGGTACTGGCTACGACCGCACCCAGCCGCGATATCCGCTACTTCGAATCGGCGCCGGCCGGCGATCCGCAGAACGGGACCGAGATTGCGCAGATCACCGCCGATGCCGACGGGCCAGCGCGCGCCGGCCGCGGGGATGCGCTGGAACTGCTGCTCAAGGGCAAGCCGGACGCACAACATTGGGTCGCACCAGACACGCAGGCCGCAACGCTCGCCCCGTACGTCGCCCGCTGGAAGCGCAAGGTCGAGCGCCTCGGCTCGCTGCACTTCCCGTCGGCAGCGCGCACCGCTGGCTTGTCTGGCAGTCCCGTCATCGAGGTCGAGATCGGGTCCGACGGCAAGCTGGTACGCGTGAGTGTGCAACGCAGCAGCGGCCACGACGAGCTGGACCAGGCAGCGCTCACGGCAGTGAAGCTCTCGAGTCCGTTCGATCCGTTCCCGGCCGAGCTGGCCAGCGAATATGCCCGACTGCGACTGCTGTATCAGTACGAATATGTCGCCGGCGCGCTGCAGTCCGGCGCTGTGACCGTCTCGTCAGATACGGCGCCGGGACCTTGAGAGCGCGCAGGGCTGCCCCCATACTCGCTGACATGGTCGATAGCAGCTCATTGGCCAATCATCTGCTGGTCGCGATGCCTTCGCTGACCGACGCGCACTTCGCGCAAACGGTCGCGCTGGTCTGCGAACACAGCGATCGCGGGGCACTCGCTATCGTGCTCAACAAGCCGATCGGAATGAAGCTCGGCGATGTGATGACGCAGATGCGGCTCGAGGCGGCGGACATCCGCGTCAGCGAGCAGGCGGTGCTGCGCGGCGGACCGCTGCATACGGACCGCGGTTTCGTGCTGCACCGGCCCGGCGGAGACTGGGACTCGACGCATCGCATCTCGGAGGCAGTGCAGGTCACCACGTCGCGCGACGTGCTGGCCGCGATCGCCCGCGGCGAGGGGCCGCGGGACGCTTTCGTCGCGCTCGGCTACGCCAACTGGGAGGGCGGCCAGCTCGAGCGGGAGATGCTCGATAACGCCTGGCTCAGCCTGCCCGTCGACGAACGCATCATCTTTGAGCTGCCATTCGAGGATCGCTGGCAGGCCGCATGGCAGCTGCTGGGCGTCGATAGCTCGCGCGTGAGCTTCGTCGCCGGTCATGCCTGAGGCGCGCGGCCGCGTAGTCCTCGCGTTTGATTTCGGTCTGCGGCGCATAGGCATCGCCTCCGGCGACAGCATCAGCGGCACCGCGGCACCGCACGCCGCCGTAATGGTCGGCGATCACGGCATCGACTGGGAGGCGATCCGGCGCGTGCTGGAGCAGTTCAGGCCGGCATTGCTCGTCGTCGGAAGTCCCCGCAATGAGGATGGCAGCGCCGGCAGCTTGAGTGCGGCCGCGGACCGCTTCGCGGCGGCGCTGGCCGAGCGCAGCGGCCTGACTGTGCACCGTACTGACGAATACGGCTCCTCGCTCGAGGCCGTGGCGACCCTGCGGGAGCATCGCGCCAGCGGACAGCGCCGGCGAAGGGTGCAGGCCGCTGACATCGACAGCGCCGCAGCGGCTATCATTCTCGAACGCTACCTCGGGCACTCGCGCGCCACCGATGATTGAGCAACTGCGTTCGGACGGATCCCTGCGCCACCTGATCAGCCTGGAAGGGCTGCCGCGGGCTGTAATCGAAGGCCTCCTCGCCCGTGCCGCCCATTTCGTGCGGGCCGTCGGGGAGCGTGCGCCATCCGTCCCCCCTGTGCTGCAGGGAGTGACGGTGGCGAACCTGTTCACGGAACCGTCGACGCGTACCCGGGTTTCCTTCGAACTGGCAGGTCGCCGTCTCGGTGCCGACGTCGTCAATCTCGAGGTCCAGCTGTCCTCGCGCGCGAAGGGCGAGACCATGCTCGACACGATCGCGACGCTGCAGGCGCTGCACTTCGACGTGTTCGTGATCCGCGATGCCGAGCCCGGTGTGCTCGCCCACGTCGCCGCGCACGTGGCGCCGCACGTCAGCGTGCTGTCGGCCGGCGAAGCGCATCTGTCCCACCCGACCCAGGGGCTGCTCGATGCACTGACCGTGCGCCAGCGCAAAGGACGCATCGAGCCGCTGGTGATCGCGATCGTCGGGGACATACGGCATTCGCGCGTGGCGCGCTCGGCCTGCCAGATCTTCGGCCAGCTCGGCGCCCGGGAGCTGCGCATCGTCGGACCGGGATCCCTGATGCCGGAGCCCGGGGAGTTCGCAGGCTGCCGCCGCTTTGAGACGCTCGAGGACGGCCTCGCGGACGCCGACGTGGTGATGATGCTGCGGATCCAGAAGGAGCGTTTTACCGCGCTGGCCGTGCCCGATGGAGAAGAGTATTTCCACCGCTTTGGCCTCACGCCCGAGCGTCTGCGCCTGGCGCATCCGGACGCCATCGTGATGCATCCGCAGCCGATGAACCGGGGCGTCGAGATCGATTCGGCGGTCGCCGACGGCCCGCAGTCGGTGATCCGCGCCCAGGTCAGCAACGGCGTCGCAGTGCGCATGGCGGTCCTCGAGGCGGTCGCCGGCGGGCTTGCAGCGTGAGTTCCGCGAGCAGGGGTACGATCCTGCTCGAGGACGCTCCGATCCTCGCGCACAGCCATTTCGACGGCGACCAGCACGTGCTGCGACTCGCGGCCCCGCGCTGCGCTGCGCGGGCGCTTCCGGGCAGCTTCGTGCACCTGCGCTGCGCGGCCGAGCTGCCGATGCGCCGGCCGATGTCGATCATGCGGGTGGACCGGCAGGCGGGCTGGATCGAGGTGCTGTACAAGGTCGTCGGCGCGGGAACGCGGGCATTGAGTACCCAGCAGCCGCCTTCCTCCTTGAGCGTACTCGGGCCGATCGGGGTCGGCTTCAGTCCCCACGCCGCGCGCCCACGCGTGCTCGCGATCGGCGGCGGGGTCGGCATCCCACCCCTCGTGTTCCTGAGCGAGCAGCTGCGCCAGGGCACCGAGGTGCCGTGGAAGCCGCTGGTGCTCATGGGGTCGGAGGTGCCATTTCCGTTCCGCGTGCGCCCCTCGACGATCCTGGTGCCCGGGATTCCGGACGAAGCCATCGGCTGCATGCCGCTGCTCGATGAGTGGGGTATACCGTCGCGGCTCGCGAGCCGCGCGGGCTACCCTGGTTGCTTCGACGGCTTCGTCACCGAACTGGCGCGGCGCTGGCTCGCCACGCTGCGCGGCCCGGAACTCGCGCAGACCGAGCTGTTCGCCTGCGGTCCGACGGCGATGCTGCGCGCCACCGCGAAGCTGGCGCGCGAATTCGGCGTGCCCTGCCAGGTGTCACTCGAGGAATTCATGGCCTGCGCGGTCGGCGGATGCGCCGGGTGCGCGGTGCCCGTGCAGACGCCCGCGGGACCGGCGATGAAGCGGGTATGCGTGGACGGGCCGGTGTTCGACGCGGCTACGGTGTTTCCGGAACCCGATTCAGAACCGCACCCGTCCTAGCAGCAGCGCGACGCCGAACAAGAGGCATACCAGCCCCATCCCCCACAGGACCAGCAGGTCCAGCCACGCGGGCAGGACACCGGGGCGCTGCGGGGACGCCGCCGCGCGCTGCCGCGACGGGCTGCGCAACGGGATGAAGAACAGCCCGATCGCGAACAGTAAGGCACCGGCCAGGTATTCCACTCGCATGTCGACCCTCCCCGGCGAGTGTACCATCAAGTTGACAATACGAAGTGTCAGCGTAGACTGACGACGCAAAGAACCCACGACCGGCCGTCATTGCAGCCTTCGAAGCAGCACGAGCACCACGCGAGGTGGATTGCGCCGGCACAGTCCGCGGCGGTTCAACCAGTGTCCACTGTCCTCCGGATTGCCGGGGCAATGAACAACCCTCGTGCGGGTGTCAGCACGTGATTGCATGCATGTCTCTCAAGGAGTTATAGCAATGGCAGAAGATCCGAACAGAGTCTGGCCAACGGGCCTTACCGTGGCGGAGGCGGAGGAATTGCACAAGCACGTCATCGATGGATCGCGGGTATTCTTCGCGATCGCCGTGGTTGCGCACATTCTTGCGTACATCTACACACCTTGGCTTCACTGACAGGGGCTCAACATGAACCAGGCAAGAATCTGGCTGGTGGTAAAGCCCACGGTAGGCCTGCCGCTGTTCTTAGGATCAGTCACGATCATCGCACTGCTGGTGCATTGGTCGATACTGAGCCACACCTCGTGGTATCCGTCGTACTGGAATGGTGCGGCGGGCAAGCACGCGGCAGCGGCACCCGCGGCGGACGCGAAGTAATCGCTATCCGCTGATTGATGTCCGTTAAGGGGGCGGGGACCTTAGGTGGTCCCTGCCCCCGTTCTCCGGCGAACGAATTCACAGGCATGCCGCGAATCAGTCAACGGCTCCTGCGCGCGTGGGTCGATCTCGGCCCGCGCTTTCTGCCATTCGCCGATGTCGCGACGCCCGACCTGCCGCTGTCCCGGCTGCTGCGCCTGTCGCTATTCCAGGTCTCGGTCGGCATGGCGCTGGTGCTGCTGATCGGGACGCTCAACCGCGTCATGATCGTCGAGCTTGGCGTTCCCGCCTCCCTGGTCGCGGTGATGCTGGCGCTGCCACTGCTGTTCGCACCGTTCCGCGCGCTGATCGGGTTCCGCTCCGATACCCACCGTTCCGAACTCGGCTGGAAGCGCGTGCCTTTCATCTGGCAGGGCACACTGGTGCAGTTCGGGGGGCTCGCGATCATGCCCTTCGCGCTGCTGGTGCTCTCAGGCGCCGGTGAATCCAGCCGCGCGCCCGTATGGATCGGTCAGCTGGGTGCCGGCCTGGCCTTCCTGCTGGTGGGTGCCGGGCTGCACACGACGCAGACCGTCGGCCTCGCGCTGGCGACCGACCTCGCGCCCGCGGAATCGCAGCCCAAAGTCGTCGGCCTGATGTACGTGATGCTGCTGGTCGGCATGATCGTGAGCGCGCTGGTATTCGGGTCGGTGCTGGTGAATTTCACGGCCGGCAAGCTGGTCCAGGTCATCCAGGGCGCAGCCCTCGTGACCATGATCCTGAACGTGATCGCGCTGTGGAAGCAGGAGTCGCGCCGGCCGACGCGCACCCTGGGCACCGTACCCCGCCGTCAGCCCGCCTTCCGCGACTCCTGGAACAGCTTCAGCCACGGCGACAGCGCGCTGCGGCGCCTGGTCTCGGTGGGACTGGGCACCATGGCCTTCAGCATGGAGGACGTGCTGCTCGAACCCTATGGCGGGCAGATCCTGCACCTGACGGTCGGATCGACGACCCGCCTGACCGCGACGCTGGCGCTCGGCGGGCTGCTCGGCTTCGGGCTCGCCTCGCGGGTGTTGAGCCGCGGCTTCGACCCGTTCCGGATGGCGAGCATCGGTGCGCTGGTCGGCGTGCCCGCCTTCATGGCGGTGATCCTGGCGGCGCCGTTCGATTCCACGTTGCTGTTCGGATTCGGCACCCTGCTGATCGGTTTTGGCGGCGGACTGTTCGGCCATGGCACCCTGACCGCGACCATGAATCTGGCGCCGGCGGACCAGCGCGGCCTCGCACTTGGTGCGTGGGGTGCGGTACAGGCCTCGGCGGCAGGAATTGCGGTCGCACTGGGAGGAATCCTGCGCGACCTCGTCGCGCACGAGTATGCGGGTGCGGGCAGCCTCGCATCGGCGACACTGGCCGGCTCGGTCCGGGGCTATACCTTCGTCTACACGACGGAGATCGTGCTGCTGTTCGCGACCATGATCGCGATGGCGCCGCTGATCCGCCGGCTGCGCCAGCCGGTTCCCGCCTGAGGCGGCGCTTGCCGGCCGGGGCGGCTGCGCGCCGCTAGCCGAAGTTGATCTTCGCCTCGAGGTTGGTGCGCGAATCGGCATTCGCGAGCGCCTCCTCGAGCGTGATGCGGCCCTCCTTGAACAGCTTGTGCAGCGCAGAATCGAAGCTGCACACGTCGTGGTCGCCGCTGCGCATGATCGATTCCTTGATCGAGCTCACGTCGCCGCGCTTGATCAGTTCGGCGATGTGCGGCGTGTTGATCAGGACCTCGACGGCGGCGACCCGCTTCTTGTCGGCGCCCATGACCAGCCGCTGCGCGAGGATCGCGCGCAGGTACTGCGACAGATCCAGCGTCGCCTGCTGGTGCTGGTCGCGCGGGAACATGTTGAGGATGCGGTCCAGCGTCTCGGCGCAGTTATTGGCGTGCAGCGTGGCGAGCACCAGATGCCCGGTGCCGGCGAGGCTGATGGCCGCCTGCATGCTCTCGCGGTCCCGGATCTCCCCGATCAGGATCACGTCGGGCGCCGCCCGCATCACGCTGCGCAGCGCGCGCTCGTAGCTGCGCGTATCGAGCCCCACCTCGCGCTGGTTGATGATCGAGCGCTTGTTGGAGTGCAGGAACTCGATCGGGTCCTCGATCGTGACGATATGGTCCGAAGCGCTCTCATTACGGTGATTGATCATCGCCGCCAGCGTCGTGGACTTGCCGGACCCGGTCGAGCCGACCAGCAGGATCAGGCCGCGCTTGATCATGGCCAGATCGCTCAGCACGGCGGGCAGACCCAGCGTCTCGAGCCTTGGCATGTCGGCGGTGATGTAGCGCAGCACCATGGCCGGATAGCCGCGCTGCAGGAAGATATTGACGCGGAAGCGGCCGAGCCCGGGCTCGGAGATCGCGAAGTCGATTTCCAGGTCGCGCTGAAACTGCTCGATCTGCTCCGGTGACATGAGCCCGAGGCAGATCGTGCGCACCGCGGCCGGCGGCAGCACCTGCTTGTTGACCGGAAAGATCTGCCCCTCGATCTTGATCTTGATCGGCGAGTTCGAGGTGAAGAACAGGTCCGATGCCCGGCGCTCCACCATCAGCTTGAAAAGCGGGCGGGTATTGATCGACGGCGTAGCGTCGATTCCGGGTTCGTTCGCGGTCAGGTCGAGCGGATCTGCGGACATTCGCGGCCTAGAAGTTCTTGCCCTGCAGGTCCTCGACGATGGTCAACTCGCCGTCCGACTCTATGGGCTTGCTCTCGCGCTTGGATTCCAGCTTGACGCGCAGCCGCAGCTCGTTCTTGGAATCCGAATTGCGCAGTGCATCCTCGTAGGAAATGATCCCCTGTTCGTAGAGTTCGAACAACGACTGGTCGAAGGTCTTCATGCCGATCCGGGTGGAGCGCGCCATGACTTCCTTGATCTTGGCGACATCACCACGAAATATCAGGTCCTGCACCAGTGGCGAATTGAGCATGATCTCCATCGCCGCGATGCGCCCGGATCCGGACTCGCGCGGAATCAGCCGCTGCGAGATCAGGCCGCGAATGTTCAGCGACAGGTCCATCAGCAGCTGCTCGCGCCGCTCCTCGGGGAAGAAATTGATGATGCGGTCCAGCGCCTGGTTCGAGCTGTTGGCGTGCAGCGTCGCGAGCACGAGGTGACCGGTCTCGGCGAACTGGATGCCATACTCCATGGTTTCGCGATCCCTGATCTCGCCGATCAGGATCACGTCGGGGGCCTGGCGCAGCGTATTCTTGAGCGCGGCGTGCCAGGAATCGGTATCGACGCCGACCTCGCGGTGAGTGATCACGCAGCCCTTGTGCTGGTGCACGTACTCGACCGGATCCTCGATCGTGACGATGTGGCCGCGGGTCTTGTCGTTGCGGAAGCCGACCATGGAGGCGAGCGTGGTCGACTTGCCCGATCCGGTCCCGCCGACGACGATGACCAGGCCGCGCTTGGAGAGCACGACTTCCTTGAGCACCGGCGGCAGCTCGAGCTCCTCGAACGAGGGTATCTTCGCGTTGATCAGGCGGATCACACAACCGACATGGCTCTGCTGCACGAATGCGCTGACCCGGAAGCGACCGATGCCGGGCGGCGCGATCGCGAAATTGCACTCCTTGCTGGCATCGAACTCCCGGGTCTGCCGGTCATTCATGATCGCCCGCACCAGCATTGCGGACTGTTCGGAGGTAAGCGCCCGCTCCATCTGCGGCCGGATCTCGCCGTCGATCTTGATCGCAGGCGGGAAGCCGGCGGTGATGAACAGGTCGGAGGCCGCCCGTTCGACGACCCGCTTGAGCAGTTCCTGCATCAGCTTGATAGCTTGTTCGCGATCCATTGCTGCCTCGTGTACGGGCTACCGGCTCCCTCGAGGGGTACCGGCCTAGAGCGTGTCCTTGTTCTGCGCCTTGTAGCGGGCTTCTTCCTTGCTGACTGCACCCTTTGCGACCAGATCGGCCAGGCACTGGTCCAGAGTCTGCATTCCAGCGGACTGGCCGGTCTGGATAGAGGAGTACATCTGGGCGATCTTGCCTTCCCGGATCAGGTTGCGGATCGCGGGTGTGCCGATCATGATCTCGTGCGCCGCGATACGTCCACCGCCGGTGCGCTTGAGCAGAGTCTGCGAGACGACCGCGCGCAGCGATTCGGACAGCATCGAGCGCACCATGTCCTTCTCTTCGCCCGGGAACACGTCGACGATGCGGTCGATGGTCTTGGCCGCAGAGCTGGTGTGCAGGGTGCCGAACACCAGGTGACCGGTCTCGGCCGCCGTGAGTGCCAGCCGGATGGTCTCCAGGTCGCGCATTTCGCCGACCAGGATGATGTCCGGATCCTCGCGCAACGCCGAGCGCAGCGCTTCGCTGAACCCTAAGGTATCGCGCTTGACCTCGCGCTGGTTGATCAGGCAGCGCTTGGACTCGTGCACGAACTCGATCGGATCCTCGATCGTGATGATGTGGTCCGGGCGGTTGTCGTTGCAGTAGTCGATCATCCCCGCCAGGGTGGTCGACTTTCCCGAGCCCGTCGGACCCGTGACCAGCACCAGGCCGCGCGGCAGCATGCACAGGTCACGGAAGATCTTCGGCGCCGCCAGGTCATCGAGGCTCAGGATCACCGACGGGATGTTGCGGAATACCGCGCCGGCACCACGATTCTGGTTGAATGCGTTGACGCGGAAGCGCGCAAGCTTCGGAATCTCGAATGAAAAATCGGTCTCGAAGAACTCCTCGTAGGTCTTGCGCTGCTTGTCGTTCATGATGTCGTAGACCATGCCGTGCACTTCCTTGTGGGTCAGTGCAGGCATGTTGATGCGCTTGATGTCGCCATCGACACGGATCATGGGCGGCACGCCGGCCGAGAGGTGCAGGTCGGACGCGTTGTTCTTGACGGCGAAGGCCAGCAATTGGGCGATGTCGACAGCCATCCAGGTTCTTCCTCGCTGGTCTCGCGACAGTTGAATGCCCGTGTCCGGTAGGATGGCACAGGCCAGTCGGAGTATAGCGGAGGGCCTTGACAACCAATATGTTAATCGCTCCGCAGAATTCACTTGCGGCGCCGGGGCTGACCGCGAATCTGGCGCTGCTGCGCGCACAGATTGCAGCCGCGGCGCGGGACGCCGGCCGTAATGAGCACTGCATCACGCTGCTGGCGGTCAGCAAGGGTCATGAGGCCGCGCAGGTTCGCGCCGCCGCCGCGGCCGGCCTGCGCGACTTCGGCGAAAGCTACGTCGCCGAGGCGCTGCCGAAGATCCAGGCGCTGCAGGAACTCGGCTTGACCTGGCACTTCATCGGCCGGATTCAGGCCAACAAGACGCGTCCGATCGCCACGCATTTCGACTGGGTGCATGGCGTCGACCGGCTCAAGGTGGCCGAGCGCCTGTCCGAGCAGCGACCTTTCCACGCCCGGCCGCTCGAGGTGTGCCTGCAGGTCAATATCGCAGGCGATGCACGCAAGGGCGGAGTGGAGCCGGCGCAGGTCGGCGCGCTCGCCGCGGCGGTGCACGCGCTGCCGCGACTGCGCCTGCGCGGTCTGATGTGCATCCTGCCGGAGGGCCGCGGCGCGGATGAGAATCGTCGCAGCTTTGCGGCGCTGCGCGACCTGCAGCGGCAGATCAACCGACCGGATCTCGGGCTGGATACTCTCTCGATGGGCATGAGTGCGGATTACCGCGACGCCATCGCTGCCGGTTCCACGCTGGTCCGGATCGGCACCTCGCTGTTTGGACCGCGATCTTGAAGCGCAGCGCCGCTAGAATGCCGCGATGAACGACATCAGCTTCATCGGCGGCGGCAACATGGCGCGCGCGCTGATCGCCGGTCTGCTGCGCCGCGGCGCCGCGGCGCCGCGGTTGTGCGTTGGCGAGCCGGTAGCCGCGGTACGCGCCGCGTTGGTGCGTGATTTCGGAATCACGGTGACGGCGGACAACCGTGACGCGCTCCGGGACGCGCGCCTGGTCGTGCTGGCGGTCAAGCCTCAGGAAATCGCCCGGGTGCTCCGCGAACTGCGCGGCGCACTTAAGGAGCCGCTGCCGGTGCTGCTGTCGATCGCGGCAGGAGTACGCATCGCCGATCTCGCGCGTCTGTGTCCGGCGGGGATGCCGATCGTGCGTGCGATGCCAAACCGTCCGGCCCTGGTGGGGGCTGGGGTAACCGGGCTGTATGCGGCGCCGGGCCTGCATCCCGATCAGCGCGCGCTCGTTGAAATCGTCGCAGCCAGCGCCGGGCGCAGCGTCTGGCTGCGCGCGGAACCGGATCTCGACGTCGTGACCGCCTTGTCTGGCAGCGGCCCCGCCTATTTCTTCCTGCTGGCGGAGCACCTGGCGCAGGCGGCGTGCGCTCTGGGACTCGAGCGAGAGACAGCGCTGCTGCTGGCCACCGAGACGCTGTACGGGGCCGGTCAGCTCGCGCACGACGGCGGTACGCTCAGCGACCAGCGCGCCGCGGTGACTTCGCGCGGCGGCACCACCGAAGCGGCATTGCGGTGCTTCGAGGCAGGCGGATTCGAGGCGCTCGTCGCACGTGCGCTCGGGGCGGCGGCGCAGCGCAGTGCCGAACTCGCCGCACAGCTCGCAGCGCAGATTCGAGACTCAATCTAAATGGCCGCACTGATTTACCTGCTCGAAACACTGCTGTCGCTGTGCCTGCTGGCAGTCCTGCTGCGCCTGCTATTGCAGTGGTCGCGAGCGGACTTCCGCAACCCCCTCGCGCGCTCGATCCTGAACCTGACGAACCCGGTCATCGTGCCATTGCGGCGGCTGCTGCCGGCCATCGGCCGGTTGGATACGGCCTCGTGCGTCGCGGTCACGATCTGCGCGCTGCTGGAGGTCTCGGTGTCCTGGCTGCTCAGTGGCTACGGGCCGCCACCGGCCCTGACCTGGCTGCGCCTGGCGGTGATCGAGATATTGCATACAACGCTCTGGACCTATTTCTTCGCGATCCTTCTCTATGCGACCCTGTCGCTGATCGCACCCGGCACGTATTCACCTGCGGCCGGACTGCTGAGCTCGTTGTGCGAGCCGGTCCTGCGCCCGTTCCGACGGCTCATTCCGCCACTCGGCGGTCTGGATCTATCCCCGCTCTGGGCCGGCATCGCGATACAGACGCTGCTGATTCTGCTGCGTTGAGTCAGGCGCGCTGCACGCGCGGGCAGCGGCTCCACGCGTCCGGCTCGAGCAGGCATTGACATTGCCGTGACACGGTGGTGCGCCCCGGGCCTATAAAAAAAGGCATTTGCGCATTCTCGTCGCTTCAAAAAGCATTTGCCTCGGCGCAGCGGTGTGTTATGTTGCGCGCCGATCAATGCAGATTTTGGTCTCGCAGCGTCGACCAAACAGGCGTCCGCTCACACTCCAGGAGATTCGGCAATGGCAAAAAAAGGCGGGGCACCGACGAAGTCGGAAATTCTGGCCCAGATTTCCAAGGATACGGAACTCACTCGCAAGCAGGTCAGCGAGGTATTTGAGGCCCTCAACGGCATCATCAAGAAGAGCCTGCGCGGCAACGGTCTGTTCACACTGCCGGGACTGCTGAAGCTCAAGGTCGTCAAGCGTCCGGCCACCAAGGCGCGTGAAGGCGTGAATCCGTTCACCGGCGAGAAGATCACCTTCAAGGCCAAGCCTGCCAGCAAGAAGGTGCGCGCGCTGCCGCTGAAGAACCTGAAGGGCTTCGTGAACTGACGCGGCCCTGTCGCGGTCGTGACGCAGCCCTGACGCTGCCCTGACGCAGCGATCATTGCTGCGTGGTTGGAACACGAGCCCGGCAGCTCTCAGGGTTGCCGGGCTCTTGCATTGGCGCATGCCCCTGCGAGGGGGCGGAAGATCCGCTCAGGTCAGCGCTTCGAGCAGCAGCGTGCGCAGTTCCTGCAGCCGGCCATGGAAGAAGTGCTCGACCCCGGGCAACACGCGCAGCTCAGGGGGTGGCACGAAGCGCGCGGCGAAGGCCTGCACCTCACGATAGTCGACCAGTTGATCCGCGTCGCCCTGCACGATCAACCAGGGACAGTCCGGGCGCCGGACCTGCGCATAGTCGCCGCGGGTCACTGCCGGCGCCACGCTGATCAGCCGCTGCGGGTCCGCGACGGCCGCCGCGCGCAGCGCGACCAGCGCTCCAAAGGAAAAGCCCGCCAGCGACAGTGCCGCCGCGGGCCAGCGCCGACGGCACCATTCGATCACCGCCAGCGCATCGTCCGTCTCGCCCCGACCCTCGTCGTAGTTGCCCTGGCTGGCCCCGACCCCCCGGTAGTTGAATCGCACGCTCGCGTACCCGGAATCCTGGAACGCACGCGCCAGTGTATAGACGACTTTGTTCTGCATCGTGCCGCCGTGCTGGGGGTGCGGATGGCACGTGACGGCAAAGCCGCGCAGCGGCTGCAGAGACGGGACTTCGATGATCGCTTCCAGCCTGCCCGCCGGGCCGTCGATGACGGCCGGCTCCGGCGGCAGGCCGCGTGGACTCAAGGCTTCTTGCCGCCGGTGAAATCCAATGACGCCGAATTGATGCAGTAGCGCAGCCCGGTCGGCTGCGGCCCATCCTCGAACACATGCCCCAGATGCGCGCCGCAGGTCGCGCAGGTCACTTCCGTGCGCGTCATGCCATGGGAGGTGTCGACGTGCGTGTGGACGTTCCCGGCCGCGAGCGGCAGCCAGAAGCTGGGCCAGCCCGAGCCGGATTCGTACTTGGTATCCGAGCTGAACAGCTCGGCGCCACAGCACACGCACTGGTAAACGCCTTTCTCCTTGCTGTGCGCGTACTTGCCGGTGAACGCCGGTTCGGTGCCCTTCTTCTGGGTCACTTGATACTGCAGGGGTGTCAGGCGCGCACGCAGATCCGCGTCATCGGGTGGTGAATGGCTCATGTTTGCTCCTCCTGCTACCGCGTTGTTCGAATCATCCCGCAGTCCCGACCAGCCGCACCAGCAGCTTGTTGAGCCGGCGGCTGAATTCCGGGCCGTTCGCGACCTGCCCCTCCTCGGCCAGGCTTGCCTGGTCATACAGCAGCAGCGCGAGATCCCCGAAGGTTTCCTGATCCGCCAGCCCGTCCATGTGCTGCACCAGCGGATGGGTCACATTCAGCTCGAGTACCGGGGTTGCGGCGGGAAGCGCCTGGCCATTGGCCGCCAGTACCCGCCGCAGCGCACCGGACAGATCATGCTCGCCGCGTACCAGGCACGCGGGCGAGTCGCGCAATCGCTCGCTGACCCGCACTTCGAGCACACGATCACCGAGCGCATCCTTGAAGCGCTTGAGCAAACCCTTGGCCGAGCGCCGCTCCTCGTCGATGCGCGCGCGTTCGAGCGTATCGCTGAGCGCACCGAGCTCCAGCTCGCCACGCGCGACATCCTTGAAGCGCTTGCCTTCGAATTCCGTGACCTGGCCCATGACCCATTCGTCGACGCGGTCGGCCAGCAGCAGGACTTCGACTTCCTTCTGCCGCAGCAGCTCCAGTTGCGGGCTGGCGCGCAGCGCCTCCAGGCTCTCGCCGATCAGGTAGTAAATGCGGTCCTGGCCGGTGCGCATCCGCGCGACGTAGTCGGCCAGACTCACGCTTTCCTCCGATCCAGTGCTGACCGTGCTGGCGAAACGCAGCAGCGGCAGCAGTCGTTCGCGGTTGCCGGCATCCTCGCTCAGTCCTTCCTTCAGGACGCGGCCGAATTCGCGCCAGAACTTCGCATACTGCTCGGGCTCGTCCTTCGCGAGCCGCGCCAGCAGTTCCAGGGCGCGGCGCGTCAGTGCCCCGCGCATCGCTTCGACTTCCCGATCCTGCTGCAGCAGCTCACGCGAGACGTTCAACGGCAGGTCGCTGGAATCGACAATACCCTTGATGAAGCGCAGGTACAGCGGCAGGAACTGCTCCGCATCGTCCATGATGAAGACGCGCCGCACATAGAGCTTCAGGCCGCGCGCCGCATCGCGCTGCCAGAGATCGAACGGCGCTCGTGCCGGCACGTACAGCAGGCTCGTGTATTCGCGCTTGCCTTCGACACGGTTATGGCTCCAGCCGATCGGATCCGAGCCGTCATGGGCGATGTGGCGGTAGAAATCACGGTACTCCTCGTCCGTGATCTCGGTGCGCGGTCGCGTCCACAGCGCCTGAGCCTGGTTGACTGCCTCGTACTCCGTGCCCGGCGCTCCGTCCTTGTCCTCGGTGCGCATCCGCACCGGGAATGCGATGTGGTCGGAGTAGCGGCGCACCAGCGTGCGCAGGCGGAATCCGTCGGCATACTCGAGGGCGTCCTGCTTCAGGTGCAGCACCACGCGCGTGCCGCGCTCCTGCAGCGCCACGGTCTCGACGCTGAACTGGCCGTCGGCGGTCGATTCCCAGCACACGCCGTCTTCCGGCGGCAGGTCGGCGCGGCGCGAGTAGACCTGCACACGCTCGGCGACGATGAAGGCCGAATAGAATCCGACCCCGAACTGGCCGATCAGCTGGGCATCCTTCTGCTGGTCGCCCGTGAGACGCCGGAAGAATTCCGCTGTGCCCGACTTGGCGATGGTGCCCAGGTGCGAGATGGCCTCCTCGCGACTCATGCCGATGCCGTTGTCCCGTATGGTGAGGGTACCGGCCTTCGCGTCATGGTCGATCCAGATCGCCAGCTCGCTGTCGGCGCCGAGCAGATCGGGCTGCGAGAGCGCGACGAAGCGCAGTTTGTCATTGGCGTCCGAGGCGTTGGAGATCAGCTCCCGGACGAAGATTTCCCTGTGGCTGTACAGGGAATGGATCATCAGCTGCAGCAGTTCCCGGACCTCAGCCTGGAATGCCAGCTGTTCGCGCGCCGTCGACATGGTGCCACCGCCCCGGGGATTGCTCTGGAGAGCGGCGGTATGGGGGCAGTCCCCCGCAGTTTCAACCCAGCCGGCGCAGCACGCTTAAGCAGGCCCCGACCCAGTCGTCGACTTCGTCCCAGAGCAGCAGGAAGATTTCCATGGCCGAATGCTAGGCTGCGGGTCGCCGGGGCGCCGTGCGCGGGTTCACGGGCCAGGAAACAGCGGGCCTTGCGGCGGCTGCGGCTGATGCGTAGGCTGACGTCGGAGCACATAATATCCAGCTGACAGGGCACGTTATGCAGCGCATCGTCGTCCTGAACCCGAAGGGAGGTTCAGGCAAGACGACCATCACGACCAACCTCGCGAGCTATTTCGCGCTGCGCGGCCTGCGACCGGTGGTGATGGATTTCGATCCTCAGGGCTCCTCGGAGCACTGGGTGCGCAAGCGTCGGGAGACGCAGCCGCGCGTGAACCTGATCGCCGCCTATGCGCGCGACCTGCGCACCACCCGCACGTTTCAGCTGCGCACCCCGGACGGTACCGGTCGCGTCATCGTCGACACGCCGGCCGCGATCGACGCGCGCGACATGCCCGAACTGACGCGCAGCGCCGACAAGATCCTGGTGCCGGTGCTGCCCTCGGACATCGACATCCATGCCTGCGCGCGCTGCATCCAGAATCTGCTGCTGGTCGCCAAGGTGCGGCGCGATGACAACCGGCTCGGCATCATCGCCAACCGCATACGACGTAACACGCTGATTTATCAGTCTCTCAGAAGGTTCCTGGAGACGCTCGGGATCCCGATCGTCGCCGAGCTGCGCGATTCACAGAACTACGTGCGTGCCTCGGAACTGGGCTTGGGGCTGCACGAGATGAAACCGCATCAGGTGGCCGAGGACCTGGCGCAATGGCAACCGCTGCTGGACTGGCTCGAGCGCCCGGGGCGGCTGAACGCGCCCGTCTCGGGCGTCACACCACTCACGAACGTCACACCGCTCACCGGCGTGACGCCGATCGGTGCCGGAGCTCCGGGGGTCGTGGTGTCGACGGTAGCGGTACCCTCGGCGCAGCTGGCCTAGCCGCGGCCGCAGTACCGGCGCAGCGTCAGCGCTTCGCCTCGTCGTCCTCGTTCCAGTCGTTGCGCATCTTCTCGGCCCAGCTCTTGTAGTTCGACCAGGTGTACAGATTGCGCGTGATCGCGGCGTGGCGCGTGCGCGAACGCTGCATCTGCTCGAGCCAGCGCGCGTAGGCTTCGGCGCCGCTCTGCGTCGCCAGTTTGCGCGCCAGCGTATCGTCCGCTGTCACGGCGTTCGGCACTTCGGGTTTGCTCATAGATTGCGTTGACCTCTGGAGCCGCACCTTAGAGTGCGCGCGGCGGGCCTCGACAGGAACTGGGTCACACGCTCTGCGCGGCTGCGGCAACCCGTGAACGACGCATGGGCCGGCGTGCGAAAACCGAGAGCTGGCGCGCGCCAATAATGCGTGGCTTCAGGCGACCAGGCGATAGCACGGCCGGTACGCGCTGCCCGGAAGCTTCATGCGACGCTGCGCCACGAACGCCGACAGCAGTCCGTCGAGCAGACGCATCAGCTCGGGATCACCGGACAATTCGTACGGACCCTCGCGCTCGATCGCGGCAATGCCATGTTCCTTGACGTTGCCGGTCACTATCCCTGAGAACGCTCGCCGCAGGTTGGAGGCCAGCTGGTGCACCGGCTGGTCGCGGTGCAGCTGCAGTGCACGCATCGCCTCGTGCGTGACTTCGAATGGCAGCTGCAGCTCGTAGGGCACGCGCAGCAGCCAGTTGAAGCTGTAGGAATCACTGTGATCGCGCCGGAACGCGCGTACCTGTTCGATGCCGGACACCAGGTGGCGTGCAACGGCAGCCGGATCGTCGACGATGACTTTCAGGCGCGTGAGCGCGGCGGCGCCCAGGGTAGCCTCGATGAACTGTACGATCTGCTCGAAGTAGCCGGCGCTCGCCGCCGGTCCGGTCAGCACGACCGGCAGCGGCTGCCGGGCATTGGCGGGGTCGAGCAGCACGCCGAGCAGGTACAGGATCTCCTCGGCGGTCCCGGCACCGCCCGGAAACACGACGATGCCGTGCGACAGGCGCAGGAACGCCTCCAGCCGCTTCTCGATGTCGGGCATGATCACCAGCTGGTTCACGATTGCGTTCGGCGGCTCGGCGGCGATGATCCCGGGCTCGGTGATGCCGATGAACCGGCCGTGCGTGATGCGCTGCTTGGCGTGTCCGACCCCGGCGCCCTTCATCGGTCCCTTCATCGCACCCGGACCGCAGCCGGTGCAGACGTCGAGCCCCCGCAGCCCGAGTTCATACCCGACCCGCTTGGCGTACTCATACTCCTGCTCCCCGATCGAGTGTCCGCCCCAGCAGACCACCAGGTTGGGTCGAGACTTGAAATCGAGCACGCGCGCATTGCGCAGGATCAGGAATACCGCGTTGGTGATCGAGGCGCCGTCGCCGCCGTCGAGCCGGCCGGCACCCATGATCTCGTTGGAGGTGTAGATGACATCCCGCAGCACCGCGAACAGGTGCTCCTTGATGCCGCGGATCATCTCGCCGTCGACGAAAGCGCTCGCCGGGGCGTTGGTGATCTCGAGCTTGATACCCCAGGCATGCCGCACGATCTGCACGTCGAAATTGCGGTAGCGCTCGAAGATCGTCTTGGCATTGTCATCATGGCTGCCCGCATTGAGCACCGCGAGCGCGCAATTGCGGAACAGCCGATACAGGCCCGTCTGGCTGGTGTCGAGTAGCTTGTCGATCTCGCCCTGGGACAGGTTCTCCAGGCTGCCGCGCGGGGCCACGCGCGCGTCCACCGCGTCGGCGACGATGACGCTGGTGTTGGGCGCAACGCTCGTCAAGGCAGTATTTCGATCGGGATATTGTCCTGGGTCATCAGCCACACCTCGACCATGTCCGCGTCGGACATGGCGATGCAGCCGTCGGTCCAGTCCGCGCGGGCATAGAAGTCGAGCGGATGGCGCGGGGCGTTCGGCAGCCCATGCAGCATGATCGCTCCGCCCGGGTCCGCGCGCGCCATCCGGGCGCGGCGCAGGTCATCCTCGTTGGGATAGGACACCTGGATCGACAGGAAGTAGTCGCTGCGCGCATTGCGTCGCGTGAGCTGGTAGCGACCCTCGGGCGTGCGGAAATCTCCCGCACGCTCCTTTGGCCCATTGGGGCTGAGCCCGAGCGCAACGTGATAACTGCGAAACACTTCGCCATGGCGCAGCAGGTACAGCCGCCGCTCGGACTTGCGCACGATGACCTCATCGGCGACGGGGACCGGCGCGGACAGGGTCAGGGACACTGGCTCGGCCCGCGCGGCCGGCTGCGTGTCGCCCGGCGCATCGGCGTACACCCGGGCAGAGGCGGATCCCAGCAGCGTGAGCACCAGGGAAATTGTCAGCAGCGTGGCACGTCGCATACCGTCGGAATTATAGGCACGCGGGATGGCGGCGGGCAGCGTGCGTTTCACGGACTGGAGTTCTCTTCGACCTGCGGCAGCGCGAGCTGGGTCCCGGGATGCAGGTCGTTGAAATCCAGGTCCGGGTTGTACTGCTGCAGGAGCCATACCGGGAGCGTCTCGTCGCGCTGGGTGATGCTCCACAGCGAATCCCCGCGGCGCACGATATAGACCTGCGTGCCGGCGATGCGATGGGCGGCGAAATAGGCGGCCTGCAGCCGGGCGTGGTAGTCACGCCGGCGCTGCTCGAACTGCGCTGGCGGAACGCCGTCGAACTCCAGCCGCAGGCGCCGGCCAAGCAGCACCGGCGTGCGCCCCTGCAGGTGATTCAGCGCGCGCAGGCGGGCCACCGGCAGATCCAGCCAGTCCGCGTAGTGCCCGAGCGTCTCGGCCGCGACCACGCGGATACTGCCGTCCGCTGCCACCGAATAGTCGACCGGATCGGCCGGATCCGGACTGGCGGCGGCCGCGGGCGGCGGCGCAATCTCGGCCGGAACCGGCAGCGGCGATGCCGGCGCGAACGCGACCGTCGGGCGCGCGGCTGCCTGGCCTTCGCCGTCCTCGCGGGGCTCGAGCGCCGTAGCGCCAAACGGATCCGGTCCGGGTGCATCGCCAATCAGGCGCAGGGGCTGTCCCTCGTACAGATAGTCGGGGCCGCGCAGGGAATTGAGAGCCATCAGCGTACCGGCTGCGACACCGGTGGTGGCCGCGATCGAGGCGACGCTGTCCCCGCCCTGCACGATGTAGAACTGTGAGCCGGGCGCTCCGGTCCCCGGACCCGGTGCCTCTGGTGTCACCGCCAGCGTGGCGGCAACCGGCACGGCCCGCGCGGAAGCGACGGCAGTCGACGGGGCGGTTCGGGCGCTGGCGGCCAGCGTTTCCGCGGTTGGCGCGCCGCGCAGGCGCGAGGCCAGGAGGTCCGGGCTCCAGCGCGCGGCCGTCACGGGCAGGCGCAGCACGTACCCGGCCGGGATCGGACGCTGCCCGCTCCACACCGGCGGCCGCAGTGCCGGATTGAGCGACTTGAGCGTGTCGCGGTCCAGTCCGAGCGCACGCGCCAGCGCCGTGGCACCGCTCGATTGCGGCATCTTCACTTCGTGGAACGCAGTCTCGGGGCTGCGCTCGAAGCCGCCGAAATAGTGATCCGGCTCGCGTGCGATGCTCAGGGCCGCCAGGAACGATACGTAGAAGTTCCGCGACGCGAAGCCGAAGCTCGGGCTGTGGTAGTCGCGCACGATGCGCACGATGTCATCGGTGCCGAGCTGTTCGCGTGCGCGACGCATGCCTTCCGCGCCGTGATTGTAGGCCGTGATCGCGAGCGGCCAGCTGCCGAGCAGGCGATAGTTGTAGCTCAGCAGCTGCGCGGCGGCCTCGGTTTCGCGGAACGGGTCGAGACGTTCGTCGACGGTGCCGTCGATGCGCAGGAAGCGCCGCCCGGTCGAACGGATGAACTGCCACAAACCGGCCGCCCCGACCTTCGAATAGGCGCTCGGATCGAACGAGGATTCGACGTGCGGCAAGGCCGCGATCTCGGAGGGCAGGCCGAGGTTCGCAAGCACTTCCGCGATGTGGGTCTCCCAGGCGCCCGCGCGTACCAGGCCGGCGCGAAACCGATCGGACTGGCCGAGCTGGAATCGAACGTCATCCGCTGCCAGCGCGAACGTCGCCGGGCTCGTGTCCGGCCCCCAGAGCGCGCGCACGCGCAGCGAGTCCGGATCGGTCGGCGCCGTGCCGCCGGCCAGCCGCCGGAGGATGTCCTGGTAGTGCTGCCGCGCGGCGTCGACCTGCCGTTCGCGCTCGCGTTGCGACAGGTCCGCACCGAAATGCAGCGTGTCGTACACGACCGAGAGTCGATGCTGGTCGTGGATGAACCCCTCGTTGGTCGAGATCTCGCTGTAGACGCGGATCCAGAACTGGACGTCGGGCTCGAGCTCGGCCGGCCGCGGCAGTGCGGTATCGGCCGCGGCGGCGAACGGAACGAGGACCAGGGCAAGCAGCAGCAGTGCGAGGGATTTCATGGGCGGCAGACATTACATGCGCAGGTGCGCTTATTCTGCCGCCAACGTCATGGTTTTGGAAAACGGCAGCGGCCGCCGGGGGTCACCCGGAGGCCGCTGTCAGCCCTTGCCAGTGCGTCAAATCAACCGCACTTGGATTCACCGCAGTTCAGACAGGTCATGCAGCCGTCCATCATCACGACGGCCGCGGTACTGCACTTGGTGCACAGCTGAGCGCCCTCCGGGAAATGTGACCGCGCAAACGCGTCCTGCTGCTTGGCCCGCGCCTCGAATTCGGCGCGCTTCTCTTCGACCAGCTTCTTCTGATGCGCATCCAGTTCGGGCTTGCGCATCAGACCGATGGTCTGCAAATGCTTCTCAATCACATGGCCGAGCTCGGCGATGATCGAAGGCATGAACTTGCCGCCCGGCTGCCAGTACCCGCCGCGCGGATCGAACACCGCCTTGAGCTCATCGACCAGGAAAGCCACGTCGCCGCCCTTGCGGAATACGGCCGAGATGATCCGGGTGAGCGCGACGATCCACTGGAAGTGATCCAGGTTCTTGGAATTGATGAAGACCTCGAACGGACGGCGCTGCTCGTACTCGGTACCCTCGTTGAGCACGATGTCGTTGATCGTGACGTACATCGCATGATCCGAGACCGGGGTCTTGATTTTGTAGGTCGAGCCGATCAGCACCTCCGGGCGCTGGATCTCCTCGTGCATGCGGATGACCTTGGCGGTCCGGCCGTCGCGGCTGTGCGCGAGTTCCTCCACGGGGGCGGCCGGCTTGTGACCCGGCAGTTCCTCCGGCTTCTGGACCCGGTACTTCACGATGCGCTTTTCGATCCTGGTGCTCATGCTCAGAACTTCCCGTAGTAGCCTTCTTTGAGGGCGTCGAACAGGTTCGCCGCGCTGTGCTTCTCGCCGTCGTACTCGATCTCCTCATCGCCGCGCGCCTGGATCTCGCTGCCGTCCTCGAGCGTGAACACGTAGGTCGTGTTGCGCAGGTCCTCCTCCTTGACCAGCACGCCCTGGAACGCCTCCGGGTTGAAGCGGAAGGTCGTGCAGCCCTTCAGTCCGCACTCGTGCGCGTACTGGTAGATCCCCTTGAAATCCTCATAGGGGAAATTGGTCGGCACATTGGCGGTCTTGGAGATCGAGGAGTCCACCCATTTCTGCGCCGCGGCCTGGATGTCCACGTGCTGGCGCGGCGTGACCTCGTCGGCCGCCGTGAAGTACTGCGGCAGCGCCTCGGCCTCGGACGTCGCTCCCGGCAGCGCCCGCGGATTCACGAGCTCGCGGTAGGCCAGCAGCTCGAAGGAGAACACGTCGATCTTCTCCTTGGTCTTGCGGCCGGAGCGGATCACGTTGCGGAAGTAATGATGCGCGAACGTCGGCTCGATCCCGTTGCTGGCGTTGTTCGCCAGCGACAGCGAGATCGTGCCGGTCGGTGCGATCGACGTGTGGTGCGTGAAGCGCGCGCCGACCTGGGCGAGCTGCTCGACCAGCTGTGGGGCGACGTCCGCGATGCGCTGCATATACCGGCTGTAGCGCGCGTGCAGCAGGCGTCCGGGGATCTTCGCCCCGGGCTTCCAGCCATCCCGCACCATCTCCGGCCGCTTGCGCAGCATCTCCCGGGTCACCACGAACTCCTCGTTCATGATCGGCGCCGGACCTTTCTCGCGTGCCAGCTCGAGCGCGGCCTCCCAGCCGGCGACCGCCATCTCGCGCGAAACCTCCTCGGTGAATCGTACCGATTCCTCCGAGCCGTACTTCAGGCCGAGCAACGTCGTGGTCGAACCGAGACCGAGGAAGCCCATGCCGTGGCGTCGCTTGCGGATGATCTCGTCGCGCTGCGGGGCCAGCGGCAGGCCGTTGACCTCGACCACGTTGTCGAGCATGCGGGTGAACACGCGCACCACCTCGCGATACTCGTCCCAGTCGAAATGGGCGTGGTCGGTGAACGGCTCGCGCACGAAACGCGTGAGATTGACCGAGCCGAGCAGGCACGAGCCGTACGGCGGCAGCGGCTGCTCGCCGCACGGATTGGTGGCGCGGATGTTCTCGCACCACCAATTGTTGTTCATCTCGTTGACCCGGTCGATCAGGATGAAGCCCGGTTCGGCGAAATCATAGGTCGAGGACATGATCACGTCCCACATGCGCCGCGCCGGCACGGTCTTGTAGACGCGGCAGGCGACCAGCCCTTCCTCGCTGACGATGTAGCCATCGTGCACCGGCCACTCGCGCCACACGAACTGCTGCGGATCGTTCAACTCGGGCAGCTCGCCGGCGTACTCGCTGCGATTGACCGGGAAGGCGAGCTTCCACTCGCGGTCCTCGCGCACCGCCTGCATGAACTCATCGGTGACCAGCAGCGACAGGTTGAACTGGCGCAGCCGGCCGTTCTCGCGCTTGGCGCGCACGAAGTCCATCGCATCCGGATGCCCGACATCAAAGGTGCCCATCTGCGCGCCGCGCCGGCCACCGGCCGAGGACACGGTGAAGCACATCTTGTCGTAGATATCCATGAACGAGAGCGGACCGGAGGTATAGGCACCGGCGCCCGACACGTAGGCGCCGCGGGGCCGCAGCGTCGAGAACTCATAGCCGATGCCGCACCCGGCCTTCAGCGTGAGCCCGGCCTCGTGCACCTTGCCGAGGATGTCGTCCATCGAATCGCGGATGGTGCCCGAGACGGTGCAGTTGATCGTTGAAGTCGCCGGCTTGTGTTCCCACGCGCCCGCATTCGAGGTCACGCGCCCGGCAGGAATCGCGCCGCGGCGCAGCGCCCACAGGAAGCGCTCGTACCAGGACTGGCGCGCGCTCTCGTGCTCGACATCGGCCAGCGCACGCGCCACGCGCTGGTACGTATCGTCCATCGAGCGATCGATCGGCTCGCCGCTCTTGGAGGTGAGTCGATACTTCTTGTCCCAGATATCGAGCGAAGCTTCCTGGAACGGAATCGAATCCACGTCTCTGGCGGCAAGCTTCACGACGGAATTCATGGTAATGGCAACTCCCCTGTCCCGATCAACTTCGCACGCCGGGCCTGCGTCCGGCAAACACAATATCTAGTTGTCCGAAGATGCGGAGACTAATCAAGCCGAATGGCCACGGTCAAGATTATGAAATATGATTTTCTGGGAATTTAATTCTATTATTTCATGAAGTTATGAAATATCCGCCCGTGCTGGTCGAAGCAAAAATTTCCGCCTGAGGGCGTTCTGAGCGAATGGTCCGCGTTGTGACGCACCCCAACATCTTGTATCCACCCGCGACCCACCGGGAACCCACAGGCCGCGCACAGCCTATGCACAGCCGGGATCGAAAAATCTTGACACCGGTATCCCTTGAATCCTGGCGGGACACCCAAAGAATCAGGTGCAACGGGGCGGCGCTACTACGCCCGTTCCACCACCAACCGATCTGAGGAGATGCTGCAATGACACTCGTGCGATATGAACCCTGGAACGTGATGGATCGGCTGCACCGGCAGATCGACCAGATCTTCGGCGACAGCTTTGCCGTACCGGCTGCGGCGGGCGAGGCTGAGGCGAACTGGGCGCCGTCGGTCGATATTCATGAAAATGCCGACAAGTTCGTCGTGCTCGCGGATCTGCCCGGCGTCGAGCCGAAGGACATCGAGATCACGGCCGAGAACAATGTACTGACGTTGCGCGGCCGCCGGCAGTTCGAGCGCCGCGAGAATCAGAAGGGCTTCGAGCGCCTCGAGCGCGTCTCGGGCACTTTCCTGCGGCGTTTCACGCTGCCGGACAATGTGCAGACCGACCAGATCAAGGCCCGTCACAACAATGGCGTGCTGGAAGTGTCGATCCCGAAGGTGGCCGCGCCGGAACCGCGGCGGGTCAGCGTCGAGACGCACTGAGCCTGGCAGTCGCGGCAATGACCGGCCCTAGGTTCCGCACGGAACCTAAGGCCGGTCGCCGCGCCACCGCCGATGCTGCCGCTGCTGAATGGACGGCCCCTCGTCGTCGCTGTGTGCGGCGGCACGGGTTTCGTCGGGCACGCACTGGTCACGCGCCTGGCGCGTGCGGGGCACAGCGTGCGCATTCCGACCCGCGACCCAGGACGGGCCGATGACCTGCTGACCCTCTCGAGCGTCGAGCTGCTGCGCGGCAACGTTTACGATTCCGATTTCCTGCGCCGCTGCCTCGAAGGTTGCGACGTGGTCGTCAATCTGGTCGGGATCCTGAACGAGCGGGGCCACGACGGCTCCGGCTTTCGTCGCGCCCATGTCGAATTCACTGCCGGCCTGCTGCGCGCGATGCAGGCGGCGCGCGCCGCTCGCCTGCTGCAGATGAGCGCGCTCAATGCCGATGCCGCGAATGGCCGCAGTTACTACCTGCGAACCAAGGGCGAGGCGGAGCGGCTGGTGCGTGCGCAATCGCGGCTCGGCTGGACGGTGTTCCGCCCGTCGGTGATCTTCGGGCCCGGTGATTCGCTGACCCGGCGCTTCGCGCGTCTGCTGCGTTTGAGCCGCGGGCTGATGCCGCTGGCCCGCGCGCAGACCCGCTTCGCGCCGATCCATATAGAAGATGTCGCCGAGGCGTTCATGCGCGCGCTGCATGGGGGCGCGGCCGAACACCAGGTCTACGAGCTGTGCGGCCCGGAGGTGCTCACGCTTCGAGAGGTCGTGGAACTCACCGCCCGGGCCGCCCAGCTGCCGTGCCACGTCCTGCCACTGCCGGACGCGCTGGGACGGTTGCAGGCAGCGCTGATGGACTGGCTGCCCGGCAAGCCGTTCTCGAGCGACAACTACCGCTCCCTGCTCACCGACAGCATCTGCCACGAGGATGGCTGCGCCGCGCTCGGCCTCAAGCCGGCAGGTTTCAGCGCGCTGCTGCCGGAATGGCTCAGCCCCGCGCGGCAACCTTGGTCGCGCCCCGCGACGAGCTGACCGGATTCGCCCTGCACAGTGCCTGGCGCAGCTGCGGCGCCCGGCGCAGGCGGATCATCGCCGCGTAGAAGCGTGGCAGCTCACCGTGCGCGGAATCGAGTAGCCGCTGCAGCGACGGCACGCAGTCGTAATAGGTCCCCACCGAGGCCAGGTGCGCGTTGTTGAGCCCGGCGTCGAGCCAGCTGTCATAGCCGGTGCGCATGCCGAAGGACTGCTCGAGCTCGCGCACGCGCTCACTGGTCGCCGCCAGCAGCTCCCGCTTGCGCTCGCGCATGCGTTCCGCCGGCAGCTGCTGCCGGAACAGCGTCGCGAGTTCACTGCGGCCATCGGCGAAGGCCGCCACGATCACCTGCATCGCACGCTCCTCGCTCTGGTACTGATCGAGCTCGCCGACGCGCCCGTGCGAGCGCAGCCAGCGGCGCAGGCCTTCGTCCGCGACCGTGGTCGCAAACGCCTCGCTGAAATCGGAATCCCCCGGCACGTACAGCAGCTGGTGCGCCAGTTCATGGAAGATCGTCGATACCAGGTCCAGATCGTCGTAGCGCAGCATCGGGCTGACCACCGGATCGGAGAAATGCCCGAGCGTCGAATAGGCCGTCACGCCGGCCACGAACACATCATCGCCGCGGGACGCGAGCTGCGCCGCGAACCCGCGCGCCTGCTGCTCCATGAAATACCCCCGGTAGCTGACGCAGCCGGCCACCGGAAAACACCAGCGCCGCGGTGCGACCGAGAATTCGGGTGTCGCGACCACGTTCCAGACCGCGTAGGGCCGATCGAGCGCACTGAAACTGCGGTAGCTGCGATTGTCCGGCAAGCCGAGCTCCCGGGACGCGAAGTCACGGGCCTCGCGGACCAGCGTGAGTCTCTGGCGCACGGTCGCGTCGGTCGCCGGGTCGGCGATCACGCGGTCGATCGGTTGGCGCGCGCGCATGACCTGCAGCTGCCCGTTGGCTGCCTGCGTGAGATAACCGAGTCCGCAGGCATCCAGCGCGCCGCACAGGATCAGGACTGGCAGCAGATGCAGCGCCCTGCGGGTCCGCGCGGCAGAGTTGGTGCTGTCGGTTAACATGGCCGCGATGCAAGTCTATCTCGTCGGCGGTGCGGTCCGTGATGAGCTGCTCGGGCTACCGGCTGCGGAGCGGGACTGGGTGGTCGTCGGGGCCACGCCGGAGCAGATGCAGCGCCTCGGGTTCCGCCCGGTGGGACGGGACTTTCCCGTATTCCTGCATCCGGATACCCATGAGGAGTACGCGCTCGCGCGCCTGGAGCGCAAGACCGGGCCGGGATATCGCGGCTTCGAGACCCACGCTTCCCCGGACGTCACGCTCGAGCAGGACCTGCAGCGGCGTGACCTGACCATCAATGCGATGGCACGCTCGGAAGACGGCACGCTGTTCGATCCGTGGGGCGGGCGAGCCGACCTCGAGGCGCGAGTGCTGCGCCACGTATCCCCGGCGTTCGTCGAGGATCCGGTCCGCATCCTGCGCGTCGCTCGATTTGCCGCCCGCTTCGCACCGCTGGGTTTTCATCTGGCCCCTGAGACACTGTCGCTGATGCGCCAGATGGTCGAGAACGGCGAGACCGCCGCCCTGGTACCGGAGCGGGTCTGGCGCGAGCTGGAGCGTGCACTCGCGGAGCCGCTGCCCGAAGCATGCTTCGACACGCTGCGCGATTGCGGCGCGCTGCGCGTGGTCCTGCCGGAACTGGCATGGCTGGAAACCGATCGCGCCGCGCTGCGCACCGCCGTGCTGCGCAGTGCAGTGGTGAGCGTGCGCCTCGCAGCGCTATTGGCCGGTGCCGGATCCGCCGCGGTGCAGACCTTGAGTGAACGGCTGCGGATCCCCACCCCGGCGCGCGAACTGGCGCTGCTGTGCGCCAGGCTCGTGCCGCGCGTCGCCTCGGTCGGGCGACTCGATGCGCCCGCGCTGCTCGAGCTGCTGGAGAATGCCGACGCGCTGCGCCGCCCCGAACGCTTCAGCGAGCTGCTGCTCGCCTGCGAGGCGCGCTCGAGCGACCCGGCGGGCACGGCGCTGCTGCTGCGGGCGCGCGCGCTCGCGGCCGACGTCGTCCTTCCGGCCCTGCAGCTCGCCTCGCTCAAGGGACCGCAGATCGCGAACGCGCTGCGCGCCGCTCGCACCGAACGACTGCGTCCGCTGATCGCGAGTCACAACGCATGACGCAGGTCCTGATGCCGGAAGCCCTGCAGCGGCAGGTCAAGACCGCGCGTGAAGACGATCGCCTTGAAGTGCTCTCCCATCTCCTCCGGCATCAGCAGCGCTCGCGCTTGGGCGGCCAAACGCGAACGCTGCACGTCACTGGCAGCCGCTGCCACTTCCGCCTCGATACCGGTGCCGAGCAGGAACGCGGCCTGCGTGCAATAGCCGGCGACTTCGAGCTGCGCGTCGGCCGCCGCCTCCGCGAGCCGGGTGAAGTCGACCCAGGCCGTGATGTCCTGCAGACCCGGATTGCACAGCGGATCTTCATGCGCGCGATGGCGAAAGTGGCAGCGCAGCGTGCCGTGCGCGCGCCGCGGATCGTAATAGTCGCGCCGCGGCAGCCCGTAGTCGGTCAGCAGCACGGCGCCGCGCGCGAGCGTGGCGGCCAGCGACGCGATCCAAGGCCCCTGCAGCGGACAGAGTTCGGACACGTAGCTCGCCGGCCATCCGGCACGGAGTCGTTCGAGTTCCCGGACCAGCGATGCGGGCGCAGCGCGATCCGCCTCGAGAAGTCCTCCGTCGTCGCTGACTGCCACGCCACGTTCCCAGAACCGGCCGGAGTGGATCGCGAAGCGCTGGAACGGCAATGCATCCGCGACCTCATTGGCCAGCACCACGCCGTGGATTGGCGTATCGGGCAGGGTCTCGAGCCAGCACACACGCTGCGCGAGCGCCGAGGGCAGCGCGCCGAGCGTGGCGCGCTGACGCGCGCGCAGCTCGGCACTGACCTCGAGGATCCAGTACCGCTCTGGCAGCGCGCCGAGCCGGTCCAGCGCCAGCAGTGCCGCAGCCGCCATCCGCCCGGTGCCGGCACCCAGTTCGAGCACGCTGCCCCCGCCGGTCGCAGTCAGGATCTCGGCGCACTGGCGCGCCACACAGTGCGAGAACAGGTTCGAGATCTCCGGCGCGGTCACGAAGTCCCCGCCCGCACCGAACTTTGCGCCGCCGGCGCTGTAGTAGCCGAGCCCTGGTGCGTACAGCGCGATGCGCAGGTAGTCGTCGAAGGCAAGCCAGCCGCCGGCAGCCGCCACCGCATCCCGCACCGCGGCCAGCACCGCGGCCGAATGCAGGAGCTCCTGCGCCGACAGCGCCGGCAGCGTTGAGCCGTCGACCTCAGAAGTCATAAGCTGCGCCCATGACCGACCCGCTCCGCCTGGCTGGCAGGACCGCGCTGGTGACCGGCGGCGCGCGCCGCGTCGGCGCGGCGATCGTGCGTGCGCTGCATGCCGAGGGTGCCAGCGTGATGATCCACTGCCACCGATCGCTGCCTGAGGCCGAGCGCCTGGCCGCGGAGCTGCGCTCGGAGCGCGCGGGCAGCGCGCAGGCCGCGGCCCTGGACCTGCTCGACGTCGCGGCGCTGCCGCAGCTCGTCGCCGCGACACAGGAACGCTTCGGCGGCCTCGATCTGCTGGTCAACAACGCCTCGAGCTTCTATCCCACGCCGGTCGGCGAGATCAGCCTCGCGGCCTGGGAAGACCTGATCGGCACCAACATGCGTGCCCCGCTGTTCCTGTCGCAGGCGGCGGCCCCGGCATTGCGTGCATCGCGTGGCGCGGTGCTGAACATCGTCGATATCCATGGCCTGCGGCCGCTGCGTGACCATATCGTGTACAGCGCAGCCAAGGCCGGACTGGTGATGCTCACCCGCGCACTGGCGCGCGAGCTGGCGCCCGAGGTGCGCGTGAACGCCATCGCACCGGGTCCGGTGCTGTGGCCCGAAGCGGGTGTCGATGAGCAGCGCAAAGCCGGCATTCTCGCCCGGACGCCGCTGGCGCGTGCCGGCGATCCCGCGGACATCGCACGCACCGTGGTGTTCTTCGCCGCCGATGCGCCGTTCGTGACCGGGCAGGTGCTGGCGGTCGATGGCGGGCGCAGCATCGGCTGGTAGACCGCGTGGGCTCACGCGGCGTTCAGATCCGGCGGTGTCGGCGTCATTGCCTGCGCCGCCCGTGGAAAGGCTGCCCACAGCGCCCCGAAGCGCTGGCCGGTCACCGGATGCGCGCGCTGCGGCGCGAGCTCGGCCAGCGGGCCGAGCATGTAGATCCGATCGCTCAGGTCCGGGCGCGGCAGCGTGTAGCCAGGACCGCTGGCCACCAGCTCGTCGTACAGCAGCAGGTCCAGGTCCATGGCCCTGGGAGCCCATTTGGGATCGTTGCGGGCGCGCCCGCACTGCGCCTCGATCGCGTGCAGGACGCCGAGCAGCTCCGGCACCGGCAATGTCGTGCTGAACTCCACGACGGCGTTGAGGAAGTCCGCGCCGTCGAAACCGAACGCGGTGTTGCGGTAGCACGCGGAGAAGCGCGCGTCGGGAAAGTGCGCCTTGAGCGCGCGTGCCGCCGCCGCCATTCTCGCCGCCGGCTCGATGCTGCTGCCGAGCGCGACGAAGGCGCGGCTCATGCGCCGGGCGAGGCCCCAAGGTCGCGACGCCGGCGCTCGATGCGAACGCCGACGTCGCGCGAGTGCCGAATAGCGCCCGGCTTGTTCACGCTGATGCGCACCCACTCGAGCGGAAACTCGGCCAGCAGCAGCAGCGCCAGCCGGTGCGCGAGCGTCTCGACCAGGTGGAACTGCGTGTCCGGCACCCAGGCGAGGATGCGCTTCGCGATCTGCTTGTAGTCCAGGGTATCGGCGACATCGTCGCGCTGCGCCGCCCGCGCGCAGTCGCAGGGCAATTCCAGGTCGAACACCAGCGTCTGGGGCGTACGGCGTTCCCAGTCGATGAAGCCGATGATGCACTCCACGGACAGGCCGCGCAGGAAGATGACGTCCTCGATCCGGGATTCGCTCATGTCCCAAGTCTAGGGCATGACGGGGCTGCCCGGGATCCGCAGCTCATCGAGCGGCCAGCGCGCCCGGACGTTGATGCTCGAGCCGGCATGCTCACCGGCCCGCAGCCGGTACATCCCGGCAACGGCGACCATGGCCGCGTTGTCGGTGCAGAATTCGAGCCGCGGGAAAAAGGTCTGCACCCCGATCAGCGCGGCCTGCTGCGTGAGGCGCGTGCGCAGTGCGCGGTTGGCCCCGACGCCACCGGCGACGACCAACGCGGCGTAGCCCGTGGACTCCAGCGCGCGCAGCGCCTTGGCGCTCAGCGTCGCAACGATCGCATCCTCTACGGCCCGGGCCACGTCGGCACGCCCCTGCTCGGACAGCGGTGCCTCGCGCACCGCCTGCATCACGGCGGTCTTGAGCCCCGAGAAGCTGAACTCGAGGCCGGGTCGGTCCAGCATCGGACGCGGAAAGCGATAGGCGCCCTCCCGCCCGCCCTCGGCGAGGCGGGCAAGCTGCGGACCGCCCGGATACGGCAGTCCGAGCAGTTTGGCCGTCTTGTCGAAGGCCTCGCCGGCGGCATCGTCGCGCGTGGCCCCGAGGATCCGGTAGTCCCCGATCCCGCGCACATCCACGAGCATCGTGTGTCCGCCCGAGACCAGCAGCGCCACGTGCGGCAGCGGTGGCGCCGGCGTCTCGAGCAGCGGCGCGAGCAGGTGCGCTTCCAGATGATGAATGCCCAGTGCTGGCACCTTCCAACCCAGTGCCAGTGACTGCGCGAACGCAGCACCGGTCAGCAGCGCACCGACCAGCCCCGGCCCGGCCGTGTAGGAAATGCCATCGATCTGCGTCGGGTGCGTCTGCGCGCGCCCGAGCGCCGTGCGCAGCAACGGCACCAGCCGGCGCACGTGATCGCGCGAGGCGAGTTCCGGTACCACGCCGCCATAGGCCCGGTGCAGTTCGACCTGGCTCCAGAGCTCATGGGAGAGCAGCCCGAGCTGCTCATCGAGCACGGCGACCGCACTTTCGTCGCAGGAAGTTTCGATGGCGAGTATGCGCATGGTGGAGCTTTGCGCCCGCGCCGCGCGGCGCTGGGACCGCGCGCTGCGGGGTATTTTGCCTTTTCCGTGGAGTCTCTTTAGAATCGCGGCCCGAAGTCGCCGCGCGCTTACTCAAAAAGACTTCATTTTCAAGAGGTTGTAATTTCGATGCCGAGCGTTCGTGTTCGCGAGAACGAGTATTTCGATGCCGCATTGCGTCGCTTCAAGCGCGCCTGCGAGAAGGCGGGTGTGCTTGCCGAGCTGCGCCGGCGCGAATTCTACGAAAAGCCGACACAGGAACGTAAGCGCAAGAAGGCCGCCGCCGTCAAACGGCACATGAAGCGCGTGTCTCGCGATTTCGCGCGCCCGGCGCGCTGATACGCGGTTCCCGATTCCGCACTGACCCGACAGCCCGCTCGAACATATGGGCCTCAAGGAGCGCATCCAGGAGGACATGAAGAGCGCGATGCGCGCAGCCGAGAAGGAGCGGCTGGGCATCGTGCGGCTGATCCTGGCGGCGATCAAGCAGCGCGAGGTCGACGAGCGCATCGTGCTCGACGACCCGCAGATACTTGCGGTGCTGGAAAAGATGGGCAAGCAGCGGCGCGAATCCATCCAGCAGTTCGAATCCGGCGCGCGCCCGGACCTGGCTGCGAAGGAAGCCGCCGAGCTGGCGATCATCCATTCCTACCTGCCGACCCCGCTCGGCGCAGCCGAGCTCGACGCGCTGATCGAAGAGGCGGTCACCCAGACTGGCGCGACCACGATCAAGGACATGGGCAAGGTCATGGCGCAGATCAAGGCCAAAGCGCAGGGTCGCGCCGACATGGCGGCGGTCGGAGCGCGCATCAAGGCTCGCCTGGCCTAGCAGTTGTCCTAGACTACCGGCCACCATGGCCGGCAGGATTCCTCAAGCCTTCATCGACGAGCTGATCGCCCGCGCCGACATCGTGGAGATCATCGGCGCGCGGGTTCCACTGAAGAAGGCCGGGCGCGAATACAAGGCCTGCTGCCCGTTCCACGACGAGAAGACCGCCTCGTTCTGGGTCAGTCCGGACAAGCAGTTCTACCACTGCTTCGGCTGCGGCGCGCACGGCACCGCACTCGGCTTCCTGATGGACTACGACCGCCTGCCGTTCCCGGAAGCGGTCGAGGACCTCGCCACGCGCCTCGGACTGACCGTGCCGCATGAGGGCCGGGATCCCGGCGCGCCCGCCGGCGCGCCCGCCGGCGCGCAGGAGCAGGCCGCGACGCTCGAGCCCATGTATGCACTGCTCGCGCAGGTCGCCGATTTCTATCACGAGCAGCTCGGGCGCACTGCGCGCGCCCGCGATTACGTCACAGCGCGAGGGCTTGGCTCGCCGATCATCGATCGATTCCGGATCGGCTATGCCCCCGATTCCTGGAACGAGGTGCTGCGGCACTTCGGCGCCACGGAGGCCGCGCAGCGCACGCTGAAGGAGGCGGGCCTGATCATCGAGCGCGAGCGCGGCGATGGCTGCTACGACCGCTTTCGCGATCGGATCATGTTTCCGATCCGGGATACGCGCGGTCGCGTCATCGCCTTCGGCGGCCGGGTGCTGGATGCGGGCGAGCCGAAGTATCTGAACTCTCCGGAGACCGCGCTGTTCCACAAGGGACGCGAGCTCTACGGGCTGTACGAGACGCGCCTGGCGCGCCAGGGCCTGCGGCGCCTGCTGCTGGTCGAGGGCTACATGGATACCGTGCGGCTGCACCAGGCGGGCATCGCGTACGCGGTGGCGACGCTGGGCACCGCGACGACCCCGGAGCACCTGCGGCGCGCCTTCCGCATCGTCAGCGAGATCGTGTTCGCGTTCGACGGCGATCGGGCGGGCCGCGCTGCGGCGGCGCGCGCGCTGCAGACGGTACTGCCCGAGGTGCGCGCCGGTCGCGAAGTGCGCTTCCTGTTCCTGCCCGAGGGTGAGGATCCGGATTCGCTGGTGGGCCGCGAGGGCGCGACGGCGTTCGAAGCGCGGCTCGCGGACGCGGTGCCGTTGTCCGAATACCTCGTGTCCTGGCTCTCGGAACAGGCCGACGTGCGGCATGCGGATGGCAAGGCGCACTTCGTGGCGCTGGCCCAGCCGCTGCTCGAGAAGGTCGCTCCCGGCGTGTACCTGGAGCTGCTGCTCGAGCGCGTAGCCGCAGCATTGCAGCTCACGCCGGACCGGCTGCGCCAATGGATTGCGCATCCGCCGGCGGGTGGCGGCAAGGCACCGCAGCAGGAACGAGGCAGCACCCGTGAGCCGGCGCGCACCGGGCGTGGCAGCCTCATGACTCAGGCGATCAGTCTGGCGCTGCATTTTCCGGGCGCGACCGCGGCCGTGACGGCCGAGCAGCGCCGCTCGCTGGCGGGCCTGTCGCACCCGGGAATCGTGGTGCTGCGCGATCTGCTCGAGGAGCAGGCCGCGCGACCCGCGGGCACGATGGCGCAGACCCTGGAACGCTGGCGGGACCGCCCGGAATACGGACGGCTGTGTGAACTGGCGGCGAGCGCTCCGCTGGTCGGGCTCTCCGCCGACCATGCCGCGCCCGGGCAGGAGCTGTCCCGCGCGGTGGCGCGCCTGATCGACGCGCAGGTGCGGGGGGGCCGGCTGGAGGTCCTGATCGACAAGGCCCGCCTGCAGCCGCTCAGCGACGACGAAAAGCAGGAACTCCAGACGCTGACGGCAGGCCCAACCCTCAAGCCCGCGGCACAGCCAAAAGGCCAGGGCGGCGGCGCCTGACACTGCACGCTTGATTCTGCACGGATTGACCAGATATCCGGTATACTGCGCGACTTCCCATGGATTAACGCTCGTACACCGCCTTTCGTTGCCACGCGACGGAACGGGCGGCTGCGTCGTCAAACTTCGGCCCTGACAGCGGATTGCAAGAGACGCCATGACACGAAAAAGCAAGCCTGCCACGCCCGCCCGCAAACCGGCTCCGAAGCCCGCGGCAGCGCCAGCGCGCAAGAGCGCCGCCGCCCCCGCACGACGCCCGGCGCCGGTCGCGGCCAAGGCAGCCGAGCCGCCGCACCGCAACGAGCATCATAAGCACGAGCATCACAAGGGCGAGCCGAAGGCAGTCGCCGCGCACAAGGCCGCGCCCGCCACCAAGGCGGCAGCGCCGAGCCCGAAGGGTGGCCCCGCGGTGCGTACCGGCACCGCGCACGCCCGCGCCGCGGCCCCGGCCCCGGCACCGGCACCCGCGCACGACGCGCGCCGCGGCCAGGTGCTGCCGGAGGACCGCCAGTCCCAGCTCAAGCTGCTGATCGCGCGCGGCAAGGAGCAGGGCTACCTGACGTATGCGCAGGTCAATGATCACCTGCCCGCCGAGATCGTCGATCCGGAACAGATCGAAGGCATCGTCAACACGATCAACGACATGGGCATTCCGGTGTACGAGAAGGCACCGGACACCGAGTCGCTGCTCGCGAGCGAGCCGGCTTCCCCGGCCGACGACGAGGCGATCGAGGAAGCCGCCGCGGCCCTGGCGGCGCTGGACGCCGAACTTGGCCGCACCACCGACCCGGTGCGCATGTACATGCGCGAGATGGGCACGGTCGAGCTGCTGACCCGCGAAGGCGAGATCCGCATCGCCAAGCGCATCGAGGAAGGCCTCGATGCGGTGCGCACCGCGCTCGCCAAGTACCCGGCGACGCACGAGCATCTGCTGCGCACCTATGAACTGGTCAAGGTCGGCCAGGCCAGGCTGATCGACCTGGTCGTCGGCTTCATCGACCCGAACGCACCGGATGTGATCGCGCAGCCGCAGAATCCGACCAAGCTCGAGCTCGAAACCGACGCCGAGGAAAAGGAGGATGACGCCGACGATGCGGACGACGCCGACGATGAGGCGATCGATACCGGACCGGATCCGGAGGAAGTCGCACGGCGCATGGGCTCGATCGCCAAGCTGCTGCAGCAATCGCTGGCGTCGATAGCGAAGCATGGCACGGAGGACCCCAAGACGCAGAAGCTGCGCAAGCGGCTGGCCGGGGAATTCATGGAGCTCAAGCTCTCCCCGCGCATGTTCGATGCCCTGACCAACCAGCTGCGCTCGCACGTCAGCGAAGTGCGGCAGATCGAGAAGGAGATCATGATCATCGCCGTGCGCGATGCCGGCATGCCGCGCAAGGATTTCATCGCCTCCTTCCCCAAGAACGAGACCAGCGCGCGCTGGCTCCAGCGGCACATGAAGGCCGGGAAGAAGTATTCCGCACCGCTAGGCCGCCTCAAGGAGGAAGTCGAGCGCCGGCAGAAGAAGCTGATGCTGCTCGAGGAGCAGTATCACCTGTCGGTGAACGACATCAAGGACGTGAACCGCGAGGTCTCGATCGGCGAGGCCAAGGCGCGCCGCGCGAAGAAGGAGATGGTCGAAGCCAACCTGCGCCTCGTGATCTCGATCGCGAAGAAATACACCAACCGCGGCCTGCAGTTCCTCGACCTGATCCAGGAAGGCAACATCGGCCTGATGAAGGCGGTCGACAAGTTCGAATACCGCCGCGGCTACAAGTTCTCGACCTACGCCACCTGGTGGATCCGCCAGGCGATCACGCGTTCGATCGCCGACCAGGCGCGCACCATCCGCATCCCGGTGCACATGATCGAGACCATCAACAAGCTCAACCGCATCTCGCGCCAGATGCTGCAGGAAATGGGCCGCGAGCCGACGCCCGAAGAGCTGGCCGTGCGCATGGAGATGCCCGAGGACAAGGTGCGCAAGGTGCTCAAGATCGCCAAGGAGCCGATCTCGATGGAGACGCCGATCGGCGATGACGAGGACTCGCACCTCGGGGATTTCATCGAGGACCAGTCGGTCGCCTCACCGATCGATCAGGCGACGATGGAGTCGTTGCGCGAGACCACGCACTCGGTGCTGGCGCAGCTCACGCCGCGCGAGGCGAAGGTGCTGCGCATGCGCTTCGGCATCGACATGAACACCGACCATACGCTCGAGGAAGTCGGCAAGCAGTTCGACGTGACCCGCGAGCGCATCCGCCAGATCGAGGCCAAGGCGCTGCGCAAGCTGCGTCACCCGAGCCGCAGCGAGCAGCTGCGCAGCTTCCTGATGGACGACTGAGCACGACCCGGTCGTGCTCGCCGGGCGGGGTAGCCAGCCGGATCCGATGATACTAGCGGCGGGTTGGCAAGCCTGTCGCGGTAGTGTCCGGCCGCTCGCGCTGCGCGCGGGCGGCGGCCAGCGAAGCCAGCAATCGCGCCTCGCCGGCAGCCAGCGATACGGTCGGTGAGACCTCGCGCGCAGGCATCGCGCGAACCGGTGCCTGCACCGCCGGCGCATCGATCGCGTTTCTCGGTGCGACGGAGATCTGGCGGCTGCGCCGCTCGGCGCCCCGTGCGGTGCCGGTGTTCGAGGCGGCCGGAGCGCGTGCTTCGAGCAGCTGCTGGTTCTCGTAGCGCAATAGGTCCAATTGTTCGAAGACCCGCGACAGGTGCCCGTCCACCAGGCGACGCAGACGCTTGATCGAGCGCAGCTCGAGCAGGATCACGAGCCCGAGGGTCAGCACTGCGCCGGCCAGGGCGGCCTGCGAAACATCATGTATCCAGTTCACGGCGAGACTCCTGCGTCGGAATTCCGACATCGATCGGCCGGGTTTCGGCCCCTGCCCATGAAAAGAGCAGGAAGCATGCCAACGCTACCAGCGGCCCTCGGGTCCGCTGTCACGGCCGAGAATCACCACTTCGACGCGCCGATTGGCATTGCGGCCGGCCGCAGTGGCGTTGGCCATCGCTGGCCGGTACGGCCCGAATCCCATCACCGCGAGGCGCTCCGGGGCGACGCCGCGGTCCATGAACAGGTGCACCACGCTCGCCGCACGCGCGGCCGACAGTTCCCAGTTGGACGGAAAGGCGGCGGTATTGATCGGCAGATCGTCGGTATGCCCCTCGACCCGCAGCGCGTTCGGCCACGGCTTGAGCGAGTCGGCGAGCCGCTGCAGCGCGGTCACCGCGGTGCCGGACAGCTGCGCTGATCCGCTGCCATAGAGGATGTCGGTGCTGATATCGACCGCCACCCAGGTGTCATAGCGGCGGACGCGCACCTGACCGGTCGCGATCAGCGGCCCCATCGCGGCGGTGACGTCATCGGCAACCATGTCGAGCGTGCCTCCGGCCCGTGCGCTGCCGGTCGGCACCGCGGGCGCCGCGGCAGCACTGACACTCGCGGTACTCGTGCTCGAGGCCGAGGCGGATGCAGTGCTGTACGGGGCACGCGGATCGACGGCGCCGGCGATACTTTGTCCACGCCGCAGCGTGCCGCGCGCCGAATCCAGTGGTGCAACCGGATGCGAGGGCAGTCCGGAGGAGATCATGCGCTGCACCTGCGTGAGCGGCAGCTGCTCGATCGGATCGGAGCCGGAATCGCCGCTTGGCTGCGATGGATTCGCGTGCGGCGTGCCGTGAAAGGCTTCCGTCAGGGAATTGGACAGCACGCGGTACTTGCCCTGGTTGACCGAGGACATCGCGTACATCACGACGAAGAACCCGAGCAGCAGCGTGACCAGATCCCCATAGGGAATCGCCCAGGCCTCGTGCTTCTCTTCTTCCTCGTGTCGTCTGCGGCGTGCCATCGATCGCTCCGGGTCGGGAACTCAGGACAGGAAGCTGTGCAGGCGGCCTTCGATCATGCGCGGATTCTCGCCCTGCGCGATCGAGATCAGGCCTTCGATGCCCATCTCGTGCAGGTGCGCGCGCGACTGGACCGCGACCTTGAGCTTGTTGGCGACCGGCAGGAAGAACAGGTTCGCCAGCCCGATGCCGTACACGGTGGCCGTGAACGCCGCGGCGATGCCGTGGCCGAGCAGCGCGGGATCCGCGAGGTTCTGCATGACCGCCATGAGACCGAGCACCGCGCCGATGATGCCGAGGGTCGGCGAATACACGCCCATGCCCTCGAATACCTTGGCCGCACGCGTGTCGGCGGTCTCGCGCGCGCGCATGTCGACCTCCAGCGTGCTGCGGATCGTGTCCGGCTCGCTGCCGTCGACCACCAGCTGCAGTCCGCGGCGCAGGAACGCATCGCCCTCGCCGTCGATCAGCGATTCGAGTCCGAGCAGGCCCTGACGGCGCGAGATCACGCTCCATTCGACCAGCTTGCGGATCAGCTTTTCCGGTTGATTCGGCGGCGGGCGAAACACCCACGGCAGCAGCTGGAAGGCGCGTTTCATGACTTCGAGCGGCGTCTGCACGCAGATGGCCGCGACAGTGCCGACGATCACGATCATGAACGCGGCCCAGGACAGCAGTGCGTGGATGCCCGCGCCCTTCAGGATGGCACCGACCACGATGGCCACGACGGCCAGGATCAGTCCGAGGATGCTCAGGTAGTCCACGGCGCGGGCCCTAGGTCTGCCACTCGAGCAGACGCGACTTCAGGCGCAGCAGCGCCTGGCCGTGCAGCTGGCACACGCGGGACTCCGTGACCTTGAGCACGACACCGATTTCTTTCAGATTCAACTCCTGTTCGTAGTAGAGCGAGAGCACGAGCCGCTCGCGCTCCGGCAAGTCCTGCACCGCGTCGATGATGGCCTGGCGCATCGAATCATCGAGCGCGATGCCCTCCGGATCCGGGCCGCGGTCAGGCAACCGGTCCAGGCTCGATTCCTCGCCATCATCGGCGTCGGTGAAATGCAGCAGCTGGCACCCCAGTGCGTCCTGGACGATGCGCTGGTACTCCGGCACCGTGACGCCCATCTGCGCGGCGACCTCGGTGTCGGTAGCCTCTGCTCCGCGGCGCGCCTCCACTTCGCGCAGCGCCAGCGCTGCGGCGCGTGCCTTGCGATGCACCGAACGCGGCGCCCAGTCGAGCTTGCGCAACGCATCGAGCATCGCGCCACGGATGCGGATGCCGGCATAGGTTTCGAAGCTCGCGCCGCGCCCGCTCGTATAGTGCTGGGCAGCCTCGAGCAGGCCCATCATGCCGGCCTGGATCAGGTCGTCGACCTCGACCTGGGGTGGCAGGCGTCCGGCCAGGTGATAGGCAATGCGCTTGACGAGGTCGGCGTGCTGCTGCACGAGCGCAGTCAGGTCGCCCTGAGGCTGCGCTTCGGCGTAGGCACGGACCCGTTTGATCATTTGAGCACCGTCAGGCGCGGCGGAGGCCGCGCCAGCATTCTCTCGAGGAAGAATTCGAGCCGGCCGCTGGCGTTCACCGGCGTCGGCCAGGCTCCGGCGGCCCGCGCCAGGCGCTTGAAGGCTTGCGCTGCGGGACAACCCGGATACAGCTCCATCACCGCTCGCTGCGCCTGGACGGCTTTCTGCAGCAGCCGGTCCTCGGGAATCTCGCCGGCATATTCGAGCAGCACATCGAGATAGCGATCGGTCACGCGCTGCAGGCGGCCGAACACATTGCGGCCCTGGTCCGGGTCGCGCGTCATGTTGGCGACGATGCGGAAATGGCGCAGCCCATGATTGCGACTCAGCACCTTGATCAGCGCGTAGGTGTCAGTCAGCGAGGTCGGCTCATCGCGCATCACGACCAGCACCTGCTGTGCCGCCTGGCAGAACTGCAGCACGGATTCGGAGATGCCCGCCGCCGTGTCGACGATCAGTACATCGAGCGGCCCGGGCAGCGCGCTGAAGGCCTGCACCAGGCCGGCCTGTTCGGCCGCGCTGAGAGCCGCCATGCGCGCCACCCCCGATGCGGCCGGTACCACGCGCACGCCGGCGCTGGTCTCCAGAATGACTTCCTCGAGCGCGCGCTCGCCCCGCAGCACATGCTCCAGCGTGTAGCGCGGGGTGAGTCCCAGCAGCACGTCGACGTTCGCGAGCCCGAGGTCACCGTCGAGCAGCATCGCCTTGCGTCCCGCCTGCGCGAACGCGGTCGCGAGATTCACCGCCACCGAGCTCTTGCCGGTACCGCCCTTGCCGCCAGTCACCGCAATGACCTGCACGCCCGGAGTTGCCACCTCGCGTGCCGCGCTCTCATGCAGCGGCATGGACGGATCCTCCATAGCGGCGCGCCAGCAGATCATCCTCGGCACAGGCCTGGGCGCGGCGCGCGAGTTCCACCGCCCGCGCGACCAGCTGGTGCGCCCGGGCCGGACGCAGATCTTCCGGAATGCGTGGACCTTCGGCGACGTAGGCGATCGGCAGCCGGGAGTTGGCGAGCGCGGAGAGCACGCCGCCCAGACTCACCGCCTCATCGACGCGGGTCAGCGCGCAGCTGCTGGCGATACCCGGCCCGAAGGTTGCGACCGTGTCCTCGATCACACCGCTCTGCGCGCTGGCGGGCAGTACCAGCATCGCGTGCAGCGCCGGGCAGCGTGCCCGCAGTGCCGCGAGCCTGGCGGCGCTGTCGCGGTCGCGCGCGGCAGCCCCCGGGGTATCGATCAGTATGCAGCGGCCGGCCAGCGCCTCGATGCGCAGCGCGAGCGTCGCGTCATCAGCGACGGTCTCGACCCGCACCCCGAGCACGCGGCCCAGGCTGCGCAGCTGCTCGTGTGATCCGAGCCGCTCGTCGTCGGTGGAGAGGATGACGAGGTTCGCGCCATCCTGTTCGAGTACATAGCGCGCCGCGAGCTTCGAGAGCGTCGTGGTCTTGCCGGATCCAGGTGGCCCGATCAGCGCCAGCACGGCGCTGCGCTCGAGCGGATTCGCGGCGATCTGCAGACTGCGCGCGAGCATCGCATACGGCAGGCGCTGGGCCTGCTCGGGCCTGAGGTCGGAAGGTAATGCGCTGACCAGGCGGATCGCGAGCGTGCGGTCCAGCCCGAGGTTGGCGAGGTTCGCGAGCGCCTGTGCGCGCAACGGCTCGCGCCGTGTGAAATCGTTCCAGGCGAGCGCAGCGACCTGCTGTTCGAGCAGTCCGCGCAGGCTGCGCAGTTCATCGCCCACCGAGCGGTCGCCGCGCGCGCCGCGCTCACCCTCGAGCGCGGCATCGAGCGCCGATTCGTCATCGAGCGCCGCGGGCGCGCGCGCGGTATAGGGCGCGGCCGAGGCTGCCGCGAGTTCGGCTTCGCCTTGCGCGAATTCGAGGTCGACCGCGGCGCACACCTCGACGCCCTGAGCCACCGCGCGGGTGCTCAGGATCACGGCGTCGGGCCCCTGCTCCTCGCGGATCGCACGCAGTGCACTGCGCATGTCCGCAGCCACGTATCGCTTCATCTTCACGGCCGTTGCCTCTCCATCTGGTGTCCTAGCGGCCTACGGCGGCGACCAGCCGTACGCGACGGTTATCGGGAATCTCGTTCCACGCGAGCACGTTCAGGTTCGGCACCGACGCGCGCGTGAAGCGCGCCAGTGCCCCGCGCAGCGCCGGCGCCACCATCAGCACGGCGGGCTCGCCCGCCGATTCCTGGCGCTGCGCCGATTCGGTGAGTCGGGACTGCAGCCGCTCGGCGAGCCCGGGCTCGAGCGCGGTATTGCCGGACGCCTGGCCCTGCAGCGTGTTCTGCAGCAGCTGTTCGAGATCCGGCTCGAGCGTAATCACTGGCAGCTCACCACCGCTGCCGACGATGTCCTGCACGATCTGGCGGCCGAGCGCGATGCGCACCTGCGACTGCAGAACCTGCGGGTCCTGCGTGCGTCCTGCGTGCTCGGAGAGCGTTTCGATGATCGCGCGCAGATTGCGGATCGGAACCCGCTCGGCGAGCAGGCCCTGCAGCACGCGCACGATCACGCCGAGCTGCAGCGTCTTGGGTACCAGGTCCTCCACCAGGCGCGGCGCCGTCTTGGCCAGGCCGTTGAGCAGCTGCTGTACTTCCTCGTGGCCGAGCAGCTCGTGGGCATGCGCCTGAATGACACTGCTCAGGTGCGTCGCGACCACGGTGCTGGCATCGACCACGGTATAGCCGAGGGTCTGTGCCTGCTCGCGCTTCGCCGGCTCGATCCACACGGCCTCCATGCCGAAGGCGGGGTCGTGCGTGTCGATGCCCGGGGGCTTGCCGAACACGCGACCCGGATTGATCGCGAGCTCACGTTCGGGATAGACGACGCCGTCGGCGATCGTCACGCCGGCCAGGCTGATGCGATAGGCATTGGGTGCCAGTTCCAGGTTGTCGCGGATGTGCACCGACTGCACCAGGAATCCGAGCTCCTGCGACAGCTTGCGGCGCACCCCGCGGATGCGGGCGAGCAGTTCGCCGCCCTGCGCCTTGTCGACCAGCGGTACCAGGCGGAATCCCACCTGCAGGGAGATCAGATCGACCGGCTGCACATCGTCCCACGACAGTTCGCGCTGTTCAGCGTTCGGTGCCGGCACCGCGGGTGCAGGCGCCGGCGTCTCCGCGGCGCGCGCTGCCCGCCGGCGCAGCATCCATGAGCCGCCGCCACAGATGGCCGCGAAGGTCAGGAACGCCAGGCTGGGCATTCCAGGAATCAGACCCATCACACCCAGCACGCTGCCTGCCACCGCGAGACTGCGGGGCTGCATGAACAGCTGACGCGACATCTCACTGCCGAGATCCTGCGCCCGCGACATGCGCGTGACGATGATCGCGACGCCCGTCGAGAGCAGCAGCGCGGGAATCTGCGCGACCAGTCCATCGCCGATGGTGAGCAGCGTGTAGACGCGCGCAGCATCGGAGAAGCTCAAACCGTGGCTGATCGTACCGATCGCGAGCCCGCCGATGATGTTGATGACCATGATGAGGATGCCAGCGGTGGCATCGCCGCGGACGAACTTGCTGGCACCGTCCATCGAGCCGTAGAAATCCGCCTCCGCGCGTACCTCGGCGCGTCGCAGGCGTGCCTCGTCCTGGTTGATCAGGCCGGCGTTCAGGTCGGAGTCGATCGCCATCTGCTTGCCGGGCATCGAATCCAGGGTGAAGCGCGCGCTGACCTCGGAGATGCGGCCCGCGCCCTTGGTGACGACGACGAAATTGACGATCGTCAGGATCGCGAATACGACGATGCCGACCGCGTAGTTGCCGCCGACCACGAACTGCCCGAAGGCCTCGATCACGTGCCCGGCCGCCGCGGTGCCCTCGTGGCCATGCAGCAGCACCACCCGGGTGGAAGCCACGTTGAGCGCGAGCCGCAGCAGCGTCGCCAACAGCAGCACGGTCGGGAAGATCCCGAAGTCCAGCGGTCGCGACACGTTGACGACCGCCATCAGCACCAGCAGCGTCAAGGCGATATTGAAGGTGAACAGCACGTCGAGGGCGAGCGGTGGCAGCGGCAGTACGACCATCGCCAGCACGGCGAGCACGAGCAGCGGCGCACCGATGCCGCGGCGCACCAGTGCCTGCAGCGTTCGGGCCCAGGCGGGGACGCCACCGGCCGCACCTTGGATTGCTATTTCAGCCATGTACCTGGAAAGAGCAATTCCCGTGCCGCCACGGGGCGACGAATTAACGGCGCTTCAGGCAGTGCAAGCGCGAAGTGCGTCACAGAACTCATGTCTCGGGCACCTCGATATCGGGTGGCGCGGGCGGGCGGGCGCCCTGGCGGCGCGCGCTGCGCAGCTGGTAGACATATGTCAGAACCTTGGCGACCGCCGCGTATAGCCGGGCGGGAATCTCATCGCCCAGTTCGCAGCTGGCGTGCAGCGCACGCGCCAGCGGCGGCGCCTCGATCGTCGGTATGTGGTGCTCGGCCGCCAGCTCTCGGATCTTGAGCGCGATCAGGTCGCGTCCCTTGGCCACCACGACCGGGGCGCGCATGCGCTGCTCGTCGTAGCGCAGTGCCACCGCGTAGTGGGTCGGGTTCATCACCACGACGTCGGCCTTCGGCACCTCCTGCATCATGCGGCGCCGCGCCAGCGCCTGCTGCGCGCGCCTGACGCGGGACTTGACCTCGGGGCTTCCCTCCGCGTCCTTGTGTTCCTCTCGCAGTTCGTCGCGGCTCATCCGCAGCGACTTATGGTGCTGCCAGAGCGCGAGCGGCGCGTCGATGAGTGCGATCGCCCCGAGCGCGCCACCCAGCGCAATGAGGGCGGTGCCGCACATCGCCAGTGCGTGGCCGGTCGCAGCGCGTACCGGCTCCAGCCCCAGCGCGGTGAAGCTGTGAAACTGCCGGCGCAGCACCAGCACTGCGACCAGACCTACGACCACGAAGCGTGCGAGCGCCTTGAGCAGCTCGATCACACCGCGCAGCGAGAACACCCGGCCGAACCCGGCGATCGGGTCGAGCCGGCTGAAGTCCGGTACCAGTGCCCGCGCGCTGAAGTTCCAGCCACCGATCGCGAGCGGCGCGACCAGCGCCGCGGCCAGCAGCACGCCCAGTACCGGCGCCGCGGCGAGCAGGCCCTGCGCGGCAGCGTGCTCGAACTGCAGCACCATGCGTCCACTGTCCAGGGCGTCGGTGCGGGTCACCGACAGGCCATCGTGCATCAGCGCCAGCATCCGGCCACCGAGCAGCGAGCCCATCGAATACAGGCCGAGTCCGCCGGCAAGCACTACCGCGGCAGCCGTGAGATCGCGCGAGCGGGGGACCTGCCCCTTCTCCCGCGCATCGTCCAGCCGCTTTTGCGACGGACTTTCTGTGCGTTCGCGATCGTTGAGATCAGCCACTCATGCGCCCCTAGGAGGTGCCGCTCATCGCGTGCAACAGCTGGAACGCAGATGCGAGCAAGGCCTGAAAGCCGCTCTGCATGCCGGGCAGGCCGAGCAGCACGATCACCAGACCGAAGATCAGCGAGACCGGCAGGCCGATCGCGAACAGGTTGAGCCCAGGCGCCGCACGGCTGGTGACACCGAAAGCCAGGTTGACGACGAGCAGCGCCGTCATGCCGGGCAGCGCTATGCGCAGCGCGCCGGCGAACAGCTGCGTACCCCAATCCGCGAGAGTCCTGGTGGCTTCCATGCTCAGGCCATGCGGCCCGATTGGCAATCCGCGGAAGCTCGCCACCAGCGTCTCGATCAGTGCGATGTGTCCATCCAGGCTCAGGAAGGTCAGCGTCCCGAGCATCACATAGAGCTGACCCAGTACGGCGGTCTGGGTACCGCGCAGCGGGTCGAGGTTGAATGCGAACTCGAGCCCCATGCTGTTCGCGATCAGCTGCCCGCCCAGTGCCAGCGCATCGAACATCAGTTGCAGCGTGAAGCCGAGCGCGATACCGATCACGAGCTGCTCGATCGTCGTGATGATCCCATCGCCCGACAGCAGCGTCAGCCCCGGATTACGCGGGATCATCGGCAATGCGACCACGGTGAGCACGCCGGCGAGCACGATTCGGACCCGCGGCGGCACGTAGCCTGCGCCGAACACCGGAGCCACCATCAGGCAGCCGCCGATGCGCAGGAATGGCCAGAATGCCGCCCCGAGCCAGGCCTCGATCTGATCGAAGGTGAAGGTCGTCATGCCGCGAGCGCATCGGGCATGCGTCAGCCCACCAGCGACGGAATGCTCTCGATCAGCGCCCGCGTGTAGCCCACCAGCTCCTTGAGCATCCAGGGTCCCACCATCACGAGCATCGCTGCGGCGCCCAACAGTTTCGGGATGAACGACAGGGTCATCTCATTGATCTGCGTGGCGGCCTGGAAGATGCCGACCAGCAGGCCGATGAGCAGGCCGGTGATCAGCATCGGCGCGGCCAGCATCAGCGTCATCTCGAGCGCCCGCTGGCCGATGGTCAGGACGGTTTCGGGAGTCATGTGATCCTCATCGGTAGAAGCTCGAAGCAAGCGAGCCCATCACCAGGGTCCAGCCGTCCACCAGCACGAACAGCATGATCTTGAACGGCAGTGAGATCAGTACCGGCGAGAGCATCATCATTCCCATCGACATCAGCACGCTGGCGACGACCAGATCGATGATCACGAACGGGATGAAGAGCAGGAAGCCGATCTGGAATGCGGTCTTGAGTTCGCTGGTCACGAACGCCGGCAGCAGGATCGTCAACGGCACGTCCTGGGGGCCGGCAAACCCCTTGCCGCCGGAAATGCGCACGAACGAGGCGATATCGCTCTCGCGCGTCTGATCGAGCATGAAGGTCTTCAGCGGCGCGATGCCGCGCTCCAGCGCGGTGCTGGTGTCGATCGTGCCGGCCATGTACGGCGTCACAGCGTCGGCGTGGATCTTGTCGATCACGGGCGACATCACGAACAGCGTCAGGAACAGGGCCAGCCCGACCAGTACCTGGTTGGGTGGCGTCTGCCCGGCGCCGATCGCCTGCCGCAGGATCGACAGCACGATCACGATGCGAGTGAAGGCGGTCATCATCAGCAGCGCCGCCGGCAACAGCGTGATCGCCGTCATCAGCGCCAGCAGCTCTATCGTGAGCGTGTAGGTCTGACCGCCGCCGCTCGACTGCACGGCGAACGCGGGGATGCCGGGTGTGGCAGCGCCGGTCATCAATGGCAGTGCCAGCAGCGGCAGGATCCACAGCGCCCGCCTCCAGCCGCTTCGGCTTCGGATGGGTGCGTTCACTTGCCGAGACTGCGCAACAGCAGTTCCCTGAAATTCGGTCTTGCGGGCGCGGACGGCAGCGCCGCGGGGGCACCTCCGCCGGTGCCGGTGGTGGCGCTGGGAGTATCGAGCACGTGCAGCGTGCGCACGCCACCGGAGCCGACGCCGAGCAGCAGCTGCCGGTCGCCGACCCGTATCAGCACCGCGCGTTCGCGCGCGCCGAGCGACAGCTGGGAGAGGATCTCGAGGCCACCATTGCCGGAAGCCGTGAGGCCGCGGACGCGGCGGGCAAGCCATCCGGTGCCGAGCACTGCCGCGAGCACGACCAGCAGCGCGAGGCTGACGCGCAGCAGCCCGCCGGCGCCGCCAGCCGTGGTCGCCGGTGTGGTCATCGCGGGCACGGCGAAAGCGGCGGCATCCGCGGCATGCGCCTGCAGTGCGAGCCATGCTGCACCAGCGCATACGGCGGCGCGCCGGCGCATGGCCGGAGACGGAAGGGGCTGCAGAGAATTCAAGTCCCGGTCACTCCAGAATGCGGCACGGCCGCGACCCTGCGCTGAAGGAGCAACCCCTATGCCATGCGGACGCCGACACGGCTAAGTGGTTCAAGCCGCTGGAATTGCCGGAATTGGGGCGCTGTGACCGACATCACGGTGCCCCGGCGGCGACGAAAACCTGACGCGCCTGTCTGTGATCGACGACGCGTGTCAACCGATCGGAATCTCATGCGCTCGTTCCCGCAGTAGCGGGTTCTACCTACACGCCAGAGAGGGCTCTTTATGCAACGCAATCTCATCCATGCCGCGGTCTGCGGCGCTCTGACCGCCGGTCTTGCCGCATGCGGTGGAGGCGATGGCTCCGCCTCCAGCATGATGGCCACCTCCTATGGCAGCGTGCCGGTGATGATCAGCGACGCCTCGTCCGAGGACTGGGCCATGATCGGCGTGCGGGTGCAGAGCATCGCACTGCTGCCACAGGGCGGCGGCAGCGCCGTGACGGTCTGGACGGCTCCAGCCGGAAGCACCTACGTGAATCTCGAGCAGCTCGACCAGATCGGAGAGCTGCTCGGCAATGTGCAGATCCCGGTGGGCACCTACACCGGCGCCGTGGTCACCGTGGGCGGCAATCCGGGCGATGTGATGCTCACCGCGGCATCAAATCCCGAACCGGGCTTCAGCGCCGCGGCAGGCTCTACCGTCGATCCCGCCAATATCCAGATCCTGCATGCGAGCGGAAGCGCGGCCGCGTTGAGCGTCCCGATCACGGTGAGCTTCGATTCACCGCTGACGGTGACGAGCAGCAGTACGCCGAACCCGGCGCTCGATCTCGAGTTCGACCTGGCCAATCCCGCATTCCTGATCGGCCACCTGCCGCCCGGCGCGACCACGACGCAGTGGGCGGTGAATTTCAACGGGCCGGTGCGCCGCCGCACGGTCGGCAACATCACGCGCCTCGTGCTGCGTCACGCCTATGGCACGGTGACCGCGGTCGCGACGGATGGCAGCTCGATCACGATCAGCAAGGACTTCCCGGTGCTCCCTGCCAAGGGCACCGAGACCGCCGTGCAGAGCAGCCAGTCACTGACCATCCTGGCGGATGCGACCAACGGCACGCTGTTCTACGACGTGGACGCGAAGACCACGCAGACCGTCAAGAGCTTCAGCGGCCTCCACATCCCGAACGGCGAGTTCGTGCGCATCGCCGCACGCTACCAGCAGAACGGCACGCTGGTAGCCACCCGCGTCTGGGAGAGCAGCACCTTTGCGGGCGTCTGGGTGAGTCCCGAGGGCCACGTGCTGCACGCGGATCCTGCGACCAACACCGTTGTGGTGGAGAACGAATCGGGCGTCGGCGTGCCGCTGCTGGTCAATTCCGCGACGGAATTCTTCTTCCGGCAGCCGCAGAATGCCTTGGCCGACGCGACGCCTATCGGCACCGGTCCGGCATTCCTCGCGAGCCACAACCTGGTACGCGGCTTCAAGGTGCATGCCAGCGTCGTCGATCCGCTCGCCGTGCCGCTGGTGGCGCAGAGCATCGACATCGAGACCGCGCAGTATTCCGGCACCATCTCTCAGCCCAATGCATCGAACTTCACCTATACCCACAACTACCCGAGCAGCGGCGATGACTACAGCATCGCGCTGAACTACCTGTCGCCGTCAACGGCGAACGGCTCGGATGCGAGTGGCAATGCGATCACCGGCTACAAGTGGTGGAACTTCGCCTATCCGACGCTGGTGAATTACGGCGCGAACGCCATCAGCAGCTTCGTCAGCGCCACCGCCGGGAGCGCGAGCTTCGGCACGGCCGCCGGCGTGATCCCGGCCGTGGGCGTGAGCTACAACGTATGGGAAGACCCGGCCAACGCGAGCGGCTGGGCCGCCGCCGCGACGGTCCTGCTGCCGGTGCCGGTACCCATCGCCAAGGTATCCACGCCGCTGGCCGGTTCGGGTACTGCCTACAACTTCGCGATCACGGCGCTCAACTCGGTGCTCTATGGCACGCAGCCGGTGACGGTGGACGTCAGCACGGCGAGCGGCTCGGCGACCCTGGTGTACCAGGTGGACCGCAACAATGGGATCGTCACGGTGAGCCCGGTCGACATCACGACTCCCGCTGGGCTGGCAACGCTGACGGCAGGATTGGTGAACGGCGCGCTTACCCGCGTCTCCGGCCTGGTACAGGCCGATGGCACGCTCAAGGGTTACGTCGTGACGTACTACACCGGCACGACCCCGTCGCTCTGAGCGCGACCCCGTCGCTCTCAGCACGACCCCCTGCTCTGAGCACAAAGGGGGGGCCCGCAAGGGCCCCTTTTTTCAGCCGAGAGCGGCCTGCAGCATCGCCACTTCGGTCGCAGACTCGAACATGATCCGCACGAATGCCGAGTCGCTCAACCCGAGGGCAGTCGAGGGTGGCATCCGCGCCAGCGCCGCATCGTCGGCATTGCCGGAGGTCATCTGTGCCGCGACCGCCACGGCGACGATCAGCAGGTCCTGCAGGTCGGGCGGTCCGCTGTGCTCACGATCGACTTCGAGCTGGCCGCCGATCGCCAGCGCGATCTGCTCTGGCAGCTTCCAGTTTTCGATCAGCGCCTGTCCGATGCTCGGATACCAGTCGCGCAGCGCCTCCTCGGCATATTCGACGCTGCCGCTCGAGGGCACCGGCGTGCGCGCCAGGATGTAGATCTTGCCGATATTGTGCAGCAGGCCGGCGAGCATGGCTTCGTCGCTGCGCACGCGCCGCGACTCCTTCGCCATCGCATGGGCCAGCGCGGCGACCCGCACGCCCTCCTGCCAGAACTTCTCCAGATAGGGACGGATATGGCGCAGCTCGGGCGCGCGCTGCAGCTGCGCCGTCGCATAGGCCAGGGCTGCGGTGCGGATGTGCTCGTAGCCAATGCGCGTGATGGCAACCTTCAGATCGGTGACCGCGGGGCCGCCGCGGCTCAGCAGAGTGGAGTTCGCCATGGTCAGGATGCGTGCTGCGAGCCCCGCATCGGAACTCACTACGCGCGCGACCCGCTCGCTGTTGACGCTCTCGTCGCTGAGTACGTGCTGCAGCCGCGCCGCCGCCTCCGGGAAGGACGGCAGGTCGACGCGCCCGCCCGAGAGTTCCCCGGCGAGGCGGCTGACGAACTGGAACAAGGACTGGTGGCTGGGCGCCGGCGCAGGCCCGGTAGGTTTCGTCAGTGACACGCTGTGGCTCCTGAATGCTCTGTCGCCCGAACTATCGGCCGCCAGGCAGGATTCTTGAGCGCTCTGCGCAGGCTACTTCAGCTTGCGGATGCGCTCGGCGGGACTGATGACGTCGGTCAGCCGGATGCCGAATTTCTCGTTCACGACGACAACCTCGCCATGCGCGATCAGCGTGCCGTTTACGTAGACATCCAGCGGCTCCCCGGTCGCGCGTTCGAGCTCGACCACGGAACCCTGGTTGAGCTGCAGCAGGTTGCGGATGCTGATGCGGCTGCGGCCCACTTCCATCGACAGTGTGACTGGAATATCCAGCACCACGTCGAGATTGAGCTCACGGTTTGGATCGCCTTCCGGCGCGTCCGGCTTCAAGTTTCCCAGGGCCGCGGGCTGGGGCTCGATGGCTCTTGCGCTCTGTGTACTCATGGTCCTTCTGCTATCGGGTTGCTTGACAACATTCCGGCTACTGGATCACGAAGCTGGTGAAATACACCGCCTCGATGAGCTTGCCGCTGCCGCCTACTCCGTCGATCACCTTGCGTATCGAATCCAGCGTGGACGCGCGCAGCTTGTCCTTGCCCTCGGTAGTCATCAGCGTCCCGTTGTCCTGGCTCGAGAACAGCTGCACCAGTTGGTCACGGACCGCGGGGTCGTTGTTCTTGATCACATCCAGCACCGGGGCATCGCGCGACATGATCTCCACCGTAATCTGCAGGTAGCGCGCGCTGCCCTCGCCGCCGAAATTGACCACGAATGCCGGATCGAGCTTGTAGTAGAGAGGCGCCTTGACCGGCTCGGGCGCGGCAGCCGCGGCCTTGGATCCGGCCTTGGGGGCCGCCTTGAGCTTGAACCAGGCGGCCGCGCCGCCACCGGCGGCGAGCACGAGGACCGCAAGCGCGATCCACAGCATCTTGCCCGACTTCTTGGGCTTGATCGGAGTGACCTTCGCGGAGGCATCCTGCTTAGCGGATTCAGCGGCCATGGTTACCTGTCTTCCGGTGATGGGGGTGGAACCGAACACTGCAGGCGCTCACCTGGAGCAAGCCCCGCGCCAGCGACAATCTGCCTGCGAGGACGGAAAGCTGTCGCTGGCATGGCTCACATTCACGCATATTCGTCTACCAGCCCGAGTGCCCGGGCCATGGGCAGGGGCCGGCTGGCGGCGCTCTCGGTGACGTGCGTCACGCGCGCGGGCATTGCGGATTGCGCACCCGGGCGTGATTCCTGCTGAACGCTCGCCTGGCCCAGGGCCAGTCCCCCGCTGGCGAACATCTCTCGCAGCTTCGGCAGTGCCTGCTCGAGTGCGGCGCGAGTGTCGGCATGCGCCGCGCTGAAGCTCACGTTCACCTGTGAGGACTGCAGATCGATGATCACCTGCACCGGCCCCAGGTGCTCGGGCGCCAGGCGCAGCGTCGCGCTGGTGACGCCGCTGCCGGCGAGCCAGTGCACCTGCGCGGCAACCGCAGCTCCCCAGCCGGCGCTGCCGACCGGCACCGCGATGGCCTGCTCGGCGATCGCGGCCGCGGGTGCGGCGGGACTCAAGCTTCGCATCAGGTCGGACATCGCCTGCACCGATGGAGCCGCGGCCTTCTGCGCCGCCTGGTTATCGCTGCCGCCGCCACCGGATGCCGTGGCATCCGGCAGCAGGGCGAGCGGCACTGCGGATTCGGAGCCCGCCGCCGCGGCGGCTGGCTGGAGGCCGGGCAGGGTCATGGCCGCATCGGCTGCGGCTACGCGCACCGCCGTGGCCTTGCCGCCCGAGCCGATGGCAATGGAACCTGGCGCATCCAGCGCACCCGCTTCGCCTGCGCCACCGGAATCGCCGCCCGGAGCGGGGACGGCGCCACCGAACATCATCGCCAGCAACCCTGCGGGGTCGGTCACGGTCGCGCCAGTCAGATCACTCTTTGCGGTGGCATCCTTCGCCGGTGGCGCTGCCGTGGCGGCATCGGTGGCATCGCTCGCACCCGCGGTGCCCTGCGTCGAGGCTCCGGCGTCCAGCGCCGGCAGCAGTGCAGCGATGGCGTCGTCCCGTGTGCTCTCGGCACGCGCCGCGGCCTGCGCTGGTGCTGGGGGTTGCGCCGACGCGGTCATTGCAGCACCGGGCGGAGGATTGTCCTGCGCAGCGCCCTTAGGCCCGTTGTCGGCTTGCGCGCCGGAGCGCGTCGTCGATGCCGCGGCGGCTTGGCCACGCGCGGCTGTGTCCTGGCGCGCAGGCGCGGTCTGCGTGGTCCCACCTTGCGCGCTCGAAGTGCTCGTGTCCCGGGTGGACTCCATCACATTGGCGAACGAGCCGGCATTGTCGTGCGCTTGCTGCGGACGGGCATCCGATGCGTTCGCGCGCACCTCGCCGACGGCCGGCAGTGGACTTGGGCTTCCGAGGACTGGCGATCCGGAGCCCATCACCGCGCACCCCCGATCCGCTGGGCGCGATCGTCGAATTCCTTCTGCGCCTTGCGATCCTCTATCTGCTGGTCCTCGGTGCGCGCCTGGGCGATGACTTTGCCGACCGCGTTCTTGCGTGCCGCCGCCTCGAGCCAGTCGGCGCGCGCACGCTCGCAGTGTGAGCGCTGCTCCACGATCAGCGTATCCTGATGCCTTACCGCCTCGCTCAGGCGTGCGATGAACATCTGGTAGTCGCGCATGCCGGAGACGCCCATGCCCCGGGTCGCGCGCTGCTGGAACATTGCCTGGTACTCGGCCAGGTAGCGCCTGAGCTCGGCCGCACGACGCTCGGCGTCAGCCAGCTTGGCCTGTGCAGCGGCGACTGCCACCGCCTGCTCGCGTTCTGCCTCGGCTGCAAGCTCACCCACCGGCTCGAGTCTCTTGGATCGCTTCACTGGAATGTCCGTCCGTGGTGATTCACTGGTCCGCCATCGTCTGCTCAAGCTGCGCGACGCTGCGCTCGAGCGTGACACGCTCATGCATGTCCTGGTGCAGGTAGGCCTCGATCTGCGGCCAGCGCCCGATCGCGGCATCGATGCGCGGGTCGGTGCCGCGCTGGTAGGCGCCGATCGTGATCAGGTCGCGGTTGTGTTCGTAGACCGCAGCGGTCTGGCGCAGGCGACGTGCCAGCGCGAGTTGCGTATCGGGCACGATGTCATGCATGACGCGGCTCACCGAAGCTTCCACGTCGATGGCCGGGTAGCGGCCGCCGTCGGCGATCCGCCTCGAGAGCACGATGTGCCCGTCGAGGATCGCACGCGCTGCATCCACGATCGGGTCGTTGTGGTCGTCGCCCTCAGCCAGCACGGTGTAGAACGCGGTGATCGATCCGGTCGCGTCCACACCATTGCCCGCGCGCTCGACCAGCTGCGGCAGACGGGCAAAGACCGAAGGCGGATACCCCTTGGTGGCCGGCGCCTCGCCGATGGCGAGCGCGATCTCCCGCTGCGCCTGCGCGAAGCGAGTCAATGAATCCATGATCAGCAGCACGTTCTGACCGCGCTCGCGGAAGTATTCGGCGACCGAGGTCGCGAGCCAGGCGCCATGCAGCCGCATCAGCGGCGGGTGGTCGGCCGGTGTGGCGACGACCACGGCACGTGCGAGGCCGGCTGGCCCCAGAATGCGCTCGACGAACTCCTTGACCTCCCGCCCGCGTTCGCCGATCAGGCCGACGACGATCACATCGGCGGCGGTATAGCGCGCCATCATGC
>CAZGVE010000017.1:70527-73082 GCA_964528845.1 uncultured Steroidobacteraceae bacterium | reverse complement strand
CAGGCGGCGCCTCGTCCGCCAGCGCACGCACCGGGTGCAGGCTCAAGGTCAGAGCCAGCAGCACTATGCCGAGCACGGCGCCCAGCATCCGCGCAACCGGCCGCGAGTAGTTACTTGCGTTTCGATCCATTCGCATGACTAGCGACTCCCAGCTATTTCCAATTGATTCACGTTGCAGCCGTGCCGGTCTCGCCGGTGCGGATGCGTATGGCCTGCTCGAGCTCACCGACTAGAATCCTGCCGTCTCCGGCACGCCCGGTTCTGGAAACATTGGCCAATGCTTCGAGGACCGGCTCGAGGATCGCGTCGTCCACCGCTATTTCCAGCTTCGCGCGCGGTCCGTATTGGGCCTCATAGACTTCCGTCACCGTCACTCCCTGAACCCCAAGCTGCGCGATGGCCTGCCGCAGCTCGTCCAGCTTGAACGGCCGCACCACCGCGGTGATCATTTTCATGACGTACATTTCGCAATGATCTGGCCTTGAATCCGATTCGTCGTGATCGACCCAGCGCGCGTATCCTTGGGTTGGTCCACGAATGGCGCCGGATGGAAGGTGCAGAAAGCGTGCCATGATCAACCTCAGGCAAAACCGCCGCTATCTGGCACGCAGCGCCGCAACGACGCACCATCATGGAACGTCGGCTTTTTGCTGCGCACAACGATGGAGCAGGGCAGCGCGCAGGAGAGGATCCGCGCCAGCCTGGTTCCCACTGGAGGGTCCATGGCAAGCATCGGGGTAGAGGAACTCGCGCAGCGGCTGTTCGAGGGGCTGCCGGAATCGGTACGCACGCTGCAGCACGACATCGAGAACAACTTCCGCGCGATTCTGCAATCAAGCCTCGCCCGGCTCGAACTGACGACGCGCACCGAGTTCGAGGTGCAGACCCGGGTGCTGGAACGCACGCGCGCACGCCTCGAGCAACTCGAGCAGCGGGTCGCGATGCTCGAGCAGCGGCTGCGGGAATACGAGCAGGCATTGCCGCCGGTCTCGGATTAGCACCGCGCGGCCGTTCACGTGGACTCGCGGGTCGAGCGCACCCTCAGCCGTGCCCAGCTCGGACTCGATGCGCCACTGGTACAGGTCGAAGTCCACCTCAGCAGCGGCCTGCCGAGTTTCACGATCGTCGGACTTCCCGCGCCGGTGGTTCGCGAGAGCCGCGAGCGCGTGCGCGCAGCCCTGCTGAGTTCGGGTTACGCGTTTCCTGCCGGCCGCATTACCGTGAATCTCGCGCCGGTCGAGCTGTCCAAGCAGGGTGGACGCTTCGACCTGCCGATTGCGCTCGCGCTGCTGCGCGCGAGCGGACAGGTCAGCGCACCGGCCGATCCGCCGCTGGAATGCTACGGTGAGCTCGGCCTCGGCGGAGAGCTCAAGGCAGTCTCCGGATTATTTCTGGCCGCACTGCATGCGCAGGTGGCGCAGCATGCATTGCTTGCGCCGTATGCCAACCGGCGCGAGATCGCGCTCAGCGGTCATCGGCGCGCCGGTGCCGCTCCCGATCTGCGCACCGCGGCGGCGCTCGCCTCGCAGCTACTCGGCTCGCATCAAGGCGTGGTGAGCGAAATCGGACCATCCCTGAGCGCGCCAGACCCGCAGTCCGCCGTGCCGGCGCAGGCTGCCTTGGCCGACGTTGCGGGGCAACATCAGGCCAAGCGCGCGCTGCTGATCGCCGCTGCCGGCGGACACAGCCTGCTGATGGTGGGTCCTCCCGGGACCGGCAAGAGCATGCTGGCCGCGCGGCTTCCTGGATTGCTGCCGCCGCTTTCCGAGGCGGAAGCGCTCGAGGTTGCGAGCATCGCCTCGGTCGCCGGCCACATACCGGAATCCGCATGCTGGCTGCAGCGGCCATTCCGGGCGCCGCACCATTCAGCGTCGGCCTCAGCCATCGTCGGCGGAGGGCACCCCATCCGTCCTGGCGAAGTCAGCCTCGCACACCACGGAGTGCTGTTCCTCGATGAACTGCCCGAGTTTGACCGCCGGGTGCTCGAGGCGCTGCGGGAGCCTTTGGAGACTGGCACGATCACGATCGCGCGCACCGAGGCGCGCCTCACGCTGCCGGCACGCTTCCAGCTGGTCGCGGCGATGAATCCCTGCCCGTGCGGCTATCGTGGCGATACACGCCAGGAGTGCCGTTGCGGTCCGACGCGGGTTGCGCGCTACCGGCAGCGCCTCTCGGGCCCGCTGCTCGATCGGATCGACATTCGCATCGCGGTGCCACGCGAGACGTTCAAGGGGCTGCTGCCGCGGCGGCCTGTGCGTGGCCCCTGCGAAGGGCGCGACCCGGCGAGGCTAGCCCGGGACGCGCGCGCGCGCCGACTGGAACGTTCCGGAGCACCGAGCGCCCATCTTGCGCCCGAGCGGTTACGGGAGTGCTGCGCGTTGCGGCCTTCCGGCGAAGCGCTGCTACGTCGCGGCTGCGAGCGGCTGGCGCTCTCAGGGCGGGCCGTGCATCGCCTGCTGGCTCTGGGCCGTACGATCGCGGATCTGGAGGGCAGCGATGAAATAGAGGCCCCGCACGTCGCCGAGGCGATCGCGCTGCGGCGCGCACTGGACTGA
>CAZGVE010000017.1:53028-70427 GCA_964528845.1 uncultured Steroidobacteraceae bacterium | reverse complement strand
AATAGAGGCCCCGCACGTCGCCGAGGCGATCGCGCTGCGGCGCGCACTGGACTGACTATCGCCTCGCTGTTGAGCCAGCGGTATCTTTATCGGGCCAGCGACACTTATTGGGCCAGCGACACCATGTAGTCGACACCCTGCTTGACCAGGTCGTCCGGCAGATCGGTGCGTCCGCCCTTGGCCGGCATCACACCCGCCTTGCCGTTGAAGCCACCGAGCGCGTGCTGGTACAGCGTTGCCTTGCCCTGGGCAATGCGCGCGCTCCAGGCCGCTTTGTCGCCGGCCTTCGGAGCACCAGCCAGTCCCGCCCCATGACAGGCCGAGCACACGGCCTGGAACAGTTCCATGCCGTTCTTCGGCACCGCCAACGCGGCAGCGGGTCCGGCCCCGGCCGGCGCCTGAATCGCCAGCGCCGAGTTGTCCTGGCCTGCGACAGCTTCGTGCGCGAATGGCGCAACGCGGGCCTCGACGCTCGCGACATACGATGCATCCGAATAGACGTCGACCCCCTGCGTGCTCGCGGCCAGTGAACGGGCCAGGGCCAGCAGGATCAGCGCGATCGCGACCAGAATGCCGATCACGAGGCTGAAAATATTGATGAAATGTGAATCGTGTGTGCTCACGCTTTTGACCGCTCAGTACTGAAGGGGACGGGCCGTGCAGGCGGCCCGCGAAGTAAATTATACCCTCAAGGCGCGGGCATTGCCGGTCGTGCCGTGTCGCGGGCCTCGGACGCGAGCAGTGCGCGCTTGCGTTCGAGGCCCCAGCGGTAGCCGCCGACGGCCCCGTCGCTGCGCACCACCCGATGACAGGGCACGAGAATCGCGACCGGATTGGCGGCGACGGCACCCGCCACTGCACGCGCGCCCTGGGGCAGGCCAATCCGCCTGGCGAGCTGCGAGTAGCTCAAGGTGGTCCCGGCAGGAACCTGGCGCAGCGCATTCCAGACCCGATGCTGGAAGGCCGTGCCGCGCAGATCCAGTGGCAATGCCAGTGCCTCCGGCCCCGGATGTTCGACCAGCCCGATCACCGAGCCGACCAGCCGCTTGAAGGCGCGGTCGGCACCGAGAAGTTGCGCCTTCGGGAAACGCTCCTGCAGCTCGCGCAGCAGCGCCGCCGCGTCGTCCCCCAGCAGCAGTGCGCACAGGCCGCGGGTGCTGGCCGCCACGAGGATCGCGCCGAAGCTGCAGCGGCCGATCGCGAAGCGTATCGGCTGTTCGGCACCCCCGGCGCGGAAGGCCCTGGCTGGCATTCCGAGCGCCTCCGCGCTGTGCGCATGAAAGCGCGTGCTGGAATTGAAGCCGGCCTCGTGCAGGGCGTCGGTGACGCTGCTACTGCGCGGCAGCACGGCGCGCAGCCTGCCGGCACGCTGTGCCTCCATGTAGGCCTTGGGGGACAGGCCGGTCACGCGCTTGAACACGCGCTGAAAATGAAACCGGCTCATCGCCGCGAGCCGGGCGAGCTCCGCTGTGGCAGGCAACTCGGCTGAGGCCTGAATGCGCCGGCACGCTCGCGCAATGCGCGCAGCCACACGCTCGCTTCCCGATACGCCGGCCGGCTGACAGCGCTTGCAGGCACGATAGCCCGCCGCCTCGGCAGCGGACGCATCCTCGAAGAACTGCACATGCTCGCGCCGGGGCCGGCGCGCGGGACACGAAGGACGACAGTAGATGCCGGTCGTGCGCACGGCGTAGACGAACCGTCCGTCCGCCACGGGCAGCCGCTGCTGCACGGCGTGCCAGCGCTCCGGTGCGCCCGAGAATGCAGTCCCTTCGCGATGCATCTTTGTGCTCCGTTCCCAGGGCCGCGATGGCCCCGCAAGGCACACATGATCGCGCAGTTCATCGCCTGCTGACGTCCCGGTTCTTGCCCGTGCATTCTCCGAGAAATGGCGCGCCCGGCGGGATTCGAACCCACGACCTGCAGCTTCGGAGGCTGCCACTCTATCCAGCTGAGCTACGGGCGCGGCGCTTGCGGTCAGTGATGCCGTTCGCTGGCGGCCAGATCATTGATGATCTGAATGACGTTCTGCTGGCTGCCGGCCATCGCGACATCGGTCACGTACTTGCCGTCGATGACCAGCGTCGGCACGCCCTCGACCTTGTAGCGCCGGCCCATCTCGTCGGCCTTCTGCACGTTGGTCAGCACGCCGAAGGAATTCCAGGCGTTCGCGAAATCAGTCTCGGCGATGCCGTTGGCTTTCGCGAACCGCTGCTGCTGCGCGAGCGTGGCCTTCTCATCGCCCGGCGCGAACATCGGGTCGTGGGCCTCGTGGTATTCCTCGAATACCTTGCCGTGCAGCGCATCGACCTTACCGAGCGCCTGCAGCGTGTAGAACAGTCGCGCGTGCGCGCGCTGCACCTCGCCCCAGGTCACGTGCACGCGCCTGAAATCGATGTAGGCGGGCTTGTTCTTGAGCCAGCTCTGTAGGTATGGGTCGAGCGCGTAGCAATGCGGGCAGCCGTACCAGAAGAACTCGATGACCTCGACCTTGCCCGGTGCCACGTCGGTCGGCTGCGCGGGCAGCAGCACCTTGTAGTTCGTGCCGGCGACCCATTTGCCCGCCGGTAGCTGGCCTTCCGGCGGCAAGGCCGCCAGCCGCTCGAGTGCCGCTTCGCTGCGATCCGCAGCGGTACCGGTGTCGGCGCCTTCCTGCGTGGTCCTGGCCGCAGCGGCCAGATCGCCGGCGCTCGCACGCGCGGCTGCCGCCGCCGGCGGCGCGGTGGTCGGCGCGGCCGCCGCTGCCGGCACCACGCCCGTGGGCGCCGCGGCGAGCGTGCCTGCACCAATCCCCATGCACAGTACGAGCAGACCTAAGCCGGGCAGCAATCGGATGATCGGTTTCATGGCGGTGAATCCTTCAGCGCAAACCCTGAATGTAGGACGCGAGATTGCGCATGTCCTCCTGGCTCAGGCGCTGCGCGATCGTATGCATGATCAGCCCGTACGCCCCGCCGTTGCTCTCGCCTTTCGCATCCCGCGTATAGCGCTGGTCGGCGGCGTACTCGCCCAGCTGCTGCATCGTATAGCCGGTATGCTGCGCGCGCAGCGCCGGATAGCCCGCGGCGGGATTGCCTGCCCCGACCGGTCCGTGGCAGGCCATGCACGCCGGGATGCCACGCGCGCGATCGCCGCCGCGGTACAGCCGCTCGCCAGCCTTCCAGTACGAGGGATCCGCTTCGAGGCCGGTGACGGTCTGCGCTGAGAAATACGCAGCCACATCGTCCATGTCCGCTTCGCTCAAGGTGGCACCCATCGCCGTCATGAGCCCGCTCGGATTGAGCCGGACCTGCTTGTGGAAGTATTGCAACTGGGCCTTGATGTACACGGCATCCTGGCCGGCAAGATTGGGCCACTGGTCATTGACGCTATTGCCATTGGGCCCGTGGCAGCCCTGGCAGGCGACCGCCTTGGTGGCGCCGGCCTCGGCCGAACCGGCGGCCTGCGCGGCTGGGCCGGACAGTGCTGCGACACAGAAAACGACCCAGCATGTCAGGAACTTCATACGTAGCGGGCTCCAGCCTTCAGATCAGCGATGGTTTGCAGGGCAAATGGATTCATGGATTGTACACTAGAGCCCCGTCGCGATCGCTGCGACGCCCTGCGGGCGCCGTACAGCGCGTGAGCCTCTATCCTGCCGCCCGATTCCTCCTGAGCGCCGCCGCGGTGGCACAGTTCCCGGCCGACGCAGGGGCGGAAGTGGCCATCGCGGGGCGCTCCAATGCCGGCAAGTCGAGCGCGCTGAACGCGATCCTGGCGCGCCGTGCCCTGGCGCGGACCAGCAAGACCCCGGGCCGTACGCGGCTGATCAATTTCTTCGAGATTGCGCCGGGCCAGCGCCTCGTGGACCTGCCCGGCTATGGCTATGCCGCGGGCGCCCGCGCAGAGCGGGACCTCTGGGCGCGGCTCATCGAGGCCCTCGCGCCCCGTCAAGCACTGCATGGTCTGTGTGTCGTGGTCGATGCGCGCCGGGGAATCATGGACGCCGATGAGCAGCTGATGAATTGGGCGCATGGCCTCGGCAAGCCGGTGCACGTGCTGCTCTCCAAGGCGGATCAGTTGCGACGCGCCGAAGGCCTCGAGCTGCTGCGGGCGACGAGCGCTACGCTGGGCGGCCGCGGCACCGCCCAGCTGTTCTCGGCGCACGCCGGCGTGGGGCTGGAGGAAGCGCGCAATGTGCTGGATGCGTGGCTCAAAGAAATGCCCCGGTAGCAGACCCGCGAGGGCAGCTACCGGGGCCAGATCAACGCCCGGCGGGTCTCTACGCCGGACGTCCAAGCCCGCTCAGGGAGGGAAGCGGGGAGTGCAATGCACTCGTTGAATGAGACGCCGCATGGTCCGGAAAGTTCCGGCGCTCACAGATGAAGAATTGCTCATGTTCCAGGCGGCCCGCCGGCGCTGCCCAGAGTGTGTGTGGCCAGCGCTACAGTAGCGTCCGCGGCAGGCGACCATCCGCCAGATCGGTGTCGCCGGTGCGCGAAACCCTGATTTGCGCGTCAAGGTGATTTGCGCGCGTCAGTGTGCTTCGTCCCAATTCGCACCGCTGCCGATGTCCACGCGCAGGGGCACGGCGAGCTGCGCGGCCGCGCTCATGCGCGCGCCCACTTCCCGGCTCGCCTGTGCGACGAAATCCTCACGCACTTCGAGCACCAGCTCGTCGTGTACCTGCATGATGAGGCGCACCGGGGGCCGATCGCTTACGCACCAGGCGTCCACGTCGATCATCGCGCGCTTGATGATGTCGGCCGCGGTTCCCTGCATCGGGGCGTTGATGGCGCTGCGCTCGGCGTATTGCTGCAGCGCCCGGTTGCGCGAGCCGATCTCCGGGAGGAACAGGCGGCGGCCGAATACAGTCTCGACATAGCCATCGCGCCTGGCCTGTTCGCGCGTGCGCTCCATGTACCGGCGCACGCCCGGATAGCGCGCGAAGTACAGATCGACATAGCTCTGGGCGGCGCCACGCGGCACGCCTAGCTGCCGCGCCAGACCGAATGCGGACATGCCGTAGATGAGCCCGAAATTGATCGCCTTGGCCGAGCGGCGCTGCTCGCCGCTGACCTGCTCCATCGGCACGCCGAAGACTTCCGCGGCCGTCGCCTGGTGGATGTCACGTTCCTCCGCGAAGGCCTGCAGCAGACCGGGATCGCCTGACAGGTGCGCCATGATGCGCAGCTCGATCTGTGAATAGTCAGCCGCGAGCAGGCGATAGCCTGGCGCGGCGATGAAGGCCTGGCGGATCTTCCGCCCCTCCGGACTGCGGATCGGGATGTTCTGCAGGTTCGGATCGGTCGAGGACAGCCGGCCGGTTGCGGCCACGGCCTGGTGGTAGCTGGTATGCACGCGCCCGGTCCCCGGATTGATCTGCTCCGGAAGGCGCAGCGTATAGGTCGAACGCAGCTTCACGAGTGCGCGATAGTCCAGGATCAGGCGCGGCAGGGGATGCTCGGCGGCGAGCTCCTCGAGCACGTCTTCGGCCGTGGACGGCGCGCCGCCGGGAGTCTTGCGCAGCACCGGCAGGTGCTGCCGCTCGAACAGGATCTGCTGCAGCTGCTTCGGTGACTCGAGGTTGAATGGGGCTCCGGCCGCCGCGTGCGCCTCGGCTTCGATTTCCTTGAGGCGCACCAGCAGTTCGGCGCTCTGCGCCTGCAGCATGTCGCGGTCGATCAGCACGCCATGGCGCTCCATGCGCTGCAACACCGGTACCAGCGGCTGCTCGATCGTGCGATAGAGACGCTCGAGCGCCGGCTGCTGCTCGATCCGCGGCCAGAGCGCGCGGTGCAGCCGCATCGTCACGTCCGCGTCCTCGGCCGCGTACTCGGCGGCGCGTCCGAGCTCGACCCTGTTGAAGCTGATCTGCTTCGCGCCCTTGCCCGCGACGTCCTCGAAGTGAATCGTGCGCAGGCCCAGATAGTGCTCGGCCATGGAGTCCATGTCGTGGCGCGTCGCGGTACTGTTCAGCACGTAGGACTCGAGCATCGTGTCGTAGTGTTGCCCGGTGAGCGCGATGCCATGATTGGCCAGCACGTGCATGTCGAATTTCAGGTGCTGCCCGAGCTTCGGGTGGCGCGCGTCTTCAAGCAGCGGCGCCAGGGCAGCCAGCACGCGCCCGCGATCGAGTTGCGGCGGTGCGCCCTCGTAGTCGTGGGCCAGCGGGACATAGGCCGCGACGCCGGGCTCGATGCAGAACGAGACGCCGACGATCGTCGTATTCATGTAGTCGAGGCTGGTGGTCTCGGTGTCGAACGCGAATAGCTGCGCCGCCCGGAGCGCTTCGAGCCAGCGCTCGAACACCGGCCATTCCAGGACCGTCTCGTAATGGCGGGGCAGCTGTGCGAGCGCCGCGGCTATCGGGTCGTCAGGCGCGACCACCACGGCAGCCGCGAGCGCGGCGCCTGACGCCGGTGCCGCGCCTGTCGACGGCGATGCGGCGGGAGCCGTTGCCGCGGCTCCTCCGTCCTCCGCCTCGAGCTGGCCCAGCAGCGATCGCAGCTCGAGCCGGCGGTAGATTTCCCGCAGGCGTTCGCGGTCCGCATCGCGCCGCTTCAGATCGGCCGCCTGCGGCGGCAGTGCGAGATCACAGCGGATCGTCGCCAGCTCACGCGCCAATGCCAGCGTCGCAAGACCGGCGCGCAGATTCTCGCCCGCCTTGCCCGGTACCTCGGCCGCGTGCGCGATGATCTGCTCCAGACTGCCGTACTGCTTCAGCCATTTCGCCGCAGTCTTCGGTCCGACCTGCGCAATGCCGGGGATGTTGTCCGAGGCGTCCCCGACCAGCGCCAGGTAGTCGATGATCTGCTCCGGATAGACGTCGAATTTCGCCTTCACGCCGTCACGGTCCAGCACGCTGCCGCTCATCGTGTTGATCAGCGTCACGCGCTCATCGACCAGCTGCGCCATGTCCTTGTCGCCGGTGGAGATCAGCACCTGCGAGCCGCCCTCGGCGGCCTGGCGCGCGAGCGTGCCGATCACATCGTCCGCCTCGACCCCCGGCACCCGCAGTACCGGGAGCCCGAGAGCCTCGACCGCCTCGAGCAGCGGCGCGATCTGTGAGCGCAGCTCATCGGGCATTGGTGGCCGCTGAGCCTTGTATTCCGCGAACAGCTCGTCGCGGAACGTGCGTCCGGGGGCGTCGAACACGACCGCGACGCGTGCCGGTCTGTAGTCGCGCAGAAACTTGAGCAGCATGTTGAGCACGCCGTGCACCGCGCCCGTCGGCTCGCCGGCGGAGTTCGTCAGCGGTGGCAGTGCGTGGAAGGCCCGGTACAGATAGGAGGAGCCGTCGATGAGCACCAGGTCGGGGGTATCGCCGATCGGCATGGGCCGCTGGGCTTCAGACCTGTGGTGCAGCGCCGGGCGGCGCCGCCGGTGCGGGGGCGCCCGCTGGCACCGCAGGTCCTGCAGCGGGCACGGTCGATTTCTTCCTGTCGGGCAGGAACAGCGAACCCTTCTGGCCGCAGCCGCCGAGGCTCAGCACGACGGCGAGTGTGGCCAGCAGATGTGCAGGTCGGGTCATGGCGCGGCCGATGGTATCGCCATGCCCTCGCGCAGGGCCAGCCATCCGCGCGCGATACGGTAGATTACCCACAGCCCGATCAGCGCAAATCCGAGCAGCGCCACGAAGAATCCCACGAAGATGATCAACAGCGGCATCGCGACGATGCTCGTCACTGCGATCCAGAGCCACGCGAACCAGAAGGTGCGGATCTGCCACTGGAAGTGCGAGGCGAGCCAGCTGCCGCGGGCCTCGTCGCGCCGCGCGTAGTTCAGGATTACCGCAGTCAGCGAAGGCAGGCTGAACGCGAAACGCAGCGCGACCGAGCGCGCTCCGAGCAGCGCCGTGAGTACGGCCAGCGCGTGCAGGCCGTAGATCACGTGAACGTAGCCGACCAGCCCGCGCTGCGGGGCGGCGCCGGTGTCGGGCGGCGAAGTCATCGCATCCCTCCCTCTCAGCGGCGGTAGCGCGCCGCGACGCGCTGGTAGGCCTCGCGGAACGGAATGCCCTCCTGGACCACCATGCGGTTCGCCTCCTCGGCTGCTTGGATTGAAGGATCGAGGCGGATGCGATCGGGGCGAAAACGCAGGCCATCGAGCGCGGCGGCCATGATCTCGAGCGTCTGGCCGGCGTGATCGATGCCGCGGAACAGCGGGTATTTCAGCAGTTGCAGGTCTCGATGGTAGCCCGAGGTCAGCTTGGCGCAGATCGCGAGCGTCTCGGTCAGGCACGCCAGGGCAGTGGCGCCGCGCGCCCGCACGAGCTCGAACACATCGGGGTTACGCTTCTGCGGCATGATCGAGGAGCCGGTCGTGAACGCTTCGGCGAGCTCGACGAACGCGAATTCCTGGGTATTGAACAACAGCAGGTCGGAGGCCATGCGGCCGAGATCCTGCATCAGCAGCGCCAGCTCGAACAGCAGCTGTGCCTCGGCCTTGCCGCGCGAGAGCTGCACCGCGGTGACCGGATCCTGCGTCTGAGAGAAGCCGAGCGCGCGCGTCGTGGCCTCGCGATCGAGCGGCAGACCGGGCGTGCCGTAGCCGGCTGCGGACCCGAGCGGATTTTTTGATGTGCGACGGTGCACGGCGAGCAGGCCCTCGGCGTCGTCGGCCAGTTCGGCGGCGAACGCCCCGGCCCAGAGCGCGACTGAGCTCGGCATCGCCTGCTGCATGTGCGTGTATCCCGGCAGAGCAGTCTGCGATTCCCGCACGGCGAGCCGCTGGAGGGCTGAGATCACCGCGTGGACCTGCACGCGGCGCTGCTCGATCACGTCGCGCAGGTACAGGCGTAGCGCGGCGAGTACCTGGTCGTTGCGCGAACGCCCGAGGTGGACGCGGCCGCCGGCCGCCCCGATGCGTGCGGTCAGGCGCCGCTCGAGGGCGGTCTGCCCGTCCTCATCCGCGAGTTCGACCTGCCACAGCCCGCGGGCGTGTTCATCGCCGAGCGCCTCCAGGCCGTCGCGGATCTGGTCCAGATGTGCCTGCGTGAGCAACCCCTGCGCGTGCAGCATCTGCGCATGGGCAATCGAGGCGCGCACGTCGTAGGCCACCAGCCGCTCGTCGAGTGCGTGATCCTCGCCGGCGGTGTAGTGCAGCACCCGTTCATCGAGCGGGGCGCCCTTGTCCCACAGCCGTGTCACGTGCCGCCCTGCTGCTCGGCCGGTGTGAGCGCGTTGATATCGGCCACGATCAGCGTCCCCGTGCCTTCGTTGGTGAATACCTCGGCCAGGATGCTGTCGCTGGCGCTGTAGGAGATCACGTGTACGCGACGCACTCCGCCGCGCAGCGCCTCTTCGATCGCCAGCGCCTTGGGCAGCATGCCGTCCATGATCCGGCCTTCCTCGCGCAGCCGACGCAGTCCGGCCAGGTCAGTATAGGAGATGATCGAACCCGGGTCGTCCACGCGCTCCAGGATTCCGGGCGCACCGGTGCACAGGATCAGCTTCTCGGCCGACAATCCGGCGCCGATCGCGGCCGCCACGGTATCGGCATTGATGTTGAGCAGCGTGCCGGCGTCATCGGCCGACAGTGGGCTGATCACCGGCATGAGCCCGTGCTCGAGCTGCTGGCGGATCACGCCGACGTTCACCGCATCGATATCGCCGACGAATCCGAAGTCGACCGGCTCGTCCATGCCGGGAAGCCGTACCGGTGGCCGCCGGTGCGCGCGCACCAGCCCCGCATCCACGCCGGAAAGTCCGACGGCCTGGATCTCCAGCTCGCGGCAGATGGCCAGGATGCGGGTGTTGATCAGCCCATTGAGCACCATCGACGTGGCATCAATCGACTTCGCGTCGGTGATGCGCCGGCCCTGAACCAGGCGGGTGGGCGCGCCAAGCGCCGTGGTCAGTTCGGTGAGCTGCGGGCCGCCGCCATGCACCATCACTACACGTACTCCCAGGTAGTGCAGGATCGCGATCTGTTCGATCAGCGCGCGGGTCAGGGCTTCGTCCCCGAACACCGCGCCTCCGGCCTTGATGACGAAGATCTTGCCCTTGTAGAGGCGGATATAGGGCGAGGCATTGCGCAGCGCGCGCATGGTCGCGGCCTGGTCGGAGCGGTGCAGGATCATGTCGGAACTGGTGACCTCAGGGTTGCTTGAGCATCCGGTGGAGCACGGCCATCTGCGCCGGCAGTCGGTTATAGGCCTGGCGCAGCACGAGCGAGCGCGGTCCGTCGAGCAGCTGCTCGGCGACGGCCGCATTGCGCCGCACCGGCAGGCAGTGCATGAGCCGGCAATCGGGACGCGCCGGCACGAACCAGTCTTCCGCAAGGCACCACCCGCGCAGATCGCGGCGCGCGGCGGCATCGGCGGCCTCATCGCCGTAGGCGGCGGCGCAGGCCCATTCCTTCGCGTAGACCACATGGGCCCCGGCGATCGCGTCGGCACGCTCGGCCGATTCGCGGACCGACCCGCCGCTCATTGCCGCGGCCTGCCGAGCCTTGTCCATGATCGCGGCCGGAAGTCCGAAGCCCTCGGGTCGCAGCACGATCACCTCCATGCCACGCAGCGCCGCCATGTGCAGCGTCGCGGCCGGTACCGCGAAGGGCAGCGCGCGCGGATGCCATGCCCAGCTCAGCACGAACTTGCCGTGCTCCGGGACGCCGAACTCGTCGAGGGTCTTCCAGTCGGCGAGCGCCTGGCACGGGTGATTGGCGGCGGACTCGAGGTTGATCAGGGGCCGGTCGACGAGCGCCGACATCGCGCGGAACCGGCTCTCCTGCAGGTCCGAGGCGAGATCGCGCAGCTCCGCGAACGCGCGGATGCCGAGCGCATCGCAGTACGACGCCAGTACCGGCAGCCCTTCGCGAATGTGCTCAGCCGCGGCGCCGTCCATCACGATGCCGTCGCGGCTCTCGAGCTGCCAGGTGCCGTTGCCTGGAGTGATGACGAAAGAGGACCCGCCGAGGCGCGCCATGCCGGACTGGAATGATGCCAGCGTGCGCAGCGAGGGGTTCAGGAACAGCAGGCCCAGCACCTTGCCTCGCAGTGCCTGCGGCTCTGGTGCGCGCTCCAGCCGCCGCGCCAGCTCGAGCAGTTCGAGCACCTGCGGGCGCGCGAAATCCGCGAGGTCGATGAATCGCTGCATGTTCCGCTTCAGCCGCCGATGTCGAGCAGCGCCGCACGCAGCAGCTCAACGTGCCCGGCCTCGAGTATGAACGGCGGCAGCAGCCGCACGATGGTGGGATCGGCACTGGTGCCGGTCAGGATTCCGCGCGCGAGCAGTGCGGCGTGGATTTCCTTGGCGGGGCGAGCGGTGCGCAGTCCGACCAGCAGGCCGGCGCCCTGGTGCGCAAGCACTGGACCGACGATGCAGCGGCTGCGGATCAGCGTGGCGGTATTGCGCACGCGCTCGAGCAGGTGCTCGGATTCGATCGCATCGATCGTCGCCTCGATCGCGGCACAGGCCATCGGTCCGCCCCCGAAGGTGGTACCGAGCGCATCGAGCCGGATCGCGGCGGCCACCGAGGGTGCCATCAGCAGCGCCGCGCACGGAAAGCCGTTGCCGAGCGCCTTGGCGGTCGTGATCATGTCGGGCATCACGCCATAGAGGCCGGCGGCGAAAGGCTCGCCGACGCGACCCATGCCGCACTGCACTTCATCGAAGATCAGCAACGCGCCGACTTCGTCACAGCGCGCACGCAGTGCGCGCAGGAATGCGCTTCCCATGTCGAAGGCGCCCCCGACCCCCTGTACCGGCTCGACGATCACGGCGGCCGTCGCGCGCGTGACCTGCGCTGCGATGGCTTCCGGCTCGCGCCGCGGGATGAAGCTCACGTCGTACGGCGTGCGCGGAAAGCCATACCACTTGCCGGCCGAGCCCCAGGTGATCGCACCGGCGCCGGCAGTGCGGCCGTGGAATGAATGCTCGATGGCGGCAACGTGTGTGCGGCCGGTGACCGTGAAGGCCATCTTCAGCGCGTTCTCGTTGGCCTCCGCGCCGCTGTTGACGAAGAACACGCGTGCAATGTCCAGTCCCGAGAAGCGTACCAGGCGCGCGGCAGCGCGCAGCCTCACGTCCAGCGGTACCGCATTGCTCTGGAAGCTTAAAGTCCGGGCCTGTCGCGCCAGCGCGTCGGTCCAGCCCGGATGGCCATAGCCCAGCGCCGCCACCGCGTGGCCGCCGTAGAGGTCCAGCACGCGGCGGCCGTCGCGCGTATGCAGCCAGACGCCGCCGGCCGCGACGATATCCAGCGGGTATTGCGCAAATACCGGCGCGAGGTAGTCCGGCACGGCGCCGGGCGCGGCGTGAGCCGACGTCAGGATGGGCGCGGGGATCGTGGCAGCGGTATGAGCATTCATGTCGGAACTCGTATGACGTAGGGTTGGGTCGTGTGTTACCGGGCGCTCAGGTCCATCCCGGAGCCGGGGCGGTCAATCCGGCAGTCTCCGGCAGGCCGTAGAGGCGGTTCATCCACTGCATGGCTCCACCGGCCGCGCCCTTGTTGAGATTGTCGATCGCGCACAGCACGGTGACCGTGCGCCGGTCGGTCACAGCGTACAGGTGTGCGTAGTTGCTGCAGGCCACCTGCTTCACCCGCGGCGGGGAGTCCCCGACCCGCACGAACGGTGAGCCGGCGTAGAACTCCCGCAATGCGGTCTGGACCTCGGCGCTGCTTTGCGGCGTGCGCAGCGCGGCTTGTACGGTTGCGTGAATGCCGCGTGCGAAGGGGCCTGAGTGCGCTACGAACGCGAAGTGCGCGGTGACGCCGCTCGCCGCAGCTGCGCAGGCGCGGATTTCCGGCACATGGCGGTGCGCGAGCGGGCTGTATGCGTACAGATCGCCGTGGCGCAGCGGATGGTGCGTGCCCTCGACCGGCTTGCGGCCCGAGCCCGTGCTGCCGGTCACTGCCGAGACGAACAGGTCGCCGCTGCTGAGCCCGAGCGCGAGCAGCGGCACGGCCGCGAGCAGTGTCGCGGTCGCGAAGCAGCCCGGATGCGCGACATGCGGGGTCGTCAACGTCGGCAGGTGTTCCGGCACGGCGCAGCTGAAGGCAGCGATGCGGCCGGGGGCGCCATGCGCGTGCTGGTACACGGCCTCGTAGTCGGCCGCGGAGCGATAGCGGAAATCGGCCGAGATGTCGACCACGCGTGGCGTGCGTCCGGCGCTTTCGGCTCGCGCCAGCAGCCCGTCGATCAGCGCCGCCGCGGCGCCGTGCGGCGCGGCCGAGAAGATCGCGACCCCGTCCTCGGCCACAATCAGCTGCTCGATCTCGTCCTGTGACTGGAAGCGCTGGTCCGGAAAGGCCGCCGCGAGGTGCGGGAACGCGCGCGCGACCGGCTCGCCCGGCTGGCTGCCGGAGAGGATGCCGCGCAGTTCGAACTGCGGGTGGCCGGCGATCAGACGCAGCAGCTCGCCGGCGACGTAGCCGGTTCCTCCAAGCACGACCGCGCCGATCGGTGCGCTCATTCCTTGCCGCCGGCGGCGCGGGGCATCGCCGCCGCACGCCCGATGGCCTCGATGACGCGGTCACCCAGTCCGGCAGGGTCGCTGATCGCGTTGCAGGCCTGCGTCTGCATCTGCTGCTCGATGATCTCGATGCCGACCTGGTTGTCGGTGGACGGCCCCGTCACCACGCAGGGCTCGACTCCGAAACGTTCGCGCAGCAGCTTGACGCCGCCCCACGCGGCCACCGGATCGTTGGCCGAGAGCACGACCGCAGTCAGCGCCTGCCGGATGTCAGCGGCCTCGAGGATTGCCGCCACCCCGTAGGTTCCGAGCAGTCCGTCACCGAGCTCGAACACGATCGCGTCGGGCTTGCCGGCGGCGAGCTCGGTCAGCATCGTGCGCGTCAGCGCCGGCCCGGTGCGCGCGGTGCTCGTAACCACTCCGAGATCGGTGAAGATCATCGTGCGGCGTGCGCCTGCATCCTCGAAGGCCAGGATGTCGCGACGCAGTGATACCCCGGTGGCCTTGAATGCATCGACGATGAGGCCACGATGGCGCATCCGCGCGACGATCGCGGCCGCAGCGGCCGTCTTTCCCGCTTCCATGCAGGTGCCGGCCAGCGCCACCACCGGCACGCCACGGGTGTCGAGCGGCGCATCGAAATCGAGCTGGCGGAATCCCACGCGCGCCGGCACGCCGATGCGCTCCCCGAGGTACGGAAACTGCAGCACGACGCCGAGCACCCGGCAGTCGAATGGCTTGCCCTTGTCCGCGGTGGCCGAATCGCACACGCCCATGACGCCGCCGATGTTCAGCATCTGGATCACGTCACCCGGCTGCAGGGCTTCGGGCACGTGACCGGAGTAGCCAAAAAGGGCGCGGCGCGGGCCGAGCGCACCGACCACGATATCGCCCTTGCCGACCTTCGCCATCCGGCCGCTGGTGAGCTCCAGCGTGTTGTAGGTCGACTTGTTGTTCAGGATCTCGGCGACGATCACGACACCCTCTTCGGCCGGAATCTCGGCCGACAGGCGCAGCTCGTGGCTGAGCGAGCACGCCTGCGTCACCGAGGCGATCTTGTCGACCAGCACGGTCTTCATGGATGCGCGCCTGCCGCGACCGCTTCTCCTGCCCGGCGGTGGAACACCCCGGTCAGGGCCACGATCCTGGAGAACCCGAGCGCGTCGACCGCGCTCCATTCGCCCGCCGCCTCGCCGTAGATCCCCTTGGACGCCGCCATCAGCGAATACGGGGATTCCACTCCCTCGATGAATAGCGCGCCCGGTCGCAGCAGCAGATGCACTTCGCCGCTCACGCGTGCCTGCGAGGACAGCAGCAGCGCCTCGATGTCGCGGCATACCGGGTCGAGCAGCTGGCCTTCGTGCACCAGATCGCCGTAGGTCAGTGAAACGGTCTCCTTGATGCGCTGCTGGCGCGGCGTGAGCACCAGCTTCTCGAGTTCCCGGTGAGCGTTGAGTAGCACCTCGGCGGCCGGTGCTTCGAACGCCACCCGTCCCTTGGTGCCGATGATGGTGTCGCCGAGGTGAATACCGCGGCCGATGCCGAACGGTGCCGCCAGCGCCTCGAGCCGCTCGATGAGCGCGACCGGGGATAGCTGTGCGCCGTCGAGCCCCACGGGCAGTCCGTGCTCGAAGCGCACCGAGTGGCGCTCCGGATCGCGCGGGGAGGTGAACGCACCGGCCGAAAGCACCCAGGCGCTCTCGGGAATGCTGCCGCTGGAGGTCAGTGTCTCCTTGCCGCCGATGGTGACGCCCCACAATCCGCGATTGGTCGAATAGGCGGCGCCGTAGGGCGGCACGGGCAGCTGGCGGGCCTGCAGGTATTCGAGTTCCTCGCTGCGCTTGAATGCGCAATCGCGCACCGGGGCCAGGATTTCCAGATCCGGTGCCAGGGTGCGCAGCGCGACCTCGAAGCGCACCTGGTCATTGCCCGCCGCCGTGCAACCGTGCGCGACCATGTTGCTGCCGAGGTCGCGCGCGACGCGGGCGATGGTCTGCGCCTGCATCACGCGCTCGGCCCCGACGCACAGCGGGTAGAGCTGGCCGCGTCGCACGTTGCCCATGATCAGGAAGCGCAGCACCTGCTCGAAGTAGTCGGTGCGGGCATCGATCTGCCTGTGCTCGAGCGCACCGAGCGCGAGCGCTCGGGCACGCAGCGTCGCCGCGCCAGCCGCATCGATGCCACCGGTATCGACCGTCACGGTGATGACCGGGCGCTGGTGATGCTCCCTGATCCAGGGCACCAGGAACGAGGTGTCCAGGCCACCGGAATAAGCGAGGACGATGGGCGTGGCGCCCGGCGTGGTCGTAGTAGGCATGGGCACTCTCAGCTGCGGAACAGGGAATCGAGGCGTGCGATCAGGCGCTGCTGCGCGCGGGCATCCTGCGTCGCGACGAAGATGGTGTCGTCGCCGGAGATCGTACCGACGACTTCCGGCCACTCGGCCTTGTCGAGCGCGACCGCGACGCTGGGCGCGGCCCCGATCGTGGTCCGGATCACCGTGATCGAGGAGCCGGCGGGGCGCACGGCGCGCACGAACTGCGCGAGCGCGCCGAAGTCGCCGTTGGCGCGCGTGACTTCGTCCGGCGGCAGCAGGTAGCGGCCGCTCGCCTTGAGTACTCCCAGCTCGCGCAGGTCCCGGCTCACGGAGGATTGCGTGACCTCGAAGCCGTCGCGCCGGAGCAGCTGTGCGAGGTCGCTCTGCCGGCGCACTACCGCGCCGCGCAGGATGCGCATGATCGCGGTGCGACGGTCGAACTGTTGGCGGTCGGTAAGCATCGCGCTGCTACTGCATAAACTTGAATAAGTATGCATAAAAATGCACGACGACACAAGAGCCACCCCCGGCCTGGGATGCGCGCCGCCGCGGCGGGACGCTTCCCGACGATCCCGCGGCGCCTCCGCCGGTGGACACTACCGGGGCGCGGGCGCTTCGGTTATCTTCTGCGACGGCTACAAGAAACTCGTAGACGAGCGCCAAGCTACCGCGTCGTTCCAATTCTTCTTCAAGGGGACTCCCATGGCACAGCCGAACGTGCACGGCCGATTTGTCTGGCAGGAACTCAACGTGCAGGACACCGCGGCGGCTGCCGCCTTCTATTCGAAGGTCGTCGGCTGGCACACCCAGGTGCCGCCGGGAATGCCCGATTACACGATGTTCACGGCGGGCGGTGCGGGTGTCGGTGGCCTGCAGAAGCTCTCGGGGAATGCGCGGCCGCACTGGCTGCCTTACCTGGGCGCGCAGGACGTGGATGAGACGGCTACCGCGGCCGTGCGGCTCGGTGGCAAGCTCCTCCGGGCGCCGTTCGACCTGCCCACTGGAGGCCGCATCGCCGTGCTGTCGGATCCGCAGGGCGCCACCTTCGGCATCCATCATTCCAATCAGCCCGGGCCTGCGCCGGCTGATCCGAAGCAGCAGGGCCAGTTCTCGTGGCAGGAACTGGCAACGACCGACTACGAGGCGGCGTTCAAGTTCTATGGTGAGCTGTTCGGCTGGAAGGTCATGGACCGAATGACCATGGGTCCCTCCAACGTGTACCTGATCTTCGGATGGGATGGCCAGCAGCAGGGCGGTATCTACAAGCCGAGCAAGCCCGGCATGGCCACGCAGTGGCTGCCGTACGCGACCGTGACCGACATCGAGGCCACCGTCGCGACGGTCGCCAAGGCCGGTGGGCAGATCGTGCACGGTCCGGTGCCCGTGCCGGGCGGCGGACGTATCGCCCAGCTGCTCGACGCGGGCGGGGCGCTGTTCGCAGTGCACAGTTTCCCAAGCGCTGCGCCGGCGTCGGCGGCGCCCAAGCCGGCCGCCAAGCCTGCCCCGGCCGCGGCCCCCGCCAAGCCTGCTGCCGCGAAACCGCCGGCGGCCACGCCGGCCGCCGCGCCGAAGCCGGCGGTCGTTCAACCCGCTGCGAAGAGGGCCGCCCCAAGGAAGGCGGCGCCGAAAAAGCCCGCAGCGAAAAAGTCCGCAGCAGGGAAAATGGTTGCCAAGAAGGC
>CAZGVE010000017.1:38552-52928 GCA_964528845.1 uncultured Steroidobacteraceae bacterium | reverse complement strand
CGAAAAAGCCCGCAGCGAAAAAGTCCGCAGCAGGGAAAATGGTTGCCAAGAAGGCAGCGCCGAAGAAGCCGGCCAAGAACAAGGCCAAGGCCAAGGCAAAGGCAAAGGCCAAGCCAAAGGCCAAGCCAAAGGCAAAGGCTAAGCCGAAGGCGAAGGCCCGGGTCAGCAAGCGCCCGGCAGCCAGGAGGGCCAGCGCGAAGCGGCGACCGGCATCGGCCGCGCGACGCAAGAAGTAGCGCGGCTTAGGTCAGCGCCACGCCCAGGGGGGCGCCCGGCGCTCCGCCTAGCGTTCGATCGTGAATACCAGGTCCGCGCTACGCTGCGTGCCGGCTTCGGTCTTGATGGTCCAGTGATCGCCGATCGTATAGCGCATCTTGATCGTGTTGATCGCCTCGACGAGGCCGACGCCATAGCTCACGTAGAGCCGAGGCGACAGGTAGCGCCCGAGCACCAGCGAGGTCTGGTTGGTCAGGTCCTGCTCGACTCCTGCCTCGATGTTGAAGCGGCCCCCTACCTGCTGCGCAAGGATCGCTCCACCCTGCATCAGTGCCTCGGAGCGAGCCGCGGACGCGCGGTTGGACGGATCCGTGTTGCTGTTCTGGACGCTCTCGAGCGAACCGCCGGCCAGCAGCAGCGAGACGATCTGCGACTGCGATACTTCCGGGTCGGAGAAAAACGTCATGCGCGGCGAGCGCAGCGTACCGCGTACATTCACGCCGGCCTTGATGTCGGGAAAGGTCTTGACGGCCCGCAGGTCCAGGCCTGGGTCGCCGATCAGTCCATTGCTGAACAGCAGCCGGCCGCGCTCGATATCGAGATTGCGGCCGTAGGCCAGATACTTGCCCTCCTCGACCTTGAGTTCGCCGCTGCCGCGGTTGATACCGGTATCGTCCGTCATCACGGAGATGCTGCCGCTCAGTCGGCCTGACAGCCCCAGCGTGTTGACCGTCACGCGCTCGCCAAGCACCAGCGTGATCGCGCTGAACACCTTGAAGGTATTCTCGCCGGTGGCGGCATCGCGCCCGACGATGACCTCATCGCTCGAGGGCAGCACGGCGTTGGCGAGATCGGCCGGTTCGATGCGTGCGTAGGGCAGGTTGATCTGCCCATTCACGTCGATGCGGGTGCCCTGCAGGTGTACGGTCACGTCGGGAGAGGCATCGACGCGCGCCTCGGGAATATTGATCAGGCGCAGGTCGGTGCCACGCAGGTGCAATTCGCCGGTGGGGACGCCCTGCAGCCAGCTGAGTTTGCCTTCGACGCTCGCGTGCCCATCCGAGCCGGCATTGGCATCCCCCTTGACGGCGAGGGAGTTGCCTCGAAGATGTGCATCGAAGTTCAGGTCGCGCAGGGAAAGGTTGATCTGATACGCATCGAGCTGCGCATCGCTGAGCCGCAGGTCGCCACTGAGTTCGGGGGCCGCCGCGGTTCCCGCCAGCGTCAGCTGGGCCGCGAGCCGGCCGCTGGCCCGATCGATCCGCGATACGTAGGAATCGATGAATCCTACCGCCGTGGTCTCGGCGCGCAGCTCGCCTGACATCGGCCAGTCGCGCCACGGGGTATCATCGCCGCCGTGGGCCTCGAGATGACCAGAAATGTTACCCGCGCTGCCGGCATCGAGCGCGAGGCTGGCCGTCAGCGCGCTCTGGTTCAGCGATGCCTCCACCTTCCCGGTGCCGAGCTGCAAGCGCTCCACCCGGCCGTTGCTGCCGTGCCGGGCGATCGCGGCGTCGGTCAGCTGGGCACTCAGCGAGCCATACCACGTTGACTGACTGCCGGCGGCGGCATCGATCTTGACCGTCAGCGTGCCCTCGTAATCGGTGGCGGCCGTCAGGCCGGCCGTGACCGTGCGCAGCGGCAAGTTCGTTGCGCTCAGCGCGACGCGGCGCTGCGCGTCGTTGAGCTGCGCGGCGGCGCACAGGCGCGCCGCCGCCGCGCGCAGGCAGAACTGGTCGAGCTGCAGGCGTGCGCCGGTGAGGCTCATGCCGGAAGGGGCCTCGAGACTCATCTGCAGCGCGGCGCCGTCACTGAGCTGCGCGTTCTCGAACTGCCCCTGCCACAGTCCCGCAGCGTAGCGTCCGTGGCCCCGCACGTTGAAGGACAGTCCCTCGGCGCGTGCATCGAGTTCGACGCTGTGCTCGGCCGCGGTACCCGCGGTTTTCAGAGCGAGGTGCTCGAAGACCCTGCCGGCGGCCCGCAGGCCAGCCACCCGCAGAGTCGTGTCCGCGCGTCCCGAGCCGTGCGGATCGAAGTCGATCAGGCCGTCGAGGCTGTCGAGCCGGACGGCATCCCAGGCGATGTTCCGCGCCTGCAGGGTCGCCTTGACGGTCGGGTCACGCAATTCGCCACGCAGGCTGCCGTGGGCATTGAGCCGACCCGAGACACCGGTGCGCAGCAGCCCGAGATCCGTGGCGTCAATTGCGAAATTCAGATCGAGCTGCGCCCCGAGCCGCCCGTCGAGCGCGACGTGCGTGGAGCCGAGCTGGACCCGTACGTCGTCGAACAGCCATGCGCCGTTGCGGCGTGCGACATGCGCATGGCCCTCGGCACGCTGGCCCTGGACCTGGCCGCTCAAGCCGGTGGCCTGCACGTCCAGCTCATTGCCGAGTCCGAAGCCCACTCCGGTGGCATTCAGCCCGAAGCCGATCCGGCCGCCGAGGCGCGAATTTCCCTGCGCAAGATTGAGGCCGGCGATGCTGCCCTGCATCTGCCAGCGCTGCCGCTGCGACCACGGCAGCCAGCCGTGCAGCTGGCCATGCCCGCCGAGCAGCGCGACCGTCATCAGCCGCGCATCCAGGCCATCGTGTGCGAGTTGGCCGCGAAGCTGCTGCACGTCGACGTTGACCAGGTCGGCGATGCGCAAGGAGCCCTGGGCGCTGAGCGCAAATGGCAGCTGTCCATCAAGGGTGTAGGTGCCGGACGCACTGCGTACGGCGGCATCAGCACGTTCCAGCGGCCAGCGGAAGTCAGTCCAGGTGCCCGACAGCGCGAGCCGCGGCCCGCCCGGGGCCAGGGTGACGCTGCCCTGAGCCAAGGCGCTGGCTCCCGAAGCGGAATGGTGCAGCCGCAGGCTCGACACGATGAGCGTGCGGCCGCTTACAGCGCCGGCGAAGTCGGTCGCGATCACGCCGGCGTTCAGACCCGTCGCATCCAGGCCGCCATGTGCCTGGAAGCCATGGCGGTCTCCCTGCAGCGCCAGGCCGCCGCTGATGAGTCCGAGCGCGCTGCCCGCTCCCCATACCGTGATGTCGAGACGCCGAACCTGGCCGTAGCCGTGCCAGTGCCAGGCGCCCGTGAGATCGAGCACTTCCCCGCGGAACTGGGCCAGGAAGGGCTCGGCGAATTCGGCATCCAGCGTGATTCCGCGCAGTGTGCCGTCGAATCGCGCGTTGATCGTCCATGGTGGCTGCCGAGGCGTCTGCCGCGTCGGCTGCGCGGAGACATGCAATGTGCCGTTCAGTCCCAACGGCCGCGTCGCCAGTAATTCGCCGCTGGCCTGCAGACCGATGCCGGCATAGTCCAGCGAGGTCGAATAGATCCGGATGCGGTCCGGATAGACCGCCCCGGTGGCCTGGACGCCCGAGCTGTCGAGCTCGACACCATTGGCTGCGATGAGCTCGAAGCGCTGGACGTCGACGCGCTCGGCATCGATTCGCATCAATGGCGGCAGGAACAGGGGGGAATGCTCGCGGCCGTCGTCCGGAACGCTGAGCGCATGGACCAGCAGCCGGCGTACATGGACTTCGGGTGCGCGGATGGTCTGCCAGGCCAGTGGCAGGATCGCGAGCCGGGCAGTGGCATCCTCGATCTCGATGTGGGCGCGCCGATGGTCGATGACAAGCTGGTCGACGTGCAGACCTCCGGCCAGCGTGCCGCTGACGCCGCGCAGCTGGATGTTTACCGGCCCGACGTGCCCGCTCAGTGCAGCCGCGATCAGCTGCAGGCCGCCCTCGGTGTAGCCGAGGTAATACAGTCCCGACAGCGGCACGGCGAGCAGCAGCACCAGGCTCCAGATGAACTGGATCCGGCGACGCGTGGTTGACCGGGGCTTCATAGTCGTGGGGAGATGTTCAGGTGCAGTCGCGGGCCCGGCAGACCAGGGAAGCCGGGGGCGCGCAGCGCCTGCGCGATGTCGATGCCTACCGTGATGACCGGCAGGCGCAGCCGAAAGCCGATTCCGGCCGACCAGGCCAGCGGATCGTTGAAATGGTCGATCGCATTGCCGCCGTCGACGAACACCGCGATGCCCAGATTGCGCGGCAGGTCGCGCTCCAGTTCCACCGTCCCGGTCGCGAGGTCCCGGCCGCCGACCTTCACCGGGACGCCCGTGCCAGGCGTCGCCCGCAGCGGTGAGAGATCGTCGAACGCAAAGCCGCGCACGCTGCGGTCGCCGCCCGCGAAGAAGCGGTACTGCCCCGGGATGTGCTCCACGTCATTCACGGTGCTGGCCCCGAGTTCGGTACGCAGCAGCAGGTGCCAGCGAGGTGCGAGATCCACGACGCGCTGCGCCTGCACGTCCAGGCGCAGAAAATTGGCGCGCGCGCCCAGCGCAGTGCTCGATCCCAGCAGCTGCACGTACAGCCCGCGGCTGAACAGAGCCTCTCCGAGGTACCCCTCCGGCACAGACGCGAACACGATGCCTGGCAGGACCAAATTGTCGATCTGACGGCCGCCGACCGGATCGGCGGTCACGGTATGCGCTGCGGTCACGGAGATGATCCGTTGCCAGCCGCCGAGGATCTGCGTCACGGCCGGCACGAAGGACACGTTGTTGGTCGTCACGTAGTCGCCATACTCCGCCTCCTGCCCGACCAGATCCAGCGACATCTTCTCGAGCGCCGGGTCACCAAACGGCACGTCGTAGCGCGCGTCGAAGGTCTGCTGGATCTGCGACACCTGCGCCTCCACGCGGAATCGATGCCCGTAGCTGTTCACGCGCGGCACGGTCCAGCTCGCGGTGCCGCGCGGTCCGGTATCGGTGCCGTAGCCGGCCCCGATCGAATAGCCGCGGCGCGAGTTGTTGGCGCTGATGTTGATCGGGACCGTGTGATGGAGCGGATCGCGCTCGCCAGCCTCGACCTCGACGGTCGAATAGTAGAGGCTGTCGTCGAGCGCGAACTGGGTGCGCAGCAGCAGCAACGCATTGTAGGGATCGCCCTGCCGATAGCGCAGAAAGCGGCGCACCACCTCTTCGCGCACCGCATGCTGCTCGATTGTCGTCTCGCCGAAGCGATAGCGTTCCCCGGTCTGCAGTTCCAGGAAGATGTCGGCCCGGTGGGTCGCGAGGTTCACGCGCATTTCACTGCGCAGCATCCGGGCGTCCAGGTAGCCGTAGGTCGCGGCGGCGCGCTCCAGGCTGCCCTTGAGCTGCTCATAGCCGGCATGATCGAGCCGCATTCCGCTGCGCAGTGCGCCGCTTGATCGGAGCTGAATGAATTCCGGGTCCTCGGCGCCCGGTCCGCCGACCACCACACTCACTGTGTCGATCAGCACCGGGACCCCGAGTTCGATGCTGATGCGTACGCGCCAGCGCCGGTCCCGGTCCGGCGGCTGCAGCGTCGAGGTGATCCGCGGCTCGTAGTACCCGAACGGACGTAGCGCCGTGCGGACCTCGTCGTCGATGCGGTTGTACAGGCGCTGGACCGCCTCGGGCTCGATCCGGTCGCGGTCCCGGTAGCGCTGCAGGCTCAGCAGGGCCAGCACGTTCTGCCGCAGCGCTCCCTCGACTCCGTCGATCTCGATGCGGATGTCGGCGCGGGCCGCGCGCACCGGCAGCAGCAGCACGGCGAGCGCGAGAGCGCCTGCCCAGGCGGCTCGGCGCCCGTTTGAGAATGAATGCATGGTCCCGCTCTAGAGTCGCGCCTTGCCGCTTCCGTTCCCGCCCCGCCCGAACGTGCGTGAGCGCGTCAAGCGGACGCGCCGTCCTCGTGCCGCAGCCACTCCTCGATCAGCCGCCGTGCAATCGTATGCCGCGGCGGCAGCAGCCCGTCGGGCGCCGCTCGCAGTTCGTCCGACCGGAACCAGCGTGCGTCCTCGAGTTCGTCATCCAGGCGCAGCGCGCCGCGCGCCCCGGTGGCATGAAAGCCCAGCATCAGCGATGCCGGGAACGGCCAGGGTTGGGAGGCGAAGTACCGGGCGCTGACCACGCGAACGCCCGTCTCCTCCTCGACCTCGCGCGCCACTGCTTCCTCGAGGCTCTCCCCCGGCTCGACGAAACCCGCCAGAGCGGAATAGCGGCCGGGCGGCCAGCTGGCCTGCCGGCCGAGCAGCGCCAGCGGGCCGTCGGTCACGAGCACGATGACGGCCGGGTCGATACGGGGAAAGAACGATGCGCCGCAGCTCGCGCGCGTACAGACCAGGACATGGCCCGCGCTGCGGGGCGTCGTGGCCGCGCCGCAGACTCCGCAATACCGGTGCCGCTCCCGCCACACCAACAGCGCTCGAGAGTAGGCCAGCAGGCGTGCCTCATCCTCCTGCAGCAGCCCCAGCAGCGGCCGCAGCTCCTCGTAGCGCGTTCCGGGAGGCGGTGCGTCGGTGCCATCGCCCGGCAGTTCCACCAGCACGCAGCGGTTACCGCGAAACCATCCAAGCAGTATCAGACGCGATTCGTCGATGTTCGCCAGATCCGCATGCTGCGCATCCACGAATGCGATGGTCGCAGCGGGCTCGAGCTGCATCAGGTGGGTAGTGCCGCGTGCCAGCAGGAACCGGGTTGCGGGGTCGAGCAAGGCTGCGTGCGCCCAGTCCCCGGCCACTCGCATCGCCCCGCGACGCTCGAGGAACGGTTCGGCTGGAAATGTGCTGGCGGCGGGCAGGATGCTCATGGCGACGCAGTGTTGCAGACGCTCCGCTGCGGCAGCAACCCCGCCGCCGGGCCGCCCGGTGGTTCGCCAGGGCGCTAAGCGCCGTCGCACACCGCGCAGCGCGGCGCGTGCAGCGCGCAGTGCTCGATCACGAGCACGGCCCCGCAGTCGCGGCAGGCGCCGAGCGCGAGCTCATCGCCGCGGGCGAGTGCCGTCAGCAGGTACACCGCGTGCTCGAAGCTCAACCCGGCCTGCGGCAGCAGCGCCCTGAACGTCTCGTAGGACTGGCAAAGCAGTTCGCCGCGCTGCAGTCCTGGCAGCGACCCGGCTGGCCGGCCGGCCGGCTGACCCGGCAGCGCGCCGGCGAGCCGATACAGGCTCGCGAGCACAGCGGCTTCCACGCGCGCGCGGGCCGTGCGCGTGAAGCGGGTGGCCTGCTGGGGCGATTTCCCCCGGTGGCGCCTCGGCGGCGCGCCGGGCGCGGCGCCCGGGTAGGAGCGGTAGAGCTTTCGAATCCGGTCGTCGGACAGTCCGGTCCAGGTCCGGATCGTGCGGGTGCGCGCCTCGTGGCGGATGAAGCGCAGCGCCACGTCCAGGCGGCGCTGGTCGCGGCTGTAGCGGTCGTCATAGATACGCATCTTGGCAGCTCCCGGTGCACAATGTTAGTTGTAACATATTTGGTGAGAATATCGCAGAAATGCCGCCGGCGTCCAAGCGGGAATCAGGCAGCATATCTGCCCCGCTTGTGGAGGAACCCCATGGAAGAGAATGGCATCGTGCCGGTCGTGCCGCCGGGTTCGACGGCGCGCTGGGACAGCGGCCTGCTGGCGCCGGTGACGGGCATCAATCAGGCGCTGCTCGAGTTGCTGTGCGCGCCCTCGCCGCTACGCCGCACCGCGCTCACGCAGCTGTGCTGCGGGCTCGATCCGGACGCGCGCTCGCGTCTCGCGCGATGTCCGTACGTGTTGCTCGACGCCGGCTTTGGCGCGCCGGAACTCTGGCCGCCGTCGGGGCGGGCGCCAGGCGCGGTGCGTGAGGCCAGCGCCTCCGGCGGCTACTTCAGCTCGCGGCAGGGCATTGCCCTGGTGCGTCGCACGCTGGTGTTCGCGTGGCACCTGGCGCGAGCGAACCCGTTCGCCGCACGCATACTGTTCGGCATGACCACACCGTGCGCTCCCGGTGTTGCCGCGAGCCGGCTGGAGGATCTCGAGGAGCTTGCGGAGCTGTGCCCGTCCTGGGTGGCGCCGCGCTGGGAGGCGCAGCCGCAGGTGTGGCGGCAGCTGGTGCATGCGGCCCGCGCCGGTCCGGTCTCGCAGCTGCGCCAGGCGCAGTTGCGCGGCCTGCAGCTGCTCGCGGCCGCCTGAGGCGCCGGCGGGGGCGGGGGACGCGGGCGGGCCGCAGCGCCGCGCGCGGCTGTGCTACCGTGCGCGCATTCCATGGGCCCAATGGAGCCGGCGAGCCATGCTTGCGCTCTCTACCCGCGAGCTGACCAAGACCTACCGCAACGGCGTACAGGCACTGCGCGGCGTCGACCTCGACGTCGAGCAGGGTGATTTCTTCGCGCTGCTGGGTCCGAACGGCGCCGGCAAGACCACGCTGATCGCGATCATCACCTCGCTGGTCAACAAGACCGGCGGCACGGCCAGCGTGTTCGGCTACGACATCGATAAGGAACTCGAGCGCGCGAAGTCCTGCATCGGCATCGTGCCGCAGGAACTGAACTTCAACCAATTCGAGACCCCGCTCACGATCGTGGTCAACCAGGCCGGCTTCTACGGGATTCCGCGCGCGGTGGCGCGGGTGCGGGCCGAGCGCTACCTGAAGCAGCTGCAGCTCTGGGACAAGCGCAACAGCGCGGCGCGCGGCCTGTCCGGCGGCATGAAGCGGCGACTCATGATCGCGCGCGCGCTGATGCATGAGCCCCGGCTGCTGATCCTCGACGAGCCGACCGCGGGAGTCGACATCGAGATCCGCCGCACCATGTGGGACTTCCTGCGGGAGATCAACGCCAGCGGGACCACGATCATCCTGACCACGCACTATCTCGAGGAAGCCGAGACGCTCTGCCGCAACATCGCGATCATCAACAAGGGCGATATCATCGAGCGCGATCGCATGGGCAACCTGCTGCTGCGACTGCATACCGAGACATTCGTGCTCAACACGCGCGGGGTGCTGGACGCCGCGCCCGAGACGCCGGGTTTCGCGCTGCGAATGATCGACGCGCACACGCTCGAGGTCGACGTGTCGAAGGATCAGAATCTGAACGAGCTGTTCGCGCTGCTCTCGCAGCGGCGGATCGAGATCCTGAGCATGCGCAACAAGGTGAACCGGCTGGAGGAGATCTTCATGCGCCTGGTGGAGAATCGCACGGCCGCGGGAGCAGCGGGGTAGCGGATGGACGACGCCACTGCAACAGCTGCCGGTAGCGGGCCGCCCTCGATGGCGAGGATCCGGTGGATCGGATTCAGCACGATCGTGATCCGCGAGTATGGCCGGATCGTGCGTATCTGGGGCCAGACGCTGGTGCCCTCGGCCGTCACTGCGATGCTGTATTTCGTGATCTTCGGCAATCTGATCGGTCGTCGCGTCGGACCAATAGCCGGCTTCGACTACAAGCAGTACATCGCACCGGGTCTGATCATGATGGCGATCATTACCAACTCCTACGGCAACGTCGTGTCCTCTTTCTTCGGCGCCAAGTTCGGCAAGCACATCGAGGAGCTGCTGGTCTCCCCGCTTCCCGCCTGGATCATCGTAGCCGGCTACGTGACCGGCGGGCTGGTTCGCGGACTGCTGGTCGGTCTGGTAGTGATGGTGGTCTCGCTCGTGTTCGCCCGCCTGGAGGTCCACCACCTGGCCGCGATCGTCGCCGCCGCGTTGCTGACCTCCTCGGTGTTCTCGCTGGCCGGATTCATCAATGCGATCTACGCGCGCAACTTCGACCAGATGAACTGGATCCCGACCTTCGTGCTCACGCCCCTGACCTACTTCGGTGGCGTGTTCTACTCGGTCACCATGCTGCCGCCGTGGGCCCAGAAGGTGTCATTCGTCAATCCGATCCTGCACATGGTCAATGCGTTCCGCTATGGCTTCCTCGGAGCCTCCGACGTGCACGTGACCGGTGCCTTCGTACTGATGTCGGTGCTCGCCGTGGCGATGTTCGTGTTCGCGGTGTCGCTGCTTGATCGCGGCGTGGGCGTGCGCGACTGAGCCGCGTTCCGCGTTATGATCGTGCCGGCTCACTGAACGAGCACTGCGTCTCATTGTCACGGGAGCTTCACACGACGGTCACGAATTCATCCCCACCGATGTCCTAGGGTGCCAGCCATGACCCGCACCCAGCACATCGTGGCCCGGTTCGACATCGCGGAATACCGCCTGTGCCGCGGCATCAATCGTGGTGCCGGACTCAGATCACTGCGCGTGGCGATGCAGGTGGCGAGCCGGCTCGGGGATGGTCTGGTCTGGTACGCGTTGATCGGACTGCTGCCGCTGCTCTATGGTCGGATCGCGGTTCGGCCGGCGATGGTGATGGCTGTGACCGGATTGCTCGGGGTGCTGATCTACAAGTGGCTCAAGCACCGCCTGGTGCGCGAGCGTCCCTTCATTCGCCATCCAGGCATCACGCTGGCGATGCCACCGCTGGACCGATATAGCTTTCCTTCCGGCCATACGCTGCACGCCGTGGCATTCACCTGGCAGGCCGTCGCCTGCTTTCCGGAACTGGGCTGGGTGCTGGTACCGCTGGCGACGCTGATCGCGGCTTCGCGGGTCGTGCTCGGATTGCACTATCCCAGCGATGTGCTTGCCGGCGGAGCGCTCGGTGCGGGGCTCGCGACAGTGGCGTTGAATTTCATATAGCACGAGGCGGCCGCGTCGCCACGCCCATGCGGGTGCTGTTCATATCGGACGTCTACTTTCCCCGCGTCAATGGGGTCTCCACGTCGATACGCACGTTCCGTGGCGACCTTGCTGCCCACGGTGTCGAGACGGTGCTGGTCGCACCCGCCTATGGCGCCGGATCCCCGCCGGACACGGAAGCGGGCGTATGGCGCGTCGCGGCCGGCCGCGTGCCCGGGGATCCCGAAGACCGCCGCATGAGACGAGCCTCCCTGCGCGACACGCTCGGCCAGCTCGCCACCGGGCATTTCGACCTGGTGCACGTGCACACTCCGTTCCTGGCGCACTATGGCGGTGTGCGCTTCGCGAGTCGCGCGCACATCCCGGTGGTCGCGACCTACCACACGCTGTTCGAGGAGTATCTGCACCATTACGTGCCGCTGCTGCCAAGGTTCATCGGCGGCGCGCTGGCCCGGCGCTTCACGCGCTCGCAGTGCGCGCAGCTCGGTGCCATCGTCGCGCCCTCCGAGCCGATGCGCGCACTGCTGCAGTCCTACGGAGTCACGACCCGCATCGAGGTGATCCCGACCGGTCTGCCGGCGGACCGCTACGTTCCGGGCGACGGCCGGCGCTTTCGCGAGCGCTTTGGGGTAGCGACCGACCGGCAGCTGCTGCTGTACGTCGGGCGCGTCGCGCACGAGAAGAACATCGACTTCCTGGTCCACAGCTTCGTCGCGCTGCGCAGCTCCTGCCCGCGTGCGCTGCTGGCGATCGCCGGGGAAGGGCCGGCCCGCGAGCACCTGCGCGCACTGGTAATGCGCCTCGGAATCTCGCAGGACGTGCTGTTCATAGGCTACCTGGATCGCGAGCGCACGCTGGCGGACTGCTACGCGGCAGCCGACGTGTTCGTGTTCGCCTCGCGTACCGAGACGCAGGGACTGGTGCTGCTCGAGGCGCTCGCCCAGGGCCGTCCGGTGGTATCGACCTCGCACCTCGGCACTGCCTCGATCCTGCAGCCCGGCTGCGGCGCGCGGGTCGCGCCCGACCGACCGGACGCCTTCGCCCGGGCGGTGCTCGACGTCCTGGACGATCCGGCTCGCGCGGCGCGTCTGTCCTCGCAGGCGCGCTCCTACGCCCAGGGCTGGAGTTCAGCACTGATGGCGCGCCGGCTGGCGAATTTCTACGGCGAACTGCTCGACCGCGACACGGCCGCCGACGTGCTGGCGGCTTCGGGGTAGCCATGGCGCTTGGGAGGACCGCCCGCGGCCGGAAGTCGATGCGAGCATGCCGCCATGGTTGCGGCCATGCGTTAATATCGGAAGCTCAAGCGTCCCTGAAACAAGAGCGGATCCGGTATGACGGCACGACGTGCGCTGGTGGTCGACGATTCCAGATCGGCGCGCGCATTCTTGAGTCGCGTGCTCGAGCGCTACGACATAGCCGTGGATGGCGTGGAGTCTGCCGAGCAGGCGATCGAATATCTCACGCATCAGCGGCCGGACGTGATCTTCATGGATCACCTGATGCCGGGCATGGACGGTTTCCAGGCGGTGCAGGCGATCAAGAACAACCCACGCACGGCCACGATCCCGATCATGATGTACACCTCGCAGGAGGGCGAGTTGTATCTCAGCCAGGCACGGGCGCTGGGCGCCATCGGAGTACTGCCCAAGCAGATACGCCACACGGATGTCGCCAAGGCGCTCGAGCAGCTGCGGCTGATCGACGATCTGCGGCCTGAATCCGAGTCCACGGACACCCAGGGCGAGGTACTGCCCACCGACAACACCCCGCCGCTGGACGTCACGTTGAACGAGCGCCGCTCGCCGCAGCGGCCGCCATTGCCGGCACTACCGCCGGAGCTGCGCGCAATCATCGAGGGGATGTTCTCGCACCAGGTGCAGGAGCTGCGCCGGCTCGTGATCGACAACCTGGAGAGTCACGCGGATCGCATCGTCAGTGATGTGCGGCTGATCATGCAGGAGCAGGTCTCACCCTCGCCGCCGGCCGTACCGGTCCCGCTGCGGCGCCGGGCGATGCATGCCGGGCTGTGGGTCGGAGCTGCCGGCCTGGTACTCGCGGCCGCCCTTGGCCTGCAGTGGATCAACGAGCGCCGCGGCGCACAGCAGTTGCACGCGCAGCTCGATCAGACGCGCCGGCAGCTGGCCGACACGCAGCAGAGCCTGCAGACGCTGCAGGCGGCGGACGCTGCCGCCGCGGCCAGTGCCGCCGCGCCGGCGAGCGACCCGGAGTCGCAGGCCGCTGCCGGCGCCCAGGGCACCTCGATGATCGACTCCGTACCCTTCGGCGAAACACCCCTCTCCGGCGTCCGGCTGGAGCACATTCAGGCCCTGCTGGCGCGGCTCGCGGCGCAGGGCTTTCGCGGCGTGGTCCAGATCCGTACAGTGCCCGGCCGCTTCTGCCTGGCGGCAGGCGCAGCGGGCCTTCCCGCGCCTGCGGCCGAGGCCAGCCCGTACTCCAGGTGTGACCAGGTCAGCACCTCGCGCGAAGACAACGGCTCGCCCAGCCAGCGTCAGTCAGTGGCATTCGCGAATATGATTGCGACTGCGCGCGCCAGCGCTGCCGGCCGGCTCGATATCCAGATCAACGCCGGCAGCTCCGATGAAGTACTCACCCCCTATCCGCCCGTGAGCGATGGCCTCACCGCCGGCGAATGGAACCGCGCCGCGGCCGCCAACAACCGGGTGGAAGTGCGCTGGCAGGCCGAGCACTGAGCGCACCGGCGCTGGCCGTCGGCTTTGATCCGCCCGGCTGGCTGCACAACGCACATCTGCAGTCGACCCTCGACAGCCTGCCGCCACGCCGCGGCTGGGCGCGGCGCCGGGCTCGCGCACTGCTGGACGGCGCGCAGGAGCTGCTGCTCGAGTGCGGCGAGGGCGTACGCCTGCAGGGCCACTACACCGCGCCGCCACCGCCAGGCGCAGGCCCAGTCGCGCCACGCCTGGCCGTGTTGCTGCACGGCTGGGAGGGCAGCGCCGAATCGAGCCAGGTACTGTCGGTCGGCGCGCTGCTGCACGCGCGCGGTTACGGCGTGGTGCGCCTGAATCTGCGCGATCACGGCGCGACGCACCACCTGAACCGCGAGATCTTCCATTCCTGCCGCCTGCCCGAGGTAGTCGGCGCGCTGTGCGCGCTGCGCGCACGATTTCCGGCGGCACGGCTCTATCTGGCCGGCTATTCGCTCGGCGGCAACTTCGTGCTGCGTGCCGCCGCATATCCGGAGGCGCCAGCGGGGATCGCCTGCGCCGTGGCGGTCTCCCCCGTGCTCGATCCGGCCGCGACGCTGCTGGCCATGGAGCGGGCCTGGCCGCTCTACCGGCGTTTTTTCGTACGACACTGGTCCGCCTCGCTACGCCGCAAGCAGCGCGCGTGGCCGCAGGTACATGATTTTGAGCCCGTGCTGCGGCTGGCGGACCTTCGGGCGATGACGGCGGCGCTGGTGCGCACCACTACGGACTTCCCGAGCCTTGCGGCCTATCTGAACGGATATGCGCTGACGGGCTCGAGCCTCGCGCAGCTGCACGTGCCCGCATGGCTACTGCTCGCGGATGATGATCCAATCATCCCGCCAGCCGATCTCGCGCGCCTCGCGCGCCCCGCAGGGCTTTCGATTCTGCGCTCGCGCTTCGGCGGCCACTGCGGCTTCATCGATGACCTGCGGGGCCCGAGCTTCGCCGACCGCCTGATCCTCGAGCAGTTCGAACGCCAC
>CAZGVE010000017.1:0-38452 GCA_964528845.1 uncultured Steroidobacteraceae bacterium | reverse complement strand
CTGGCTGCGCCGTTCAAGGCGCGGTACCCGCTCCCTGCTGCGAGCGCAGGGCCTCGCTGAGTTCGAACACCGCCATGGTCTCGATGTAGTCCGCGCCGCGCCCGGCCAGTGTCAGTGCCAGCGGCAGCGCCTCAACCTCGTAGATGACCCAGCGCCAGGGACCACGCCACAGCGTGCCGCTGGTGGGAAGCTTCTGGTGGTCGCAGAACAGAAACTCCGGCTGCAGGGCCTCGAACTTGAGACGACTGTGCGCGTCGTAGGTGCCGAGTACCCAGCCGATCGGCAGACCTCCGAGCTGACGGGCACGGAACACGGTGGCCAGGTCGAACGAGATTACGACGCACTGCGTGCGTACCGGCCGCAGGGTCTCGAGCACGCGCGCGACGACCTGGTCATGCCCGAAATGCACCAGGCTGGCGCGCTTGATCTCGACGAACAGCGTTACCTCGGGCCGGCCTTCGAGCAGGCGCAGCACGTCACTGAGCAGCGGGATGCGCGTGCCCCGGAACCGGTCGCCAAAGCGCTGCGGCTCGCTCGCGTCGATCTGCGCCAGACGGCTCGCGGGATGCTCGAACACGGTGCCGCGTTCGCCCGTGGTGCGCTCGAGCCGGTGGTCGTGGATCACGACTGGAATGCCGTCTGCGGACAGCTGGACGTCGAGTTCGAGGAACCGCAGGCCCAGCCCCAGCGCAGAGGCGAAGGCGGGTATCGTGTTTTCAGGAAATTCGCGAGCGTTGCCGCGATGGGCGACGAGATGGATCAGTCGTGCATTGTTCAAGCGGGCATCCGTGCACTGGCGCCGCCTGATTATAGCCAGCCTCAGCCGCCGTGGCGTTTCTCCTCGAACTCCACCAACGGCTCATCGCCGGTGACCGTGATCTCGCCATCGATCGTCGCCCCGCGCGCCATTGCGATCGAGCGCGCCGCGACGCGGCCGCGGATCACCGCAGTGGCCGCGATCTCGAGGCGGTCACTGACCGTGATGCTGCCATCGATGTGCCCGGCGATGGCGGCGCGGTGGGCTACGATGTCCCCTTCCCAACGGGCCGCCGGTGCGAGCGAGAGTTCGCCGCCAATGCGGCCGAAACCCCGGACCGACGCACCGCACATCAGCGCGCCCGGTGTTTCAACGTCACCCACGATGACGCAGCCCTCGGCGAGCAGCGAGGGCGTGCCGCCGAGGCGGTCGAGCAAGCGGCGGCGCGGCGCGTCGTTCATGCGGCATCCAGCATAGGTATTTTTCCTCCGTGGCAAACAGTCTGCGCTCAGCGACGCCCTGCGGCCAGCTGTCGGTAGACTGCTACAATGCTGTGCCTGGGCGCCACCGGAGAAACTCTGCGATGAGGATGGACGCGATCGGATGGATGAGCGCGTTCGCGCTCGGACTTGCGCTGGCCGGATGCAGCAGCGAGAGCTCGGACTGGAAGTCCGCCGCAGCGGCCGATACCAGCGAGGCCTACCAGCAATACCTGCAGCAGCATCCGACCGGCGCGAATGCCGAACAGGCCAGGACTCACCTGAAGCAGCTGCAGGAGGATCGCGACTGGCAGAGCGCTTCGAGCGCCGACAATCGCGCGGCCTACGAGCAGTTCCTGGCCCAGCATGCTGACGGCAAATGGGCGCAGGAGGCACGTATCCGCGTCGAGAATTTTGCTCAGGGTGGAAGTGGCGGCGTGCCGACGGCCGCCGTACCAGCACCGGCTTCGCAGGCCGCTTCCGCGCCCGCGACGCCGACGCCGATGCCGAAGCCGCAGCCGGCGGCTAGTGGCACCCATTCTGAGCGCGTCGCCAGCACCGCAGCAAAGCAGGGCAAGAAGGGGCACGTCGCGTCCGGCAGTGCCGCGCACCTGGTGCAGCTCGGTGCGTTCAGCAGCCAGGCCCGGGCGGAGTCGCAGTGGAAGGTCCTGCAGGCCAGATTCCCAACCCAGCTCAAGGCGATGCAACCGCGCTACGTGGCTGCCCATGCAAAGACGAATCATCTGGTGCGCCTGCAGGTCAGTGTGCCGTCGGCAGCCGGCGCGCGGGACCTGTGCGCAGCACTTCACAAGCACTCCCAGGCCTGCGTGCCGATCACCGCCTGACCACTGCGTCAGCTTTCGGCGCCCGACGGCCAGTGACTGACAATTCTTGTCAGTGCCATGTCATCGGTACGACCCTCTATAATTATAAGCTATTGATTTAATTAAATAAAATGTTCTGGCACGTCAATTGCTTTCTCTTAACCTGTAAGGTTTTCCCCTAACCTTTGCGGATCACTTTCCCCGGTGTCCGCTACTCTTGCGCCGCGGCCGGCTTAGGTCGCGGCGCTTTTCTTTGCGCGCCAGCCCATCGCGCCCGTTGAAGTCGAACCCGCTACCGCCATAGTGACGGGATGGGTCATCGGGAAATGCGCTCCCCTCCGGGCCACGGCGGCAATGCGACGGCGGGTGCCGAGGGGCAGCTGCGTCAGCCGGCGGCGCGTCGTCGCTTTGCCGATGCAGCCGCCAACGTGTCCGCACACACGCTGGCAAACGGACTCGAAGTGCGGGTCTGGTCCGATCACAACATCCCGAATGTGGCGCTCCACCAATGGGTACGCGTCGGCAGCCGCAATGAGGACACGGGGACCAGCGGGCTCGCACATTTTTTCGAGCACATGATGTTCAACGGCACCACGCGCCATGCACAGGGCGAGTTCGATCGGCTGCTGGAAGCGCGCGGCGGCAGCAACAACGCCTTTACGTCCCAGGACGTGACCGTATATCAGGACTGGCTGCCGAACTCGGCGCTCGAACTGGCGCTCGAGCTCGAGAGTGACCGGCTGGCCAATCTCGCGTTGCGTCCGGAGGTCGTCGAGAACGAGCGCGAAATCGTCTGGTCCGAGCGCCGCCTGCGCGTCGAGGACAGCGGCGCCGCGCTGCTCGAGGAGCAGGTTCAGGCCACGGCGTTCCAGGTGCATCCCTACCGGATTCCGACGATCGGATGGCCTGCCGATATCCGCTCCTGGACGATGGCGGACCTGCAGCTGTTCTACGCCACCTACTACGCGCCGAACAACTGCACGCTGGTCCTGGTCGGCGACCTCGATCCGCAGGCCGCGCTGGCGCTGGTCGAGCGCTATTTCGCACCAATACCGCGCCGCTCCCCGCCACCGCCCGTGCATATGCGGGAACCTATGCAACGCGGAGAGCGGCGCCTGGTGCTCGAGCGTCCGGCGCATAATCCGATCCTGCATTGCGCCTGGCACTCGATCGCGGCCGCAGATTCCCGCGAACCCGCGCTCAACATCCTGCAGACCATCCTGCTCGGCGGCGATTCCTCGCGCCTGCATCGCGCGCTGGTCGAGCAGCAGCAGCGCGCGGTGGCGGTGCATGGCGGCTGGAGCGAGGGCTTCGATGCGAACCTGTTCTCGATCCAGGCCACGCTGCCGGAAGGCGGAGATCCGGAGGCACTGCTGGGCGCGCTGGATATCGAACTCGCGCGCCTGCTGGCACATGGCATCAGCGACGGGGAACTGCAGCGCGGCAAGAACATCGTCGCCGCCGATTTCTGGCGCGCGGTCTCGACCATCGACGGCAAGGCGCGTGTGCTCGGGGAATACACGGTGCTGCATGGAGAGCACTCGAAGCTGTTCGGCGCTCCGGCACTGTACGAGGCGGTCACGCGCGATGATGTTGCCGCGGTGGCGCGCGCGGTGTTCGATCCAGACCGGCGCACGGTCGGTATCCTGCGCTCCGCCTGCTGATTGCAATGACCGTCGGTATCAAGGTTCCGCCGTACAGTCGCCATGTGCTCCCCAACGGTGCGCAGCTGGTCTTGCTGCCGCGCGAGGACGTCCCGCTGGTCGCGTTCGAAGTGCTGTTGCGCGGCGGTGCGCGCCTGGATCCGGACGGACGCGCAGGCGTCGCGTCCCTGACGGCGGAGCTGCTGCGTCATGGAGCCGGTGCGCGTGACGCGTACCAGTTCGCCGACACCCTCGAGGGCTCCGGCGGCAGTCTTGATGCGGACGCCAGCGCGGAGGCGGTGCTGCTGCACGGCCAGTTCCTGGCGCGCGACGCCGGGCTGATGCTCGAGCTGCTGGCCGATGCGCTGCAGCGACCTCATCTCGCGACGACCGAATTCGAGACGCTGCAGGCGCGGCGCATCGAATTCATCAAGGCGGCCAAGGACTCGGATCCGCAGAGCATGATCGGGCACTACGGCCGCGCGCTGCTGTTCCCGGACCATCCTTACGGAGCACCGGTAGGCGGCAGCGAGTCCAGTCTCGCCCGGATCGGCGTGCAAGACATCCGCGCGCACTATGAGCAGCACTTTGGAGCCGATCGCCTGACCCTCGTTTTCGCGGGTGATTTCGAACCCGACTGGCTGCGCGACCGGATCGAGGCGGGGTTCGGCGCCTGGCGGCGTTGCAATGCGCCGTTGCCGCCGATTCCGGAGCCGGCGCCGGTCACCGGCCGTCGCGTGCTGCTGGTCGATGCGCCGGACTGTGCGCAGGGCTACTTCTGGATCGCGAACCTGGGAGTGGCCCGCGATTTCGAACCGCGCGCCGCGCTGGAAACCGTGAACACCGCATTCGGTGGGAGTTTCGGCTCCATGCTGATGCAGGCGCTGCGTACCCGCACCGGCCTCACATACTCGGCACATTCCGAATTCCGCCGCGGCGCGGTCGCCGGCGGCTTCGCGATCAGCTCCTTTGCCGAGAGCGCCCGCACCGGACGGGCGATCGGCATCAGCCTTGCCACGCTCGACGCGCTCAAGCAGCAGGGCCTGTCCGCCGAGGCGCTGGACTGCGCGCGCAACTACCTGATCGGGCAATATCCGCTCGGCTTCGAGACCGCGGCGGACTGGGCCGCAGCGCTCGGCGAGCTCGCGCTACATGGGCTGCCGGACAGCCACATCGACGACTTCGGCCCCGCGCTGATGCGCGTCGATACGCAGCAGGCTCAGGCGGTGGTCGCGCACGCGTTTCCGGATAGCGCGGACCTGGCGCTGGTGCTGATCGGGGATGCAAGACGGCTGCGCCGCCAGGTGGCGCGCTTCGGCACGCTGACCGAGCGAGCACTGTCGGCGCCGGACTTCGCGTGAATGCCTGACCGCTACGGACCGAACTGCGTCGCGTCGCTGGCGAGCCAGGCCGCCTCCTGTTCGGTGCTGGGGCGACCGAGCACGTGGTTTCGATGCGGAAAGCGACCGAAGCGGCGCACGACGTCCTGATGCAGCAGCGCGTACTCGAAGCCGCGCCCGAGCACATCAGCCAGCTCCGCTGGAGTCTCGCTGCGCAGCCTGCGGAATGCGGCAACCGATTCTTCCTGCACCTCGAGCGCCTCGGCGTGCATCAACGGAATGTAGAAGAACATCCGCTCGATCGGATGCAGCGCCGCGTCGGCGCCGAACTGCATTCCCGAGAGCGCCAGGGCAAGCGCTGCGTCGTCGTGGGCGTACGCCAGCGCGCTGCTTCGATGCACATGGCGCGGAAACTGATCCAGCAGCAGGATCAGCGACAGCCGGCGGCGGGGCGTCGATTCCCAGGCGGCGAGAGCCCCGGTCTGCGCGGCGAGCATCGTCGCGCCGAAGCGCTCGCGAATCAGCTCATCGGCCTGAGGCACCAGCTCGGGAGCCGCGGCTTCGGGGAACCAGAGGCGTGCGTACCGGTGTACTGAATCGCGCGTATACGGCCGCGATCCGAACCAGAACTGCAGCACCTCCTGCGGCGGCGCGTGCACTCACCTAGGGCCGTGTCAGCGCCGCAAGGCCTACTCGCACAGGCTCTCGAGGTAACCCTGTGCGACCGAGGACAGGCGCTTGCGGGCGAGAGCGCGGGCCTTCGGGGCATCGACGATGTGCTCGAGCGGGCCGGTGACGAACATCCGGCGGACCGCCGGGTCGCTGGCCGAAACGCGTGCCATCTTGTTGAGGACCGTGAAACCGCGGTAGATCTTGCCGCGGGGCGCCCGGTTGGACTCGATCGTCCGGGCGAGGTACTGGCCGAAGCGGCTGTACAGAAAATAATCGTCGTTCCCGACCTGGAAGCGCGCCTCGGCGAAGAAATCGGGAAAATTCTTCTCGAGATACTCGTTTACGCGGTGAAGACCATGCCCAGATCGCCAGGCTGCGGACGCCGTGCTTTTCTTCATTGCGGTCTTGTCACACCTCCGATGAGTCGAACGAGCCTGAGCCGGTGACGGCGGGCGCACCATAGTGCACATCGATGGGGGACGCAATAGTCTTTCGACTCCGCGAGGCGTCAGGCGGGTCACTCGTGCGGATTCCGCGAACCGAGTCGCGGATATGTCGGGCTTCCGTCGGCCTGGCTACGGCAGCTCGGTGCTTCCCATAAGGTACCGGTCGCACTCCCGCGCAGCGCCCCGTCCTTCGTTGATGGCCCACACGACCAGGCTCTGCCCCCGCCGGCAATCGCCCGCGGTGAAGACGCCGCGGACGTTCGTGGCAAATCTGCCATGCTCTGCCAGCACGTTCGAGCGGGCGTCGGTCTGGATGCCGAGGTCCGCGAGCAGCGGCTGCTCGGGGCCGGTGAACCCCATGGCCAGCAGCACCAGATCGGCCGGGATCTCCCGCTCGGTGCCGGACTGCTCCATTGGGACCATGCGCCCGCTCGAGTCCCTGTGCCAGGAGATCTGCACCGTGGTCAGCGACTGGACGCGTCCGGCGGCATCGCCGTTGAGACTCTTGACGGTGGTCACGTAGACGCGCGGATCGTCGCCGAACTTCCCGGCGGCCTCCTCGTGGCCATAGTCCAGTTTGTAGACTTTCGGCCACTCAGGCCACGGATTGTCCTCCGCGCGATCCATCGGCGGTCGCGGCAGGATCTCGATCTGCGTGAGACTCCTGCAACCCTGGCGCATTGCCGTGGCGACGCAATCGGTGCCGGTATCGCCACCGCCGATCACGATGACGTTTCGATCGCGCGCATGGATCGGGCACAGATCCGGGCCGCCATCGAGCAGCGCCTTGGTGCTTGCGCTCAGGTACTCCATCGCGAAATGCACACCCTGCAGGTCGCGGCCGGACACCGTCAGGTCGCGCGCCTGGGTAGCGCCCGCACAGACGATGGTGGCGTCGAAATCACTGAGCAGCAGCATCGGCTCGACGTTGACCCCGACGTGCGCATTGCAGATGAACTTGATGCCCTCCTTTTCCATGAGCTCGATGCGCCTCATGACCACTTCCTGCTTGTCGAGCTTCATGTTCGGTATGCCGTACATGAGCAGTCCGCCCGGCCGATCATCGCGCTCGAGCACCGTCACCTCGTGCCCGGCCCGATTCAGCTGCGCGGCGGCCGCCAGCCCGGCCGGGCCGGAGCCGATCACCGCCACCTTCTTGCCGGTGCGAGCCTGCGGCGGCATCGGCACGATCCAGCCCTGCTCCCAGCCTTCGTCGACAATGGCGTTCTCGACGACCTTGATCGCCACCGGCGGCGCGTTGATGCCGAGGACACAGGACCCCTCGCACGGCGCGGGACACACCCGGCCCGTGAATTCGGGGAAATTGTTGGTCTTATGCAGCCGTTCGAGCGCTTCCTGCCACAAACCGCGGTACACCAGATCGTTCCATTCCGGAATCAGGTTGTTGACCGGGCAGCCGGAAGCCATCCCGGAGATCAGCGAGCCGGTATGGCAGAACGGCACGCCGCAGTCCATGCAGCGCGCGGCCTGGTTGCGCAGGCCTTTTTCATCCATGTGGTAATGGAATTCCTTCCAGTCCAGCACGCGCTCGATGGGCGTGCGGTCCACCGGGAGTTCGCGCAGATACTCGATGAATCCAGTCGGCTTTCCCATCCGGTAGACGCTCTCGCTGCTAGTTTCCGCCGACGCGCGCCAGATCGCGTGCGTTGTCCTCGAATGCCACCATGATCGCCTCGTCGCCGCTCAGGCCCTGCTCGTGCGCGCGCTTGAGCGAAGCGACGGCGCGCTTGAAGTCCTTCGGCATCACACGGACGAACTGCGCCACGGCAGCATCCCAATTCTCGAGTACCCGCATGGCGCGCGCGCTGCCGGTGAACTCGAGGTGGCGCTCGATCAGCGTGCGCACCTGGAGGATCTCGTCGCCGTCGACCAGTGGCTCGACGTCGACCATCTGCGGATTCACACGGCTGGGAAAGTCGCCACGCTCGTCGAGCACGTAGGCCGTACCGCCCGACATGCCGGCGCCGAAGTTCCTGCCAGCCGGACCGAGCACGACCACACGGCCGCCCGTCATGTACTCGCAGCCGTGGTCGCCCACGGCCTCCACCACGGCGTCGGCGCCGCTGTTGCGCACGGCGAAGCGCTCGCCGGCCATGCCGCGGATGTATACCTCGCCGGCGGTCGCGCCATAGAGGCCAACGTTGCCGACGATGATGTTCTCTTCCGGAACGAACGAGGATTGCGTCGGCGGGAACACCATGATCCTGCCGCCCGAGAGTCCCTTGCCGAGGTGATCGTTGGCGTCGCCTTCGAGCACGAAGGTCATGCCGCGCGGCATGAATGCACCGAAGCTCTGCCCGGCCGTGCCCCGGAAGTGGATGCGAATGGTGTCCTCGGGCAGACCAATTGGCCCGTACTTCCTCGTGATCTCGCTGCCGGTGATGGTGCCGACCACTCGATTGACGTTGCGGATCGCCACCTCGGCGCGGACCGGCTCGCCACGCTCGATCGCCGGCCTGCACAGATCGAGCAGCGTGGTGACATCGAGCGCCTTTTCCAGCCCGTGATCCTGCGGGATCTGGCAGAAACGGCCGACCTCGGCGCCGACGTCCGGCTGGTAGAGAATATTGCTGAAGTCGAAGCCCTTCGACTTCCAGTGGTCAATGGCCTTTTTCGGCCTGAGCCGGTCGACCCTCCCGACCATTTCGTCCACAGTCCGGAAGCCGAGCTGCGCCATGTACTCGCGCACGTCCTGGGCGATGAAGCGCATGAAGTTGACCACGTGCTCGGGCGTGCCGGTGAACCGTTCGCGCAGCCGCGGGTCCTGCGTCGCGACCCCGGCCGGGCAGGTGTTCAGATGGCACACGCGCATCATGATGCAGCCCACCGCGACCAGCGGTGCGGTTGCAAAACCGAACTCCTCGGCACCGAGCAGTGCCGCGACCACGACGTCGCGGCCGGTCTTCAGCTGACCGTCGGTTTCCACGACGATGCGGCTGCGCAGGTTGTTCAGTACCAGGGTCTGGTGCGTTTCGGCGAGCCCGAGTTCCCATGGCAGTCCGGCGTGCGCCAGCGAGGTCAGCGGCGATGCGCCCGTACCGCCGTCATGCCCGCTGATGAGCACCACGTCGGCATGGGCCTTCGCGACGCCGGCAGCAATCGTGCCGACACCGACTTCGGCGACCAGCTTGACGCTGATGCGCGCGTCACGGTTGCCGTTCTTCAGGTCGTGGATCAGCTCGGCCAGATCCTCGATCGAGTAGATGTCGTGATGCGGCGGCGGCGAGATCAGCCCGACACCGGCAGTGGTATGCCGCGTCTTCGCAATCCACGGGTACACCTTGGTGCCGGGCAACTGGCCGCCTTCGCCGGGCTTGGCGCCCTGCGCCATCTTGATCTGCAGCTCGCGCGCGTTGACCAGGTACTGACTGGTGACGCCGAAGCGGCCGGACGCCACCTGCTTGATGGCGCTGTTCTTCGAGTCGCCATTGGCCAGCGGCACATAGCGCTCCGGATCCTCGCCGCCCTCGCCGGTGTTGCTCTTGCCGCCGATGCGGTTCATCGCGATGGCCAGGGTTTCGTGCGCTTCCTTGCTGATCGAGCCATAGGACATGGCGCCGGTCTTGAAGCGCCTCAGGATGCTCTCGACCGGCTCGACTTCGTCGATCGGGACGGCTTCGGCCGGCTTGAATTCCAGCATCCCGCGCAGCGTCGACAGGTTCTTCGACTGGTCGTCGATCAGCGCCGCGTATGACTTGTACACGGCATAGCTGTTGGTGCGCACCGCCTTCTGCAGGCGGTGAATCGACTGCGGATTGAACAGGTGCAGCTCGCCGTCCGTCCGCCACTGGTAGAGACCGCCGGACTGCAAGGCGTGACCGTTGATCTGCCGCGTCGGAAACGCCGCGCGATGGCGCATCAGCACTTCCTGCGCGATGACCGCCATGTCCACCCCGCCGATGCGCGAGGCCGTCCAGGTGAAGTATTGATCGATCACGTCCTGGCGCAGCCCTACGGCCTCGAACACCTGGGCGCCGTGATAGCTCTGGATGGCGGAGATGCCCATCTTGGACATCACCTTCACGACGCCCTTGGTTGCCGCCTTGACGAAGTTCTTGCACGCGAGCTTCGCGTCCACCTTGGCTACCATGCCATCGCGGATCATCCGCTCGATGGTCTCGAACGCCAGATAGGGATTGATGGCGGCGCAGCCGTAACCGACCAGCAGCGCGAAATGCTGTACTTCCCGCGCCTCGCCGGTCTCCAGCACGAGACTGACGCGCATGCGCAGGCCTTCGCGGATCAGATAGTGATGCAGGCCGCTCACCGCCAGCAGCGCCGGCACGGCCGCGAACTCCCGGTTCACGCCGCGGTCGCTGAGCACGAGGATGCTGACTTCCTCATCCTCGATCATCCGGCGCGCGGCCAGGCACAATTCCTCCATCGACTTGGTGAGACCCTTCCCGCCGCGCGTGGCGCGGAACAGGATGGACAGCACCCCTGTCTTCAGGCCCGGCAGGTTCAGGCGCCGTACCTTGGCGAACTCCTCGTTGGTGAGGACCGGTCCCTTCAGCTCGAGCCGGCGGCAATCCGCCGCGCGCGGTCGTAGCAGGTTGCCTTCCGACCCAAGCCACACCTCCGAGGCCGTGATCAGCTCCTCGCGAATGCTGTCGATGGGAGGATTGGTCACCTGAGCGAACAGCTGCTTGAAGTAGTCGTACAGCAGCCTGGGGCGGCTGGACAGCGCTGCCAGCGGCGTGTCATTACCCATGGATCCGACCGCTTCCACGCCGCTGCGCGCCATCGGCTCGAGCAGCACCCGCTGATCCTCGAACGTATAGCCGAATGCGATCTGCCGCTGCAGCAGCGAATCCGTATCCGGCACTGGAAGTTCTGGCGCCGCCGGCAAATCCTTGAGATGCACCAGATGTTCATCGAGCCATCGACGGTAGGGCTGCTCGGTCGCGACGGTGCGCTTGATCTCCTCATCATCGATGATCCGGCCCTGCTCCGTGTCGACGAGGAACATGCGTCCCGGTTGCAGGCGGCCCTTCTGCACCACGTCCTCGGGCGGCAGATCGAGCACGCCGGCCTCTGATGCCATGACCACCAGACCGCTCCTGGTGACGTAGTAGCGCGACGGACGCAGACCGTTGCGATCCAGTACCGCACCTATCTTCTTGCCGTCGGTGAAGGCCACGGACGCCGGGCCGTCCCACGGCTCCATCAGGGTCGCGTGGTATTGGTAGAACGCCCGCTTGTCGTCATCCATGCTCTCATGGGTCGACCATGGCTCCGGGATCATCATCATCATCGCGTGCGGCAGCGATCGGCCCGCCAATACCAGCAACTCCAGAGTATTGTCGAACATCGCCGAATCGCTGCCGTTCGGATTGATGACCGGCAGGATCTTGGAGGTGTCCGCGCCGAACACGTCGGATTCGAACAGCGCCTCGCGCGCCTTCATCCAGTTGTAGTTGCCGCGCACCGTGTTGATCTCGCCGTTGTGCGCCAGATAGCGGTACGGGTGTGCGCGGTCCCAGCTGGGGAAGGTATTGGTGCTGAACCGTGAATGCACCAGCGCCAGCGCGGTCTCCACTGCCGGCTGCTGCAGGTCGGAGTAGTACTGCGCGAGCTGCTCGGTGAGCAGCATTCCCTTGTAGACGATGGTCTTGTACGACAGGCTCGCGAGGTACCAATATTCCGCGCCGTCGATGGTTGACGTGCGGATCTCCGCGTAGGCACGCTTGCGGATGACGTACAGCTTGCGCTCGAACTCCAGGTCGTCCTTGATGGCGGGATTGCGCCCGATGAACACCTGGCGGATGAAGGGCTCACTCGCCCTGGCCGTCTCCCCGAGCGAGGCGTTGTTGGTCGGCACCGTGCGCCAGCCGAGCAGCGTCTGACCTTCGGACTGCACGATGTGATCGAAAGCCTCGGCGAGCCGGCGCCGCCTGGTCGGGTTGCGCGGCAGGAACACCAGGCCGGTGCCGTACTCCCCCGGCGGGGGCAACGACAGGCGCTCCTTGCGCGCGACCTGCTGATAGAAAGCATGGGGCATCTGGATGAGCACGCCCGCGCCGTCGCCGGTGTTGGTCTCGCAGCCGCAGGCGCCACGATGATCGAGATTGCGCAGCACCTGGATGGCCTGTTGCAGGATGCGATGGGACTTCCTGCCCTTGATGTCGACCACGAAGCCCACGCCACAGGCGTCATGCTCGAACCATGGATCGTACAGGCCCTGCTTGCCCGGCCTGCCGGGGGAGCGGGCCTTGTGCCCCTCTGCGCTGTGCTTGTGCTGCATATTCGGTTCCCATAATGGATGCGGCCGCGCACGCTGCGCAGCGCCGGGTCTGATCCCCAGCGGCCCCGCATCGTCAAACTGGCTTGGGCGGATGCGGGCGCTGCCGCTGCACAGGGCTTCCTGTGCCAGCCACGCGACCCCTCAATTCCGCCGATCTTGAGTCCGATCATACCGGCGTCGGGTTCAGGGTCAATGCAATCCTGGACGCTCGCTTGGCACCGCGGCCGGCGCCTGTCGGCGCCTCGAGCGGGGAACGCCGGCCTGGCCGGAACCCCAGCATTGAGAGTCCATGGTAATCAAAGGCTTCGGGATTAGACGGTCGGCAGCTGGCCATCGAGCGCCGGCCGCTGCCGCTCGCGAGAGCACCAAGCCGCGCGGCAATTCCGTCGTTGGACTGTCCTTGTCAATTCGGCAATGGCCCCTCCACACTACCAACTCTCGAGTTCATCGCCGGAGGTGATCGGTGCGCGGGTCGGATATGAGCGCATCGCCACGCCAGCCTTCCCCGGAAGGCAACCCTGTATTCGGGGTCATCATCGCGATCGGCGTCTGCCATCTGCTCAACGACATGATGCAGTCGCTGCTGCCGGCGATCTATCCGGACATCAAGGCAGACCTGGGCCTGAATTTCGGGCAGATCGGGTTGGTCACGCTGGTCTATCAGATCACCGCCTCGCTGCTGCAGCCGCTGGTCGGCGTGTACGCGGACCGCCGCCCCACGCCGCTCGCGCTCCCCGGTGGCACGCTGTTCACACTCGTGGGCCTGGTGGTGCTCTCGGGCGCGCACCACTACGCTCTGGTGCTCATCGGCGCGGCGCTGATCGGGATCGGCTCCTCGGTATTCCACCCGGAAGCCTCGCGCGTCGCACGCATGGCCTCGGGCGGACGGCATGGACTCGCGCAGTCGATGTTCCAGGTTGGAGGCAACAGCGGCCAGGCCCTGGGTCCGCTCGGCGCCGCACTGGTCGTGGTCCGGTTCGGCCAGTCGAGTCTTGCGCTGTTCGCGTTGCTGGCGCTGCTGTCAGGCGCCATCCTATGGAACGTCAGCGTCTGGTACCGCCACCACGGGCTGGCGCGCCTGCGCGCCGCCGCCTCGGGTCCGCGCAGCGTGGTGGACGCTGATCCGGCGATTGCCCGCCGTGGGATCGCGCTGTTGCTGCTATTGATCTTCTCGAAGTACATCTACCTGACGAGCATGACCAGCTATTTCACGTTCTACCTGATTCATCGCTTCGGCATTTCGATCCGCGACGCGCAGCTGCACCTGTTCGCGTTCACCGGCGCCATTGCACTGGGCACGCTGCTCGGAGGACCGGTCGCGGACCGCATCGGGCGGAGGCGCCTGATCTGGTTCTCGATACTCGCACCATTGCCGTTCACGCTGATGCTGCCGCATGCGAGCCTGTTCTGGACCGGACCGCTGTCGGTGATGATCGGTTTGATCCTCGCCTCGGCGTTTCCCGCGATCGTGGTGTTCGCCCAGGAGCTGGTGCCGGGCAAGGTCGGCATGATTTCAGGACTTTTCTTCGGCTTCGCATTCGGTGTCGGTGGTATCGGTGCGGCGCTGCTGGGACGGCTGGCCGACTTGCGCGGCATCGAGCAGGTCTACCAGGTCTGCGCATGGCTTCCGGCCCTCGGCCTGCTAGCGGGCCTGCTGCCGGACATCGAGTCCAAGCGCGGCGGGCGGGCGCACGCGTAGCGTTGCGCGGGCGCGCGCGGGAGCAGCATGCATGTACTTCAAGCCCACCGGGCCATTGACGTCGGGCGGCGTGCTGACGGCCGGGTGGCGTCTGTACGCGCTCGCGTTCCGTGACTGCCGGATGCTGGCACTAGTATCGGCACTGCAGTCCGCGCTGCTCGCGGCATGGCTGGTGGAGCCGGTGCGCAGGTTCCATGCAGCCTCCCTGGACGCGATGTCGAACCTCGACGTTCCCGGTCTGAATGCGAGCGCGCTGCAGTTCGCGCGCGCGGCCGCCGCACCCGCCGCTATCAGCCTGCTGGTCTCGGCGTTTCTGTTCGCCGCGATGATGGTCGCGCCACTCGCGCATGCGGCGGGAGAGCCCGCGGTCGGCCCGTTCCGGGCGCTGCTGCTCGCGGCGCGTCGCCTGCACTGGATCGTGCTCGGCACCGCGCTGACGACGCTGCTGATCGTGGGCGGCATGCTGGTGCTGATTCCCGGAATCTATTGGAGCGGACGAGTGCCGATGTGGCTGGTGCCGGTGATCGCGGAGGGCGCGAGCGCGCCGCGCGCGATCGGCCGCAGCTGGGAACTGACGCGCGGACACTGGTGGCGCGTGTCGACGCTGCTGTCGGTGGCGATTACGCTGGTCTGCCTCGGCTGGGCCGGCGGGACCTGGATCGGCGTCGCACTGGCTGGCCACGTGGCCCCGTTGCTGCGATCGGCTGCATCACCGGCATGGCTGCTCGGCACTCTGCTCGCCAACGCTTCGTGCGTGTTCTCGCTGCCGTATCTGGCCGCGGTGCTGGTCGTGCTGTACGACGACCTCGAGATGCGCGCGATGCTGGCGAGCGCGCGCCTCGCCGGCTAGCAGTCCGTGCATTGGCACGCGGCAAAAAAAAACCTCGCATGGCGAGGTTTGAATGTCTTCAATCGACGCAGGTCTGTCGAGGGCAGACGAACAAATGGAAGCAGACCTGAGCGTCGGGCCCTGAAGGCCGGTACCAAAATGGCGGTACCTGCGCACCGTGAAGCGCGCATCGGACGCTGGCGGCAGGCATCAAAATGTGGCCGCCGCAGCCTGTGTCCACCCCGACAGCCTGAGTTTCTCGCATCGAATTCGACGCGAAAGCAACCAGTCTGTACCGTTTTCACCGCACCCGTCGTCAGGCGGCGAATGGAACAAGCATAATCGCTAATATGCTGCAAATCCATGACAGGCAGCAGAAATTTTTTCACGAGCGAATCACGCAGCCCGATGAGCAACGACGCATTTAGTCAAATGTGGCGCCGAGCATACGTAGATCTCCGTATCCCGGCGCTGGCGCTGGCGCTGGGTCTGTGCGGCATCGTGGCCGCCCCATGCGCACGAGCGGCTGCTGCCGGCCTCGCAGTGCCCGCCGTCTCGGGCGAGCCCTCGCGCGCCGGGCGGCGTGAGCTGGATCGCGCCGAAACGCAGCTGCACGGGGCGCTGATTGCGCTGGAGGCCGGCTCGGCCACACAGATACTGCGAGAACCCGGCCGCCTGGTGCTGCGTATTCCGGCGAGCCGGCTGTTCGATGCAGAGAGCACGATCCCGCGCGCGGACGCCCCGGCGCGCGCGCTGTTGCGCGTCGCGCGGCTACTGCTGCGCAAACGCGCGAGTCTGGCAGCGCAGGTCGAGGTCTACACCGACGGCATCGGAGGGGCCGAGGCCAACCTGCGTTTCGCGCAGCAGCGTGCCGACGCGCTGCAGACATGGCTGATCGGGGAAGGCGTGCCGGGGACGCGCCTGCGCGCCGCCGGCCGCGGTGCGAGCGACGCGCTCGCGAGCGACGACACACCTGAAGGACGCGTGCGCAACCGCCGCGTCGAGTTCGTGTTCGTCCCTGCGCCGCTTCCCTGATCGGCGCTTACGAGCCGGCCGGCAGGGGTGCCGGCAGCAGTGAACGCAGCCGCGTGATTGCTACGGCCTCGATCTGGCGAATGCGCTCGGCGGAAACCCCGTACTCCTCGGCCAGATCGTGCAGCGTCGCCTTGTCCTCGCTCATCCAACGGCGCCGCAGGATCGCACGGCTGCGATCATCGAGCCGCTCCAGCGCCGCTGCGAGCTGCTCGGACGAGGAACTCGACCATTCTTCTGCTTCGACGAGCTGCGCCGGATCGGCATCGGGTGCCGGCAGGTACGATGCGGGGCCGTAGCTGTCTTCCTCGTCCGCATCGGAACCGAGATCGAACGACAGGTCCCGCGCCGAGAGTCGCCGTTCCATCTCGTTGACTTCAGCAGCCGTGACGCCAAGGTCCTCTGCGACCGCCCGGGTTTCCTCGGCACTGAGCCACGCGAGGTTCTTCTTCAGCCGTCGCAGGTTGAAAAACAGCTTGCGCTGCGCCTTGGTGGTCGCGACTTTGACCAGTCTCCAGTTGCGCAGCACATACTCGTGGATCTCGGCGCGGATCCAGTGCACTGCGAACGACACCAGGCGCACGCCCATGGCCGGGTCGAAGCGCTTCACGGCCTTCATCAGGCCAATGTTGCCTTCCTGGACCAGGTCATTCATCGGCAGCCCATAGCCGTTGTAGCCGCGCGCGATGTGCACGACGAAACGCAGGTGCGAGAGCACCAGCTCGCGCGCCGCGCCCAGATCATCGTGGTCGCGGAATTTCTCGGCGAGCTCCCGCTCCCGCTCGCGCGAGAGCACGGGAATGCGGCTGACGCGGTCCAGGTAGGCGTCGAAACTGCCGATCGGACCAGCCAGGTTCAGGCCTGAAACCGGGGCGATCAGCGCGGTCTGCACGTTGCTCATCTCGCCGTCCTCCGAAAATACCAATGGCGCGTAGTCTAGCACTCCGGTCTTTAGAGTGCTAAGGATTGGACCTGTCGATGACTGTCGCGTTCCCTAATAATTTCCTTATGAATCAATATCATAATAGCTTCGCCGAAGCCCTCAGGGCTCGATCCGGGCCAGCTCGCGGGTCGTTGCGATCAGCGCGCCCAGACCCCCGAGTATCACCCCGCCGAGCGCGAGCCAGCCCAGCTCGCGCAGCGTCGGACCCGCCAGCTCGAAGCGCTGGCCATAGGCCGCCGCCAGGCGCCCTGCCGCTGGGGCCAGCGCGGCGCGTACGGCGGCGACGATCCCCCAGGCCAGCAGGCCAGCGAGCGCGCCATAGAACATCCCCGTGTACAGAAACGGACGGCGCACGAAGGCGTCGGTGGCCCCCACGAGCTTGGTGACCTCGATTTCCGCCCGCCGGTTCAGAATCTCGAGCCGGATCGTATTGCCGACGATCGCGACGACCCCGAAAGCGAGCAGCGTCGCGCTGACAGCGAGCACGCGCCGGAGCAATCCCAGGATGCCGTTGAACCGTACGACCCAGTCGCGGTCGAGCGCGACCGTATCGACCTCCGGCCAGGCCAGCAGCCAGGCCCGCAGCGCATCCAGCTGCTGCGGCCCCTCGGCCGCAGCGTCGGGCTGGATCGCGAGCACGTGGGGCAGTGGATTGTCGGTCAGCGCGTCCAGGGCATCGCCAAATCCCGACTGCGCCCGGAATTCGGCGAGGGCCTGCGCGGCGGTGATCAGCGTGACGCGCGCGACACCCGGCCTCGCAGCGGCCGTCCGCGCGAGCGCGCGCGCCTGCTGTTCCGTGACCTGCGGCTTCAGATAGACCGACAGCCCGATCGCACCGGAGAAATCCCCGGTCGCACCGCGAACATTGCGTACCAGGACCTGAAGCGACAGCGGCAGTGAGAGCGCGAGCCCCATCACCGAGACCGTGAGCAGCGTGGCGAAACGATGGCGCGCGAGATGGCCCGCTGAGGACACGAGCGCCTGGCCGTGACGCATCACCCAGCTGGAGAGGCTTGCCACCGCTCTAAGGCCCGCTCATCGATGCGCTTCAATGACTGGCAGCGGCAGGCTCGGCTGGTCAATCAGCCGCCCGTCCTGCAGTACGATCTCGCGCAGCCCGGATTCCCGCACCAGGTGCTGATCGTGCGTGGCGACGAGCACCGTGACGCCTACTTCGTTGAGGCGACGCAGCAGCCGCAGCACTTCGCCGGCCAGCGTCGCGTCGAGATTGCCCGTCGGCTCGTCCGCGACCAGCACCGGCGGCCGGGTCACGATCGCGCGCGCAATGCCGACCCGCTGCTGCTCTCCCACCGACAGCTCCTGCGGCGCCACGCGCTCGCGCCCGAGCAGCCCTACCTGGTCCAGCGCCGCACGCACACGCCGATCGATCTCCCGGTAAGTCGTGTCCGCGACGATCAGCGGCAGGGCGACATTGTCGAATACCGGCCGGTCCATCAGCAGGCGGTGATCCTGAAACACGACTCCCACGCGCCGACGGAACGCGGGTACCCGTGCGCTGCGCAGCCGCGCGGTGCTCTCGCCATTCACGACTACCTGGCCGCGGGTCGGTCGCTCGAGCAGCGCGATCAACTTGAGCACGCTGCTCTTGCCGGCCCCGGAACGCCCGGTCAGGAACGCCATCTCGCCCTGGGCGAGCTCGAAGCTGAGCTCGCTGAGCGCCTCCCGCCCGTTCGGGTAGCGCTTGGTGACGCGATCGAAGCGGATCATGGCGTGTCGTCGACCAGCGCGCCCGCAAACGCACGTGCGTTGAAAGTACCGAAGTCCTCTGCTCCCTCGCCGACGCCGATGAAGCGGATCGGCAGCGCCAATGCGCGTGCGATCGCGACGACGATGCCGCCGCGCGCCGTGCCGTCCAGCTTGGTGAGCACGAGCCCGGTGACGCCGAGCGCGGCGTGGAACTGCCGTGCCTGGGTCAGCGCGTTGCTGCCCTGATTGGCATCGAGTACCAGCAGTACTTCGTGCGGCGCTTCCGGCATGACCCGCTGGATCACGCGCTTGACCTTGCGCAGCTCGTCCATCAGGTGCGTCTGACTGTGCAGTCGCCCGGCAGTATCGGCCAGCAGCACATCGGTGCCGCGCGACTGTGCGGACTGCAGAGCATCGAAGATTACCGCGCCAGGGTCGGCTCCGGTGGCCTGGGCGCTGAAGGCGGCACCGGTGCGCTGCGCCCAGATCTGCAGCTGCTCTACCGCCGCCGCGCGGAAGGTGTCACCCGCCGCCAGCATCACACTGCGACCCTCCCGGCGCAGCAGCTGTGCGAGCTTGCCAATGCTGGTGGTCTTGCCGGAGCCGTTCACGCCGACGATCAATACCACATAGGGCCGGGCCGCCGGGTCGATGCGCAACGGCCGTTCGCAGGGCGCAAGCAGCGTGGTCAGCAGCGCACGCAGCGCCTCGAGCAGCGCCTCGACGTCGTCGAGTTCGCGCCGCGCCACGCGCCGCCCGAGTTCGGCGAGGATGTCGTTCGTGGCCTCGACGCCTACGTCGGCCATCAGCAGCCGGGCCTCCAGGTCCTCGAGCACCGCCGCGTCGATGCTGCGTCCGCGCAGCACGCTGCGCAGTTCGCGCGCGAGCGAGGCCCCGCCGCGGTTCAGACGGGCCCTGAGGCGGGCGAACAAGCCTTCCGGCGGCGCAGAATCGGGCATGGCGGCGCGATTGTCGCACGCCGCAGGACTGGCACGCAGCGCGCCGTTGCGCTTAAGGTGCGTCCATGAGCGCCACTCGACCAGCGCCCGGCGGGCGGCCGCGCGGTGCGCAGCAGCGCATGCTGCGCATCATTGCCGGCCGCTGGCGCGGCCGCCGGTTCCGGTTTCCGCCGCTCGACATCCGGCCGACGCCGGACCGCGTGCGCGAGACCCTGTTCAACTGGCTGCAGCCGCGCATCGAGGGTGCGCACTGTCTGGATCTGTTTGCCGGTTCCGGCGCGCTGGGGCTCGAGGCGCTGTCACGCGGCGCGGCCTCGGTGCGCTTCGTCGAGCAGCAGCGCGCGGCCGTCATCGCCCTCGAGCGCCTGCTGCACGAATGGCAGGCTGACGGTGCCTCGGTGCTGTGCGCCGCTGCGCCCGGTTATCTCGAAGGAGCCGTGCCGTGTGCCTGCGACGTCGTGTTTCTCGATCCGCCATACTCGACGGCGCTGCTGGCACCGAGCGCCGCGGCGCTGGAGCGCGGCTGGCTGCGGCCCGATGCGCGCATCTACATCGAGCGCTCGCGCCGGGATCCGGCGCCGGCGCTGCCGGCACGCTGGCGCGAATTGCGCGCCGGCACTGCGGGCGAGGTCGGGTATCATCTCTACGCAGCATAGAGGTCTACGCAGCATAGAGGCCGAGGACGGCACTTCCGATGAAACCCAGCGCGGTCTATCCCGGAACCTTCGATCCCTTCACCCGCGGCCACGAGGACATCGTGCGGCGTGCCGCCAGCATCTTCGATCGGGTCGTGATCGCGATTGCCGTCAATCCGTCCAAGACGCCGACCTTCCCCATCGAGCAGCGCGTCGAGCTCGCGCGCGGTGTGCTGGCCGACCTGTCGAACGTCGAGGTCGAGGGCTACACCGGGCTCACGGTCGAATTTGCCCGGGCACGTGGAATCTCGGTCATCGTACGCGGGCTGCGCGCCGTTTCCGACTTCGAATTCGAATTTCAGCTCGCCAACATGGGGCGGCACCTCGAGCCCGATGTCGAGACCGTGTTCATGATGCCCAAGGAGCAGTTCACGTTCATTTCCTCGACCCTGGTGCGCGAGATCGCGAGCCTCGGCGGCGACGTGGGGCACTTCGTGCACCCGCTGGTCGAGGCAGCCTTCAGGAGCCGGCGCAACCGCCCGCCGCGTCCGGCCGGCGCCACCTAGCAGCCGAGCGCGCTAGTAGCCGAGTGCGCTAGTAGCCGAGTGCGATGCCCTCGCGTCGCGGATCGGCCCCGCCCTGCAGCGTACCGTCGACTCCCACGCGCACACCCTGCAGGCCGGACTCCTCGAAGTCGCCGGTGCGCAGCTCGAAGCCGAGCGCCTTCAGACGCGCGAGCAGTTCCGGGTCGAAGCGCCCGGCCTCGGCCCCGAAGCTCGCACCATGTGCGACCAGGTTCGGCAGCGCGATCGCGTCCTGCATCGCAAGCCCCCAGTCCAGGGCGCCGATCAGCGTCTTGAGCACGTAGGAAATGATCGCCGGCCCGCCCGCCGAACCGGTCGCAGCGACGAAGCGGCCGTGCGCGTCGAGCACGATGATCGGTGACATCGCCGAGCGCGGCCGCTTGTGCGGGCCAACCGCATTGGCCGCCGGGGCGCCGTCGCGCTCGAGGGGCGCGAAGCTGAAGTCGGTGAGCTGGTTGTTCAGGAAGAAGCCGTCGACCATGCGACCCGAGCCAAAGATGCTCTCGACGGTCGTGGTCATCGATACGACGTTGCCTGCGGCATCCACGATCACCAGGTGCGTGGTGCCACCCGGCTCCACGGTGCGGTCGCTCGCCGGGCTGCCCGCACCCGGTGGCCGGCCCGGCGGTGGCGGCGTCGGATCGATGCGCGTGCCGATCAGGGCGGCCCGATCCCGCAGGTAGCCCGGATCGAGCAGGCCGGCCGTGGGTACGGCGACGAAATCGGGGTCCCCGACGTAGCGGTTGCGATCCGCATACAGCAGTCTTTCCGCGGCGCCCAGCTGCACCCACGCGAGCGGATCGCTGGGGCCGCGTCGGGCGATGTCCGTATGCTCGAGCAGCAGCAGACCTTCCAGCACGCTGATCGTGCCGGCCGGCGGCGGCGGCCCGCAGACCACGTAGATGCGCCACGGGCGGCACAGCGCAGGCGTTTCGGTGGCGCGGTAGGACGCGAGATCATCGAGCGAGAGCGCGCCTGGCAGCTCGCCTTCATGCACGCGTCGCACGATGTCGCGCGCGATCGTGCCGTGATAGAGGGCATCGGGACCCTCGCGTGCCAGCCGGCGCACGGTGTCCGCATAGGCAGCGTTGCGCAGCAGGTCCCCTGCCGCATAGCGCGTCCCATCGGCCTTCGTGAAGTAGCGGCGCGCATCGTCGGCGGCGGCCTGCGGCGCCCGACTGGCAATCATGCCCGCCAGCCGCGGACTGACCGTGAATCCTAAGCGCGCCAGCTGTTCGGCGCGGTCAAAGAGCGTACGCCACGGCAGCCGGCCGTGCTGGTGCTGCAGCAGCGCGAGCGCGGCGATGGCTCCGGGCACGCCCGTCGAACGGCCGCTCAGCACCGCGGTGATGAACGGCAGCGGACGGCCGTCGGGGTCGAGAAACAGGTCCGCTCCCGCACCCGCAGGCGCGAATTCGCGGCCGCTGTAGGCGCTGACGCGCCGGGTCGCCGCGTCGTAGTAGCTGATGAATGCGCCGCCGCCGAGGCCGGAGCTCTGGGGCTCCACCAGGCCAAGCACCGCCTGCATCGCGACTGCCGCGTCGGCAGCCGAGCCCCCGGCACGCAGGATCGCAAGACCCGCCTCTGTGGCCAGCGGATTTGCACTGGCGACGATGGCGTGGCGCGCGCCAGCCGGAGGGTTCGAGGCGGCAGCAGGGCGAGAAGCGTCCGGTACGGCCGGCGGGGCCTGGCAGGCTGCGAGCTGGAGCAGGAGCGACAGCGACAGAGCGCGGACGGCGCGACCGCGGAGCGGGTACGGCATGGCAGATTCCCCGGCGGCTCGAGCTGACGCCAGAAAATGATCGAGGCACCGATCATAGCATCGCCGCCGCTCACTTCTTCCGCCGTGTCTGCCTGCGTGCCGGGGACGGCGCGCGCAGCGCCACGCGCGGTGCACGCGCACAGCGCGGCAGCGTGCCATCGCGCGCCAGCTCGACCGCGCGCCAGAGATACCACGCGGCCGCGCTGCGGTGAGGTCCCCAGCGTTCCCCGAATTTCGCCAGGCCACCTGGGGTCGGCATCCCGCGCAGCCGGTAGGCGAGCCGGAAGCCATTGCGTACGCCGAAATCATCGACCGGCAGCACGTCGGGGCGCCGCAGCTGGAAGATCAGCAGCATCTCGACCGTCCAGCGGCCGATGCCGCGCACCATGGTGAGCCGCTCGATGATCTCGGCATCGCTCAAGTCCGCGAGCGCAGACCCGTCCGGAACGAGACCCGAGAGACACTGGCGTGCAAGATCCTTGAGCGCCGCGACCTTCGCGTAGGAGAATCCCGCGCCGCGCAGTCGCGCGTCCGGCATGGCGAGCACGCGCTCGGGGGAAGGAAAGGCAGCACCGGGCTCGAGCGCGATGAAGCGCGCGAGGATGCGTTGCGCGGCGACGCCATGCAGTTGCTGGTGCGCGATCGCACGCGCAAGCGCTTCGAACGGGGTGCGTTCGGGGATGATGCCGAGCCGCAGCGGGCCGACCGCGGCGATCAGTCCGGCCATGACCGGATCGCGACGCAGCTGGCGGTAGGCCGCGCGGCTCACGGGTCTCAGGTCTGGCAGCGCGGGCAGAAGTAGCTCGCGCGCTGTCCCTGCATGATGCGGCGTATCGGCGTTGCGCAGCGGCGGCAAGGGCGACCGGCGCGCTCGTAGACGTACAGTTTCTGGCGGAAGCGGCCGGCATTGCCGTCGCTGTTCACATAGTCGCGCAGCGTGGTGCCGCCATCGCGGATCGCGGCCCGCAGCGCGGCGCGCACGGCGCGCACCAGCATCGCGCACTCGCTGCGCGTGAGGCCGCGGGCGCTGCGCCGGGGACGGATGCGCGCGCGGAACAGCGCCTCGCTCGCATAGATGTTCCCGACTCCGGTCACCAGGTGTCCGTTCAGCAGCACCTGCTTGATGGCAGCCCGGCGCCGGCGCGTCACCTGCCACAGGTAAGCGGTGTCGAAGGCCGCCTCGAGCGGCTCGGGGGCCAGCGCGCGCAGCAGGCGGTGCGCCGCCGGATCTTCATCGGTGTAGTGCAGGCTGCCGAAACGACGTGGATCATTCAGCCGCAGCGTCAGCCCGCCCTCGAGGCGCAGGTCGAAGTGATCGTGCAGGCGGCGGGGCGTGTCGCCCTCGAGTACCCGCAGGCTGCCGGACATGCCGAGATGGAGGATCAGGCAGCCCCGCTCCAGACCGAGCAGCAGGTACTTGGCACGCCTGCCGACGGCGTCGATCTGCTGGCCACGCACCTGCGCGGGCATCAGCGGATCGACCGGCCAGCGCAGCCGCGCGTCATGGACCTGCAGTTCGGCGATGCGCCGCCCGAGGATCGCGCGCGCGATGCCGCGCCGGGTAGTCTCGACCTCCGGCAATTCGGGCATCGCGGGGACCTAAATGCGCACGGCGGAGGGCGCCGCCCTGCTACTTGATCTTCGTTTCCTTGTACGCGACGTGCTTGCGCACGACCGGGTCGAACTTGCGTACTTCCATCTTGTCGGGATGCAGCCGCTTGTTCTTCATGGCCACATAGAAGTGGCCGGTGCCGGCCGAGGAGAGCAGTTTGACTTTCTCACGCATGGCTTGCCCTTCGAATGCGTCTTTAAGGTCCGTTGCCGCGAGCGCGCAGCTTCGCGAGCACCGCCTCGAGGCCGTTCTTCTCTATCGTTCGCAGTCCGTTGGTCGAAACGCGCAGCGTCACCCAGCGCTTCTCGCCCTCGAGCCAGAATCGCTGCGTGTGCAGGTTGGGAAGGAAACGCCGCCGCCGCTTGTTGTTCGCATGCGAGACAGTGTTACCCGTGACCGGCCGCTTGCCGGTGACCTGACAGACGCGCGACATGATATTTTTCCTGAAAATCAACTAGTTAAATCAAGAACCCCAGGCGTGCCCCCCCAGCCGAGCCGGGCCCGCCAGAGGTTCAGAGCCGCGCTTTATACCAGCCGCGGCTGCCGCAAGGCAAGCAACGGGCGCACTGGCGGCGCCGGATCCCAAGGGCCGGCCCTCAGGCCGCGCGGGCCGCGGGTCGGCGCGCCGGCCCCTGGTAGAGCACGAGCGCGACGCCGGCGATCACCAGCACCGAGGCGAGCAGCGCCGCACCGCTGAAGCGCTCGTGCAGTACCAGCGTACCGAGCAGCAGGGCGATGACCGGATTGACCAGCGCGTAGGTCGTCACCTGCTGCGCCGGGACGTGTGCCACGAGGAACGAATAGCAGTTCACGGCGACGATACTGCCGATGGCGATCAGGTACGTCAGGGCCAGCAGTGACAGCGGTGAGACCTGCGCCGGCGAGAAGCCCACCCATTCGCGATCGAGCAGTCCCATCAGGCCCTGAAAGGCGGCCCCGCTGAGCATCTGCACGCAGCTGAAGGCGACCACCTGGTCGGCGCGCACGAAACGCCGCTGCAGCATCGTGCCCAGTGCCCATGCCAGCTGCGCCAGCAGCACCGAGGCGACGTAGACAGGCCGTGCGCTGCCGGCGAGGGATTCGGTGTACACGGCCAGCACCACGACCCCGGCAAGCCCGACTGTGCAGCCGAGCACCGCCTGCAGGCGCGGTGTGCGGCGCGAGAAGAACAGCCAGTCCATCAGCAGCACCGACACGGGCATTGCGCCGACGAACAATGCCGCCACGCCCGACGGCAGGCCCTGTTGCGACCAGATCACGAAGCCGTTGCCCATGCCGGTCAGCAGCACGCCGCACAGGATTGCGCCCGCGATGTGCAGGCCCGCCAGCGGGCGCGCATGGCGCATCCGCAGCCACAGGTACATGAGCCCGCCCGCGAGCGCGAAGCGCACGGCGCCCGACAGGAACGGCGGGATCGTGCGGATCACGAGCGCTATCGCGAAGAACGTGGTGCCCCAGATCACGTAGATGCCGGCAAAGGCGAGCACGATCCGGGCCGGCGGCGGGTGTTGCTGCATGCAGGGGAAGAAGTTCGCGCCGCGACGCGCGCGGCATCAGTGGGACAGGCCGCATTATCGGCGAACTGCAGGGCGAAGTGGAGGCGCGCCGCGACCGCGCAGCGAGCTAGAGCAATCCCCGCTCGGCCAGCGACACACAGCTATTGCCTGCGACGATCAGGTGATCGAGCACCGGGATGTCCACCAGCGCCAGCGCCTCGCGCAGCCGGCGCGTGATCAGCTCGTCGGCACGGCTCGGTTCCGCGACTCCCGACGGGTGGTTGTGGGCCAGGATCATCGCGGCCGCGTTGTGCGCCAGCGCCTGCTTGACCACCTCGCGCGGATGCACGCTCGCGCCGTCGATCGTCCCCCGGAACAGCTCCTCGAACGCGATCAGCCGATGCCGGTTATCCAGATGCAGGCAGCAGAACAGCTCGTGCGGCGTATCGCGCAGACGGGCGATCAGGAACTCCCGCGTCGCGGCGGGCGATTGCAGTGCAGATCCTGCGCGCAGCGCCTCCTCATAGTGCCGGCGCGCGAGCTCGAGGCAGGCTTGCAGGCGGCAGTAACCCGCCACACCCATACCGCTCGCATTGCCGCGCTGGTCGCGCCCCGCGCACAGCAGGCCGCGCAGCGAACGGTGTTCGACGAGCAGCGTGCGCGCGACCGCCACCGCGTCGATGCCCCGGCGCCCCGAGCTGCCAAGCAGTACCGCCAGCAGTTCGGCGTCGGAGAGCGCTCCGGCGCCTTCTCTAAGCAGCTTCTCGCGCGGCCGCTCGCGCTCCGGCCAGTCCTTGATCGCCATGGGCGGCCTCGCCGCTGCGGCTGAAAACTGTGCGCCAGTCTGCAGCTTCATGCCCGACCCATGCGATGATCATATCGTGCGTGCATGGCCCGAAACGCTGATAATTACGCTATGGAAGGCAAACGGATCCTGCTCGGCGTGACCGGCGGCATTGCGGCCTACAAGAGCGCGGATCTGGCGCGCCGCCTCATCGAGGCCGGTGCGCAGGTACAGGTCGTCATGACGGCCGGCGCGCAGCGATTCATCACGCCGATCACGCTGCAGGCGCTGACGGGTCGCGAGGTCCGGACCGACCTGTGGGACCACGCGGCCGAAGCCGCGATGGGGCACATCGAGCTCGCCCGGTGGGCCGAGCTGATACTGGTGGCGCCGGCCAGTGCAGATTTTATCGCGCGCCAGGCCCATGGCTTGGCCGACGACCTGCTCAGCACGCTATGTCTCGCGAGCGCTGCCCCGGTCGCGGTGGCCCCGGCGATGAACCAGCAGATGTGGCAGCACCCGGCCACGCAGGCCAACATCGAGCTGCTCGCGCAGCGGGGCGTCCGCATCCTGGGACCGGGCGTCGGCTTTCAGGCCTGCGGCGACAGTGGCCCCGGGCGAATGCTCGAGCCCACCGAGCTCACCGATCTGGTCCGGCAGCTGCTGCCGGGTGAGCGGCCGCTGGCGCGACGTCGCGTGCTGATCACGGCCGGACCGACGCGCGAGTGCATCGATCCAGTCCGCTTTCTGAGCAACCGCAGCTCCGGCAAGATGGGTTTCGCGGTGGCGCAGGCGATGTGCGAAGCAGGTGCCGAGGTCGTGCTGGTGAGCGGACCGGTGTCGCTTTCGACTCCACCCGGCGTGCGCCGCATCGACGTCGAGAGCTGTCAGCAGATGTACGATGCGGTGCAGCGCGAACTGCCCGGCACGGCGATTTTCGTCGGTACCGCGGCGGTGGCCGATTATCGGCCGACCCGCTGTGCCGATCACAAGATCAAGAAGTCGCAGGACACGCTGCCGCTCGAGCTCACGCGCACGGTCGATATCCTCGCGCAGGTCAGCGCGAGCAGCGCGCGGCCGTTCGTGGTCGGCTTCGCCGCCGAGACCGATTCGGTCGAAGACCATGCGCGCGCCAAGCTGCTGGCCAAGAACCTCGACCTGATCGCGGCCAATGAAGTCGGGCACGCCAAGGCCTTCGACTGCGACGAGAATGCGCTGGTCGTGTTGTGGCGCGGCGGTCGCATCGAGTTTCCCGCTGCATCCAAGCGCGAACTCGCGCGCGCGCTCACGGCGCTGATCATCGAGCGCTATCTCGAGCAGCCCGCGCCCGCGGCACGCGCCGCGACGCGCGCGTCCTGAAGCGCCGTGTCCCGCCGGTCCCTCCAGGTGCGGCTGCTCGATCCGCGCCTCGGCAGCCAATTCCCGCTGCCCCAATACGCCACCGAAGGCTCAGCCGGCATGGATCTGCGCGCGTGTATCGAGCAGGTACTCGTACTGGAGCCCGGCAGTACGGCGCTGGTATCAACCGGGCTCGCCATCCACCTGCAGGATCCCGGGCTCGCCGCGGTGATCCTTCCGCGCTCCGGCCTCGGTCACAAGCACGGGATCGTGCTCGGCAATCTGGTCGGGCTGATCGACTCCGACTACCAGGGTCCACTGATGGTCTCGTGCTGGAACCGCGGCGTGGTGCGCTATGAGATCGCACCTGGCGAGCGCATTGCGCAGCTGGTCGTGGTGCCGGTGGTGCAGGTGGCACTGGAGATCGTGCAGGAGTTCGACCCGAGCGTGCGCGGCGCCGGTGGATTCGGGCACAGCGGGCAGCGCTAGCCGGGCGCGAACTCAGGAGCGAGGCGTGCTGGTCAATTCGCGGTAGCGCTGAATATCGGCTTCGAACTGGGCCCGCATGTCAGCCTGCTCGCGGCGTTTGGTCTCGAGCGCCTGGCGCTGGGTGCGTGCCTCGTTGAGCGTGCGCACGAGTTCCTCCGCGAGGTCATCGGGCATGCGCTGGGCATTCGGATCATTGCTGTAAGGCTTGAAATGCCCGGCGCGACTCTGCAGCGCCGCGAGGCGTGCCGACAGCGTGTCGATATAGATCGAGGAGGCCTTGATCTGGCCGTCGGTCTGCTCGAGCCGTTCGTCCCGCAGCCGCTCGATGTCCTTGGTCGACACGTAGGTCGAGAGCAGGAACTGATCGTGCTGCGCACGGCGCTTGGCCGCCTCGGCAGCCAGCGCTTCCGTGGCCTGCTGCTCCGCGCTCTTGCGGCCCTCGACGTGACCGACTTCGACGCCCTGGTCGTTCAGCACCGAGCGCTCGGTCTGGGCGTACTCGGCCGGCACGCTGTCCCCGTAGTGCACGACGCCGCTCGAATCCACCCACTTGTAAACCGGTGCCGTGCCACCCGACCCGCCTGCCGGACTCGCCGCCGCCGCCACACCCAGCGGCAACCAGGCCGCCAGCGCGATGGCGCCCAGCCTCAACGTACCCGCCTGGATTGTTCGCTTTGAACGCATGGCGCCTGACATTGTCCACTCCCGGCTCCAACCTGCAAGTGCGCGGCGCGGCGGGCGCGACGCCCGTCGCGTTGCGACGGTACTTCAACCGTCCGCGACCCCGTAGCGCTGCCGATAGGCACGCATCGCGTCCAGCTGGCCGGGGCTCGGCGCCGCCGGGCCGCCGGCCAGGGCCGGGCCGGACAGCGAGAGCGCGCCGATCAGCTCACCGAGGGTGAGGATCGCTACGCAGCGCAATCCGAAGTGCGACTCGACCTCCTGGACCGCGGAGAGCTCGGACAGGCCGCGCTCCTGGCGATCGAGGGCGAGGGCGACCGCCGCCGGCTCGGCCCCGGCCGCTCGAATCAGTCCGACGGATTCCCGGATCGCCGTGCCAGCGGTGATCACATCATCGACGATCACGACACGCCCGCGCAGCGCGCTGCCGACCACCATTCCGGCCTCCCCGTGATCCTTGCTCTCCTTGCGGTTGAACGCCCATGGCACGTTGAGCCCGTGCCGCGCAGACAGCGCGATCGCCGTCGTCGTCACCAGCGGGATGCCCTTGTAGGCCGGCCCGAACAGCATGTCGAACTGCAGCTGCGAGTGCAGCAACGCGTCCGCATAGCACTGTCCGAGCGTCGCGATCGAATCCCCATCGTTGAACCGCCCGGCATTGAAGAAGTAGGGGCTCACCCGCCCGGACTTGAGCGTGAACTCGCCGAAACGCAGCGCCTGACGCGACAGCGCGAGTTCGATGAATCGCCGCTGGTAGTCCAACATCTGCTCTGGTCCTCCAGGCTTGGGGGCTCAGGTTATCATTGCGCCGTGCGCGTCATCACCGTGAACGTCAATGGCATGCGCTCGGCGGCGCGGCGCGGACTGCTGCCCTGGCTGGCGACCCAGGACGCCGACGTGATCTGCCTGCAGGAGATCCGAGCGCAGGAACAGGACCTCCACGGGGAGCAGTACGCGCTGCCCGGGTATCGACGCGAGATCTATCCGGCGCAGCGCGCAGGATACGCCGGCACCGCGATGTTTTCGCGGCTCGAGCCCGAGCGCGTCGTGCGCGGCTTCGGCGTTGAGGAGTTCGACGCCGAGGGCCGGTACCTCGAACTGTGCTTCGGGAAGTTCAGCGTCGTGTCGCTATACCTGCCGTCAGGCTCGGCGGGACCACCGCGCCAGGCTTCGAAATTCAGGTTTCTCGACGCGTTCATGCCGCATTTGAAGCGATTGCGCCGTGCCCGCCGGGAGTACCTGCTGTGCGGGGACTGGAACATCGCGCACCGGGAAATCGATCTGCGAAATTGGAAATCGAACCAGAAGAATTCCGGCTTCCTGCCCGAGGAGCGCGCCTGGATGGACCGTCTGTTCGGCGAGGCCGGATTCATCGACGGTTTCCGCGCGCTGGTACCCGACCCTGATCACTACACCTGGTGGTCGAATCGAGGGCGCGCTTGGGATAACAATGTCGGCTGGCGGATCGACTACCAGGTCCTGAGCCCGGGGCTGGCCGGCACGGCGCGCCGGGCGGGCATCTTCAAGGAGCAGCGCTTCTCCGATCATGCACCGCTGATCATGGACTACGCGCTTTGAACGATGCTACCGCTCGCACGCCCGGCACTGCGAGTGGCGCGGACGCCTGGCGGCAGTATCTGCAGCCGCGCGTGCTGGGCATGCTGCTGCTGGGCTTCTCCTCGGGTCTGCCGTTCTATCCGCTGTTTCAGACGCTTTCGGCGTGGTTGCGGCAGGCGGGTATCCAGCGCTCGACGATCGGCATGATGGCCTGGGTGGGACTCGCGTATTCGATCAAGTTCCTGTGGTCGCCGCTGATCGACCGCGCCCGCGTGCCCTACGTGCACCGCGTCTTCGGGCAGCGGCGCGGCTGGATGCTGCTCGCGCAGGCGGGCATCGCGTTCGGGCTGTTCAGGCTGTCCCTGAGCGATCCGGCAGCTGGTGTGCGCCCCATCGCGCTCTGGGCCCTGTTCGTCGCTGTGTGCGCCGCGACCCAGGACATCGCGATCGACGCCTGGCGTATCGAATCGGCCGCCGTGCAACAGCAGGGCGCAATGGCGGCGGCCTACCAGATCGGCTATCGGCTCGCATTGCTCGTCGGCAGCACGGGGGCGTTCTTCATGGCGCAGCGCGTCGGCTGGCGATTCAGCTACTCGGTGCTCGCCGCCCTGGTCGGGATCGGCGTGCTGACGACGCTCGCGATCAGTGAGCCGGCGGCATCCGCGGGGGCGTCGACGCTCGAGCGCGAAGCGCGTGTCGTGGACTGGCTCGAGCAGCGTGCGCACTGGCCCGATGCGCTGCGCGCCGCAGGTTCCTGGTTCATCGGCGGGGTGATCTGTCCGTTCGTGGACTTCTTTGCGCGCTACCCGGCCGCGGTCGGTGCACTGATTCTCGCGTTCATGTGCGTGTACCGGCTTACCGAGTTCGCGATGGGCTCGATGGCCAACTCGTTCTACATCGACCATGGCTACACGCTGGTGCAGATCGGAACCGTGGTGAAGTTCTGCGGCCTGCCGGCCTCGCTGCTGGGCGTGGTGCTCGGCGGCGCGCTGGTCGCCCGGTTCGGGCTGGCACGCGCACTGCTCGCGGGAAGCCTGCTGATAGTCCTCTCCAATCTCGGCTTCTCGATGTTGGCGTCCCATCAGGCGCCGACGCTGCTCGGTCTCGGAGCGATCAACGGCCTGGACAACATCGCTCAGGGTGTCCATGGCACGGCGCTGATCGCGTTCCTCTCCAGCCTGACGAGCCCGCGCTATACGGCAACTCAGTACGCACTGTTCTCCTCGCTCTACGCGCTGCTCGGCAAGATCCTCGAAGGCTATTCCGGCCGCGTGGTCGATGCGATCGGCTACACGGACTTCTTTCTGTACACGGCCTCGCTGAGCATCCCCGGACTGGTGCTGCTGTTCGTGCTGCAGCGACTGCGCGTCTTGCGGACCGCGACCGATGGGCCCTGAGATCGATCTCGAGCGCGTGCTGTGCAGGCTCGATGACCTGCCAGAAGAGGGCTGCCGCGAATTCCGGCTCGGCGCAGGGGACTGGCCGCTGCGCGGCTTCGTCGTGCGAGTGGCCGATGGCGTGCGTGCCTACGTGAACCGCTGCGCCCACCTGGCCTATCCGCTCAACTATCTGCCGCACCAATTCCTGACGCACGATCGCAGCATGATCCTGTGCTACGTGCATGGTGCGATTTTCGAGAAGGCCACCGGCTTGTGCGTAGGCGGCCCCTGCTTTGGATTGTCGCTGCACGCGCTGCCGGTGCGCGTCGAGTCTGGCTACGTACTGCTCGCCGACGAGGCCGACGTGCAGGAACTGGCAGAGCGCTTCGCCTGAGGGCGCCCTATCCCCTGACGAACCACTGACTTCCGGGGCTTTCCATTCCGGCCGCATCGGCACCGGAGCTGTCGGCGGCATCGAACAGATCCAGGTCATCGAGTCCGTCGGCACGCCGTGGCGGATCTTCGATATGGCTGTCGCGGCCCGTGCCGCCTTCCTCTTCATCCTCGACGTCGATATCGACCGAACCGGTCCAGTCCTCCGGTTCCTCGGCATCCTCGATCGCGCCGCCCTTGCGCTGGGCTTCCCAGTCTTCGAGTTCGAACTCCGCGACCGTGCCATCGAAGTACTGCACTTCGACGGTACCGTCATCCGCATCGAGCGCGACGACCTCGTAGGCTTCAGCGCCTTCGCTGCGGTACCACTTGCCGACTTCCGGACGGACGCGCATTCGACACACTCCCGTGTTCAGCAGCGGATCGGTGTTCTGCAGCGTACCTGTGTTCAGCCGCGGGACATTGCTATACGCTGCCCCCTTGTGCGCTTCAGGGTCGCCGGACCATGTTGCTCCCGCGTCGGCGCGCATAGCAAGGCGAATCTGATCTTGCAGGGCATCAATGACCGAGCAGCTGCTGCGTTTCTTCCTGGCCTTCCTCGTCGTCGTCGAGCCGATCTCGCTGATCCCGGTCTTCGTCGGGCTGACGATGCATCACAGTGCGCCGCAGCGGCGCCACATGGCGCAACGCGCGGTCGTGATCGCCGGCATCATCCTGACGGCGTTCGCGATCGTCGGTGGGCCGTTCCTGCGCCTGATGCATATCAGCCTGGAATCCTTCCGGATCTTCGGCGGCCTGCTGCTGTTCCTGATCGCGCTCGAAATGGTGTTTGCACGGCCATCGGGGACGCGCACGTCCACGCCGGAGGAGGCGGAGAGCCGCGAGCGCGCCGATATCTCGGTATTCCCGCTGGCCTTTCCGTTCATTGCCGGACCCGGTGCGCTCGCGACGATCCTGCTCGCGTTCGGCTCCGCGGGCACGCGACCACTGCTGTTCGCGGGCATGCTGCTGTGCGTGCTGGTCGTACTGCTGCTGACGCTGGCGGTGCTCTACGTTGCGGCGCCGGCGATGCGCGTCCTCGGGGTGACCGGGACCAACGTAATCAACCGGCTCTCCGGGGTCGTGCTGGGCGCGCTGGCAGTGCAGTTCATCGTCGACGGCCTGCGCGGCAGCTTCGGCGCGTGAGCCAAACCAGCCCAAGGCGTTCCAGTTCGGTCCGGCGTCAGCGGCGTTGGTACAGCAGCTCTCGTACCCGATGGCCCAGGCGTTCCCCGCGGCGCTCGAAGCGCGTTGCGGTGCGGGCCGGACCGGAGTCGAGGAAGCCGCCGCCTGGGGCGCAGTTCGCAAGCGCGTCGCAGGCGTCCAGCACGCACTGCATGTGCACCGCATAGGGTTCCCAGTCAGTGGCCAGATGCATGCGCGCGCCGGGGCGCAGGCGCGAGGCGACGAGCTCCACGAACTGCGGGCTCACCAGCCGTCGCTTGTGGTGTCGCGTCTTCGGCCACGGATCGGGAAACAGCAGCTGCAGCGTATCGAGGCTCGCTGGCGGGATCTGCTGCTCAAGGACCTCGACGGCGTCATGGGCCAGCACTCGAAGGTTGCTGATGCCGGCCTGGGCAGCGCCCAGCAGCAGGTGTCCGACGCCGGGGCGGTGGACTTCGATACCCAGGAAATCGCGATCCGGCGCCGCCCGTGCGCACTCGAGCAGGTGCTCGCCGTTGCCGAATCCGATTTCGAGCGTCCGGTGCGCCCGGCGCCCAAACAGCCCGTCGAGGTCCAGCACACCGGGCCCAAAATCCACACCGTAGCGCGGCCACAGCTCGCGCAGTGCGCGCTGCTGGGCGTCGGTGATGCGGCCGGCGCGCATGACATAGGAGCGGACACTGCGGGCGTGGTCGGCGGATTGCGGCATAGTTGCATTATTGCACCCCATGGAGGATGCGGACCCCTTGCCATTCACCCGCTCCACGCTCGTGCTGATCTGGCTGGTCGCAGCCGGATTCTTCATGCAGGCCCTCGACTCGACCATCGTCAATACCGCGTTGCCCTCGATGGCGCGCAGCCTGCACGAGAGTCCGCTGCGCATGCAGTCGGTGATCATCGGCTATTCGCTGACGCTCGCGCTGCTGATCCCGGCCTCCGGCTGGCTGGCCGACCGGTTTGGCACGCGCTCGGCATACCTTGCCGCGCTGCTGCTGTTCGTGCTGGGCTCGGCGCTGTGCGCGGCCGCGCCCACGTTGAGCGTATTGGTCGCGGCGCGCGTATTGCAGGGCACCGGAGGCGCGATGCTGCTGCCGGTCGGACGCCTGGCCGTGCTGCGCACCGTTCCGCGCGCCCAGTTCCTGCAGGCCATCAGCATGGTCACGATACCGGGACTGGTGGGACCGCTCGTCGGCCCAACCCTGGGTGGGTGGCTGTCGGAATATTCCTCCTGGCACTGGATCTTCCTGATCAACATCCCGATCGGGCTGCTCGGCGCGATCGCAACGCTGAAATTCATGCCGCAGAGTCGCCCGGTCGGGGTCGAGCGCTTCGATTTCAGCGGCTTTACGATGATTGCGGTCGCGATGGTGACCATCTCGCTCGCGCTCGACGGCGTGTCCGAGCTGCACTTCCAGCTCGGCGCGGTGATGCTGCTGTTCGTGTTCGGGCTCGCTGCGCTAAGTGCCTACTGGCTGCATGCCGCGCAGCACGCGCAGCCGCTGTTCTCGCCGGCCCTGTTCCGTATTCCCACTTTCAGCATCGGGCTGCTGGGCAACCTGTTCGCGCGCATCGGTGTGGGCAGCATGCCCTTTCTGCTGCCCCTGATGCTGCAGGTCGGCCTCGCCTACACGCCGGCACAGGCAGGTGTGATGCTGATCCCCTCGGGCATCGCGGCGATCGTCGGCAAGTGGCTGGTGGCGCCGCTGATCGCGCGGCGCGGCTACCGCCGCGTGCTGGTCGTCAATACCGCGCTGCTCGGAGCGTGCATCGTGAGCCTTGGCCTGGTCGACGCGGCGCAGCCGCTCGGGCTGTGTCTCGCACAGCTGGCGCTGTTCGGGGCCGTCAACTCGGTGCAGTTTACCGTCATGAACACGCTGACCCTGAAGGACCTCACACCAGCGCTGGCCAGCAGCGGCAACAGTCTGCTGTCGATGGTGCAGATGAGTGCGATGAGCTTCGGGGTGGCCGCCGCTGCGGCGCTGCTCACGAGCTTCACGCAGCTGCTGGGCGCCGTGCGCAGTGATTCTGTGCTGCGCGCTTTCCACGCGAGTTTCCTGACGCTGGGACTGGTCACGATCGCCTCGGCGTGGATCTTCAGTCAGCTCTCGGGCGAAGTGCGCGGCCAAGGCGAACGCGAGGAGACCGTCGACGTGCCGGCGCCATGAGCGCCCCCGGCCCGTCAGCCCGGCCCGTCAGGGCTGCGTCGCGACCAGTCGAGTCCAGATGCGAGTGAAGGCTTCCGCCTCGCGCCCGCCGGTGCGCAGCGCGGCAGCGGCCGTCTCATCGTCGATCAGGTTGCGCGCCCGCAGTATCGCGAGTGCGCCCGCGAAGCGCCCGAACTGCAGCGAGCGGCCGAGACTGCTCTGCGTCGCGCCCGGAGCCGAATCCTGGTCCCTGAGCGCCTCGTCCATGCGCTCGGACAGTTCCCAGCTGGCCGCGATCTGCCGGGCCACCGGCACGATTTCCGCATCGATCAGCCCCGCGATCGTTCCGGCCACGGGAACCCGTTGCCGCTCGATATAGACGTCGCTGGCGACGCGGAATACGACGATCGTGGACAATCCCATGATCAGGCCGAGCAGCTGGGCCGCGAACGGATCGGAATTCTCGACCACCGCCGCATGGGATTCGGCAGCGCTCGCGGACAGGAACGTATGCTGCCAGGTGATTTCGCCGAAGTGCGCGAAGTGCCGGCCGCTGATCCTGAACACCGGCTGCAGCAGCGCCGCGGTCGTGAGCGAGCGCATGCCCTCGGTGCCGAGCACGGCCACCGCACGATCCAGGCTCTCGATCGGGACGTCGGAGTGGCGATAGACCGGGCTGTTGGCGAGGCGCACCAGATTGCCGGCCAACACCGGGTCGGTCGCGATGATCCGGGCGAGCTCGCGGCGCGACACGTCATCGTCGCGCATCGCCTGGATGAGCCGCGGCAGGAGCATCGGCCGTCGCGGCGCATAGTTGGGTTGCTCGGCGATGCGCGTCAGTAGCGCGTGCGCTGCGCCGGCAATCGACTCCTGCACCGAAGCGGTAGCGCCCGGTTCGGCCGCATCGGTGCCGAACGCGAGCGCGTGCAGGCGCTGCCGTGCCTGCGCACTAGCCGCGCGGTAGGCGGCGGTACCATCGTCGGGGGCCTCGGGCGCATCGGCCGCGGCAGCTGGCCCACCCTCATCCGGCCTGGATCGCGCGCTCGCCGCAGCGTGCGCGGCAGCGTCGCGTGGTGCAGCGCGGCGAGGCGCGCGCCGTTGCTCGAGATACCAGGCCAGCAGGAACAGGATCACCAGCGCGAGCGCCAGCAGGATTGCGACGGACCAGAACGGCATCGTCATAGAGTAGGGCGGCGCCAGAAATTTTTCAGCGGCGAATGAATTGCCGGACCGCGCAGGCGCCCGCGGCCAGCCCGAGCGCGGCCAGGCTCACATAGAACTGGCTGGCCAGCGCGGGGCTCGATGCCATGGCGAGCAGCACCGCCAGCATCCCCGCAATCGCGGCATAGCTCGCCCACGGATACCACCACATCTGCAGGTGGTCCCGGCGCATGCCCCGCCGCGAGCGCAGGCGGATCTGCGCGAGTGCGGTGAGCAGGTAGACGTAGAGCATCAGCGCGCCGGAGGCGTTTACGAGGAACGCGAACACTCGCGCCGGTGAGGTCGTGGCCGCCAGGATCCCGAGCAGGCCGGACGTGCTGCCGATCAGTACCGAGCGCGCCGGCACGCCGCGCGGATCGAGGCGAACGATCCACCGGGGGGCATCGCCGCGCGCGGCCAGCGTGAACAGCACCCTGGAAGTCACATAGAACGCGCTGTTCAGGCACGACAGCACCGCGGTCAGGATGACGAGGCTCATCGCCATGCCGGCCCCGGGGAAATGCAGCGCAAGCAGCGCCTGAGTGAACGGGGAGGTGCCCGGTACGATCCGGTCCCATGGCACGATCGCCATGATCAGGAACATGGAGCCGAGGTAGAACACCAGGATCCTCAGGATCACCGACGTGGTCATCCGGGTCAGCGCACGCCCGGGGTCGCGCGCCTCCGCCGCCGCGACCGCAATGATTTCTGCTCCGGTAAGCGAGAAGAACACGCTGGTCACACCGGCCAGCACTGCGAGCGCTCCATGCGGCGCAAAGCCGCCGTGGCGCACCAGGTTGGCCAGTCCTGGCTCGTGCCCGCCCAGCAGCCCGGTCACGCAGGCGGCCGCCAGAGCCAAGAACCCGGCGATCGCCGCCACCTTTACGGATGAGAACCAGAACTCGAACTCGCCGTACCAGCGCGCCGACTGCAGATTCACGGCGGTCATGATCGCTATCAGCACACCGCCGAGCAGCCATACTGGCATGGGGATCCAGGCCTGCAGCAGCGTCGCGCCGGCGATGGCCTCGACCGGGACGACGATCACCCAGAAGTACCAGTACAGCCACCCGGTCACGAAACCCGCCGGGCCGCCGAGTCCGACGCGCGCGAAGTCCGTGAAGCTGCGCACCTCCGGCCGTGCTGCCGCCATCTCGGCAATCATGCGCATCACCAGCAGGATCAGCACGCCCGCGATCGCATAGCTCGCAAGGATGGCCGGACCGACGGCGGCGATTGCAGCGCTGCTGCCCACGAACAAACCGGCGCCGATGATGCCGCCCATGCTGATCATCGTGAGGTGACGCGCGGCGAGCGAACGACGCAGGCCCGTCAGGGGCGGCAGCAGTTCAGCAGGGTCGGCGGATGCGCTGGGTCCTTCCAAGGCCGCAGCTTAGCTCAGGGGGATGACGGCCGTTTCACGGCCTCGCGAGCCGCTGCACGCCAGCCGCAAAAACAAAGGCCCGGGCATCTGCATGCCCGGGCCCTCGACCGTTCCCCGGTGCTTAACGAGTCCGAACGGGTCTCAGTCTCCCGATTTCCGGCCGCGGCGTCCGCGCAACACGGCGAGGCCGCCGGCGAGCAGCGTCAATCCTGCCAT
>CAZGVE010000016.1:50428-73467 GCA_964528845.1 uncultured Steroidobacteraceae bacterium | reverse complement strand
CTGGTACGGCGAGCGCAGCGCAGACCGCGCGCACTCGATGCCGCTGCCGAAGTAGCCGGTCCTCAAGGCTCTGGCGCTCAGTGCAGGCATTACCGGAGATGTTGCAACTAACTTATTGATCGAATGATGCTAATGATGCTGTCAGTTTGAGTCTACGACTCTATCTGACCGCGGACGACCTGCAGTGTGCTCCGCACAAATATCGCTTGAGGCTCGATGCAGCGCCCGTGTAGGCTGAAGCACCCAGGGCGGCAACAAGAATAACCCGTGATGAATCCGGCGAAGAATCGGTTATGCGCGGGTGCTCGAAGCGCGCTCCCGACTACCGCAGCGCTCGCGCTGCTGTGGGCCGCCGCGGCGAGCTGGGGCGCAGAGGTCCCACTCAAGTTCAATACCTATTACACCTGCAACGGGCAGCGCATCGTCATCCGCAGCTGCGTGAACCAGAGCAACTCCGACTTCAACGACTGCATCGTGCAGTTCCCGGATCGGGCCAAGCTGCCCACGGGCCAGGTGCCAACGGCCTTTCCGCTGCGGCGCAATCTCGTCACGATGTTGCAGAGCTGCCAGATGGGGGCGGCGGCACCGGATCTCAATAACCTGGGCGCCGGTGGAGGGCAGGACTCCCCTTCGGGACCGTCGTTCATCGGATCGTTGTTCAGCCGTGTGTCGGGCCTGTTTGCGAGCGGCTGGTCGCTGTTCTTCACGCTGCTGATCGGCTGGTGGGTCTACAAGAGAATCCGCAACATGGGATTCCTGGCCCGCCGCCGGCGCCGTCGCATCATCCGTGAGAACAACCAGGCTGCGCTGGCGCCTTTCGGCGAGGGCAATCCCTACGCCCGCGAGAAGGCGATCCTCGAGGCCTTCGATTCCAACAACCATACGTTCCAGTTCGAGGGCGTGAACCGCGCCAGCAAGCCGAAGGTGCGCTTCGTACTGCAGCGAAACATCAAGACCTTCAAGCGCCGGGATCTCGAGGCGCTGCGCTTCGCCTATGTGGCCTACAACCGCGGACTGCTCAGCGATGAAGACTTTCATGCCTATCGCATCACCGCGATCTATGGCGATGGCGAGACCGACCCGGCGGAGACCCAGTTTCTCGGCATGTTCTCGTTCCTGCACCGCCAGGATCCGCGCCATGCCATATCGGCTGCGCGCAACAACGTCGCGATGTTTGCCAATGCCAATTGCCAGCAGGGCCTGTACAACCACGCGCTCGCGAAGGTGCAGGCGCTGGCGCACAAGTTTCCGAAGGACGAGATGTTCGCGGATATGCTGCGGCGGTTCCTCGAAGGCACGCGCTGGCTCGGCATCGGCGACGTGCAGCGCTCGGCCTTCGCCCTGCCCGATCCGGCAAGCCCGTTCCAGCTGCAGTTCGGCACCCTCGATGGCACTTCCAAGATGCTGAGCTATTCGGGCAATGGCTCGATCCTGACGATCGCGCCTCCTGGATCCGGCAAGACCACCTGCAACGTGGTGCCGAACCTGCTGCGCTGGCCGGGCGCGGCGGTGGTACTGGACGTGAAAGGCGAGATCTATGATCTGACCAGCAAGTGGCGCAGCACGATCGGCCCGATCATCCGCTTCAGCCCGCTCGATCCGCAACACAGCCAGTGCTACAACCCGCTCGCCTTCGTGCGGCGCGAGTCGCTCTACGTGTGGGAAGATGCGATGAACGCGGCGAACATGATGCTCATTCCAGGGCAGGGCGGGGACAAGAACAAGATGTGGGAGGACCTGGCGCGCGACCTGCTGACCGCGATCATCGCCGACCTCGCGTTCTGGGAGCGCCCCGAAGACCGGCCGATGAGCAAGGTCCTGAGCATCCTGAATCGCAATGGCTGGGACGAGTTCGTCGAACGGCTGCGCCTGAACCCGGAGATCGGGGCGATGCGGGACATGGGAGTTTCGCTGGCGAAGGAGAATCCCGAGACGCTCGCGAGCATCCTGACCGTCGCACGCTCGAGCCTGAATTCCTGGAAGGGTGAGCGCATCGGCATGATCACGCGCAAGTCGGACTGGCATCCTCTGGATCTGCGACGCGGCGCGCATCCGACGATCTACATCTGCATCAACTCCGAGGACATCGACACCTACGCCTCGCTGCTGCGCGTGTTCATCGCGCAGCACCTGAATGCGCTGCTGTCCCAGAAGGTTCCGCCACAGGGCGCCGAGCCGATCCTGTTCTGTCTCGATGAATTCCCGCGCCTCGGCGGCATGCGGCCGATCGAGAAGGCGCTGGAGGTCGGACGCGGCTTCGGCATCCGTCTGTGGCTGTTCGCGCAGAATTTCGGGCAGATCGAGGCGGCGTACGAGAATGCCGACGGACTGATGGAGAACTGTCTGGTGCGCACCTTCATGAACCCGACGGTCGCGAGCGCGGGCAAGATTGCCGAGGAGATCGGCAAGGCCGGCATCGCTCAGGGCGCGGACAACGATTCCACGGTGAGCCCGCAGGAACTGGCCGGACCGAACTTCAAGAACCTGCAGATCGTGGTCGGCCAGAGCAGCAAGCCGGCCAAGGTGCGCAAGCAGCCGTACTACGAGAACGCGGAGCTGAAGGCGCGCATCGGATCACTGGATGACGCGCACACCGGCGCGAATGCGCCCGTGGGCAGGCCGGTGTGAGCGGGAACGGCCAGTCGCCGGAGGATCCGAACTACCAGGCCAGGCTCAGCGCGATGCTGGCCGCGGCCAAGGAGAAGGCGGATACCTTGGCCGCTGCCGCCGAGAACAAGTTCAGCAGCATGGTCGAGCAGGGCCAGAAGCTGGTCGAGGATACCAAGGCAAAATTCGACGGCACGATGCAAAGCCTGCAGCAGGGGATGGGCGAGCTGCAGAACACGGTCAAGGAGGGCCTGCAGGACCTGCAGCAGAAAGCCCTCGATGCGAAGGGTGCCTTCGACCGCGGAATGGCTCAGGCCACGGACGCAGTGCAGGCCGCCAAAGCAGAGCTGCAGCAGGGCCTGGCCTCGGCCGCCCAGCAGGGACAGGAGCTCGCCGCAAAAGCCGCCGATGCCGCGAAGCAGGGCGTGGAGGCCGTGAAGCAAGGCGCGGAGGCCGTGGCGGACCATGTAAAGGAGATGGCACCGGAGGTCGGCAAGGAAGCGATGAAGCAGGCAGGCTACCAGGCCGTGAAGCACGGTGTGATGGCTGCCACGGGTGATGGCGATACGGCAGAAATGGCCAAGACGACCGCGGAGAAGGCGGTGGAATGGGCCGAGGCGGGCGGCGCCGAGCTGGCCAAGGCGAAGCTCAATGAAGTCAAGTCCGATATCAAGGACGCCACGACGATCTCGTCGCCGGAAAAGATCAACGACGCGGCGCAGCAGCACGACCGGGTTTCACGCGAGAGCCCCGAAAACAAGGCGTGGCAGGACCCGGATCTGAACAAGCGCGTGCCGTCGGACGTCGGGGAGGCAAAGCGAGGTGCTCCCGAAGGTCCGGGCAAGGAAGCTTCCGCGCCCGCCGCACCAGAGAATGCCAAGGCCACCGCGGAGAATGAGAATAAGGTCTGGCAGGATCCGAACCTGAATAAGCGTACCGGCACGGATATCGAAAGGTCGAAATTCGCCGGGCCGCAGTCCAACGGCGCCGAGCCGTCCAAGCCCGCGGCTCCCGAGCCCGGTATCGATCAGTCCAAGTTCGCCAAGAAGGGTCCGGAACACTCTGCATTCCTGTCCCCGGAGCTTGCGGAAAAGTACCGTCAGCGCCAGGCCGACCTGAGTCAGAGCAGCGACAGTTCGAAGGGCCCGGCGCAGCCATCCCAAAGCCCGGAGCAGCCAAAGGCCCCCGTCGCCGCTCCGGTCGAGATCCCGGCACCTGCGCCCACGCCGGTCGCGGCGCCTGCCCCCACCGAGGTCCCGGCCGCCGCGCCCACGACGCCTGCGCCACCCGCGCCGCCTTCGGCGCCGGCACCCCCGCCACCACCGACGGTGCCTCCCCCCGCGATGAAGATGTGAGCGGCTGAGCCTTTTCGCGCCCGCCTCGCGCGTTGGTGAATGAGGAGCCGCGCGCCCGCCGTGCGCCTGTCTCCGGCCAGCTCGTCGAACAGGACAGGGGAGCCATTTCGACCATGTATAGAAGAGCGCACGCTGCACCGCGCCGGCCCGCATCACCCGTTGCAGTCAGGCTGCTCGCGCTGGCCGTGTGCGCAGCGGTCCTCCCGGCGCGCGCCGCGGTCATCGATTACCAGCTGGTCGCACTCGGCGGGAGCAGTTATCGGTATCTCTACAGCGTGACCAACGACGGCACGCTGCCAGGGGCGGCGCCGATCACGGAATTCGATCTGCAGTTCGATCCGCTGCTGTACGACGAAAGCTCATTGACCATCACCAGCGCCGCACCAATCACGGCCGGCTGGAGTGAGCTACTGCTGAGTTCCGCCCCGGGCGTTCCGGCGACGTACGACGCGCTGGCCAACGGTGCGGGCATCGCGCCCGGCTCCACGGTCAGCGGCTTTGCGGTCGATTTCACCTGGCTCGGCGGCGGCCTGCCGGGCAGCCAACCCTTCGATATCTGGGACCCCGCCAGCAATGCACTCATCGCACAGGGCACGACCGGCACGACGGTCGCTCCGGTACCGCTGCCCTCGACGGTGTGGATCCTGGCCTGCGGTTTGACCGGTCTCGCGGGCCTCGCGCGCCGCCGGCCGGCCATCAGGAGGCGCTGAAGATCATGCGTGCAATGGCCTGCCTCCGCCTGGCGTTGACTGCCCTGCTCTTCGTACTGTCCTCGGCGCCGGCGCGGGCGACCGTCTCCGGGCCCACCGGCATCGCCATCGATGACTACACGCTCATTTCCAGCACGCGCATCAGCCGCACCGTATACGAATACATCTACACGGCCGATGCGAGCAACTGGGGTACCGGAGACGTGGCGCTGAGCGCGGCGCTTGCCAGCACGGCCAGCAACATCACCGTGGTGCAGGGATCGCTGGATTTCGGCGACGTCCCGGAGGGCGCCACACGACAGAGTGTCGGCAGCTTCGTGGTACGCGTGGACCGCACCTTGCCGTTTGACGTCAATGCATTGCTGTGGACCGTCACGGCGACGCCGCTGGCGCCATCCACCTACGCGCTGATCGATGCGGCGGTCACCAACGGCACGCTCGATGCCGAGACTGGTCTGACGTACAAGGTCTACTACGAATTCGGGGATCCGCGCCTGCCGGCGCAGTATCTGGGACGCGATGATGGGCGGCGCGAATCGACCGGGATCCAGCAGGCCCTGGCGGGCTTCGCGACGCTGTCTGCGCCGACCCAGACTTTGCTGCGTCCGTTCCTGCTGCCGCCGACCGATCCGGCGAGCTGGTACCAGCTGCACCTGTCGCAGCAGTCCGGAGCGGGGCAGGCCGCTCCGGCCGCGGTGCATGCTGCAGGCAATCGGGCCGTGATGGCCGCCACTGGCTTTGCCGGTGCCACCGCGAGTGCCGCCAGTGCGAGCGCGGCCGCGGGCACCACCTGCGCGCCATCCTCTTTCGGTCTCGAAGGCGCGATCCTGACCTCGAATGGCAAGGTTTGTGTGCACTTCTGGACCGCGGCGGCGTACCCGTCCGGCGGCGCGAGCGATGCGGATCTGCTCGGCGAAGCGCAGGGCCTCGCCTTCGAGATCGACACCAAGATCTGGCCCACTCTGACGGCACTGCTCGGCAATCCGCCGGTCGGAGCCGACGGCCTGCTGCACGTGTACCTGCAGGCCGGGGCGAGCGTGACGCTGGCAGCCGGCGCCGATGCGCTCGGCGTCACCTTCAACGAGGCTTGCGGGCCGACGGCGAATCCGATCGTGTATCTCGCACACGGCCTGGCCAACCCGTTCGCCACCGCCGCCCATGAGATTACCCACGCGATTCTCGACGGCGTTGCCACATCTGATTCTTGTGCGACCAATGACTGGTCGTGGCTGCAGGAGGTGTCCGCGACCTGGGCGATGCACTTCGTGTATCCGCCGAAGAACTCGGGCGGCGAGCAGGACTATGCCCGAAGTTTTCTCAAAGTGCCGGAACTGCCACTGGAGACGCTCGGTAACCTGCACGAGTACGGCTCGTACCTGCTGTTCCTGTACATGACGCGTGGCGATGCCAGCTCACAGCCCAATGCCAATACCAACAAGGTCCCACTGGTGTGGAACGCGTATACGAGCTTCGATCTTCTGCACGCCCTCGACTTCGTGATCGGCGATCTCGACAGCAAGTTCCACGACTTTGCGCTCTACAACTGGAACCGCCAGCAGCAGGGCTGCGGCGGCACGCCCTACGCCTACTACGCCCGCTGGGATTGCCTGAAGGACATGGTGCGCGAGAGTTCTGGCGCCTCCCCGATCGCAGTCGACCTCAAGGGCAGCGTCGCCGCGGTGTATCCGCTGCCGCACCTGATCAATCACCTCGCGGCGAAGTACTGGCACTTCGATTTCACGCACGACTCCACGATCCGGCGCGTGCGGCTGGTACAGCCTTACTACCAGAACAATGCCTCGGGGTTCGTGAAGGTGCAGGCCATCATCAAGCTGCACAGCGGCGGCTGGCAGCCGGCGGTCGACTGGACTGGCTATGATCATAAGACACTGTGCCGCGACAAACCGCAGGAAAACGTCGATGAGCTGGTCATCGTGATCAGTCATTCGAATTTCGAGGACCGTAATGCCTCGGTCAGCGATACCGGTGCCGGTGCCGCGATCGCCACTAAGCTGCAGGTGTCAGCGCTGGGCTGCTCGAACTGGACCGGCACCGTGAACTTCAGGTTCCAGCACTCGGCTTTTGAAGACGTCATCGAGACGGCGACGGCCACCGGCGTCACGTGGACGCTGCAGACCGACAGCTGGGACGATACGGTGAATACCCAGCTGTACACGCTGACGGGGGGCTCCGTGGCCTGGACTCATACCGGGAGCATCGCCTCACTCGGCTGCAGCGGCAGTTCGAGCGGGAGCTTTCCGGCCACCGGCGTGACGGCGAGTGCGAAGCTGCAGTTGGGTCTAAAGGCCATTCCGGTCTACGACGCTCAAGGCCAGCAGACCGATACCTATTTTGGCGGACCGGTCACGTTCCCGGATAACTACACCTGCACGCTGCCGCCTTACTCGTTTCCGCCCGTCACTGCGGGACTGTACGCCGACTGGCTGGAAACCTCGGATGGCACGCACTATCCAGTCATCTATCGCTCCAGCGGCGGCACACCCAATGCGTTGAGCGACTCGTACCACAGTGTGACGCCGGGAACGAACGACACGTACGACTGGAATTGGACGTTCACCCGCAGCAGCACCTTTCCCTACCAGTGATCGATACGCGGGTTGCCGTCTCATCGAGCCGGCAGCACATGTTCGCGGAACTGCTCCCGCAGTTTCGCCTTCAGCACCTTGCCCGTAGCGCCGAGCGGTAGCGCGTCGACGAAAGCGACGTCGTCCGGTATCCACCATCGCGGGACGCGCCCGGCGTAGAACGCGATCAGTTCCTCGCGCGTGAGCTCCGCGCCTGGCTTCCGGACCACGACCAGCAGCGGCCGTTCGTCCCATTTCGGGTGCCGGGCGGCAATGCAGGCTGCCATCGCGACGGCAGGATGCGCCAGTGCGATATTCTCGAGCTCGATGGAACCGATCCACTCGCCCCCGCTCTTGATGACATCCTTGCGCCGGTCGGTGATCTGCAGGTAGCCGTCGGCGTCAATGCTGGCGACGTCGCCCGTCGGAAACCAGCCATCCACGAGCGGGCTGCCCTGCTCGCCGTGCAGGTAGCGCTCGACGATCCAGTGTCCACGCACCATCAACTCACCGGTTGCGCTGCCATCCCACGGCAGTTCGCGCCCGTCCTCATCGACGATCTTCATGTCCACGCCGCAGATCGCTCGACCCTGCTTCGCCTGCACGGCATGGCGTTGCGCACTTTCCAGTACCTGATGTTGCGGCTTCAGGCCGCATACCGTGCCGACCGGACTCGTCTCCGTCATTCCCCAGGCATGTACAACGTTGACGCCGAACTGCTCCTGAATCGTGTGCATCAGCGCCGGGGAGCAGGCTGAGCCACCGATGATGGTGCGGGTGAGCGTGCTGAATCTGCGGCCGCTCTCGCCGAGGAACGCGAGCAGCCCCTGCCAGATGGTGGGCACGCCGGCGGTCAGCGTGACTGCCTCGCTCTCCATCAGTTCGTATAGCGAGCTACCGTCGAGCCGTGGTCCGGGCAGGACCAGTCTGGCGCCCACCATGCAGGCGATGTATGGCAGGCCCCAGGCATTGACGTGGAACATGGGCACCGCCGGCAGCACGACGTCGCGGGCCGACACGTTCAGCGCATCCGGGAGCGCTGCGGCAAAGGTATGCAGCAGCGTCGAGCGATGGCTGTACAGCACGCCCTTGGGGTTGCCGGTAGTGCCCGACGTGTAGCACAGGGATGAGGCGCTGTGCTCGTCGAATTGCGGCCAGCGATAGTGGTCGTCCTGCCCGTCGAGCAGCTCCTCGTAGCACAGCAGCCCTGGAAGCTCAGCCGCGTCCGGCATGTGCGCGCGGTCCGTCATCAGCACGAACTGGCGGATTGTCCCCGGCGTGCTGGTCATGGCCTGCACCAGCGGCAGGAAGCTCAAGTCGAAGAACAGCACCTGGTCCTGGGCGTGGTCGGCGATGTAGCGCAGCTGCTCGGGGTGCAGCCGCGGATTGAGCGTGTGCAGTACGGCCCCGGATCCGGAGACCGCGTAGTACAGCTCCAGGTGGCGGTGGCCGTTCCACGCCAGCGTCGCGACACGCGTGCCGTTCTGTATGCCGAGCGTGGCAAGCGCCTTGGCGAGTCGGCGGGCGCGGGCCGCCAGTTCCCGGTAGCTCAGACGGTGCACGTCGCCTTCGACGCGCCGGGACACCACCAGCTGCTCGCCATGGTGCCGCTCGGCGTGCTCGAGCAGCGAGGAGATCAGCAGCGGCTGCTGCATCATGTTGCCGTTCATGTTCACCCTGTACGTGGCAAAGACGCTGCCGGATGCGCGATGGTGCATCCGCCCGCCGGGCCCTCCCGTATAGGGAGGTGTCAGGACTCCAGGAGGAGGCGATGTCCACGAATGCCGGGATCATCCGCAAGCTGTACAGCGATTTCCAGCAGGGCAGGGTCGAGGCCATTCTCGAGGTATGTGCCGAAGGCACGACCTGGCTCATTCCGGGTGCACCGGCCTTGCCCTATGCCGGCGCCCACCACGGAAAGGCCGCAGTCGGTGCCTTTTTCGCGACGCTAGGCGCGACGCTGGAGATCACGGACTTCACCCCGCAGAACTATGTGCAGGAGGGGGAGTGGGTCTGGGTCGATGGGCAGTATGCCGGCCGCAACCGCGCAGGCCCGGGCCAGTTCCAATCCTCGTGGGCGCATCGATGGAAGCTGCGAGCCGGCCAGGTGTTGGAGCTGCGCGACCACTTCGACACGCTGGCGGTCGCCCAAGCTCTCGGACGCCGTTGAGCGTCGGTTCGATTCGGAGGCACCATGACCGTGGCACCACCCCTGGCCGCTGCGCTAGCATCAGCTTCGAGGGCCGCAGGGAGCGTGCGATTCCCGCAGCGGGGCCCCGATGCGCGTAGGGATATCAGCGTGGATTCATGGGCCAACCAGGACGGTTCGACGGGACCCATCGCGGTCGATCGCCTGCCTGTCCTGCTCGCGCAGATGCGTCGCGGCGACGAGCGCGCACTCGAGGAACTCTACGACTCGACGATCGGCAGAGTGTTCGCGGTGGCGAAGGCCATCCTGCGCGACGAATGCGATGCCGAGGAAGTCGCCTGTGCGACCTATGCCTTTGCCTGGGCCAATGCCGGGCGATACGATCCGCAGCGCGGCGAAGTCCTCGGCTGGCTATGCATGCTCTGCCGCAGTCGCGCACTCGATCTGCTGCGCCGGCGACGCATGCCAGAAGCGGGCGACGGCAACATCGATCTGGCGCAGATTGCGGATGAGAGCCATGGACCCGAAGACCTGCTTGGCCTTACCCAACGGCAGAGCCTGGTGCATGCGGCGCTGAGTGCCCTCAGTCCGCAACGTCGCCGGCTGGTGTCACTGGCCTTCCTGCAGGGTCTGTCCCACCCGGAAATTGCCGCGGCAACCGGTCTGCCCTTGGGCACGGTGAAGAGCCACATTCGACGCGCGCTGCAGGAATTGCGCGACCGCCTGGAGTCGATATGAACCGTGATCCGACCGACGTGCCGGCGGATCCGGATCAGGATCCAGATGCGGTGCCGACCGACGTGCCGCTGTTCGAGCGCGTGGCGCTCGCGCTGCAGCCCGTGGAGTTGCGTGCACAGCAGCGGACCGACCTGCGGCGGCAGGTGTTGAATCGGGCGCGTGATCAGTCGGCGGCCGGTACCGCGACCACACGCGCGGGCGATGCCCCGTGGATACCGCTGAGCTCCAAGGTGCAGTTCAAGGTACTGCGTTGCGACGCGGCCGCCGGCAATCAGACCAGTCTGCTGCGTGTCGCCGCCGGCGGTACGATCCCGCGGCATCAACACAGCCAGCAGGAGGAGTTCATCGTGCTGGAGGGCGAGTGCCGAATCGGCAGTCACCGGCTGTCGGCCGGGGACATGCACGTCGCGGCCGCCGGGTCGTGGCACGAGCAGATCACCACCGACGGCGGCACCCTGGTTCTGGTCCGCGGCGAGTACCCGGCCCCCGAGGCCATACGCGCGATGCTCCGCGCTGGCGCCGGCTAGAGCTAGCTGGCGGACCGACCGCAGCACCGCAGCAATCACATGAGTGCCCGTGGATGGGCGGCGCCGCTGGTGCGCGCCGCCGTGATCGCGACGCTGAGCCTGCTGGTTCTGTGGGCGGTGCTCGTCGCTGCCCTGTGGTGGGGCCAGGACCGGATGCTGTTCGAGCCGACTCCTCTAGGGGCGAGCGCAGCCATCGCTGGCCCGGGTGTCACGGAAGACTGGTTCGAGGTTTCCGGCGCGCGCCTGCACGCGATCCACTTCCGCCAGCCGTCCGTCGACGGGCTTCGGCGCACCAAGGGGCTCATCTTCTTTCTGCATGGCAACGTCGGCAATGTGGCGACCTGGTTCATCCAGCCGGAGTTCTGGCGTGACTCGGGCTTCGATCTCTACATGCTCGACTACCGAGGTTTCGGCAAGAGCACCGGACGGATCCAGAGCGAAGCGCAGCTGCACGCTGACGTGCTGGCGGCTTGGAATCGCATCGCACCCGAGTATGCCGGGCTGAAGACCGTGATCATTGGACGCTCACTCGGGACGGGGCTCGCGGTCCAGCTGGCCGCGAACGTTCAACCGGATCTGCTGGTACTGGTCTCGCCGTACTCCAGCATGACCGCGGTGATGAACTACCATTATCCCTGGGTGCCGGACGCGATCCTGCGCTTCCCGCTCGTGTCCGAGCGCTTCATGGGCCTGGTAAAGGGACCGACGTTGATCTTCCACGGTCTTAACGACGCCGTGATTCCCTGGCAGCAGTCCCAGATACTCAGCCGCAGTGCCCGGCACGCGCAGCTGGTGCTGCTGCCGAACGTCGGCCACGGGGATGTGCATGAAGACCGGATTTATCTGAACACGCTGCAGGATCGGCTGCATAAGCTGTGAGGCACGCGCGTCATATGCCCGGCAACCTCGTACCACTAAGGGGCTATGACCACTCAACGCAGGATTGCCCTGCTCGCCGCCGTGCTCGCCGTGCTCGCGACTGGCTGCGCAGGCGACACCGAAGCCAACCACGACGCCGCCGCTAACAAAGGCGTCCCCGCCGTTGCACCGACCCAGCAGATGGTATTCATGTGGGCACCCGACGGCACCGGCGATCCGGTGGGGCCGAACATCGACTACGAAGTGGCGCTGATGAATCTGGACGGCACCGGATTCGAGCAGCTCACCAGCGACGGCAAGCAGAAATTCCTGCCCCACTTTTCACCAGACGGTACCAAGGTGCTCTACACGAAGTTCCTCGTCGGTGGCTTCAGCTCACCCGAGGCCATCACCGAGGTCGCTGTCCTAGACCTGGCCAGTCGGCAGGAGACGCTCGTGACGAGCGGCGGCAACAACGGCTACGGCACGTGGTCGCCCGATGGCAGCCGCATCGCCTATCTCCAGGCGGCGCGGCTGGGTAGCATCACCTCGCAGCCCACGACGATCGTGACCATCAATGCAGACGGGTCGAACCCGCAGACTGTAGGGAGCGCGAGCGGCGCGACCGATGACTGGGTCTGGGGCGACATCGCCTGGTCGCGCGAAGACTGGATCCTCATCGTCGTTGGGCAAACGGCGGACGGCAGCTTCTGCAATTCCCGCATCGACAAGATCCGCCCCGATGGCTCGCAGCGAACTCAGCTGACCGACGGCGGTCCGAGCTGCACTCCGGCGGGGAAGGAAGCGGTGGGCGATGCCGACCCGGGCTGGTCGAGCGACGGTACGATGATCTTCAGTTCCCGAGGACTGGCCACGACTCCAGCGGGCCTGCCGTCCTCGTCCATGGTGACGGAGCGCAAGCTCTATGCCTATTCCAGCAATCCCGGAGCCGCCGGCAATGCGGGAACAGATTTATCTCTGCCGTCGGAGCCGGATTGCGTCGAGGGCGTCCCGAAGGGCTCGCCGGATGGCAGCCAGGTGCTGCTGTTTCGCATGTGCTACGACAACGGCGTGGCCGCCAAGCCGGGCATTTACGTTACCGACACGGCCGGAAGTTATCGCAGATTCGTTGCGGGAGGTTTCGGACCGGATTGGAACCCCGCTGCCGGGCGTTGAGAGTCCAATTGATCGATCCGTTCGTGGGCAAGTGATTGATTTAATGGCGCTCCCTGCGGGATTCGAACCCGCGTACCGGCCTTGAGAGGGCCGTGTCCTAGGCCTCTAGACGAAGGGAGCGGTAACAGAGGGAGGCTGTGAAAGGCGCGGTATTATAGGCGCCCCTTCCGATAGCTCAAGCTGGATCAGGATTTGAACGATCTCCCCCCGGTTACAGGGCCTGGAGCCGCGCCGCGCATCATCCCGCGCGCCGACCATGCCGTCTCCCGCTCGAACATCTCCCCGAACGCGTTGCGCGTGCTCTATCGACTCAAGGAAGCCGGGTTCCAGGCGTTCCTGGTGGGTGGCTGCGTGCGCGATGTCATGATCGGGCGACACCCGAAAGACTACGACGTCGCGACCGACGCGCTGCCGGAGGAAGTGCGCAAGCTGTTCCGCAACTGCCGGCTGGTCGGTCGGCGCTTCCGCCTCGCGCACGTGGTATTCGGCCGCGAAGTGATCGAGGTCGCGACCTTTCGCGCCGCCAGCGCCCCGTCCCCGTCCGAGGAACCGGTCGCCGAGCTCGACGCGGAGGATCTGGAGGTCCCGGACCTCGACGATGAGAGCGCTCCAGGCATCGAGCCTGAACCGGAAGCCGAGCCGGTCGCGGACGGTGCACGGCATGATCGCGTGCTCGACGCGCATGGTCGGGTGCTGCGCGACAACGTCTATGGCAGCATCGACGAAGACGTGTGGCGACGCGATTTCACGGCCAACGCGCTGTACTACAACATCGCGGATTTCTCACTCTGGGACTATGTCGGGGGCGCGGAAGACATTGCCGCGCGCCAGCTGCGGCTGATCGGGGATCCCGAGACCCGATACCGCGAGGATCCGGTGCGCATGCTGCGTGCCGCTCGCTTCGAGGCCAAGCTGGGATTCACGATCGAAGCCGCGAGCGCGGCGCCGATCGAACGGCTGCGCACCCTGCTGCAGCAGGTGCCCGCAGCCCGGCTGTTCGATGAGACCCTCAAGCTGTTCCTGACCGGCCATGGCGAGCGCAGCCTTACGGTGCTGCGCCGCAGGGCATTGCTCGGCGTGCTGTTTCCGGCGATCGAGCAGTACCTCGCGGCGCATGGCGGCGGCCTGGTCGAGCAGCTGCTGGTCCAGGGCCTGCGCAATACCGATGCGCGGGTTGCAGCCGACAAGCCCGTCACACCCACGTTCCTGTTTGCACTGCTGCTGTATGGACCGATCGCGCGCGCGATCGAGTCGCTGCCACCGCACCGCTGGCACGAAGTCGGCGCCATTGTCGATGCCTGCGATCGCGCACTGCGCGACGCCTCTGCGCGCGTGACCATTCCGCGGCGGGTCGCGCTCGGCGTGCGCGAGATGTATGCGCTGCAGCCGCGCCTGGAGCAGCCGCGCGGCAAGCGGGCACTGCGGTTGCTCGAGCAACCGCGCTTCCGCTCGGGATTCGATCTGCTGCTGTTGCGCGCCGAGCTCGGACTGGCGCCGCGGGAGATCGCGGCCTGGTGGACGCAACTGCAGGACCTGCGGCCGGAAGAGCGCGAGGCGATGCTCGACCGGCTGCCGCGCACGCGCCCGATGCCTGCTGCCACGTCCTCCAGCGGTGGCGATGGGGATGGCGATACAGCCGATGGCACCGCAGAAGCCGGCAGCGAGGCCGACGGTGCGCCCCGGCGCCGCACCCGCCGCCGTCGCCGCCGCTTTCGTGGTACCGCGTGAATGCCCTGGCATCCGGCCTACGTCGGCGTCGGCAGCAATCTGGACGACCCTGCCCGCCAGGTCAGCCATGCGCTCGCGGCACTGTCCGAGCTGCCCGACACGCGCCTGTACCGCAGGTCCTCGCTGTACGGCTCGCGCCCCTTAGGTGGGCTCGCACAGCCTGACTACGTGAACGCGGCCGCCGGACTGGTCACGCAGCTGGACGTGCATCCGTTCTTTGATGCGCTACGCGCGCTCGAGCTCCGGCTCGGCCGCGCGCCGGAGCGCGTGCGCTGGGCGCCACGGCGCATCGATCTCGACCTGCTGCTGTTCTCACAGCTGCGAGTGCAGGAGCCCGGGCTCACGTTGCCGCATGCGGGTCTGATGGTGCGCAATTTCGTGCTCTTTCCACTGGCGGAGCTGGCCCCGGAGCTGACGCTGCCCGGGGAAGGCCGGATCGCGGATCTGGCCGCGCGCGTCGGCCGCGACGGCCTGTGGCTGCTGGACGGCGCGCAGGATCGGTGCAATGCCTGAAGAGCTGCCGCAACGGTTCATTGTCGTGGAAGGCCCGATCGGCGTCGGCAAGACGACGCTGGCCACACGACTGGCCGAGAAACTCGGCGCCGAGCTGGTGCTCGAGCAGGCCGCGGATAATCCGTTTCTCGAGCGCTTCTATCGCAATCCGCGGGCCGCGGCGCTGCCGGCGCAGCTCTATTTCCTGTTCCAGCGCGCCCAGCAGCTGGCGGCCCTCAAGCAGCAGGACCTGTTCGCGCGGCTGCGGATCGCGGACTACCTGATCGACAAGGACCAGCTGTTCGCGCGCACCACGCTCGATGAGGAGGAATACCGCCTGTACGAGCAGGTGCACCGCAGTCTCGCCATCGACGCGCCGGTCCCCGATCTCGTGCTGTACCTGCAGGCGCCGGTGGACGTGCTGCTGGGCCGTATCGGTCGCCGCGGCATCCAGCACGAGCAGTTCATCGATCGGGCCTACCTCGAGCGGCTCAACGAAGCCTATGCGCGTTTCTTCCATGCGTATGAAGCCGGACCGCTGCTGATCGTCAATGCCGCGGCGATCGATCCGCTGCACAGCGACGTCGATTTCGAGGAGCTGCTCGCGGCGATACGGCGGATGCGCCGCGGCCGGCTGTACTACAATCCGCTGCGCCACGCCGCGCTCTAGCGTGGCGCGGTTGCGTGTCGCCGGCGCCTGCTTCATCCTCTCGCCATGTATACCCATCTTCAGCAACGCAATTCCGAACGCGCGCCGGTGACCCTCTCGACGCTCGCGCGCATGAAGGAGCAGGGCGAGAAGATCGCCTGTCTGACCGCCTACGATGCGAGCTTCGCCGCGGTGCTCGATCAGGCCGACGTCGATATTGCGCTCGCCGGGGATTCGGTCGGCATGGTGATCCAGGGTCATGACACCACGGTCCCGGTCACGATGGACCAGATGGTCTATCACTGCGCCGCCGTCGCCCGGGGCCTGCATCGGCCGCTGCTGATGGCCGACCTGCCGTTCATGAGCTATCCGTCGAGCGAGCGCGCGCTCGCCAACGCGGTGCGGATGATGCAGGAAGGGGGCGCGAGCGTGATCAAGCTCGAGAGCGGGCAGGGGCAGACCGAGATCGTGTCCTTCCTGGCGCATCACGATATCGCGGTGTGCGCGCACCTCGGGCTCAAGCCGCAGTCCGTGCACAAGACCGGCGGCTTCCGGGTTCAGGGACGCGAAGCGGCGGCGGCGCAGCGCATGCTCGAGGACGCGCTGGCGCTCGAGGCCGCCGGCGCGGATCTGCTGCTGCTCGAATGCATCCCGGCAGAGCTCGGACGCACCATCACGCAGGCAGTGCAGGTACCCGTGATCGGTATCGGCGCGGGACCGGACACCGACGGCCAGATCCTGGTGCTGTACGACATCCTCGACATCACGTCCGGACGCAAGCCGCGCTTCGTGCGCAACTTCATGGCCGGTGGTGCGACCAACCAGGATGCGGTGGCCGCGTATGTCCGTGCCGTCAAGTCGGGCGAGTATCCGGGCGCCGAACACAGTTTCTGAGCCGAACGCAGATGGAGACAGTCACTACGATCTCCGCAGTGCGCGCGCGCGTTCGTGCCTGGCACGAGGCCGGGCTGCGTGTCGGGTTCGTGCCGACGATGGGCAATCTGCATGCAGGACACATGAGCCTGCTGGCCGCAGCCCGCCACCGCGCCGATCGCGTCGTGGCCAGCGTATTCGTCAACCCGCTGCAGTTCGGGCCCAACGAGGACTTCGCGCGCTATCCGCGCACGCCGGTGGAGGACGCACGGCTGCTGGTCGAGGGCCGCTGTGATCTGCTGTTTGCACCGAGCGTCGAGGAGATCTACCCCGATGGCGGCACGCAGGCCACGCTGGTCAGCGTGCGCGGCCTGTCCGAAATCCTCTGCGGCGCGTTCCGCCCCGGGCACTTCGATGGGGTCGCAACCGTCGTCGCGCGGCTGTTCGGCATCGTGGGGGCGGAAGTCGCCGTGTTCGGCGAGAAGGACTACCAGCAGTTCATGATCGTGCGCCGCATGGCCCTGGATCTGGCGCTGCCGCTCGAGGTCATCGCCGCCCCGACGGTGCGCGCCGGTGACGGGCTGGCGCTCAGTTCGCGCAACCGCTACCTGAGCGAGGAGGAGCGTGCGCGCGCCCCCGCGATACATCAGGCGCTGCGCGAGGCGGTGCAGGCGATCGATGCCGGAGCAGGCGACTTCGCGCTGCTCGAGCAAGCTGGCCGCGCGGCACTCGAGCACGCCGGAATGCGGGTCGACTACTTCAGCGTGCGTGCTGCCGCGGACCTGGCCGTGCCCGGCGGCGGACACCAGGAGCTGATCGTGCTGACGGCGGCGCGGCTCGGGCGGGCCCGGCTGATCGACAATATGCGCGCGCGCCGCAGCGCAGGCTGAAGCACGCCCGCCGGGCCCGCCGGGCCCGCCGGAGCCGCGGCCTGTGGCTCAGGCGCGAGCGCGATGCTGCGCCAAGGCCCAATGCACGTGCTCGCGCACCAGCGGCGAGGGGTCGCCGGCGCGCGCGTGCAACGCCGACAGCACGGCCCCCGAGGTGGCAGCATTGCCGAGCGCCACCGCAATGTTGCGCAGCCAGCGCTCGTGGCCGACGCGATGGATGGCCGAGCCGCGCATCCGCTCGACGAACTGCGCCGCACTCCAGCCAAACAGCGTCGTGAGGCGTGGCGCGTCCAGCCCGTGACGGACGCGGAAGTCCGGATGGGCGGCAGCGCGTGCGAACTTGTTCCACGGGCAGACCAGCTGGCAGTCGTCGCAGCCGTAGATGCGATTGCCGATGGCCGGTCGCAGTGGTTCCGGGATCGCGCCGGCAAGCTCGATGGTCAGATAGGAAATGCAGCGCCGCGCATCGAGCTGGTATGGCGCCACGATCGCTCCGGTCGGACAGGCCGGCAGGCACGCACTGCAGGTACCGCAATGCTCGCTGGCTGGGGCGTCGGCAGGCAGTGGCAGGTCGGTGTAGATCTCCCCGAGGAAGAACCACGAGCCGGCATCCCGCGCGATCAGGTTGGTGTGCTTGCCGATCCAGCCGAGGCCGGCATTGCGTGCCAGTGCCTTCTCGAGCACGGGGGCGCTGTCGACGAACACGCGATGGCCATGGGGTCCGGCGAGCCGTGCGATCGAGCGTGCGAGTGCACGCAGCGAGGCGCGCATCAGTTTGTGGTAGTCCCGGCCGAGCGCGTAGCGCGACACGTACGCGGCTTGAGAGTCGGCGAGCACGGGCTCGGCCGGCAGCGCATCGGCGGCCCGGTAGTTCATGCGCGCTGCGATGACGCGCAGGGTTCCCGGCAGCAGCAGCGCAGGCCGGCTGCGCTTGCGCCCGTGGCGCGCCATGTAGTGCATCTCGCCGTGCCGGCCGAGCTCGAGCCAGGTCTCGAGGTGGCGCTCATCGGGTTCCAGTTCGACGCCGCTGACGCCGATGGCATCGAATCCCAGCTCGCGCGCCGCGGCATCGATGGCGCTACGCAGCGCGCGCTGCGCGTCGCTGGGTGGATCGGCTGCGGGGTGGTGTTGATCGGGCATGGGCGCGGCGCGGCCGCCAGTATAATCCCCTGATGTCCGCTGCCAGTCTGCTCTATTCGGTGGCCCAGGTGCGCGCGCTGGATGCCTGGTACATCGCCCAGGGTACCGAGGGCTATACGCTGATGCGGCGCGCGGCCGAGGCGGCACTGCGCACGCTGCGCAGCCGCTGGCCGACGGCGCTCAGACTCACCATCGTGACCGGAGGGGGCAACAACGGCGGTGACGGGTATGTGCTGGCGCGCTTCGCGCAGGCCGCCGGTCTCACGGTGACCGTGCTGGCCGCCGTGCCGCCTGAGTCCCTGGCCGGGGATGCACGCCGGGCCTGGCAGGAATTCCGTGCCAGCGGCGGTCACGTGAGCCCGTTCGAGGCCGACCGGCTCGCCAACTCCGAGGTGATCGTCGACGCGCTGCTGGGCACCGGGCTCAATGCCGCGGTGCGGCCCGCGCTGGCAGAGGCGATTCACGCGATCAACGCGCTGGCCTTGCCGGTGCTCGCGCTCGATGTGCCCTCCGGGCTCAATGCCGACACCGGGGCTGTCATGGGCGCGGCCGTACAGGCGGACTGCACGATCAGCTTCGTCGCACTGAAGACCGGACTGTTCCTCGGTGCCGGGCCTGAACTCGCAGGACGCCTCGTATTCGACGATCTGGAAGTGTCGCCCCCTGACGAGCCGCGCTTCCGTCCGCTGCTCGAACGCCTCGGAGAGGCGGATATCACGCAGGCGCTGCCGCCGCGACGCCGCGAGGCGAACAAGGGAGATTTCGGTCGCGTGCTGATCATCGGCGGTGGGCCTGGCATGCCGGGCGCGGTGCGCCTGGCGGGCGAAGCCTGCCTGCGGGTCGGTGCGGGGCTGGTGACGGTGGCGACGGCGCCCGAGAACCTGCTCGCCATCGCCAGCGGTCGGCCGGAGCTGATGGTCCATGGGATCGGGAATGAAACCGCACTCGGAGAGTTGCTGACGGCCGCGGATGTCGTGGCGGTGGGGCCCGGGCTCGGTCGCTCGTCCTGGTCGAGAAGCCTGTGCCTGCAGGCGCTCGAGTGTGGCAAGCCGCTCGTGATCGATGCCGATGCCCTCAATCTGCTGGCAGGCATGGAGCGCAGCGCGCCAGCGCGCTCGGTGCTGACGCCCCATCCGGGGGAAGCTGCGCGCTTGCTCCAGACGGACCCGCAGACCGTGCAGGCCGACCGGCTGGCGGCGCTGTACGCGCTCAGCGCCAGGCATCCGCAGGCCGCGATCGTGCTCAAGGGGGCAGGTACCCTGATCGCCTGCGGCACTCACGTGCCTGCGATCTGCGAGCGAGGCAATCCGGCGATGGCCGCCGCGGGGATGGGCGACGTGCTGACAGGCGCGATCGCCGGTGTCATCGCGCAGTGCGGTTCGGTGTGGCTGGCCGCGCGCGCCGCAGTGCTCGCGCACGCCCTCGCCGGGGACGAGCTGGCGCGTGATCGTGCGCGCGGAGTGCTCGCGCTCGAAGTGGCCGAAGGGCTCACGCGCTGGGTCAATCGCTAGGGCTCGATGCCGATGGCGCAAGACCCCACGTCCCTGCAGTGGCACCTTCCGGATCCGGACGCGACGGAGCGTCTCGGCGCGGTGCTGGGCGGTGCCTGCCCCTGGGACGCGCCGGGCCCGCGGCTGGCTTATCTGTCCGGACAGCTCGGTACCGGCAAGACCACGCTCGTGGCGGCGCTGCTGCGCGGTCTCGGGGTCCGGGAGCCGGTACGCAGTCCCAGCTACGCGCTGCTCGAGCTCTATCCGCTGATCCAGGGGCTCGCGGTGCATGTCGATTGCTACCGGCTCCGCGGAGCGCAGGATATCGAGGTACTCGGATTGCGTGATTATTTTGCCGATCGCCATCTGGTGCTCATCGAATGGCCGGAGCACGCGGGCGAAGCATTGCCGCCGCCGGATCTGGCGCTGCAGCTGACGGTCCTGGGCGCCGGTCGCGAATGCCGCGCCGTCGCGCACACGCGCAGCGGGACGCAGTGGCTGGCGCAGGCGGCGCAGCCGGAAACATCAGTATTGAATTGAGCTTAAGTGTCTATCTCACTGAAATATTGATATAACGGGTGCTCTGGATTAGATTGCGTGCGCGCGGCGCGCGCACTTCCAGGAGACCTCCAGAGCGTGGGTATCCGGTTCCGTTCCCGACTGATGGCTTTCTGCTGCTTCGGATGGGCAGCAGCGGGGCTGCTCGGACCGGCCTTGGCGTGCGCCGAGCTGCCGGTGCGCCTGGAGCGTCTGACGGTGGATGCCCAGCCGCACGTTACGCTGCTGACCCTCGCGCTGTCCGGGCCGACTGCCGTGCATATTTTCCGCCTGCACGCGCCAGAGCGGCTCGTGCTCGATCTGCCGGATACGCACCGCGCTGCGGCGCTCCCGAGTCCGCCGGCCGGCAGCATGGTGCTGCGAGTGCGCACCGGCTATCCCGAGCCCCGTCAGTTGCGCGTGGTGCTCGAACTGTCGCGTGCCGTGGCTTTTCACTCTGGGCACTGCGTCGGGCCGGGCGCCTGCCTGCTGCGTATCGCACTTGGCGATCGCGGCGCTCTGGACGCGGCGGATGCTCCGGCACCTGCCGCCGCTACAGCGGCCGCCGCGTTGAGTCCGGCAGCAACGCCGACGCCCGCTGCGGCAGTGGCGCCGGTTCGGGCACCGGTCCGCATTCACGCCGCTGCGCATGCGCCGCCGCCCGGCGAACGCTCGGTGATCGTTGCCGTCGACGCCGGGCACGGCGGCATGGATCCGGGCGCCACGGGGGCGGCGGGGACGCGCGAGAAGGACGTGACGCTGGCGATTGCGCGCGCGCTCGCGGCACGCATCGATGCCGTGCCGGGCATGCGCGCGGTGCTCACGCGCGATGGCGATCGCTTCGTACCGTTGCGCAACCGCATGGAGCGTGCCGCTGCGGCCCATGCCGACATGTTCGTATCGATCCATGCCGATGCGATTCGTGATCGCGAGGTCTCGGGCGCTTCGGTCTATATCCTGTCGGACCGCGGTGCATCGAGTGAAGCGGCGCGGATGCTCGCCGATCAGGAGAACGCGGCCGACCTGAAGGGCGGCATTTCGCTTTCTGATCAGAGTCCGGATCTGCGCCCATTGCTGCTGAGCCTGTCACAGAGTGCGAGCATCAGCGCCAGCGGCGAGGCTGCCGATCGCGTGCTCGGTGCGCTCGATGGTGTCGGCGCGGTGCGCAGGCGCGAGGTGCAGCAGGCAGCCTTCGTCGTGCTCAAGTCGCCCGACATCCCCTCGCTGCTGGTCGAGACCGCCTATATATCCAATCCGGAGGAGGAGCGGCTGCTGCGCACGCCGGCCCACCAGCAGCAGCTCGCGGGGGCAGTTTTCAACGGCATCGAGCGCTACTTCCAGGACAATCCTCCCGAGGGCAGCCAGTTCGCGCACAGCCACCAGCGCGACGCTCGGGCCGAGGTAGCGCGCAACACACCCTAGCCTCGCGCCCTGGTCGCACCGGCCCGTGGGTCGCATGCGGCGTGGGCGTGTACACTGCCGCGCTTCCCTGCTGCCTGGGACCGGGATGCCGATCCGGATTCTTCCTGCCACGCTCATCGATCAGATCGCCGCCGGCGAGGTGATCGAGCGGCCGGCGTCGGTGGTCAAGGAACTGGTCGAGAACGCGCTCGATGCGGGTGCCTCGCGCATCGAGATCGATGTCGAACGCGCAGGACTCGAGCTGATCCGCGTGCGCGACGATGGCTGCGGTCTCGCCGAGGCGGAACTGCCGCTGGCGCTCGAACGCCATGCGACCAGCAAGATCGCGAGCCTCGAGGACCTCGAGGCGATCGCGACCCTCGGGTTTCGCGGCGAGGCGCTGCCGTCGATAGGCTCCGTCGCGCGCGTGCGCGTGGTCTCGCGCACCGCCGATGCCGCGCGCGGCGCGGAGCTCGTCGTCGAGGGCGGCCAGCGCGGGACCGTCCGGCCCGCCGCGCACCCGCAGGGCACGAGCGTCGAGGTGCGTGACCTGTTCTACAACGTGCCCGCGCGCCGCCGCTTCGTTCGCAGCGAACCGACCGAATTCGGCCACATCCTGCGACTGGTGGAGCGGCTCGCACTCGCGGCGCCCGCCGCCGCATTTCGCCTGCGCCATCGCGGACGCGTCGCGCTCGACGTGGACGCGGCGCAGGACCTGTCGGGCCAGGAGCAGCGGATCGACCGTATCCTGGGGCCCGAACTGCGTGCGGACGCGATCCGTATCGATGAGCAGCTGGGGCCGATGCGCCTGCGCGGATGGCTTGGAGCGCCGACCGGCGCGCGCGCGCAACCCGACCAGCAGTACTGGTTCGTCAACGGGCGCGCAGTGCGGGATCGGCTACTCGGCAACGCGGCGCGGCTCGGCTACCGGGACGTGCTCTACCACGGGCGCCATCCGTGCTATGTGCTGTATCTCGATATCGACGCGCGCCAGATCGACGTCAATGCCCATCCGACCAAGCTCGAGCTGCGCTTCCGCGACAGCCGCGCGGTGCATGACGCGGTATTTCATGCGCTCGAGCGCGCACTTGCCGCAACCCGTCCTGCCAGCAGCGTGGCGCCGCCGCCGCCGCC
>CAZGVE010000016.1:0-50328 GCA_964528845.1 uncultured Steroidobacteraceae bacterium | reverse complement strand
CGCCGCCGCCGCCGCCAGCGCAGCCGCTGCCGGCCGACTACCGGCCGGCGCAGTCCGGTTTCGAGCTGTACTCGGTGCCCTCGCGTACCACGCAGTTCGCGCTCGCGCGGGCACTGGGCGAGCCGGCGGCCGTCACGGCTGCCTTGCCGCTCGGAGTGCCGATCGCCCAACTTCACGGGCTCTACATCCTCGCGCAGGACAGCGAAGGACTGATACTGGTCGACACCCATGCGGCGCACGAGCGCGTGCTGTACGAGCAGCTCAAGACGCAATACGACGCGGCCGCACCGGCCTCGCAGCTGCTGCTCGAGCCACTGAAACTGCGTGCCGCGGAGCATGAGATCGACGCATTGCTGGCCGAGCTGCCGCAGTTCGAGCGCCTGGGCTTCCAGCTGCAGCGTCGCGGCGAGCAGCAGCTCGACGTCACGCGGGTGCCGGCCGTGCTGGAGGGCACCGACGTCGTGGCAGTGCTGCGCCAGCTCGCGCTCGAGCTCGCCACCGGGGAGGGTGTGCACCACCTCGACGGCGCCGCGCAGCGCGTGCTTGCGAACGTGGCCTGCCGCGCGGCGGTGCGGGGGCAGCGGACTCTGAGTCTCGCCGAGATGGATGCGCTATTGCGCCAGATGGAACGCACCGACCGCGCCAGCCAGTGCAACCACGGCCGACCGACCTGGATGCGTCTTTCCTTGAGCGACATCGATCAGCTGTTCCTGCGGGGCCGCTGATGCCGCCGGAGTTTCCGGCACCGCTGCTGGTCGTGCTCACCGGGCCGACCGGCGCCGGGAAGAGTGCACTGGCGATGGAGCTGGCGGCGCAGCTCGAGGCGACGCTGCCGGTGGAGATCGTTTCGGTCGATTCGGCACAGGTCTACCGCGGGCTCGATATCGGCACCGCCAAACCGGATCGCGCGTCGCGCGCGCGCGTTGCGCATCACCTGATCGACATCCGCGATCCGTCCGAATCGTACTCCGCGGGTGATTTCGTGCGCGAAGCGCGCTCCGTCATCGACGCCATCCACGCCCGTGGCCGTGTGCCGCTGCTGGTCGGCGGGACGATGCTGTATCTGCGTGCGCTGCGAGACGGACTGGCGACGCTGCCGCCGGCCTCGCCGCGGGTACGCGCCGAGATCGACGCGCTGGCGGCGGAGCACGGCTGGGAAGCGCTGCATGCGCAGCTGGCCGCCGTCGATGCGGCGGCGGCTGCGCGGATCGCACCGCAGGATGCGCAGCGCATCCAGCGTGCACTCGAAGTGTTCCGACTCACGGGCGTCCCGATCTCGCAGTTCCAGCGCGCGGCGCATGACACCGGGCGCGCCTTCCGCTGGCTGGGGTTTGCATTGTGGCCGGCCTCGCGCCAGGGACTACGCGCGCAGCTCGCCGAGCGCTTCGAAGCCATGATGCGCGCCGGGCTGCTCGAGGAAGTGCGCTCGCTGCACGCGCGTGGCGACCTGACCGCCCGCCATCCGGCGATGCGGGCGGTGGGATATCGCCAGCTCTGGCAGCATTGCGAAGGCCTTTGCAGCCTCCAGGAGGCGGTCGAAGCCGCGGTTGTGGCCTGCGCACAACTCGCCCGGCGCCAGCTCACCTGGTTGCGGCGCGACACGAGGCTCGAGCGCCTCGAAGCCGGCACCGCGGACCTGAGCGATGAGCTAGCGAGGCGTATTCACGCGTCCCGCGGCGCATGACCTCCCCGCGGGCTAGGTGCTAGAATGAAGCGGTATGAACGCCTCTTGGGCCGACCAGCGATGGCCGGCCCGGTGCGGTCTATCGTGACCGTCCCGAGAAAATCAGAAGCGATTGAAAAATAAGGAGAAATTTATGGCCAAGGGCCAATCTTTACAGGATCCTTTTCTGAATGCGCTGCGCAAGGAACACGTACCGGTATCGATCTATCTGGTCAACGGAATCAAGCTTCAGGGCCAGATCGATTCGTTCGATCAGTTCGTGGTCCTGCTCAAGAACACCGTGAGCCAGATGGTCTATAAGCACGCGATCTCGACCGTCGTTCCGGCTCGAGCCGTACGCCTTGCGGTGGAAGAGGGCGCACCCGCGGAAGCCACAGCCGAGTGATACACGCAACCAGGCCGAGGCATGTTCGAGCGCCCACGCGCCGGTGAACGTGCCGTGCTCGTGCGCCTCGGACTGAAGGCAGCAGTCCGGCCCGAGGATCTCGAGGAGTTCGAGCAGCTGGCCCGCTCGGCGGGCGTGCAGCCGGTCGCCACGGTGACCGGCCGGCGCGAGCGGCCGGATTCGCGCTATTTCGTCGGCAGCGGCAAGGCCGAGGAGATCGCGAGTGTCGCGCGGCTGGAGAACGCCGATCTGATCCTGGTGGACCACGCGCTCTCCCCGAGCCAGGAGCGCAACCTGGAACGCCTGATCGGAAAGCGCGTGCTCGACCGCAGCGGACTGATCCTGGAAATCTTCGCCCAGCGTGCGCGCAGCTTCGAGGGCAAGCTCGAGGTTGAACTGGCGCAGCTCAAGCACCTCTCGACCCGGCTGGTGCGGGGCTGGACTCACCTCGAGCGCCAGAAGGGCGGTATAGGAATGCGCGGGGGGCCGGGCGAGACGCAGCTCGAGACCGACCGGCGGCTGCTCGCGGCCCGGATGCGCTCGGTCACCCGTCGCCTGAAGCGGCTGACGCAGCAGCGAGAAACCGGACGCAGCGCGCGCAGCGCGATCCCGGTCCCGGCGGTGGCGCTGGTCGGTTACACGAATGCCGGGAAGTCCACGCTGTTCCGCGCCCTGACGGGCAGCGACGTGTACATCGCCGACCAGCTGTTCGCGACCCTCGATCCGACCGTGCGTCGTCTGCAGCTGCCCGGTGGCGCGCCCGCCGTGCTGGCCGACACCGTGGGATTCATCCGCGAGCTGCCCCACGAGCTCGTGGCGGCATTTCGCTCGACGCTGCAGGAAGCCCGCGGCGCACAGCTGCTGCTGCACGTCGTGGATGCGAGCGATCCGCGCCGCGACGAGCGCATCGATCAGGTCGATGCGGTGCTGCGCGAGATCGGAGCGGGCGACATTGCGCAGCTGCGGGTCTACAACAAGATCGACCGGCTGGAGCTGGCGGCGCATCCGGACCGCGATACGCAGGGCCACACGACGGCGGTATGGATCTCGGCGGCTGCGGGTGTGGGCATCGACCTGTTGCGAGAGGCGGTGGCCGAGCGCCTCGAGCTGCACGTTCAGAGGCTCTGGATGCACCTGCCGGCCGATTCGGGCGCGCTGCGGGCCAAGCTGTACGCCGAGGGCGTCGTGCGCGATGAGCGCACGCTGGAGGACGGCGCCCTCGAAATGCTGGTGGAATTGCCTGCCTCCGCGCTCGGCGCGTGGGCCCTGGTGCCCGGAGTGCAGCTGCTGGAGGCGCAGCCGCAGCCGCCCCCTCCTGCTTGTGCCGCGGAGAAGCCCTACCTAGAATCGTCGGCCGAAGCACTGGCCGCGACCGTACGCTACTGACACCGGCCCGCCCCCTATGGCCTGGAATCAACCCGGCGAAGACAAGAAGCGGCCGGCGCAACGCAATGCGCCGGAGAACTCGTCGTTGGACGAGATGCTGCGCCGCTGGCAGCAGCGCGTGCAGCGGCTCTGGCGGCCGGGCCGTGGCGCAAACGCGGCCGCCGTGGCGCTCGTGGCCCTGGCCGCCGTGGTGTGGTTCGCCAGTGGCTACTATCAGATCGGTGCTACCGAGCGCGGACTGCTGCAGCGCTTCGGGCGCTACGAGCTCACCGTGCCGCCCGGCGCCGGCTGGCACCTGCCATGGCCGATCGAGACGGTCACCAAGCTGAACGTCGAGAACATCGACGGGCTGGACTCCAAGGCCATCCTGATTACCGCGGACCAGAACCTGATCGACATCGCCTGGTCAGTGCAGTACCGCATCGCCGATCCACGCCAGTTCCAGTTCCAGGTGCGCGATCCGCAGACCAGCCTGCGCCAGGCGAGCGAGACCGTGATCCGTGAGCTGGCCGCCGCGCAGAACCTTGACGTGCTGCTGTCCGGCAACGCCCGTGCGCAGATCGGCACCGCCGCCCGGCCCCGCATCCAGCAGATCATGGATGACTTTCACACCGGTATCACCGTGACGGCCCTGAATCTTTCCGAGATGCAGCTGCCTGATGCCGTAGTGGCCGTGCAGCGCGACCTGGCGAAGGCTGCCGAAGAGCGGCAGCGCGACATCGCCGACGCCCAGGCCTACGCGAACCAGATCGTTCCCGCCGCGCAGAGCGTCGCGAGCCACCAGCTCACCGACGCCCAGGTCTATGCCGCGCAGGTCACGGCCGCGGCCGACGGCGAGGCGCTGCGATTCACCTCGCTGGCGCAGGCCTATGCCAAAGCGCCCGAGATCACGCGCAACCGGATGTACATCGAAACCATCGAAGGCATCCTCGCGCATTCGCGCAAGATCTTCATCGATTCCAAGGCTGGCAACGGCAGCATGATTTACCTGCCGCTCGACAAGCTCGTGGATACCGTGCGCGCAGGCGCAGTGCCGTCCACCGGCACCGCAGCCACGCCCGCAACGGGCGCTGCAGCGGGCGCAGTACCCGCCAGTCCGCCATCGGCGGTACCTTCGGCGGCGGCCGCGCCAGCCGCAGCCGCCACTCCCGCCGCGCCCGCGTCCGCCGCGTCGGGTGGCGAGGGCGATGACGGCCGGAGCCGGGACCGGCCGGAGCGCTGATGAACGCGCGCACGCTCTACCTGCTGCTGCTGCTCGGGATCGCTGGGCTCGCATGGCGCTCGGTCTTCGACGTCGATGAGACCGAGGTCGCGCTGCTCAGCCGCTTCGGTCAGATTCAGCCAGGGCAATACGGGCCCGGGCTGCACTTCCGGCTGCCGGTAGATGCGGTCCTGCGCTTCGATCGGCGCGTCGTTACGCGCGCCTATCCGGGCGAGAGTTTCCTGACGCAGGACCAGAAGTCGATCAGCATCGATTTCTTCCTGAAGTGGCGCCTGATCGACGCGGACGCCTTCTACCAGGCGACTGGAGGCGATGAGGATGTGGCGGCGCAGCGGATCGCCGACATCGTGCGTGAACAGCTCAAGAGCGCGATCGCGCAGCAGCCGCTCGCGACCATGATCGGGGACATGAAGCTGGTCGCGGCGGTGCGGGCTTCGGGCGCGGTAGCCGGCGCGGCCCAGCGGCTCGGCGTGGAGCTCGCGGACCTGCAGCTGCAGCGCATCGACCTCAGCGATGAACTCAGCGGCGCGGTGTTCCAGCGCATGCAGCAGTCGCTGGCCGCGCAGGCGCAGCAGCTGCGCAGCCAGTCGGCCGCCGAAGCGGACCGCATCCGCGCCGACGCCGAGCGGCGGCGTGCGCAGGTGCTGGCCGACGGTACCCGCGAGGCCCAGCGCGTGCGCGGGGACGCCGATCTCGCGGCCGCGAACGCCTATGCGAAGGCCTACGGCAGCAATCCGGAGTTCGCCGCGTTCTATCGCAGCCTGCAGGCCTACAAGAACACGCTCGGCCGCGACGGCGACATCCTGGTGCTCTCGCCGGAAGGCGAGTTCTTCAAGTACCTTCACAGCGCCAGCGGGCGCTAGGCGCACGGCAGTACGCATCGTGGGGCTCGACTGGAGCGACTTGCTGGCTGCCCTTGCGATCGTGTGCATCATCGAAGGGATCATGCCGTTCATCAATCCTCCGGGCATGAAGCGCCTGCTGGCGAAGCTCGCGGCGCTCGAGGAGCGCCAGCTGCGCCTGGGAGGCCTCTTCAGCATGCTGATCGGGCTCGCGATCCTGTTCCTGGTGCGCTCCTGATGGGTCGCTTCGTCGTCGTGATCGGTACCCAGTGGGGCGATGAGGGCAAAGGCAAGATCGTCGATCTGCTGACCGAGCGCGCCGAGGCGGTCGCGCGTTTCCAGGGCGGCCACAATGCCGGCCACACGCTGGTGATCGGAGGGGTCAAGACCATCCTGTCGCTGATTCCGTCCGGAATCCTGCGCGACGGAGTGCGCTGCCTGATCGGCAACGGCGTCGTGCTCTCGCTCGAGGCACTGTTCAGGGAGGCGCAGATGCTGATGGGCCAGGGAGTACCGGTCCTCGAGCGGCTGCGCATCTCACCCGCCTGTCCACTGATCCTGCCTTCCCACGTCGCGCTGGATCGCGCGCGCGAGACGGCGCGCGGGGTCAATGCGATCGGCACCACCGGGCGCGGCATCGGGCCGGCCTACGAGGACAAGGTCGCCCGGCGAGCGCTGCGCGTCGCCGACCTCTATCAGCGCGACCGTTTCGCCGCGCGGCTCGGCGAGGTGCTGGACTTCCACAATTTCGTGCTGCAGCGCTACTTCGGCCAGCCAGCGCAGGATTTCCAGCGCATCCTCGATGAGCAGCTCGAGTTTGCCGAGCGACTGCGGCCGCTGCTGATCGACGTCACGCACGCGCTGTGGCAGCTGCGGCAGCGCTCGGCCAATGTGATCTTCGAAGGCGCGCAGGGCGCGATGCTGGACATCGATGTCGGCACCTACCCGTTCGTGACCTCTTCGAACACGATCGCCGGCGGGGCGGCGACCGGCACCGGCGTGGGGCCGCGGCTGTTCGATCACGTGCTCGGTATCGTGAAGGCCTATACGACGCGCGTCGGGGCAGGGCCGTTCCCGACTGAATTGTTCGACGAGTATGGCGAGCACCTGTCGCGCGTGGGTCACGAGTTCGGCTCGGTGACTGGACGCCGGCGACGCTGCGGCTGGTTCGATGCCGTGGCCTTGCGACGCGCGATCGTGCACTCGAGCGTCTCGGGCCTGTGCGTCACCAAGCTCGACGTGCTCGACGGTCTCGATACGATCCGGATCTGCGTCGGCTATCGGGTCGACGGGCAGGTGCAGGTGGAACCGCCGCTGTTCGCCGACGGCTACGCGACGGTGGAGCCGGTCTACGAGGACATGCCGGGCTGGAAGGAATCGACCGTCGGGCTGCGCGCAGTGGATGCGCTGCCCGCCAATGCGCGCCGCTATCTGGAGCGCATCGCGGCGCTGGCGGAAGTACCGCTGGAGCTGATCTCGACCGGACCGGACCGGGACCAGACCATCGCGCTGCGCGATCCGTTCACGGACTGACTCTGACCTCGGGGGGGGTATTCATGGATAAGTCGTACATGATGCGCACGGCCGTCGGTGCCGCGTGGCTGTTCTGCCTGGCCTGCATCGCCGGGCCCGCGCGCGCACAGGACGCCAGCGTGCTCTCGCCACCTGCGGCGCTGATTGCCGGCGCCGCACCGGCGCGCACCTGCGAGAGCCTGCAGACCTTGAGTCTGCCGCACACGAGCATCGATGCCGCCGCGCAGGTGCCCGGCGCGGCAGGCGCCGCCGACTGGTGCCGTGTCACCGCTACGGTGTCCTACCCCGCGACCGGGGATCGGTTTACGGTCTGGATCGGATTGCCGCTGCGGCAGTGGAACGGCAGATTCGAAGGCATCGGCGGCGGCGGTTTCCAGGTCGGCAGCCCTGATCCGCTCGCGAGCAATGTCGCAATGGGATTTGCCGTCGCGTCGACCGATGGCGGCATCCAGCGCCCCGCGGACAGCAGGAAGCCCGCTGCGCTGGACGGCAGCTTCGCGCTCGACGGCCATGGCCGATTGAACTGGAACCTGGTGCGTGATTTTGCCTACCGCGGCATCCACGAGATGACCGTGACGGGCAAGGCAGTCACGGCGGCGTTCTACGGCGCCGCGGCGCCGCGCTCGTATTTCTATGGCTGCTCCACGGGCGGCCGGCAGGGACAGATGGAGGCGCAGCGCTTTCCGGAGGATTACGACGGCATCGTCTCCGGCGCGCCGGTGGTGAACTGGCCCCGCGTCCACGTCGCGCAGATGTGGGGACCTCAGGTGATGCTGGAGGCCCACCATGTCGTGGCTCCCTGCAAGCTGGCCGCGGCGACCGCCGCGGCCATTGCCGCCTGCGATGAGCTCGATGGCGTCAGGGACGGCATCATTGGTCTGCCGCGCCAGTGCCATTACGATCCGAAGGCGCTGATCGGCACGACGGCCGGGGAGTGCGGTGCATTCACTGCCGCCGATGCGGACGTGATCCGCAGAATCTGGCAGGGACCGCGGCGCAGTGACGGCTCGTTCCTGTGGTACGGGCTCGAACGCGGAGCTCCGCTCGCGGCGCTGAATGGCGGAGCGGATCCGGCCGGGACATCCGGCACGCCGTTCCCGATCACGACCGACTGGTTCCGCTACTTCCTCACGCAGAATCCCGGGTGGGACTGGAAGGAGCTGACGCCTGAGAGCTATGAGGCATTCTGGGAGCAGTCGGTGCAGGAGTACGGGGCGGTGATCGGCACCGACGATCCTGATCTCTCGGCGTTCCGCCGGCATGGCGGCAAGGCCATCCTGTGGCACGGCGAGGCCGATCAGCTGGTGTTCCCGGCGGGCACGATCGATTATTTCCAGCGCGTGCAGCAGCATGAAGGCGGTGCCGCGGCGGCGCAGAAGTTCATCCGGCTGTTCATGGCTCCCGGAGTGGGGCATTGCGGCGGTGGCGACGGACCGCAGCCGGAAGGTCAGCTCGACAGCCTGATCAAATGGGTCGAGGCCGGCACGCCCCCTGAGCAGCTGCGCGCGGTGAGTCGCAACAAGGCGGGGGAGACCATGCGCTCGCGACCGCTGTGTCCTTACCCCGCCGTCGCACGATACAGCGGACATGGCAGCACGGACGATGCCGCCACCTTTGCATGTGGCGAGGCGGTGACGCCGCCGGCGACGTCGCCTTGAGGATCTAAGGGCTGCCGGACGCCACGCCTGGTGCGCCTGGCGCGGCGGCCACGGCTGCCGCATCCCCGAGCGACAGCAGCCCCTGCAGTACGCGGCCGGTCGCCGCGCCGCTGCTGTCCATGAAGATCACCTTGCCCTGGGCGTGTTCGGCGACGTACTTGAGCGCATCGGTATATTCGAGAAACAGCAGGAACTCCGCGCCGACGCCGGCGGCCTTGAGGCTCTCGGCCGCCTCCTTCATGCCAACCGCGATGTTCTGACGGAACAGCGCGAGGCCTTCGCCGCGCAGTGCCGAGGCCTTTTTCTCCGCCTCCGCGCCGATGGTCTTGTAAGCCGCTTCGGCCTCCGCGTCCTTGGTGCGCTTGACCAGCAGCGCCGCACCTTCGTTGGACGCGGCCGCCAGCAGGTTCTTCGAGCTCACGACGCGCGCCATCGAATCGATGATCTCGCGATCGAAGGTCATGTCGGTGATCTGGATGTCGCGCACCACATAGCCCCACGCCAGCACGACCTCGTCCAGGTTCTTCTTCGTATGCTCGACGATCTCGGCGCGCATGCCGAGAATATCCGCCTGCTTGGTCGTCGCGACGAACTGCCGGATCGAACCGTCGATCGTGCGCTGCAGCGCGAGCTGGAATTCCTGTACGGTGGCAAAGCTGAACACGGCCTTCTTGATCGCGTCCTCCTCCGCGGCTGCCACCGCATACAGCACCATGGTGGCGAACTTCACGTTTGCCTGGTCCTGCGTGATCGCCTGGAACTCGAGCTGCAATGCGCGGTTCTGCAGCGACAGGCGCGCCGCGACCGCTTCCCAGGGAAGCTTGAAGTTGAGGCCCTCGCGCATCACGCGGTGGTACTTGCCGAATACCGTGACGACGGCGACGGTCGCCTGCGGGACCGTGCGCACCATCGAATAAGCGAAGATGATCGCGATGACGACCAGCACGTAGAACAGGGAAGGAAAGGCGTCGAACATGGTGTGGACCTCGCGCGCGGAAGGGCGCGCACTCAAAGCACGAGCATTGTACTACCGGGGATCGGGCGATAAGCTCAAGGGAGGGGAGCGTACAGGCACATGAAGCAGGCAACCACCGTGCTCATCGCCGGCGCAGCGCTGCTGCTCGCGCAGTCCGTTGCCGCGCACCATTCATTCTCGATGTACGACAGCCGGCAGGATCTGGAGCTCGCAGGCACCGTCAGCCGGTTCCTGTGGACCAATCCCCACTGTCAGATCCGGCTCGTGGTGGCGGACGCGAGCGGTGGGAGTGTCGAGTGGGAACTGCAGGGATTGAGTCCTAACGTGCTGATTCGCCAGGGCTGGACCCGTGATTCGCTGAAGGCGGGCGACAAGGCGGACGTCGTCATCCACCCGATCCGGGACGGCAGCCACGAAGGCAGCATCGTGCGGATCAGCGTGAACGGTCAGCCCATCGGCACCGTCGGTGGCGGGCCTTTCGCCGCGCCGTAGCCAAGCGCACTGCGCACCCACTCGATCTCGAGCGTCACGTAATCGACGATGTCGCCGGACTTCAGGTGTGCCGGCAGCACATCCCAGGTATAGGTTTCGATCTCGAGCTGGGTGCTGATCGGACGCGCCTTGTGGAACGCGAGCGCCTCGGCGATCGCGAAACGCGTGGTCCGAAGATGCGCGTCCAGACCGTCGAGAAAGATCGGCACGTGGAAGTGGATGCGCCATTCGCGTTGCCCTGCGGGATCGCGCTCGAAGTCCGCGATCGCCTCTTCGAGATTCAGGAAGCGCGACAGCCGGCCGTCGCGGCGCTGGATGGTCTGCGTCAGGTATACGCCGCCGGTGTACTTGCGCAGCGCGGCTACCGCATCCGGCGTGACCTCGAGCACCTGCACGGCCGCGGCTTCCTGCAGCTTGAACACCGGAACCTGATTGTCGACGAGGCTTTGAAGCGAGGCGGTGATGTCCTCGAATTCCACCGCCTGGTGACAGATGTCGTAGATCGTGCCGACGTGACGGTGCAGCACCTCGCGCGCGCCGTCGCTGCTCATGCCGAGTTCCCGGCCCAGCGCTTCGAGCGAGGGCCCGGAGCGCAGCACGCGCGTGAAGAAGTCGACCGTCTCGGCGGTGGTCTCGAGGAAGCAGCAGGGCTCCGGCTCGAGCCCGAGCGTGACCGTGCGGCCGGTGCGCTCGCGCAGGCGGTGCAGGTGCGCCGCCATGCGTCGCAGGTTGGCCGCATAGGCCTCCACGACCTCGGGGCCCGTGACACGCGGCTTGAAACCCAGCGGCGGACTCTGGATCGACGGGTTCAGGTGCGGGGCGCCGACCTCCGCCAGGATATCCGCGACCTGCATGGTGTAACGCGTGCGTTCCTCGCTGCGCCAGTCCGGTTCGTAGACCTGCGCCTTGACGATCTGGTTCTTGAATGGACCGTATGGGAACGCGTTGACGGTGTAGAGGTACAGATCATTGTCGGTGAGGAACGAGCGCAGCCGGGCACGCTCGGCCGGCGAACCGGTCAGCACCCGGGTTGCGGCCTCCGACAGCCGCAGCGAGACGCCGAACGGGCGGTCCGGGCATACGCGCGCCTTCACGCGCGGCACGTAGGTCGTGAGGCTGTGCCACATCTCGGGCCACGTGTCACCCGGGTGCACCAGCGTGGAGTAGGTCAGATGACCGTAGCTGCCCAGATCCATTCAGGCCACCGGTTCGACGGCGCCAGATCGGGACGAGGCGATGATCGCGTCGGTGACCGCGACGCCATGGATCATCTCGGCCTCCGGAATCGGATACGGCGCGCCGCCGGCCGCGGCGCGGGCAAAGGCTTCGAGCTCTGCGCGGTTGACGTCGAAGGCGGGGACGTCGAGTGCCACCGGCTCTCCGTGCAGGGGCTGGATCAGGTAGCTGCCGAACAGTCCCGCACGGCGGGCTTTCGAGGACTGGCCGGCAACATGCACCGATCCGCCGAGCAGCGCCATCGCGCGCGATCCGTAGACCTGGAAGCGGAACGTGCCGACGCTCGCCATCATCGTGCCGAGATAGGCCGTCATGCCGCGCTTCATCCGCAACAGCACCGAGGTGGTGTCGTCTGCATCGTTGGGCACGACACGCCGGACGCTCTGGCAGTACACGTGATCCACTGCGCCCACCAGGTCGATCATGCCGTCCACGGCGTGCACGCCCATCGGAAACAGTCCGCCGCAGGGCGCCTGCTCCGGCTGCGCGCGCCAGGCGTCGGGCGTGAGCGTGAGCCCGTTCGGGCCGGACATCGTGCACTCCAGATGCAAGATGACGCCGAGTTCACCGCTGGCGATACGCTGCTTCAGGTCCTGCCACGATGGGTGGAAGCGGCGGTTGTAGCCGAGCGCCAGCGTCACGCCGGCGGCGCGCACGGCCGCAATCGCCCTCCCGGCCTCGGCCTTGGACATCACGAACGGCTTCTCGCAGAACACGTGCTTGCCGGCGAGCGCCGCGGCCTCGATCTGCGCGGCATGCACCGCGGGCGGCGTCGCCAGCACCACGCCGTCGATGGCAGGGTCGGCCAGCAGCGCCTCGTAGCTCTCGAGCAGGCGCAGCTGATGGCGGGCGGCGAGTTCCTGGTCGTGGGACGAGCGTGAGCGCGTGCAGGCTGCGATGAACCGCAGGTTTTCGCTGTGCTGGACTGCGTCGATGAGCGTGCCGCCCCACCAGCCGAGTCCGACGATTCCAAGATTCATCAGCGCTGCACCTGTCGGATCCCCTGGAGCCGGATTATCCACAATAAGCTTGGTATCGCCATTATTATCGATAAAGATTCCAAAAATACGCAAAATGACCGTTTGGCCGAAGGAATCCCCAGGCAAGCACGATTTGGCTAGTATGGGCCTCGAATCAGGAGGGATTCAGTGAGTGCGAACGGCGAATCGATCGACGAGACCCACGATGCAGGGACGGTCCGGCAGCCGAAGGCGCTGAGCACCTCCGTCTACCTGCAGCTGCGGGCGGACCTGCTCGCCGGCCGGCTGCGCCCCGGTGAGAAGCTGCGCGCCGAGGGGCTCCGGCAACGCTTCAATATCGGCAGCAGCCCGATCCGTGAGGCATTGAACCGGCTGCTGTCCGAAGGGTTTGTATCCCTCGAGGACCAGAAGGGCTTCCGTGTGGCGCCGGTCAGTGAGAGTGAGCTGCTCGAGCTGGTGCAGGCGCGCTGCTGGATCGATGGCATCGCAATCACCGAATCGATCCGGAACTTCGACGTGGCATGGGAGGAGTCGCTGGTGCTGGCGCTGCATCGCCTGTCCAAGGCAAGCCGGCCGGCGGACGCGCCGGCGAGTCCGGATGGCGCGTGGGAGCGGCTGCACCGGGACTTTCACAGTGCGCTGGTATCTGGCTGCGGGTCGCGCTGGGTGCGGCGCATCTGCGAGCAGCTGTTCGATTCAGCAGAACGCTACCGGCTGCTCGCCGCGCACCAGATCCCCGAGCGCAACGAACTGGAGGAGCATCGGGCGATCGCTCAGGCCTGCCTCGCGCGCAACGCCAGCGAGGCCGTGAGGCTGCTGGAAGGGCATTACGGCATGACCTTCTCGATCATCGTCCAGGCGATGCAGCTGCCGAACGATTCAGCGGCCTAGGACCGTTCCAGCGGCCGCGCCAGGCGCGGCCGCCACTCCTGCCGCGCCGCGCTGCCGGGCCCGCGCGGTGCGCGAGGCCACGCGCTCGAGCAGTTCGATCATCTCCTGCACAGCCTCGCGCGCGATACCCTGCGCGATGAACACGATCCGCGTGCGATGGTCATCGTCGGGCCAGGCTTCGAGCCAGCTGAGGTTGTGCAGCAGGTGCTGTGCGCCCTGGATCACCGCGGGCCGGCCAGGTGCTTCCGCCACATTCACCAGACCCTTGACGCGCAGCAGGTTCCCGCTGAGGTTGCTCTCCAGCGAGGACAGCAGCAGGTGCAAAGCCTCGCGCGAGAGCGGCTCGTGCTTGATGAAGCAGTAGCACGCGACATCCTGCAGGTGCCCCGCCGGTGAGGGGCCGTGAGCGTGGCGGTCAGGAAGCGCGAGCCACGCGAGCGCCTGCGCCGGGCCGTGGGCCGGATCCGGACCGGTACTGCGCAGCAGCGCCGCGGCCTGCTCCTCGCCGGACGGCGCGCGCGCGATCGATGCCGCGCTGTTGAGCCCGCGCAGCGCGGCGGTGTGGACAGCCTCGGTGTCCGCGAGCGGGCCGGCGGCCGGGAGGTCGAGCTTGGTGATCAGGATCCGGTCGGCCACCGCAATCTGACGCACCGACTCCTCGTGGCGCGCCAGCGTAGCGGCGCCGTTGACGGCATCGAAGGTCGCGATCGTCTGAGCCAGGCGATAGTGCCGCTCGAGCGTCGGCTCGGACAGGAAGGCCTGCAGGATCGGTGTCGGATCGGCAAGTCCCGAGGATTCGATGACGATCCGATCGAAAGGCAGCATCGCACCAGCAGCGCGCTCGGCATGCAGCGCGTCCAGGGTCGCGAGCAGGTCGCCGCGCACCGTGCAGCACATGCAGCCATTCTCGAGCACGACGATGTGATCGTTGCTGGCCGCGATCAGCGCATGATCCAGCCCGATCTCGCCGAACTCGTTGACCACGACCACGGTGCGCGCCAGGGAGGGATGCCGGACGGCGCGGTTCAGCAGCGTGGTCTTGCCGCTGCCGAGGAATCCGGTCAGCAGCGTGACCGGGATGCGCCCCGGCGGGCTAGAGGAAGACATCGCAGCCCGGCAGGCCGCACGAATACAGCCGATCGGATGGAAAGTTCGTGATGATCTGGCACCCGTCGCGCGTGACCACCACCTCTTCCTCGATGCGGGCCGCGCCGGAACCGTCCTCGGCGCCGCACCAGGTCTCGAGCGCGAACACCATGCCTTCCTTGAGCGGCTCGGTCTGCCCCTGGTAGCGCCGCGAAAAAATAGGCCGCTCCCACAGCGACAGTCCGACTCCGTGTCCGTACTGGAGCAGAAACGCCTCGGCCTCGTCACGGTAGCCGAACTCGTGCGCAGCGGGCCACACCTGTGCGACCTCGTCGGGAGTCACGCCGGGTCGGATCATGTCGATCGACGCACTGATCCACTTTGACGCCTTCTCGTAGGCGTCGATCTGGTGCCGGTTCGGCACGCCGCAGATGAAGGTGCGGTAGTAGCAGGTCCGGTAGCCGTTGAAGGAGTGCATGATGTCGAGGAACACCATGTCACCCGGCTGGATCATCCGGTCCGACATGGTGTGCGAGTGGGGACGGCCGCGCGGCCCGGATACCGAGTTCACGCACTCGACCCGTTCGCTGCCGAGCCGGAACAAGCGATCGTGCGCAATCGCGACCAGCTCGTTCTCGCGCGTTCCCGGCCGGATCGCCTTGATGATGTCGGCATAGGTCGCATCGACCATCGCGGCGGCGAGCTTGAGCAGCTCGATCTCATCGGGCGTCTTGACTTCGCGTGCATCGAGCAGCGCCTGCTGGCCGTCGACGACCTCGATGCCCTCGGCCTCGAGCGCGCGCAGCATCGGTAGTTCCATGATGTCGATGCCGATCGGCTGCTGCTCGATACCGTAGTGCACCAGCGTCTTGTGAATCTGTCGGGCAAAGCTGCTTTCCACCTTCATCGACGGGCGCAGCGCGCCCTGCATCGTCGAGATCGGCGCCGCGACGTTGTCGGCGATCCACGGCGAGCAGATCCGCTTCGACGGGGCTGCCGGGTCCCACAGGAATGGCGGACCCTCGGCCGGGCACAGCGTGTAGCGCATGAACTTGTCGCGCGCCCACTCGCCGATATGTGTGCCGGTGACGTATCGGATATTGTCGAAGTTGAAGCAGATCACGCCGCCGAGTCCGGCCTGCTTCACGGCGGTCTGCGCGCGGGCAAGGCGCTCCCGTCGCAGACGCTCATAGTCGATGCCGCGCTCCCAGTCGCGGGCGTTGATGCCGAACGCCGCGGTAGTGTGCGGACGGTTGTATTGCATAGCTCGACCGGATAATTGTGATTTTCACGCTCAATATACGAAAATAATTGAATCCGCACCAGTTTCCCGATATTTTACCGCCGCCCCGTCCGCACCTTCTGCAGTCGAGGACCACCATGACAACGACATTGGCGCGACCCGAAGGGGATCTGACGCAGGAGCTGCGGCTGCGGCTGTATCGCATGCAGACCCTCATCCGCGAAGCCGAACAGTGCGCCTACGACCTGTTCCTGCAGAACCTCGTCAAGGGCACGAGCCACCTGTCGCTCGGCCAGGAGGCGATAGCTGCCGGGTTTGCGCTGGCGATGCAGCCCGGGGACTTGAGCTTCTGCACCTACCGCGGGCACGCCCACACGCTCGCGCGCGGTGTGCCGTTCGAGAAGGTGCTCGGCGAACTGATGTCGCGTGACAACGGGCTGATGCGCGGCAAGGGCGGCTCGATGCACCTGACTTCCGTGGCGCACGGCGTGATGGGATCCTACGCGATCGTCGGCGCCCACCTGCCGATCGCGTGCGGCGCGGCCTGGCGCGCGCAATACCGCGGCCAGAGCGACGTCTCGGTGTGCTTTTTCGGCGATGGCACGACCAACATCGGCGCGTTCCACGAAGCGCTGAATCTCGCGGCGGTGTGGAAGCTGCCGGTCGTGTTCGTATGCGAGAACAACCTGTACATGGAATACACGCCAATCGGCGAGGTCACCGCGGTCGAACACCCGGCAGCCGACCGTGCTGCCTCCTATGGCCTCGAGCGCATCGTGGTGGACGGCAATGATGCGGATATCGTGTTCCGCACTGCCAGCGCGGCCTATGCGAGAGCGCGGGCAGGAGCGGGGCCCTCGCTGATCGAGTGCCTGACGTATCGCTACTCCGGCCACAGCCGCGCCGATCCTGCCAAGTACCGACCGGACGGGGAGCTGGAGCGCTGGAAGCTGCGCGATCCGCTGCCGCTGTATCGGCGGCGGCTGCTGGAGCTGGGAGTGCCGAGCGCGGTGCTCGAGCACGTCGATGCCGAGATCAAGTCGGAGGTCCAGGCCGCAGCCGCTGCCTGCAAGGCCGCACCGCCGCCGCCCGCCGACATCCTGTACACCGACGTCTATGCGGATGGAGGCGCGGCATGGCGGAATTGAGCTATCGCGATGCGGTCGCGCGCGGCATCGCTCAGGAGATGGCGCGTGATCCGGACGTGGTGTTCCTCGGCGAGGACGTCGCGAAGGCTGGCGGCGTGTTCAAGGCAACGGTCGGTCTGTACGAGCAGTTCGGACCGCTGCGCGTGCGCGATACGCCGATCTCGGAGCAGGCGATCCTCGGTGCCGCGATGGGCGCCGCGATGACCGGCCTGAAGCCGATCGCGGAGATCATGTTCGCGGACTTCGCGGCCGTGTGCTGGGACTATTTCGCCAATGAATTCCCGAAGAGCCGCTACATGACCAATGGCCAGGTCAAGGTGCCGCTGGTGGTGCGCCTCGGCAACGGCGGTGCGGCACGATTCGGTGCGCAGCACAGCCAGAGCGTCGAGAACTGGTGCATGATGATCCCGGGACTCAAGGTCGTCGCGCCGTCGACTCCGGTGGATGTCGTCGGCCTGATGGCCGCCGCAGTGCGCGATCCGGATCCGGTGATCTTCCTCGAACACAAATCGCTCTACGCCAGTCGCGGCGAAGTGCCGGACGGCGAGCTGCTCGATCGGCTCGGCACCGCGAAGATCCTGCGGCCTGGTCGCGACGCCACGATCCTGGCGCTGGCGCTGATGGTGCCGCGCGCACTCGCGGCGGCCGAGCGGCTGCAGCGCGAGCACGGGCTGGACTGCGAGGTCATCGATCTGCGCTCGCTCGTGCCGCTCGATACGCAGACGATCCTCGGTTCGGTCGCGCGCACCCACAGGCTGTTCACCGTCGAGGAGAATCCCCGCCTGTGCGGGTGGGGGGCCGAGATCGTCTCGATCGTCGCGGACGAGAGCTTTTACGACCTGGACGGTCCGCCGGTGCGCATCACGACGCCGCACATTCCTCTGCCAGCGGCTGATGTGCTCGAAGATCTCGCGATCCCGAGCAGCGAGCGCATCGTCGAGACCGTGCGGCGGGCGATGGCCGCCTGACAGGCATCGCGATGGACGTCCTGATGCCCCAGCTCGGCGAGACCGTGACCGAGGGAACGCTGCTTTCCTGGACCCGCGCCGTTGGTGATCCGGTGGAACCCGGGGACGTGCTGTGCGAGATCGAGACCGAGAAGACCTCGATGGAGATTCCCGCGACCGTAGCAGGGGTGCTGGCCGCGATCCGAGTGCCCGCCGGCGAGGCCGTCGCAGTGGGCACCGTCATCGCCGTGATCCAGGAGCGGAACGCGCAGGCGTCGGAGCCCACGGTCGCGGTCGCGGTCGCGCCGGCCGTGCCCCTCCCGCAGCGGCGCACTGCGGCGAGTCAGTTCGGTCCCGGCAGGCTGGCGGATGGCACCGAGATCACGCCGTGGGCGCGGCGCCTGGCGGCGCAGGCGCAGATCAACGTCGCGCAGCTGTCCGGAACCGGACCCCGGGGCCGGATCGTCGGCCGCGACGTTGAGGCCCTCGCGGCCGGCCCCTACGCGCACACCCCGCACGACGTGATCCCGCTGGCTGGGATGCGCCGCCAGATCGCGCAGCGCCTGCTCGCGGCGACGCAGACCATTCCCCAGTTCCACCTGTCCGTCGATGTCGGCGTGGATGCGCTGCAGGCGTTGCGCGCCTCCCTGAACGCTGCGCCGCCTGCAGCAGCGGCGGCCGCACCGGCATCGCGGCTCTCGCTCAATGATTTCGTGGTCAAGGCGCTCGGCGTGGCGCTGATGCGTGTGCCGGAGGCCAATACGGTCTGGGCAGAGGATCGTATGCTGCGTTTTCACCAGGCCGATATCGGAGTCGCGGTCGCGATCGATGGCGGATTGATCACTCCGATCGTGCGACACGTCGAAGCCAAGTCGCTGGCTGCGCTCTCGAGCGAGATCCGCGAGCTCGCGCAGCGCGCCCGCGCACGGCACCTGCTGCCTGCGGAATACCACGGCGGATCGATCTCGGTGTCGAACCTCGGCATGTATGGTGTGTCCGAGTTCTCGGCGATCATCAATCCGCCGCAGGCAGCGATCCTCGCGGTCGGAGCGGTGTCGCGGGTCGCGTCCGAGACCGCTGCAGGTGGCGTGCAATTCGAGAGCCGCATGCGTGTCACGCTGTCGTGCGACCACCGGGTCATCGATGGTGCGCTCGGCGCGCGACTGCTGGCCGCATTCCGGGAGGCCATCGAAGCTCCGGCGGCGCTGCTGGCCTGAATCAAGCCAGCCCGAGCATCCTTTCAGCCTCTACGGCGCACGGCGCACCGACAGGATCTTCACCGGCGGCTCCAGCATCTGGCCGAGCAGGACTCCTTCGCCTGCGGTCGGCGAGCGCGGCTGCCCCAGAATGTCGTGTACCACGTCCATGCCTTCGAGCACGTGACCGAAGACGGCATATCCCGGATCACCGCCATTCGGCTGCGCGTCCAGGGCCGGCAGGTCGCCGACCACGATGAAGAAATCGGCCGTTGCGGTGCCAGGGTCGGCACGCGCCATGGATATCGCGCCGTTCACGTGACTCAGCCCGGTGGCTGAAGTCGGTTCGTGAGCGATCGGCTTGAACACACGCTTCGGATTGCCCCGCGGGCCGCCCTGGATCAGGCCATACTGACCGTCATCAGTCACCGCCATCGCGCGGTAGAACTCGCTCCCGTCGAGGCGCTTCTGGTCGACGTAGCGCAGGAAGTTGGCAGCCGTGATCGGCGCACGTTCCGTCTCCACCGCGACCAGGATGTCGCCCAGCGAGGTCTTGAGTACGACCTTGACCGTGGCGGGCGCCGCGGGTGCGGCATCCGCTGGCGCGGCATCCGCGGGCACGGCATTCGTTGATGCGGCAGGGTTGCCGGCCGGCGTCGCGGTAGAGTCCTGGGCCACGGCGGTGCCGAGCCATAGGCCTGCACAGGCCATCAGCCACCCTAAGCGTGCAGGTACGCGCCGATGTGTCATACGAGTGCTTCCATTTCGAACAAGTGCGTAGTCTGGGACAATGTCCCCGTCGAGAAAATAACAAAGGGAGGCACCGATGAACACCGTGCGCGCGCAATTTTCCGGCGTCGCGTTGGCGTTGGCGCTGTCCGTGGCGCCGGCGATGGCAAGCGCGGACGCCGCCTCGAGCGGCGCTGCGCCGCCAGCCTATATCGTACCGGCGGGGACGCCGGCCTATGTGCAGCACGCGATCGAGTCTCCGGAGCGCAGCGCCGAGCAGATGGCGCGGGACGCCAACCGCAAGCCCGCCGAACTGCTGAGCCTGTCAGGGGTCAGGCCAGGAGACCGGGTGATCGAATTCGCATCCTTCGGTCAGTATTTTACGACGCTGCTGTCCGACATCGCCGGGCCACGAGGCACGGTCTACATGTTTGACCTGCCCTACACCGAGAAGCGCTTCGGAGACGCGAGTCGCGCATTCGCGGCCGCGCATCCGAATGCGAGGTACCAGCTTATCGATTACAACGTGGTGGCATTGCCACAGAACGTCGACGTGGTGTTCGATGTTCTCTACTATCACGACCTTGGCCTGAACGATATCGATACCGCCAGCCTGAACGCGCGCATCTTCAGGGCATTGAAGCCCGGCGGTATCTATTTCGTGGTCGACCATAACGCCGCACCCGGATCGGGCAGGCGCGATACCAAGGCGCTGCATCGGATCGATCCGGCGCTGATCAGACAGGAAGTCATGGCTGCCGGATTCGAGCTCGTCTCGCAGAGCGACCTGTTGGCGAATTCCGGCGATGATCACACCCAGACTGTGTTCTCACCCGCCATCCGAGGACACACCGATCAGACGGTGTTCAAGTTCCGCAAACCACTCGCAAACCGTTGAGATCGTCGATGGCTCGTGAATCGCGCCGCAGTTGTGTTCGGTGACGCACTGACCTGCGGTGCAGGTTCTGTTCGACTGGAGGCTAAGCAACCTAACTCACCGGAGAGCCTCATGAGAAAAATAGTCGCCGTACTCGCATCGACCCTGATACTCGGAACCGCCTATGCGGCAGGCATGCCGGAATCGTCGGCCGACGCCGCCGAAGCGCATGCCGATGCCAAGCATGATATGCGGGTCGATAACCATATCAAGGAACTGCACGCCCAACTGAAGATCACTGCCGCCGAGGAATCCCAATGGGACGTCGTCGCTCAGACGATGCGCGACAATGCTCGGGAGCTGGACGAGGTGATGGACAAGCGTGAGTCCACTGCTGAGGGCGCCACGGCGATCGACAATCTGAATTCCTACGCGGACGTTGCCCAGGCTCATGCCGACGGTGTCAGGAAGCTGGCCAAGGCATTCTCCGGTCTGTATTCCTCGATGTCGGTTGAACAGAGAAAGCAGGCTGACGAGCAGTTCGGCCATCGGATGCATGAAGGACGAAAAGTCGCGAAGAATTGAGGTTCACCCGCTATCCATGATGTCCTGCAGCACTCATCGCGCTGTTGGATTGTGAGGAATGACCATGAAGAGACTGATTGCTAGCCTTGGTATAGTCGCACTTGGCGTGGCCGCGGCCTTGCCCGCGCATGCCGACGCGCGGGTCCATGTGGACATCAACCCGTTCGGATTCCTGGTGCCTCCGCCACCTGTGGTCTATGCCCCGAGCCGCTATTACGCTCCGCCGCCAGTGGTGTACTACGGCGGCGGGCGCTGGGGCGACAACGAATGGCAGAGGAACCACAACAATCGCGACTGGCAGAGGCATCACAGCGATCGCGATTGGCGCGAGCAGCACGGGCGATAACGGTGGTTAGGTGCGGCGCCGGCCACTAGGTGGACAAGGCGCCCGGAGGATCGCTCATGGATGCTTCGATCAACAACAGCAGCCGCACGGCACACCTCCTCGCGCTCATGAAGAGGGGGGACGACGCGTTCAACGCCCGCGATTTCGCGGGGATGAAGGCGGTCCATCACCCAGATATGGTCTCGCACATGGGAGGGCCTGAGCCTATCCGTGGTCAGTCTGGCCACGCTGCGGCGATGAAGGCGATGATCGGGACCTTCCCGGACTGCCACGTCAACAACGACCCCTACCCGATTCAGTTCGGAAGCGGCGATTGGGTCACCGTGATCACCCGCACCCGAGGCACCTTCACCGGGAAAATGGTTCTGCCAGGCGGCAAGGTGATCGCGCCGACCGGAAAGTCATTCGATCTCGACTTCACCACGAGCGCCAAGTGGGACGGCGACCTGCTTATTGAAGAATTCGTCTTCTGGGACTCCGCCCTGCAGGCGCAGCAGCTTGGAATCGCCTGAACCCTGAGCCTGGGGCAGTCCCCAGGCTAAGGCTGTACTGCATCCGTTGGGGACGGATATAGTCGTGCCCGAGGCAGCTACCTGCTGCGCGACGGATCGATCATGTGGGACCTGCGCCAGGACGACCTATCTGGAACGGCGACGCGCGACCTGCTCCGGCTGCATCTGGCAGGCATGCAAGCGAACTCGCCGCCGGGTACGAACTATGCGCTGGACCTGGCGGGGCTGACATCCCCTGACGTCACGGTATGGACGGCCTGGCACGGTCCGAGCATCGCCGGAATCGGTGCGCTGAAGGCGCTCGAGGCGAGGGTCGGGGAATTGAAATCGATGCGCACCCATCCGGACTTCGTGCGCCGCGGTGTCGGCACTTTGCTCCTGGAGCACATCATCAGCGTCGCACGGGCACGCGGGATACGGCGGCTCAGCCTGGAAACCGGGTCCGGCCCCTATTTCGAACCCGCGCTCGCACTGTATCGCCGACGCGGCTTCGTCGACGGAGCGGCATTCGCCGACTATCGGCCGAGCGCCTTCAATCAGTTTCTTCATCTGGATCTATAAAGCGCTCCCAAGGCGCAATGACTGGGGGGACGACAATGGAACACAAGTTCGCCAATCCGGCGCCGCTCGGATTGATGGGATTCGCCGCGACGACGTGGCTGCTGAGCATGATCAACGCTGGCTGGTTTGGGAAGGAAAGCATGCCGCTGGTGCTGGCAATGGGCCTGGCCTTCGGCGGCGGCGCACAGATGCTCGCTGGCCTGCTGTCCTATTTTCGTGGCAACACCTTTGCCACGGTGGCTTTCCTGAGCTATGGCGCGTTCTGGCTCTCATTCGTTGCCTACCTGCATACTTTCGGTGGTGGCGCGCCGCCGCCCTTTGTCGGCTGGTATCTGTTTGTATGGGGTGTGTTCACCTTCTATATGTGGATCGCATCGTTCCGCCATAGCACGGCGCTGCAACTGATCTTCCTCACCCTGTGGATCACGTTCCTGCTGCTGGCCGCCGGAGACTGGTCGGGCGCACCGGCCGTGCATGCGCTCGGCGGCTATATGGGCCTCGTGTGCGCTTGCCTTGCCGCCTATCTTTCTGCGGCGGAGGTGATCAATGCGGACTACGGGCGCATCGTCCTGCCGATCGGTGCACGCGCTCCTTGAGTGCAATGGCGAGTCGGGGGTTATATGAAGAAACTCGATCTTGCGAAGATTCCGGTTGAATCAGGTTCCAACTACCCCGCGCCATTCGATGTTCCCTGCAGTCTGCAGGTGTTCCAGCGGCTGGCGCGCTTCGCCGGCCTCACGCAGTTCGGCGTCAATATCACAGTCATCGAACCCGGCGGCTGGTCGAGCCAGCGCCACTGGCACAGTCACGAGGACGAATTCGTCCTGGTGCTGGAGGGTGAGCTGACCCTGGTCACGGACGCCGGCGAGGAGCTGCTGCGCGCAGGGGAATGCGCCGGCTTCAGATGCGGTGAGCCCGATGGTCATCACCTGGTAAACCGGTCCGACCGCCGCGCCAGAGTGCTCGAGATCGGCACTTCGCACCCGCAGGATCGGTGCGTGTATCCCGACATCGACATGGTCGCGGAGCCCGGCGAAACGCGCTACCGGCACCGCGACGGTACACCCTATCCGAGCAGGTAAGCAAATGAAGAAATTCAGGCACGAGGCGGAATTGTTCAAGGCGGCGCTGCTCGCCGGTGTTGAATATGCGGAAGGCCGCAAGGCAGTCGAGTTCGAGGCCACCGATTCGGCAAGCGACAAGGCGCTGTACATCTATCGTCTGCTCGTGCACGACAAGATCATTGCACCGATGCCAGCCGAGCAGGTCGGTGAGAAGGCGATCCGCCATCGGCTCGTCGCCTGGTATGTCCATCAGTTGCCCGCGGGAGATCCACGGCTGGAATAGCCCTTCCAAGCAATCGTTGACATCTGACAGTACCCGCAACTACTTGCAATCTCTCCCGCGATGCTGATGCTTTGCGCGCTGCCCAAAGCGGGAGGGAGGCATGCCAAGGCATACGGGCTGGACATCCGGCGTGTTTGCGCCGATCGCGTTGCTCTTTGCCGCGATTCTTCCCCTATTGACCGCCTGCACGGTATCCCCTGGAAGGTTTGCCGATCCTCTATCGCTGCATGCCGGAGAGGTGGTCCAGGTGCTGACAGCGAAGGAGATTGTGTCCAACGATGAACTGCACTCGGCGCTGCATGGTGCCGGAGTCAGCAATGCCGACATTCACGATGCGAGTATTGTCGTGGTGCGGTACCTTTGTTGCGGCCCGCAGTCGGAGGCCGCGGCGCAGGTGCTGTTCAACCCAAAGCCGCTGGCGCTGGTGGTCGGCGACGTGGTCGAGACGCAATGGTCCGCCGGAACCGGAGCGATCAACATCGTGACGCGGGTGCTGCAGCGCGCGGGGCAGGCCGATGGTTCATGTGACTGGCAGCCCAGGAGGGAGCGCCTCGCCAGGCGAGTCATATATTGCGACTGGATGCCCCGGGAGAACTGGGTCAAGCAGGAGGGGGGCATCGCGGGGTGGTACAAGGCAGTTCCCGCCCCGCAGGCGCCATCACAGCCTTAGGGGGTGGCGTCCGGCGTATGATGTCGCGCGGAGGCTGGCGTGAGCAAGACGATACTCTATTGTGCGGACGGCACCTGGAACGGACCGCCTTCGGATCCGGCGTACGCCACGGACATCGATGCGACCACCAACGCCGAACAGTCGCTCGGCGCGGTCACGAACGTCTACAAGTTGTTTGTGAATCTCGCGGGTGCAGTCACCCCGGACACGCTGGCCCTTCCTACCGAGCAGGAGAAGGTACAGAGCGCCGGCGACGGATCGGCGCTGCAGGTCGCAAAATACATGTTTGGTGTAGGCGACTCGAACAATCAGGCGATCAGGATTCTTGCCGGCGTGTTTGGGTTTGGCGTCATCGCGCGCATCGTGCGCGGCTATACCTACATCTCGAGGCAGTACCAGGCCGGAGACACTATTCACATCGCCGGATTCTCGCGCGGCGCGTACACCGCCAGAGCGCTCGCGGGCATGATCTGCGCGGTGGGGCTGCTCAATCCGTCGACCTATGATGTCAACGACCGGCAGCAGGCGTATCTGCTCGGCTACGCCGCGTGGCTCAAGGCGCGCGGCGTCGTGTTCGGCGGCGGTGGCACCATTTCCAGATTCCTCACCGGGCTGTTCCATGAGGTCGAGCTCTGGGTGTCAGAACGCCTGGCGTCCGGCGAGACTTTCATTCCGGGGGTGCCCATAGCATCGGTTGCGGTCTGGGACACGGTCGGAGCGCTGGGGCTCCCGCTTTACGTGCATGACGGCCGGCGCGACGCTTTCAGCTTCGTGGACACCAAGCTCAATCCCCTGGTCCTGCGCGGCTTTCACGCGATGGCCCTGGACGAGCGCCGACTGGATTTTCCGGTGACGCGATGGGATCCGCGTGACGCGATCGAGCAGGTGTGGTTCGCCGGAGCGCATTCGGACGTGGGCGGAGGCTACCCGCCTGCAGAGTCCGGCCTGTCGGATCTGGCACTGAGCTGGATGATGGGGCGGCTCTCTGGTCTGGGGGTGCGATGGGCGGTGCCGCTGCCGGTGACGCCGGATCTCACGCACTATACGCAGGATTTCCACAGGCCCTGGGAGTCGCCGCCATTCAATATCGATCCCCGGCCGCGGGTGCCATTGAAGAACGATGCATACTCCGCGACTGTGCAGGCCAGATGGGAGCAATGCACGCCCTATCAGCAATGCTGGCCCGGCGGATTCGCGGGCAGCCGGCTGGTATGAGCGTAGAGGTATCCGTCCCATGAACGTGCAGGACTTGATAGCGATCGACGTGCATGTGCACGCCGAAGTCTCGTGCTGCCAGCCGGTCGATCCGATCTGGAAGACCTACGAGGACGCGGCCAGCCGGTATTTCAAGGCACCGGTACGCCCGACGATCGCCGAGACAGTGGCGTACTACCGGGAGCGCAGAATCGGATTCGTGATGTTCACGGTCGACATGGAATCCGAGGTCGGCGCAAAGCGCATCCCGAACGAGGAGATCAGCGAGGCCGCGCGCAACAACAGCGACATCATGCTGGCCTTTGCCAGCATCGATCCGCACAAGGGCAAGTTCGGCGTGCGCGAAGCGCGACGCCTGATCGAGGAGCATGGGGTCAGGGGATTCAAGTTCCACCCTACGCTGCAAGGGTTCTTTCCCAACGATCGCATGGCGTACCGGCTGTATGAGGTCATAGCCGAGCACAAGCTGCCGGCGATTTTTCACAGCGGGCACTCCGGAATCGGAACCGGGATGCCGGGAGGCGGTGGCCTCAAGCTCAAGTACTCCAACCCTATACACCTGGACGACGTGGCGGCGGATTTTCCGGACATGACCGTCATCATCGCGCACCCTTCCTGGCCCTGGCAGGATGAGGCGCTGTCGGTGTGCCTGCACAAGCCGAACGTCTACATCGACCTGTCGGGCTGGTCGCCGAAGTATTTCCCGCCGCAGCTGGTGCGCTACGCCAACACCCAGCTGAAGCACAAGGTGCTGTTCGGCTCCGATTATCCTGTGCTGGCACCGGACCGCTGGATCAAGGACTTTGCCGACGCCGGATTCGATCCCGAGAATCACGCGCTGATACTGAAGGAAAACGCGATCCAGGCGTTGAAGCTGCCAACGGGAGCGTCGTCGTAATGACCGCTGAGTCCCCGATCGACCGACGCTGGAAGACGCCGGTGGTGCCGTTCCTGATCGGGCCTTCGGCCGCGGCCATCGAGCCGGACATCATTTCGCGCCTCGCCGGATGCTACGTGCCGGACATCGCCGACGCGGTCGGGCGCATGTACACCGTGCACAACATCCGCTCGATATTCGATCCCGCGCTGCCGGTGGTCGGCACGGCGCTGACCGTGAAATGCCCTCCAGGCGACAATCTTGCCGTCAAGAAAGCTCTGACGCTCACGCAACCGGGTGACCTGCTGGTGGTCGACGCGCAGGGGTTCACTGAATGGTGTCTGGGGGGCTTTCAGATGCTCAAGCGCGCCATCAGGGAACGTGGCCTCCGAGGGTTGATCGTTCACGGCGCCTATCGCGACGCCTCCGAGGCGAAGCAGGGGCAGTTTCCGATCTACGCTAGCGGCACGGCGACCTGGTCCGGACCGAAGCTGGGGCCGGGAGAGATCAACGTGCCGGTATGCTGCGGCGGCGTCATCGTCCACCCGGGGGACGTGATGTGCGCCAGTGCGGATGGGATCGCCGTGGTTCCGCGGGCGTACGCGCGGGCGGTCGCCGATCGTCTCCATGCCGCGGCGCGCGCGAAGGCCGGCCAGGCAGGCGGCGCGCCGGATGAGGCTGCCCAGGATGCGGCGCTGGATCGGTATTTCGACGAAATGCAGCAGCGCGGCCTGCTGGTGTCGTCGAAGTCACCTTCGAGCTGATCGATGCGCGTGCTGGCAGGATTGAGCCTGTGCCTGCTGCTGCTGGTGGCGTCTGCATCGGCGTCCGAAACCGCCCAACCGGACGCGGATATCAACCTCAAGGGCGCGATCGATTTCCACGTGCATATGAGCCCGGACAGCGTGGCGCGGGCCATCGATGCCGACGATCTGGCGCGACTGGCGAAGGCTGCCGGCATGCGCGGGCTGGTCATGAAGAACCATTGGGAACCGACGGCCTCGATGGTCTATCTGCTGCGCAAGGAAGTACCCGGCATCGAGCTGTTCGGCGGGGTGACCCAGGACCTTGCCGTGGGCGGAATCAACCTCGAGGCGGTCAAACACATGGCCGACGTCAAGGGAGGATACGGTAGGGTGGTGTGGCTGCCTACCTTCGACTCGGAGAATTCGGTCAGGGGCAAGGGACCACAGGTCCCGGTGGCCCGGGACGGCAAGCTGTTGCCGGGAGTGCTGGAGCTGATCGACTACATCGTGGCGCATCCGCAGCTGGTGCTGGAGACGGGCCATATCTCGGCCGAGGAGGTACTGCTGGTGGTCCATGAGGCGCAAGCGCGGGGCGTCAGTCACATGGTCGTGACGCATGCGATGAACGAGCCGGTCAGCATGACGATCCCGCAGATGCAGCAGGCGGCCCGAGACGGCGCCTTCATCGAGTTCGCCTATGGGGCGACTCTGCCTTTGCATTCGCCGCTGACGGTCCCGATATTTGCCGAGGCCATCCGCGCCATCGGCGCGAAGTCCTGCATCATTGCCACCGACCTCGGCGGAAGGCCGGCCCAGCCGCCCAACCCGCCGCGACCGATGCCGCCGCAGGGACTGCTCGAATTCATGCGCCAGCTCCATGCCGCAGGCATCTCGATCGAGGATATCAACCTGATGGCCAAGACCAATCCGGCGCTGGCGCTGGGACTGGATCCCTGACGCGAATGGGCGGGGCGCGAATCAAGGAAATTGGGATTGCGGTGCTCTGCATCGCGGTGGCCACCGCGGCTGTGCCCGCCGCGCGTGCAGAAACATTCGCGGTTTCGGAGTACGGCAAGATCACCTCGACCCTGCCGTGGGCGGTGGCGCTCAAGAAGGGGTTCCTGCGGCAGGATGGCCTCGACATCACCGATATCGTGTCCTCCTCGGGCGGGGGCAGCAGCCTCAGGAATCTGCTGGCCACCGGCATGGGTGTGGGTCAGGTGGGCACGACGACCGTCATCGCGGCGATCAACCAGGGCATGGATCTGCGCATCGTGATGTGCACGACCGATCACCTCGGTGATCTGACCTGGGCAACGACCAAGGACAGCAACATCAGATCCGTCAAGGATCTGGCCGGCAAGCGGGTCGCATTCACCTCGCCGCGCTCGACCACCGAAATCGTGCTGCGCGCCGCGCTCGCCAATGCCGGCATCCTGGGCAAGGTCGACATGATCTCGATTGGCGGGCTTGGGCCGGGGCTGACCGCCCTCGCTCAGGGCGCCGTTGCGGCGACGCCGCTGGTCGACCCGACGCTTACCCTGGAACCCGACCGGTACCGCGTGCTGTTCCACGGCTATGACGTATTTCCGAAGTTCACCGGCGCGGTGATCGTCGCGACGCCAGAGTTCATTCGGCTGCACCCTGACAAGCTGCGCGCACTGCTGCGCGCACGCCGCCGCGCGGTCGAGTACATGGAGCAACATCGCGAGGAGACCGCACTGATCTATTCGCAAGTTTTCGGTTTCAGTCTCGCAGATGCCAGGAAATTGCTGCCGAAATATTACGACTGGGGACAGTTTTCACACGGTGAATTCTCCAAGGAAGGCCTGGACGCCACGTCCCGTGGCATGCAGCTCGTCGGCCTCATCGCTAAGCCCGTGGACTGGTCGAAGATCGTGGACCAGAGCTTTCTTGAAGCCGACCAGCAGCGGGCGCTGTGGTGAGCCCACGGCTATTGAACGCGACCGAACCATCCGCTATCTTGGTGCGCGCTATATAGAAAAATTATTCGCTATTGCGAAATTGTCGGGTCTGCGTTCGGGGGGATGTCGAATGGGCGTTACGGGGAATCTGCTCGCTGGCCTGCTGGCGGCCTGGCTGGTTCCCGGAGCGGCAGCGGCGCTTGCCGATGCCGATGCCGCGAACGTTGCGCGCGCTGCGGGAGAGCCGCCACGCCTCGAGGTAAAGGTGGAAGGTCTCGGCGCTGACGGGCGACTGCCCCCAAGCGCGGCCTACTGCCCGCCGACCACGATGGATCCGGCCGACTACAACATCAGCCCGGGTGTTTCATGGTCGCCCGGTCCCACCGGCACCCGCTCCTATGCTTTGATCATGACGGATCTGGATGTGCCAAAGGATCTGAGCCTGCGCGACAAGCCCGGAGTCACGATACCCGCCGATACGCCGCGGGTACCGTTCATTCACTGGGTGCTGGTTGATATTCCTCCGACGATCACGCGATTGCGCAAAGGAGAGGAGGGCCAGGGCTTCGTGCTGAGGGGCAAGCCGACAGGTCCGACCGACCACGGGTTGCGCGGCGCCAATGTATACACCCACTTTTACTCTACGGAGTCGGGGCTGTCCGGCCCCCGAGGAGGCTATGACGGGCCGTGTCCTGCGCACAACGATACGATCGCGCATCGCTACGTGACCCGGGTCTACGCGCTGGATGTCGCCACGCTGGGACTGAGCGGAGTGTTCTACGGCGAGGACGCGGAGCGGGCGATGCGGGGGCACATTCTCGCCGCAGGACGGGCGGATGCCAGCTACTCCCGCTGAGTTGCTCACACGGGAACAATTTTCAGCGCACAGGCCATCGCATTCGGCTTCTCGACCGGCAGCGTCACGTTAAGGCCGCCGGCATCGCGGTGGAACCTCATCGGTCCGCCGCCCAGCAGCTCGACCCTGCCGATCGGGCGCGGATAGGCTGCTGATCCGGCGGCCAATGATTTCAGCACCACGCGTCCATCCTCCGGCCATTCCATCACGAAGGCATAGACGGTATCGCGCCGCGCGGTGTAGCGGATGTCCCGCGCCGTGTACGGGCGCACATCGGTGATGCCGCCGAAATGGCTGGCGGGCGCGGGGGCCGTGGTCGTGGGACCCTCGCCGTAGACGGCAAACGGGCGGGTCTCATAGATGCCCTCACCGTTGGGTCCGATCCATTGCGCCAGTTCCTGCAGCACTTTCACTTCGTCGTCATCGATGGTGCCATTGCCGCGAACGGGGATGTTGAGCATCAGGTTACCGTTCTTGGAAACGATGTCGATCAGCATCTGCACCACGCTCTTGGCGCTCTTGTATTGGTGATTCTCGAACAGGCTGCGACGGTAATGCCAGTCGCCGATGCAGGTGTCGGTCTGCCAGGGAATGGTCTCCCCGCCGCCGCTGACACCCCGCTCCAGATCGAGCACCAGGGCGCTGCGCCAGATCGCATCGGGGCCCTTGAGCTGCTTGCCGGTCATCACGGCGTTAAGTGTGCCGCCGTTCTTCATCATGTTGTGGTTGTAGAAATAGGCGGCGATGCGCGGGCCGATGTCCGACGTCGGGTAGATCGGCATGATCGTATCGTCGAAATACAGCAGGTCCGGGCTGTGCTTGTCGATCAGATCGACGGTGCGCTTGAAGAACTTCTCGCAGAACGCCGGGTCGATCGGCGGATTGCCCTGCTGCGGCCAGTTGTAGCTGCCCACGACGTGATACTGCGCGTAGAGATCCTGCGGATCGAATCCGTCCCACCACTGTCCCTTGCCGTGATCCTTGGCCAGCAGTCCGTCGTAGCGTACCCCTGCCAGGGCGCCGGATGGGTCGGCGCGCTGGGCGTCCTGATACCAGCTCCAGGCGCGATCGCCGTGACTGGACACCGCGAATCGCAGGCCCGCCGCCCGCGCCGCCTTCTCCCAGCCGCCGACGATGCTCTTCCTCGGACCCATGTTGACGGAATTCCAGGGCTGGTAGGTGGAATCGAAATTGTCGAAGTTGTCGTGGTGATTGGCCAGCGCGGTGAAGAATCTCGCACCGGCTTTCTTGTACAAACCGATCAGGTATTCCGGGTCCCATTGCTCGGCCTTCCACGAGCGGATCACTTCCTTGAAGCCCGCCTTCGAAGGGTGCCCGTAAGTCTTGACGTGGAACTGATAGTCGGCGCTGTCGAACTGATACATCTTCTGTGCGTACCAGTCGCCCATTTCCGGCTGGCACTGTGGACCCCAGTGCGCCCAGATGCCGAATTTCGCATCGCGGTACCAGTCCGGCAAGCGGTACGCCGAGAGCGATTCGAAGGTGGGGCGGAACGGGCCCGGCGCCACGCCGTAGTCAGGGGGCGCCGGAATCGGCGCCGGAGCAGGAGGCAATTGCGAGGGCGCGGCACCCGCGCTCGCGGCGCCGTCTGCATCGGCAGCCCGAGCGAGGCAGGCAGTGGGCACGGCGGCTGCGAGTTGCTTCAGCGCGGTTCGACGGGAAATGGACATCCGGTCCTCCGAGCACTCCCGGCCGGTGATCGTACGCTACAATCCGCTCCACGTGTCGGGGGATCAGGCATGAGACTTTTCATTCTCGCGGCGGCTGCGCTGCTGGCGTCCATGGCCGCTGGCGCGCTCGACAGGCCATCGGCGATTCCGCACCTGGAGGCTCGTGGCCATGCCGTGCAGCTCATCGTCGACGGCAGCCCGTGGCTCATGCTGGCCGGAGAACTCAACAATACGGCAGCGAGCGATCCGGCCTATCTCGCTACGGTGTGGCCCAAGCTCGCGCGCCTGAACCTCAATACCGTGCTGGTGGCGATTGCGTGGGATTGGGTCGAGCCGGAGGAGGGCAGATTCGATTTCTCGCTGGTCGATGGCGTGCTCGCCGGTGCGCGCCGGAATAATCAACGCGTCGTGTTCCTGTGGTTCGGTGCCTGGAAGAATGGCGTATCGACATTCGCCCCGACCTGGGTGAAGAGCGATACGAAGCGCTTTGCCCGGGTGCGCGTCGGCAGCGGCGTAGCGATCGAAATGCTCAGTCCGTTCAGCGACGCGGTGATGAACGCGGACGCCCGTGCCTACCGCAGGTTCATGGAACATCTCAAGGACGCCGATGCGCAGCACACAGCGCTGATGATTCAGCTGGAAAACGAGATCGGCATCAACAGTGATTCTCGTGACCGTGGCGAGCTGGCCGAGGCGGCTTTCGCGCAGCCCGTGCCACCGGAACTGCTGGCCTGGCTCGAGGCGCACCGGAATGCCGACCCCGTGCCGGCGCCGGTGCGCGTCTGGAATGCCGCCGGCGCCAGGGCCTCGGGCAGCTGGCCGGAAGTTTTCGGCAGGACGCCGGCGGCCGATGAGCTGTTCATGGCCTGGCAGTACGCGCGCTACCTGAATCGTCTCGCCGCGCACGGCAAGGCGGTGTATCCGCTGCCGGTGTTCACCAATTCGGTGGTACCACGAGGTGACGCCGCTCCGGGCGAGTATCCATCGGGCGCGCCGGAGCCATCGACCTTCGATCTGTGGAGAATCGCCGCGCCGTCGATCGACCTGAACTGTCCGGACATTTCGGTCGCCAACTTCGACCAGATCGTCGCGAGATTCCATCGCGCCGACAATCCGCTGTTCATTCCGGAGGGCCTCGGCATCCCCTCCGGCGTCGCCAACGTGTTCTATGCCATCGGCGCGCACTCGGCGCTCGGCTACTCCGTGTTCGGCATCGACAACACCGTGCGGCTGATCATGTTCCCTCCCGTGATGGGCGTGGCGCCACCGGCGGAGCTGGAGAATCTTCCGTTGGCCAAGGGCTACGCGGCGCTGCGGCAACTGGCGCCTGCGATTCTGGCGCACCAGGCCGACGGGACCATCGATGCGGCCTGGCTCAATGCCACCAAGCCGGCCCAGGATTTGGAGCTCGGCGGCTATGCGATCCACGTCGAGCTGCGACGCACTTTCTGGGACCAGAAGGTCCAGACCGAACTCGGCTATGCGATCGTGATGGCCTCGGGGCCTGATGAGTTCTATGTCGCCGGGGCGGACGTGCAGGTGACCTTCAGACCGCTCAACGAGGGCCCGCCGATCGCCGGCCTGGCGCTCGATGAGGCCGGTCATTTCCAGGACGGGCGCTGGGTGGCCGAGCGCCGGTTGAACGGCGATGACATCATGTTGAACTACAAGCTGCTGGACCAGGCGCTGGTGCACCAATCGGGCAGCGGGGCACGCTTTGGCCCCGAAGGCCCGACGACTCAGCACGTGAAGCTCTATCGTTACACTCCTTGATCTGCACGCCTTGAGGTCGTCACCAGCATGCACCGCGCGCCACTGAGTCTCCTGTTGATCGTTGCAGCAGCTGCCGTTCCGGCCACCGCCCGGACCTTAGGGCAGCGCATTGGCCATAGCGACCCTTCGCATTGGCGGCATCTCCAGGCAGTGCACGATGGCGCTGGCAGCATGGACTTCGGGCCGATCCTCGGTGCCGATGCGCTCAGTACCAATCTGATCTTCCTGCATCGAGGTGTCATCCAGCCGCACAGCGGCATCGGCGAGCACTATCACAACCGCTGCGAAGAGATGTTCGTGATCCTGGATGGCGAGGCCGAGTTCACGATCGATGGCCGCACCGCGGTGCTGCGCGGCCCGGCGGGCGCGCCCGATCGTGCCGGTCACGCGCACGGCATCTATAACTCCTCGGACCATCCCGTGCAGTGGCTCAACGTGAATGTCGGCCTGACGAAGACCTACGACACGTTCGATCTCGGCGATCCGCGCGTCGCGGTGCCGATTGATCCGATTCCGCAGTTCATTTCCCTGCGCCTGGACCGCTCGCTGCTGCAGCCCGTCGCGCAACTGCACGGCGGTCGGGGCGTGGTCCAGTACCGGCGCGTCCTCGATCCGAGCGTGTTCTCCACGACTTGGTCCTACGTGGATCATCTGCTCCTGCCTCCCGGTACCAGCGTCGGCGCTCACGACGAGGGGAACATGAGCGAGGCCTACTACGTCATTGCCGGTGACGGGCAGGTCACGGTCGATGCTGAAACCGCCGCGATCCACAGCGGCGACGCGATCCCGGTGGACGTTGCGCAGAACCTCAGCATTACGAACAGCGGTGCCGCTGCACTGGAGCTGATGGTGATCGGCATTGCCCGCGACATGGCCGCCAAGGAGGGGCTCGAGCGATGAACAGAAGATACTGGTTGAAGCTGGTCCCGTTTGCGGCGGTCGCACCTGCGTTCGGCGCGAGCCTTGATGCCACGGGCGACAGCCGTCCGATCGTCCTGTATTGCGATCTCGCCGTGGACCCGCAGCGCGAGCAGGAAATGCTCGACGCGTTTCACAAGCACTTCAAGCCCGTGGCGCGACGACACCCTGGCTATATCGATCTGAAAATGCTCAAACTGCGCCGGGTCGTGCAAGGCGGCCCGGCCCCTGCCAGCGGCTTCAACTACCGGTTCCAGCTGACCTACGAGAGCGAAGAATTGCGCCAGCGATGGATCGCTTCGGCCGATCATCAGCGAGTCTGGCCGATGATCGAGAACACCGTGACCGACAAGGGCTATCTGGTGCTGCTCACCGACAGCGTCTAGATCAGCTGCAGCCAGATCTCGTTGCGCCGCAGGAACCAGGGGACGAACGGCGCGTTGTAGCGCGCATAGACGGGCTCGCCGGTCCACGCCTGCCCGGCCGCGCGGAGCGCCTGCTGCAGCAGGGAGAGGTGCCGGTCATAGTTCGCATCCGACCAGAATCCGGAGTAGCGGATGACGGCCACATCACGCGCTGCCACTTCTCTCAAGCTGACTCGCGGATCGAGCGGCTCTGGCGCAGCAGCCAGCGCCAGCCCGCGGGGCAGCACGAACTGCACGAGGTAGTCTCCCGAGGCGGCGTTCTGCGTCACCGGAGCGGTCATCGGCAGCTTCGTGCCCTCGACGCTCTGGGTCACTGGTGCCGTCATCGGCAGCTTCTGCTGGCCCTTGTTGCCACCAAAAATATAGCCGGCAAGGATCCGGAAGGCCTGATTGCCCGCGGCGGTCGCGGACCCGGTAACCCGCACTTCCGCGACGACATAGGGGGCGTAGTGGCGCACCTCCACGTCGCCGATTCGGCGTGTGATCCCGTATGCGGGTTCTTCGATGGCGTGGCTAGCCATGGGTGCCAGGCTCAGCAGGCCAAGGATGGTGGCGGCGCGAAAGGCTCTCGGCATCGGGGAGGCAGCTGCATGCCGCTAGGGCTGCTGCGGTACCTTGCGGAGCTTTTGGGTGTCATAGCCCATCGCAGCAACCCTGGCTACATCCTGATCGTAGTCGAGCTGCGAGATCACCGGGGTGCGGGCCATGATCCAGACATAGTCCCTGGCTGTGCGCGCAATGATGGTCTGCGTATATCCGGCATCGAGGTACGCAATCAGGTACTCCGATTTGAACGGCCAGACGAACTGCATGCCCCAGGTGGCGTGCGTCACGGGGTCACGCACGAAACCGACCGGCTTGTAGGTCTTCAACGGACCGTCGTGACTGCCCTTGTGGAACGTGAACGTCGTTGCAATCGCTCCATCGGGCCGCAGCTCGTAGCTCTCGATCCCGTCGTACGCCTGTTTCTCGATGAACGTCGGAATGTGGGCAATGACATACCAGGCGCCCATGAACCGCGGGATATCCACGGCCGGCACCGTCGCGAGCGTTTCATGCTTCATGGTCGAGCATCCCGTACCCAGCAGCGCAACTGCAGCTATGGCAATCAGCTGCAGGAAGGATCTGGAGCCTGCAATTAACATAGGCTCACTATAGTGGCAAAGGTTCTCGAAGATCAGTTCGCTTCCGAACACAGGGGAGTGCGGGACGTAGCAGGATCACCCCGTCGACTTGTCGGCTCCGGGCCGACGCGGCAATGCGGTCGCGCTCAATAGCCGATCGTGAACCGCTTGCGGACGAATCGATGCTGCTCGGCCTCGTCCACTGCTGCCACGGCAAGGTCCGCGATGTTCACGGCGTTCTTGCCACTTGCATCCTTGACCAGGCTGGAAGTGGAGGTGCGGTACTTGCCCGTGCGCTTGAGGACCAGCTTGCCATCCCGGGACCAGCCGTCGATGGACATGGGGGGTGTCAGCACGGTCCAGCGGATGTTGCTGGCGCGGTAGGTCTGCAGCGCGACCAGGTGCCCGAAGAACATGCCATAGGCCGCGCTGCCGGGCTGCGCCGGGAACGGCAGATGGGCCAGCATCGCATCCTTGGTCTCATACATGGTCGTCGCGCCGCCAATCTGGATCACGTACGGGCTCTGTGCGACGCCGGCGAAGGCATGGGTGGCGATCTGCGCGGCCTGCGCAATCACGCTGTTCTCCGGCAGATTGTCCTTGCCGCTGCCGGACACGGAGATGATCACCGCATCGGCGCCTTGCGTGACGGACTTGAAGGACGCCAGGTCGGTCACATCGCCCGCGACCGCGCTGAAGTTCTTGTCCTTGACCTTGAGCTTGGAGGGATCTCGGGACACGCCGATCACGGTGTCGCCGCGGCTCAACGCTTCGCTGACGATGACCCCGCCAATCTCACCGCTGGCGCCATAGACGACGATCTTCTCGGCGTGCGCGGTTGGCGCCGCGAATGCGACGCACCAGACCATCGCCATCGCCAGACCCTGCAGATTCAAGCTTCTGGAATTCATTTGCGGCTACCCCCGACGTTCCCGTGTTTCCGATGTGTCAACCGGTGTGTCGATGATTATCCGCGAATGCTACGGGACGGGCCAGCTGCGTCTGGTGGTACCGCTGGTCGCGGGAAGCCACTCACGGTAATGTAACCGGCCTGAGACTCAAGTCTGTGGAGACCATATGGGCAGAAGACTGATCAGTTCCGGCTCGAAGTTCGAGGAGCAGATCGGGTATTCCCGTGCCGTCGTGGATGGCGAATGGATATTCGTATCGGGAACCACCGGCTTTGACTACGCAACGATGTCGATTTCGAGCGACGTGGCCGAGCAGGCAGATCAGTGCCTCAAGAATATCGAGTCGGCCCTCCGGCAGGCGGAGTCGAGCCTGAAGGATGTGGTCCGCGTGACCTATGTGCTGCCAGACGGAACGGATTTTGAGCGATGCTGGCCGGTGCTGCGCCAGTACTTCGGTGACGTCCGTCCGGCGGCGATGATGATCTGCGCCGGATTGGCGGATCCGCGCATGAAGATCGAGATAGAGGTGACCGCCCGCACAGCGCGGGCATGAGGAGCAATCATGAGAGCCGTTCGCCTCTATGAATATGGTGGCCCCGAGAAGCTGATCTACGAGGAAGACGTCCCCGACCCCGTGCTCGGCGACAGCACGGTGCTGGTCGAGGCGGTGGCCGCGAGCGTCAACCCGATCGACTGGAAGGTGCGCTCAGGGGCACGGCAGAAGGATTTTCCGCTCCAGTTGCCAGCGATCCTCGGCAAGGACGTCAGCGGGATCGTCCGCGCCGTGGGCAGGGACGTGCGCAGCTTCCAGCCCGGCGATCGCGTGATGGCGTACACCGACGCGACCTACGCCGAGCTCGTGCTGGTGGAGGGCGCAGTGCTGACGCACGTACCCGAAGGAGTGAACCTGATCGACGCGGCTGCGATTCCGCTGGTGGTGCTGACCGGCGAGCAGCTGGTGAAGCTCGCGGCGAAGGTGCAGCCCGGGCAGACCGTCCTGGTCAGTGGAGCGCTCGGCAGCGTCGGCCGCGCGGCCGTGCATAGCGCGAAGAAGCTTGGTGCACACGTGATCGCCGGTGTACGTGCCCGCCAGCTGGCGGAGGTCCGGCAGCTCGGCGCAGCAGAATCAGTCGCCCTCGATGACGACGCGGCACTCGCAAGGTTGCCGCCGCTCGATGCGGTGGCCGATACCGTCGGCGGTGCAACCGCCGCCAAGCTGCTTCACAGGGTCAGGCAGGGCGGCAGCTTCGGCTTCGCGTCCGTACTGCCCGAGGGTGCGGCCGCGAGCCATCCGACCGTAACCGTCACGCGTGTGTTTGCCCGTCCTGATGCGTCGAAGGTCCGGGAATTCGCGGACGATATTCGTGACCACAAGTTCGTGCTGCCGATCAGCCGCCGGCTGCCGCTGCGCGAGGCGGGAGCGGCGCAGCTGCTGGTGGAGCGCGGCGGCGCCGCCGGCAAGATCATCCTGCTGGCCCCCCGGAGCGAATGATCACGGCGACGTCAGTGCCCATCGGCATTCGCTTCTCCGGCTATTTCGGCAACGAATCCCCGCGAATTGCTTTACATAATCTTTCGGTGCGCTAGCGCGCATTCATTGCGTATGTCAATGTTGACCGAAGACAGGCCGCAGCATGCACTGTCAGGGGAAGGACATGCGCTCAATTCGATGGTCGCTGATCGCGACGATCGCCGCACTCGCGGCGATGACACCCGCACACGCGCAAAGCACCTACTACTGGGCGGTCGGGTCCGGTTGCTACATCACCGCGACGGCGGACTACGACTCGTTTCTCAGTCCCTGCTGGAATAACAGCGGATCCACCGCAGCCCCCATCTCCGGGTACGGGCCGCCCACCGCCGGCTCCGATGTGTATCTCGTGAGCGGCGTCGCCAGCCTCAACCTGGGGATCAGCTCACTCGGCGCACCGGCCACGCTCCACAACCTCGTTATCGACGACGTGTTGCAGGGAACGATGGGCCTGGACGCGGGCGTGCCGATTTCAGTCACAGGGACCGAGACGGTCGGTCTCAATGGCAGCGGCTACCTCTATATGACCGCCGGCGCGCACTCGGCGACCACCCTGGTCGTCGGCGCGAATGCCGGCTCCAACGGCAACATTCAGGTCCACGGCGGCAGTCTCTCGGCCGGTACGCTCACCGTTGGCGCGAGCGGCTATGCAACAATGTCTCAGGATCAATCCAACGCACCCTCCAGCGTCAGCGTCACCGGCTCGCTCATCCTCGGCTCCGGCGCGGGCATCTTTGGAAACTACTATCTGAGCGGTGGCACCCTGAACGCCGGCCAGGAGGTGCTGGCCCAGTCCGGCAACGGCTACGTTTTTCAGAGCGGTGGGACCCACACCGTTGGTTCACTGCGACTGGCGCAGAACGCCGGCTCGCAGGGACAGTTCAGCTTCGTCGGCGGAACGCTCACCGTGAACGGCGACGTCGCGGGGGGCGCCGGCACGAGCCTGCTGGAGATTGACGCCGCCGGTGCCTCATTCAACGGCAACATCTCCGGACTCACGAACTTGGAGGTGGGCTCAGGCGTAGGCAGCAACGGCGCCTTCGCGATGAGTGGCTCACAGTCAGTCGCCGCACAGGTCGAGCTCGTCGGTAATCAGGGCACCGGACTGTGGGTACAGACTGGGGGGACCAACAGCGCCGGTACGCTTGCCCTGGGCGAGAACGCGGGCGGGACCGGCATTTACAATCTCAGTGGCGGCATGATCAGCGCCGACTTTCTGCAAGTCGGCGTCAACGGCACCGGCACCCTCAACCAGTACGCCGGAAGCTCGGTCAGCGCCAATACCGAGCTCGACTTGGGCCTCTTCAGCGGCTCCAGCGGTACCTACAACCTGCATGGCGGCACGCTGAGCGCACCGTTCGAACTGATCGGTCAGAGTGCGCCGATGGCCGCGCCGGCTCTGTTCGTCCAAAGCGGGGGTACCAACACCGCCGGCAGGATGCAGCTGGGGGATCTCGGCATCTATCAGCTCGTCGGCGGCCAACTCGCGGTGAACAACGATCTCGTCGGCGGCGAGCTCGAGATCGGTGGTGGCTCGCTCAGCGTCGGAGGGATCCTTTCCGTCCGCACACTGCTGCTCGATGCCGGCAGCTCGTATACCACCAGCACGGAACTCGATGTATTGAGCAGCGTGCAGCCGAGTGTCATCGCTGGCGCACTCACCGTCGACATTACCGGCGCATTCAATATCTACGGCTCCGCCGGCCTGTCCGGCACGGGCAGCCTCACCAACAACGGCACGCTCAGCATCGGCTCTGCCGGGTCATCGAACCCCGCGCAGCTCGCGGTCAACGACAGCGCGCAGCTCGTGAACAATGGGTACCTGCAGCTCACTGGGGCCGGTTCCATCCTCGTGCACGGGGGGGCGTTCACCAATGCCGCGAATGGCAATATGGTCATGACCGTGCAATCGACTCCACAGGTGTCCGTGGACGGCAGCGGGTCATTCGTCAACCAGGGCATGGTCTCCCAGTTCAGTGGCGATGTCGGCGTCGCCGTCACGAATCCGAACCTCACGCCCTCAATCACGAACCAGGGCACCTGGACGGTGTACGCACCGGCGACACTCACCGTGCAATCCGGCCTGTTCACCAACGCGGCGGGTGCCACGTTCAACAACGCCGGCGGCGCCGTCCACGTCCTGGCAGCGGGTCAAGTGGTCAGCGACGGCACCTTCACCAATTCAGGGACAGTGACGATCGATGCGGGCGCGAGCTTTTCCGGCGCGGGCACCTACACCCAGACGGCCGGTCTCACCAAGGTCTACGGCACGCTCTCGATGCCCACGATCTACAACCAGGGGGGCAGCTTCGGCGGCTCGGGAACCGTCAACGGCTCGCTGCTCGATCCGCTCGATGTGCCGGTGAACTTCTACAACCAGGGCGGCATGATTGCGCCGGGCGACCCCACGCGGCTCACCATCGATGGCAATCTCTATTTCAGCAGCGGCGTGCTCGACGTCAAGATCGCCGGCGTCAACAACCTGGACCAGCTCGATGTCACCGGGATTACCGACATCACCGGAGGCACGCTGGAACTGGATTTCATGGACGGGTTCGCGCCGCAGAAGGGCGACGTGTACGAATTCCTGCTGGGCAACAACATCGGGCCAGCGCTGTTCGCGAGCGTGATCGTCACCGGCCTGCAGCCCGGCTTCCAATACGACCTCACGGCCGGAACCGATGGCAGCATCGACCTTACGGCGATCAACGATGGCGTTGCGGCCGTGCCGCTCCCGTCCTCGGTGTGGCTGCTCTGCTCAGGCGTCCTGCTGCTGCTGTTCATGGGCCGCCGGGAAAGCGCCCGAGTGAAGCTATCCATGATCACCTTCACCTCCCTGATGCTTGGCGGCTCCCTTGCCGCTCACGCCGCGAAGCCGTGCGAAGAACTCAAGAGCGAGATCGCCGCGAAACTCGACGCCAAGGGCGTCAAGAACTATTCGCTGGATATCGTGACCAACGACCAGGTAGCGGACAAGAAAGTCGTCGGCAGCTGTGAAGGTGGCACGAAGAAGATCGTCTACGGGCGCAGCTGAGCAGTTAGGAACGCAGAGGGCTGCAGGCCATCATCTGGCCATTCACCTTCAGCGCACGCACCCCGTAGTACGAACCATCCTCCACATCAGGAAGCTTGAGTCCGACTTCGAAGACGCAATCCAATCCGACGGTGGCGGCGCGCATCGGGAAATAATCTCCCGCCGGCTCAGATCGTCAGCTTCTCCTCACTCAGCGGAAGCTTGCGCACGCGCTGACCACTGGCCGCGAAGATCGCATTGCAGAATGCCGGGATCGCGGACGGGTAGGGCGGCTCGCCGATTCCCGTCGGCGGGAAATCCGAGGGGACGAACACCACATCGATCTGCGGGATCTTGCGATTGCGCAGCAGCCGGTAATCCTGGAAATTGCTCTGTACGACGCGGCCCTTGTCGAGCGTGATCTGCTGACCCAGCGCCGCCGAGACCGCATCGAGCACCCCGCCTTGCATCTGGTTCACCGCATTGGTCGGGTTGATGATGTGCTTGCCGACATCGGCGGCGACCCAGCACCGCTCAGGTGTGATGACGCCATTGGCATCGACGCTGACCTGGTGCACCTGGGCGACATAGCCGAGATGGCTCCAGTACCAGCCGAAGCCCATGCCGGTGCCCTTCGGCAGCCGGCTGCGGTCCTTCCAACCCGACATGTCGCGCACGCGCTCGATCACCGCGATCATGCGGCTGGCCATGAAGCCCGGCGCGAAGGCATTGCCGCCGACCTTGCCAGCGCCTTCGCCCGGCAGCGGATTCTTGAGCAGTGTCAGATTGAACTCGATGGTGTCCAGGCCCGCGGCGTGTGCCACCTCGTCGAGGAACGACTGGAACACAAAGGCATGCACGTTGTCCCCGGGCGCGCGCAGCGGCCCCACCGGCATGTTGAATGAGATCCGGGAGGTGCGCAGCGCATAGTTCGGCACGAAGCCCGCCGGAAAGCAGTCCAGAGCCGGTACCGCCGTGTTGTTGAAGTACTTGGTGCGTGCGAAGCCGACGTAGTGATTGCGCCAGGCGATGAGTTTGCCGTGTTCATCGACCGCCGCCGTCAGGTTGTGAAAGCCGCCGGGCCGGTAGAAATCGTGCTGGATGTCATCTTCGCGCGACCACAGCACCTTCACCGGTGCACCGATCTGCTTGGATATCACCGCCGCCTCGATCATGTAGTCGTTCATGAGGCGCCGGCCGAACCCGCCGCCGGCGCGGATCATGTGGATCAGGACATTCTCCGGTGGAATGCCCAGCGCCTTGACGACGCCGTCGCGGCCCGGAGCGGGGTTCTGCGTCGGCGCCCAGATCTCGACCTTCCCGTCCTTGAACGAGGCCGTGCAGTTCATCGGCTCGAGCGTCGCATGAGAAATGAACGCGTACGAGTAGGCTGCGGTCACGACTTTCGCGGCATGCTCGATCGCATCATCCGGGTTGCCATCGACGCGCAGGTCGCTCTCCGGCTTCTGCTTGGCCAGCTCCGCGGCGCGGGCATTGAAGCCGGCGGTGGAGTCGCTGGCGTGAGGACCCTCGTCCCAATCGATGACGAGCTTCTGACGCGCCCGCTGCGCCCGCCACCACGAATCCGCCACAATGGCGACGCCGTGATGCAGGCCATCATCGGCCGGGCCGCGGGTCGGACCTTCGAGCACGCGTGGGCTGCCTTCCAGCACCAGCACGTGACTCACGCCCGGCAACGCCTTGATCTCATCGATGTTCGCGCTCTTCACCCTGGCGTCGAACACGGGTCCCTTCTGGAACACCGCGTACAGCATGCCCGGGACCTTGACATCGATCCCGAAGGGCTGCGCGCCCACGACGATGCGCGCCTTGTCCGGATCGAGCACGGAGGTGCCAATGATCTTGAACTGCGACTCATCCTTGAGCGTGACCTTGGTGAGGTCAGGGACCGGCAGCCGCGCGGCCCGTTCGGCCAGTGCCCCATAGCTCAACGTACGGCGCGTGGGTCCGTGGGTCACCACGCTGTCCTCGGCGCTGCAATCGGAGGCCTTGACCTTCCAGGTTGCCGCGGCGGCCTCGATGAGCATCTGGCGGCCGGCGGCTCCGGCCCTGCGCAGCGGCATCCAGTTGGTGGGCGTCGACATGCTGCCGCCAGCGCCCTGGCGACCCATCGGGCCGCCCAGGTAGTCGGCCATCTCGATCACGACATCCTTCCATGCCACGCCGAGTTCCTCGGCAAAGACCATCGGCAGCGCGGTCTTGATCCCCTGGCCGAGCTCCGGATTGGGCGCGAGAATCGTGACCGTACCGGAGGGCGCAATGCGCGCATAGATCGTGAGCTGATGTCCGGTATCGGCGGCGCCAAGGCCCGGTGTCGCGCGCGCCCACACAGGAATGGTCGCTGCGAGCAGCAGTCCGCCGCCCACGGCGCTGCTCGCCACCAGAAACGAGCGCCGCGACAGCACGCTGCCGTCGGCGCGGTCCTTAGGGTTCGTGAGATCTGTGTTCATGGCGCTCAACCCTCCAGCTGGCTGGCGACCTGCTTGATCGCCGCGCGTATGCGTACGTAGGTGGCGCAGCGGCACAGATTGCCGGACATCGCGTTATCGATGTCGGTCTCCGTGGGGTTGCGGGTTCTCTCGAGCAGCGCCGTCGCCGCCATGATCTGTCCGGCCTGGCAGTAGCCGCACTGCGGGACATCGACGGTGAGCCAGGCCTGCTGCACCATCTTGCCGATCCGGCTCGCACCGACGCCCTCGATGGTCGTGATGTTCAGGCCGTCGGCGTGTTGGACGGGCAGCTGGCAGGAGCGCGTCGGCTTGCCATCCACGTGCACGGTGCAGGCGCCGCACTGCGCGACCCCGCAACCGAATTTCGTGCCCGTCATGTTCAGCGTATCGCGCAGCACCCACAACAGCGGCGTGTCGCCTTCGACGTCCACGGTACGCTCGATGCCATTCACTTGAAACTTGTAGCTCATCGTGATCTCCAGCCGTTTTGGTCCCCGGCGTTCAGATTGGGCTCAGCGCATGCGCAACAGATCGAGTTCCTCGTAGCGCACCGGATCGGTGTTGGCGCGCAATGCGGCGACTTGATCCGCGCTCACCGCTGCGGCGTCATTACCCCAGGACGTTCTGACGAAACTCAGCAGTTCGGCGACGTGCTCGTCGTTCAATGCGGCTCGGAACGGGATCATCCGATAGGCATCCGGTGTGCCGTGAACGACGACCGGGGAGGATCCATTGAGCACGATATTGATCAGCGACACCGAATTCGGATCAAGCACCGCCGGGTTGCCGGCGAGTGGCGGAATGTAGGGCGCAGCACCCTTGCCGTCGCGCCCATGGCAGCCGGCGCAATTCTGGACATACTCCAGCGAGCCCGGCGCAGTGAGCTGGGATGCGCTCAAGGCTGCCTCAGTCGCCGGATTGTAGCTCCAGTGCGACGGCGTGTCGGGATGGGCCGGCGAGAGCGACTTCAAGTAGTGCGCGATCGCCGCGTTGTCCTCATCGCTCAAATACTGGGTGCTGTAGTTGATCGCATCGATCATGGACCCGAAGGCGGTGCCACCGGCGTTGTGACCGGTCTTGAGATACTCGGTGAGTTCGGCCTCCGACCAGCGACCCAGGCCTGAGGTGTCATCGCCGCGCAGGTTGACCGCCGACCAATTATCGAGCGGTGCGCCCGAGAGATAGGCCTGATCGGCTTGCGTGAGCGCCTTTTCCTGGAATACCAAGCCGCGCGGCGTGTGGCAGGCCCCGCAATGACCCAAGCCCTGTACCAGATAGGCGCCGCGGTTCCACTGTGCGTCGTGATCGGGAACGCTCGCGTAGGGCGCCTTGTCGAGAAACACCGCGTTCCAGATCGCCAGCGGCCAGCGGATGTTGAGCGGCCAGCGCATACCCGTGGGTCGGTTCGCCTGGCGCACCGGTGCCACGGCCCGCATGAAATAGGCATAGAGAGCGGCCACATCCGCATCCGCGAGCTTCGCGTAGGACGGATACGGCATCGACGGGTACAGGTAATGTCCGTCGCGGGCGACCCCGCGCCGCAGTGCGCGGTCAAAATCCTGCAACGAATATTGGCCGATTCCCGTCTCGGGATCGGGAGTGACATTGGTCGTGTAGACGGTGCCGAGTGGGGTACCCATCCCGCGCCCGCCGGCAAACGCGCCACCACCAGGGACCGTGTGACAGGCGACGCAGTCGGCAGCATGCGCGAGATACTCGCCGCGGCTGATCTCCTGCGCGCTCGTCGCCATCTCCGGCGCGGCCGCGCTGGGCTCGGCCAGCGGTTCGATCGCCAGGGCCAGCAGCCCCAACGCCACGCTGTTGCGAACGACCTTCAGCATGTTCTGGTCTCGCCGCCCCCTTCGCCTGCAAGGCGCCTCATCATAAGTCATGCGAACCGCATCGCAAGGCCTATATAAAGGAAAGCGACCCGGGGGCGCCGAAAAGCCTGCAATCTATTGATTGTTATGTGCTTTTCAATAACTAAACCGCGCCGGCGCGCAGCGAACCCGGCTTAGGGCCGCCGGGCCATATCGAGTCAAACGCGTATTAGGCGGTACGTCGACGAGACGACAGCGCGAGGCCACCGAGCCCCGCCAACATCAGCCAGACGCTGGCTGGCAGCGGCACCGGGTTAGCGCCAATGCTGGCGTTGAAGACGATCTGGGAACCGATCGCCGATCCGGCGGCGAACGAGACCAAGACCGAGTCGGTAATCGTCCACGTGCCGATATTCGTGACATTAAAGAGCGTCAATGGGCCAGCGAAAGCCGACGGAGCAACGAAGGGCCCATAGGTCCCCACCGTCGTGCCATTGGACGTGTAACTGTTGGCCAGCGTACTGCCGGACGCAACACCGGCACTGAAACTGCCCGTCGTCTGCTCATAAGCGGTGAAGCTGGTGCCGAACACGCTCGTCGGCAAGGTATTGAACAGGTAATTCTCAAGCACCGTCAACGTGTCGGCCTGCGATACCGCCGTCGGACTGCCAGTGCTATTCCCTTCGAAGGTGGCCGCAAAGGAGCCGTAGGTTACGATCCCGGTAGTTTGAGTCTCAGTGCCTACCCGGCTGCCCGTTAACTGCACTATATCGCCGTTCGGAAGGTCGACGTTGATATTGCTTAACCCGCTTGAACCACCGCCGGCTGCTTGCGCCGAGTCGGCGGGGCAGGACCCGACGTCACAGGTACCGTTGACACTGAGTCCGTATGGGGTGGCCTGCGCGACCTGCACCATCCCGGCGGCGGTAGCGCATGCGATTGTCAGAAAAAACCTACGCATCGTGCGCTTCCTGCTCTGAAATTACTGGCGGCTCGACTGAATTACAGAGTGCATGCTGCGCGCAAGGAAATCAACAACACTTTGGGCCTCCGCGCGATCCCGGAACGAATATTTTCGCGCACGGCAGAGGCTTCCATTCCGCTTCAACTTGCCGACGCGGTGGCCGTTAGCGCTAGGCGCGCAAGCGCACGGTAGAAGACACGAATCCCTGATACCGCAGTTCTCCGCTGTCGTAGCAGGGTGTCTTATGTAAACTCGCGATCGGCACCGTTCGCTATCAGCGATCGATAACGCGGCGCTTCATGATATCGATCCGCCTTGGCATGATGGGGTTGGCTACTTGATGAATCGGCGACACCGGAGCGAGCACCATTGAGGCGGCGAGAACTGTGAGGGCTGAGGCGGCGGCGGGGTCATCGCCGGCGCGGCTGCCTGATTGAGCCCGCTGTTGATTTCATTGCGCTGTGTCTCATGGCGCAGGGTGGCAGTGCCGGCATCGACCGAGGATTCCTGTGCTAAGCGCCTCGACACGTCGGGCTTGTGATCGGCGTCGGCATCGGCTTCCCGGATCTTGGTGCGGGCCGCCTCCAGATCGGTGCTGGCGAACTGCTGCGCGTCGCTCTGTTCCGCCTGCTGAATCAGTGTATGGGCTTGGGTCAAGTCGGCCACGGGCCGGGGAGTGCTCTCGCACCCGGCAGCGAGGACAATCGCCGCGGCGGCTGCAGCGCGAAGATAGGGACTCAGCAATATGGCGGCCTCCTGTGGAATCGCGGCCTGAAGTGTCGCGAAGCCGGACCCGGAGTCGCTGTAGGCGCTGCCCGCGTCGAGCGCTGTCCATAGCGCTGTCCCGATCGCGGGCCAAGCGCCGCATGGCTGGTCGGACGGCGCCTACGTTTGAGCCTTCACCGCAGGATGTCAGCACAGTCGCGCCGGCGACAGGCGCCCGTGCCGACACTGTATACGTGCGCTAGCAGGCAGCCTTCGTGAATGTTCCGCAGGAAAATCGTTCCCACACGCAGGACAGTCTCGGACGGCGTCCGCTCCTCTCCGTGGCGCGCTGTGGAACTGGTTCCCGATCATTCCGGGTGCGATGCGGTGGCCGCGCGGCGGGGCGAGCGATACCTTGTCAACGATGCACCGCGGCTTCCGCTTGCAGGCTGCGGGCACCCGGAACACTGCGGTTGCCGGTACCAACATCACGCGGATCGCCGCATTGGGCCGCGTAGGGCATTGGAGGCCGGGCGCCCTCCACGGGCGCCGCCTCCATCAATGGATCGGCGCGCGACACGCGGGCGTCGAGCTACCGACTAGCCTTAGGAAAGCCAAGCTCCCCGGGAGCTTGCGGCGGCCGCCGCGCCCGCGCCTGTCGCCGGCAACAATGGATTACTTGGGTGTGAGCTTCAGTAGCCGGTTGGATTCGGTGAGCACATAGACCGCGCCGTCGGGTCCGACGCGTACATCGCGGACGCGGCTATGCAGTTCGGTGAGGAGAGGCTCTTCCGCCACCACTTTGTCGTTCTTGAGCTCAAGGCGGTCCAGCATCCTGCCGCGCAGACCGCCGATGAAGACGCTGCTTTTCCATTGGGGAAACAGGTTGCCCTGGTAGAAGGCCAGACCCGAAGGCGCGATGACCGGGTCCCAATAATAGACCGGCTGCTCCAGGCCATCTTTGGCAGTGATGCCTTCGCCGATCGGAACGCCCGGATAATCGATGCCGTGCGTGATGATCGGCCAGCCGTAATTCCTTCCCGGCTTGATGAGGTTGAGTTCGTCGCCGCCGCGCGGTCCGTGCTCGATTTCCCAAAGATGACCGGTCTTGGGATCGAAGGCGAGGCCCTCCTGGCTGCGCGTGCCGATAGCCCAGATCTCAGGCAGCACGCCGGGCTTGTGCAGGTAGGGATTGTTGGCGGCGGGCAAGCCGTCCTGAGTGATGTGAATGATTTTGCCGAGATCGTTGTCGGTTTGCTGCGCCACCATCCAGGGCGTACCTTGATCGCGATCGCCGATCGGCAGAAACAGACTGCCATCCTTGGCAAAAGCAATGCGCCCGCCTTGCTTCATGGAGAAGTTCTTGACCGGTGCCGCGGGACTGGCGCGGAAGATCACGGTGACGTCGTGCAGAGCACCGGCCGTCTCATCGAGCACGCCACGGGCGACATTGGTATTGCCATAGCCGTCCTGCAGGCGTTCGAAAAACGTGAAGAAGATGCGCTGGTTGCTGGCGAAGTGGGGATCGAGCGCCACATCGAGCAATCCCAGTTTGCCGGGTGCGGTGAGCATTTCCAGACCAGTGATCGGCGCCGAGATCGTGCCGTTCCCGTCGACGATGCGCAGCGCGCCAGGATTCTCCTTTTCGGTGATGAGGAATCTGCCGTCCGGCAGGAAAGCGATGCACCACGGCAGATGCAGCTTGTTGGTGATGGTAGTGACGGTGTAGTCGGCCACTTTGTGGTAGGGCGCACGCGTTTGCTGCGGGAACAGCGGCTTGTCATCGGCCTTTTCCGGCGGGCGGGTTTCGAATGGCAGGCCTTCGATCATTCGCGGACCCGGAAACACACGGCTCTCGCCAGCACCAAGTGCCTGCGCGCCGACTGGAGCATCGTCTGTGGAGACCTCAGGACTGACTGCGGGCGTTTGCGCGGCCGATAGGGCGGGAATTAGCGCCAGACTGGCCACGCCGGCAAGCCATGTATTGATTGATCGCCGTGCCATGAGCATCTCCCCGTTTGGCATTGTTCCGCATCCGGATCGCGCGCCCGGCTTCTTGCTCCCGCCGCGAGTCGCTCAGCTGTCGCGGGAGCCTTTTGAGGCGACGCGCCTCCTTCGCTTCTTTAGCATGGTTTGCCGCTTGATGGGTCGTTGCGATTTGTTGGCTGTCGAGGAGGGGTGAGGGCGCGCATCGGCCTTCCGCGCTTCATGCGTGCTCACCGCGCGCGTAATCACTGCGGCGAACTGCCGCCGATAGGTTGCGAGCTGGGCCTCCAGATCCGCGATCCGCGCTTCTCGGGCAGCGTGGGTGGCGCGATCGCGCTCGAGCACCCGCAGCAGCGCGCGCACATGCTCCTGAGATTCGGTGAGTGCCTGTTCACGGGCGCGGGCGGCCGCATCCAGTTCTTTCTCCCTTAATGAGAAAGACTGCGCGCGGATGTCGTTCTCGAGGCGCAGCTGCTCGAGCCGCTCTCGCGCCGCGTTGTCTTGATGTTTCGCGGCCTGACTGGCAAGCGTCAGTGCCTTTTGCCATAGCCCATCCGCCAGGTCCGCGATCTCGGCAGGCATCCGGGTGAGGGCTGCGGGATCCCCTTCTGCTTTAGTGCCGAGATCCCGCCAGAACCGCTTCAGCGCATCCGCGATTGTCGCTGGCCCACCGCGGCCCAGAGACTCGCGGACGTTCTCGACAGTGGGGCGGCGGCCTTCCTTGAGAATCGCGATCGCACTGCGTTCGATTTCGCCATAGGTGACGTTCGGCGCGCGTTCGCGGGTCGTGCCGTAGGCGCGGGTGTCATTCACGTTATTATATTACCATTATGCATATGTAATTT
>CAZGVE010000015.1:58974-73837 GCA_964528845.1 uncultured Steroidobacteraceae bacterium | reverse complement strand
GTCGCATGCCAGCGCGCTCGTAACTCAGCGAGTTCCGCGGGAATTCCAGCTTCAGCGCCGACTATCACCAGCAGTACCTCGCGAAGCATCCCGATGGCTAGTCCTACTGACTGCCTCCCGGATTCAGCGTGTCGAGCCCCTTCCCACCTCACATCGGGGGCGTCCGGACATCGAAGCGTCCGCGCACGATTCCGCGACCGAGAGTGCCCACTGGGTCTACCAATTTGATGGCGCGAAATATCGAAGGTCTTCGTGTTCAATATGGAGATACTCGGACCCAGATGATCCGGACAAGGTACTGGACAAGCCGAAGACTTCGCCGTGCGGCAGATGAGGCGAGGTGGCTCGGTAGGAGATGGATCAAGCATGAGCGCCGTTGCTCCACCGAGGACACGCATCTGCTCCGCAGCCAGCACCACCGCCCCAACCAGAACACTAGACCCGTTCATCTCCCTTGACAGGGGCCACTTTAGGTGCCCGCCGAAGGAACTTGACCAGATCCTTGGGTTTGGCCGATCCCGCGCGCTGCTGAAGAAACGCGCTAGCGGTACGCAGCGTTCCGACCTTCTCCGCCACCGCCGAGGCAATGAACTGATTCAACGATACCCCGTCGATTTTGGCGAGTTCAGCAGCCGCTTCCTTGACTGAATGCGGCAGTTTCAGGGGGTACGTGCTCTTGCTCATTTTGCTAGCTCCTTGAGAAACGCGCCTGGAGTCAAGGTTCTGACACCGAAGCGTTCTGTTGCCGACTGAAAATCACCGATGTTGTGGGTGACCAGCGCCTCTGCTCGCCCGTTCACTGCGGCCTCCAGCATCAACTCGTCAGCCGGATCGCGAAGTTGCGGGCGCCACAGGAAATTGAGTTCGACCGGTTCTGCTGCGCTGGCGAATGCCGCGAGGAATCCTTCGACATCCTCCGGATTCATGCCGGTTGCCAACCGCTGCTCAGGTCGCAGCAGCACTGCCTCGTACTCAAGGAACAGTGCCGTGGTTACGAGCGGTGTGCAGCGCTTTTCGGCAACCGCCAAGAGCACTCTATTGCTCGCTCCGAGCTGGCTCCTCAGCCCGGCAACCGGTACGGACGTGTCGAGTACTACCCGCATTGTTAAATCATATGTGACATCCTATAGGATGTCTACAGTTACACTGCAGCGGGCCCGAAATGTAGCTAGTAGGCCTACCGGCGGATCGACGTCCAGGTCTACCGGAAGTCGACCGGTCGACGGCCCAGAGCGTTGTAACCGCCTCGTTTCCAAGGCGATTCCGTCCTCAGCGCCGACTATCATCAGCAGTACCTGGCGAAGAATCCCGACGACTACTGCGGGCTCGGCGGTTGCGGAGTTGCCTTCAAACCGGCGGAGTTGCCGGTAGGGGAGAAGGCGTAGTCACTGCATAGCCGCGGGTTCTCGCGTGGAGCCAGAGCGCTACCATTGGTCTGACTTCAGATGCCGCCGGTTCTCCGCTCAGGCCGGCCGCGAAATGAAGGGGGCCCATCCGCTGGTTGTCCTGTCTGCGCGAGAATTCAATGCACGAACAGGAATTGTGATCGGTTTGCCGATGACCACGGCTTCCCCCCGGACCGAAGGGCGTCGCCGGCTACATCCTGGGCCATCAACCGGAGTCGTTCGATGCTGCATGAACTTTCCTAGCGCGTTGCACACGCCAACAAGCGAGATGCCGCAAGTAAGCGGATTAAATGGATCGATTTGCAGGGGCATTTCGGCCGGGAAATGGCCAAGGACATGGTCGGCAGGCAGGCCGCCCGGATCAGCCCCTCGAAACTACGCCGAGGGGCCAACCCAGATCAGAGTTGAGCCGCGATCCGGACTATAATAGATGCCAAGCAACAATCTGGAGCAAATGAGGGGCACGATTCATGCGAAGGCTACCGCTCGCGATCTTTGGAATGGCGTTCCTGTATGCGGCGCAGGCTTCCGCCGGCACGATGGGAAATGGGGCGGCGCAACGCAATGGAATCGCGCCCGCACTGCCCATAGCGAAGGCGCATTACAGCATTTGCTGGGGCCAGTGGCCTAGAACCTCGACCGCTTATTTCAGCGCCGTGATTACGTCGGCTCCGAGCCTCAAGAATCCCAATTTCGAGGCTGCGTTCCGGAGCTATCTGCATGATACATACGGTATCGGCGCGGCCCCCCAGTGCTACATCGCGCCCTCCATGGACGACGCCGTAACTGCAAAGAAGAATCAGGAGGCTTCATTCGTCAACTCGCAGAAGTTGAAGATAGTCGAGACGAACTGGACGGGGGCGGACGCCCCGGGCGCGGCTGCGGGATAGCTGCTATGAAGACCAAAGTCATACCGATGGTGACGCTAGCGATAGCGAGCCTCATCCCATTGGGGGCCGCGGCCCAGTTCGCAGACCCCTTTCAGGCGGCCAAGGACGCCTATAGCAAGGCGAAGCAGCAACTGCAGCAAGGACAGTCCCAAGTGCAGCCGCAAGCCCAGCAGCCTGCGCCCGAGCAGTCCGCTGCAGCAGCACCTTTGTCCGCGAATGCCTACTACACGCTGTGCCGCTACCAGGGCCAGTTGGATGGCCACCCCATCGTCTACGTCACGCCCATCATCCACACCGACCGGGGTGCGTCCGATATCTCGACGGCCTTCAACAAATACATGAGCGCCACCTACGACACCAACAAGATCCAATATGGGAGTGGTTATTGCCGCACCGTCAGTAACTCCCCCGATCAGCAGGCCTACACCCTGTCTCAGCTAGAAAAGCAGTGGGCGGACAGCAAGACCGCGGTGACGCACATCAACTGGACCGGCACGCCAGCCGAGATCGAGGCTACCAACGCGCGGTTAGCCGCTGCAGCCTCGGCGGCGGCAGCCTCCTCCGCTGGGGGACCCTTTATCTCCTGCTCGACCTCAGCCGGTCCAGGCTTCGATACCTACTTCACGGGCGTTTTCCAGACGACGCGCCCCATAAAGAGCCTGCCGAACGGCGCGAAAATAGTCGACAAATCGGTGCTCGACGACTTTCAGGCCTATCTGGCCCAGAAGGGCTACAAGTTCAGGCCCGGCAGCAATCAGGGCTGCGACGTAAGCCCGACCGAGGCCGCGACAAAAGCGGCCCAACACACGCGGGCATACGGGGGAGGCGGTGGGTTGGGGGTAAACTGCTGCGGCAACGGCAAAGTCGTGGAGACCGGCTGGAAAGATACACCGTGATCCGTGTGCGCTTGCGGGCCCCTCGGTGCGTTTTCACAGAGGGCTGTTCAACGCCCTGAGTCAAGCACCCAAACGCCGGGCCAGATCGACGATGCTCGTGGCGACCACATCAAAATCACCCGATGCCGCCGTGTCCGGCACGCCGGCGGAGCCGCCGCCGAATTCATTCGGACGGTAGATGAACCCCGTTCGCAGGCCGACGCTGCGGGCCGCTCGCAAGTCGCCGACGTGCGCCGCGCACATCATTACTTCCTCCGGCTTCAGGTCCAGGTAGTGCGGTGCCGCCAGGTAGGTTTCGCGATCCGGCTTGTAGTGCCGGACGAGATCGGAGCCGAGGACCAGGTCCCAGGGTAAGCCGGCAAATTTTGCCAGGTGAACCATCAGCGCAACATTGCCGTTCGACATCGGCGAGATCACGTACCTGGCCTTCAACCGGGTCAGTCCTGCAACGGAATCTGGCCATGGCATGAGCCGTCGCCAGACATGTGACCACTCGATCGTCTCTCCCTCGCTCAGTCCCTCGATCCTGTACTCCTTGAGCAAGCCCTCGAGGATCATGCGCTGCAGGTCGTCGAGGGTGGTCCAGGGCAGCTCGCCCTTGCGCACTCTGTCCATTGCCGGGCTGTATCCCATGCGCCAGCGATCAGCGAACTCCGCCCAGTTAATTTCCAGGCCCTTCGCCTTGCCCCACTTCGCGCCCTCGGCAATCACGGAACTGCGCCAATCGACCACGGTGCCGAAGGTGTCGAAGACGCAGGCCTTCACGGTCGCTAACGCGGCGTTCATTCTTTCGGTGCCCCCGGAGCGCTGCCGTGCGAACGCGGCAGACGGTTCAGACAATGACGTGGCGACGAGCCCGCAGCCTGTGGCCATCAGGACCGTACGGCGATCGAGCCTGAGCGCCATGGCAAATTCCTCCTGCTGGCCGCTGAGAATCCCTGGGAGGGGTCTAGACTGGCGGCGGGTTGCGCTCGGCGAACGGCCGCTGGTGCCAGTAGGGGTAGGGCGCCGTGCGCTCGCTTGCCGCGTTCAGCCGCTGCATCTGTTCAGCACTCAAGGTCCAGCCGAGTGCGCCGAGGTTGTCGCGCAGTTGCGCTTCATTGCGCGCCCCGATGATGATGCTCGCGACAGTCGGGCGCTGCACCAGCCAGTTCAGCGCGATCTGTGGTACCGATTTGCCGGTCTCGGCCGCAACCGCGTCCACGGCATCGACGACGCGAAAGAGATACTCGTCACTCACCGGTGGCCCGAGATCGCCGGTCCTGGGCAGTCTGCTGATCGCGGGTGGCGGCGCGCCGCGCCGGATCTTGCCCGTCAGCCGGCCCCAGCCGAGCGGGCTCCATACGAGCGCGCCGAGTCCCTGATCGAGGCCCAGGGGCATGAGCTCCCATTCATAGTCCCGCCCGATCAGCGAGTAGTAGGTCTGATTCGCGACGTAGCGCGGATAGCCGTAGCGATCTGAGGCGGCGAGGGACTTCATCACGTGCCAGCCGGAGAAGTTCGAGATCCCCGTGTAGCGGATCTTGCCGGCGCGCACCAGCGTATCGAGCGTTGCGAGCACTTCCTCGACCGGTGTCAACGCATCGAAGCCATGGAGCTGGAACAGATCGATATAGTCGGTGCCAAGACGCGCCAGCGCCTTGTCCACCGCATCGATCAGGTGATAGCGCGAAGAGCCGACCTCATTCGCACCGCTGCCGCTGCGGAACGTCGCCTTGGTCGAGAGGATCAGTCCATCGCGCGGCCGGCCCCGGATGGCCTCGCCGAGTATCGTCTCGGCCAATCCGTCGGAATAAACGTCCGCGCTGTCGAACATGTTCAGGCCAGCCTCGAGACAGATGTCGATCAGCCGCCGCGCTTCGGCCACGTTGCTGCCGCCCCAGGCCTGGAAGAACTCGCCCTTGCCGCCGAACGTACCCGTGCCGAAACTGAGTACTGGCACGCGAAAGCCCGAGGCTCCCAGTCGACGAAATTCCATCGGTGCTCTCTCCTTCGCGCTTAGCGGATCGTCATGCCTTCGAGCGCATCGCCGGCGGGTGAAAGTCTGGTGTCGCCCGGCTGTGAGCCGTTGACTTCAAGTACATAGGCGACGATGTCCGCGTAGGCCTCGTCGGCAAGCGAACCGGGGGCAGCTGGCGGCATGGTCCTCGAATGGTCGTAGAACGAGCGGACCGTCATTCCAGTCCATTTGTTCCGGAAATACGCCCCGGCCAGCGGTGGAGCGTAGGTACCATCAGTCAGGGTATTGCCGTGGCAGACCGCGCAGCTGGAAATGAACGCCGCCTTGCCTGCTGCAGCCTGCTCAGCGGTGAACTGCGGCGATCTCCCGGTGCTCGTGCCGGCCTGCGTCGCGGCGGCCGTCGAAGCCGCGGCGGCGGCGCCGGCGCCGCTGGAAGCAGCCGCGTCGCTGGAGGCACCCGCGCCGCGCGGTCCGGCCGCGGCGCCGATACCCTCACCCACATATCGGAAGGCGAGTATCGCGCCAGGATTCTGCATCGTACTGGTCGTGCCGCCAGAGAGCGCTTCGGCGAGTCCGCCGTTGTCCGTCGCGATATAGATGGTCCTGCCATCGGGACTGACAGCGAGGTCGCGATAGCGATTCTCCGATTGGAAGTATCGCGAAAAGTGTCCGGCCGCGGCCTTGCCATCCGCCGTCAGCGGCAGCACATAGAGCGAGCCGCGCTTGAGCGTCGTCACCAGCAGGACTTTGTCCCAGCCGGGGATCCCGTTTCTGCCACGGTTCCTGCCACTGCCGCTGCCCCGCGCAGCGTAGTACTCGATACTGGACGGCCCGACCGTCGGCCAGCAAATGAAGTCCACGCCCTTGCACGCGGGGTCGTGGAAGTTATAACCGGTTGGAACGGTGAACATCGTTGCGATCGGTTCCACGAACGGCTGGTGGTAGGACGATTCGGACTCCCGCGGCACCGAAGGATCGATGACCAGATCGCTGAAAGTCAGCTGCGAGCACGGGGTGGAGGCATCGGCCCAGCGCGCGTATTCATAGGCCTTGTCGTCCTTCAGGCCGGCAACGTGGGGCCAGCCATAGTTCGAACCCGGCCGCAGGATGTTGATTTCATCGTCTGTCTTCGGACCGTGTTCGGACGCATACAGCGTGCCGTCCGGACCGAAATCGATGCCCTGCATGTTGCGATGCCCATAGGTATAGACGTGGCTGACCACGCCACCTAGCCGCGGATTGTCCCGTGGGATCGAACCGTCCAGGTTCAGCCGCAGCGACTTGCCGGCGTAGGCGGCGTAGTCCTTCTGTCTCACCTCGTCCCGGGTCGGCAGGCGCTGTGCCTCGATGTGCAGGCAGAAGTTGGTGATCTGATTGTGGCCCCCGTCGCCAATCGTGAAGTACAGCTTGCGGTCCGGGCCGATCTTGAGCCGCCCCGACACGTGATCGTTGCCGGCCGGCAGCCCGCGGATCAGCTCCAGCGGCTTCGAGAGCGTCCCATGCGTACTGTCGTACGTCAGGCGCACGATCTTGCTGTAGAAGAAATGATACGGGCTCGCGGGATCAGGGAATGCAGGATTGGGTCCCTTGGCCCGGTCCACATAGGTGTAGGCCACATAGACGTAGTCATTGCCGGTGTTGCGCAGCAGATCCGGGTGCAGCGCCATTCCCAGCAGGCCGTCCTGAGCGCCCGGCGCCGTCACCTCATCGATGGTGATGGCGACGCTCTGCCGTCCGCTGACCGGGTCGATGCGCGTGATGCGTTTGCCGGTCCGCTCGGTCACCCACAGCATCTGATCGGGCCCCCAGCTCAGCTCCCAAGGTCCGGCGAGTCCGGACACCAGCACGCTGCGCTGGAATTCCTTCGTTCCCCGCAGCACCGATTCCGGCCCCTCCTGAGCCACGGCCGCCCCGAGCCACAGCAACGCCACCGGCAGCATCAATGCGCGCTGCAATATATACATAGGACCGCCCCCGTTTGACCGCATTGTCTGTAGCGCTGCGTCTCAGCGCCCCGCCGATGATACGGCCAATCTGGTGCTCCGTCCGGGCCGAGATCATTGGGTATGCGCGTGCAAGCGGAGGGCTCATACTGCCTTCCGCAGCGGAGGCAGTCATGAATGGCCTAATGGGCAGAAGAAGGTTCCTCGCAGCGAGCGCGGGAATTGGCCTTGGTGCAGCGATCAGCTCGGGCGTGGCGCTGGCGCAGCAGACGGAGCTGGCGCCGCGGGCGGCCGGCACGGATGCGCTGGGTCGCGGTGCGGGCGAAGGGCGGAGCAGGAGGGCGGGGCCTCCAAAGCGCATGGCGAAGACGACCAGGCTGTTCCTGACCCCGCCTTCGTGGCCGAATGCGATTGCAACCGACCCGGACGGCCGAGGATTCTGGGTGCAGGAGCAAAGGCACGACAACAAGCAGGAAGCTGCGTGGCTCCTGGATCGTAACGGCAGGGTCCTGCACACGGTCATGACGAATTGCAAGGACACGAGCGGGATGGCGTACGGGGACGGTTGTATCTGGAGCGGCGCCAACGGTGAATCCGAGATCACGCACCCTATCCCTCCGGTCGAAGGAATCTTTCAGACTGATATGAAATCCAGGCAGGTCAGCCAGCGTCAGATTCCGTTTGGTCCGGCGGACAATGGCGGCACTACCCATGGACTGGCTTGGGAAAACGGCAAGCTCTGGATCTATGCCAACCGCCTGGCCGCTCTGGTGCGAATCGACCCCAAGAGCTGGCAGGTCGATTACATGTTCCCGGTCAGCCGCATCCCGACCTTAAGTGAACGACTGCACGGCATTGAATGGGACAACGGTTTCATCTGGCAGGTGACCGGGACTCAGAACCCCGATGTGCCCGGCTATGAGGGATACACTCCGGGCCTGATCAAGTACGAGGTCCAGACCGGTCAGGTGGTACAGATCGTGGAATTCGTCCCCGGTTCCTGTGATATCCATGACGTCACCGTGGCCGATGGGGTGCTGTACGGCGTGGATGCCGGCGAGCATCCGGGTTGGTCGATCGACAACCCAAGCTATCAGCGCCCCGGCTTCCCGCCGCTGAACAGCCCGTCCGGCGGCTACGTCTTCCGGATCGACCTGATCTGAGATGGGATTCTGCTGCTCAGGCACCCTCCACGACCAGCTCCACTGGCACATTGCCCCGCGTCGCGTGAGAGTAGGGACAGATGTTCTCGTGCGCCTCGTGAGCGAGTGCGGTCAGTTCGGCCTGCGGCACGCTCGGATCCTTCACATGCAGTGTGACCATCAGCCCGAAGCCGCCCGCATCCCGCGGCCCGATCGTCACGCTGCAGGTGATGATCGCTCCCTTGGCGTTGCGCTTCTTCTGCGACGCCACAAAATCCAGCGCGCCGCCAAAGCAGGCGGCATAGCCGGCGGCGAATAAATGCTCCGGTGTGGTGGTCCCCGGCTTGCCGGGGCCGCCCATCGCCTTGGGCACTGACAGATCCACCGCGACCGAGTGATCCTCTGCCTCGGAGTGACCATTGCGGCCGCCGGTGGCTGTGGCTGTCGCGGTAAACAGGGGTTTGATAGCCATTGAAATCCGCTCCTTAGGTTATTGAACTTTCGCCAGCTCGAAGCGATCCAGGTTCATCACTTTATTCCAGGCCGCCACGAAGTCACGCACGAACTTCCGCTGAGAGTCGACGCATGCATACACCTCAGCGAGGGCCCGGAGCTGGGAATTCGAACCGAAGACCAGATCGACCACGGTGCCCGTCCATCGCAGATTACCCGTCGCCCGATCGCGCCCCTCGAACACGCCTTCAGAGGTCGCGGACTTCTGCCAGCGCGTGCGCATGTCGAGCAGGTTCACGAAGAACTCATTGGTCAATGTCTCGGGTCGATTGGTAAAAACGCCATGCCTGGACTGACCGACGTTGGCGTTCAGGGCGCGCAGACCGCCGATCAAAACCGTCATCTCAGGGGCGGTCAGTGTCAACTGCTGCGCCTTGTCCAGCAGCAGCTCAGCCGCTGATCCTTCGAGATCCGGGCGCAGGTAGTTACGAAACCCGTCCGCAGCCGGCTCCAGTACGGCGAACGCATGCACGTCGGTCTGCTCCTGCGAGGCGTCCGTGCGCCCCGGCGAGAACGGTACCTGCACCGGCTCACCAGCGTTGCTGGCGGCTGCCTCCACCGCTGCGCAGCCGCCCAGAACGATCAGGTCGGCAAGCGAAACCTTCTTTCCTGATGCGTGCATGCCATTGAAGTCATTTCCGATCGCTTCCAGCTTCTGCAGGACCGTGGCCAGCTCGGCCGGCTGGTTGACCTCCCAACCGTTCTGCGGCGCCAGACGAATACGCGCGCCATTCGCTCCACCGCGCTTGTCGCTGCCGCGGAACGTCGCAGCGGACGCCCAGGCCGTCCTGACCAGCTGCGAGATCGAAAGTCCGGAGGCGAGGATCCTGACCTTGAGCGCCGCGATGTCCTGCTCGTCGATCAGCGGATGATCCACGGCTGGAATAGGGTCCTGCCACGACAGCTGTTCCTTGGGAACGAGCGGACCCAGGTAACGCGACAGGGGGCCCATGTCGCGGTGGGTCAGCTTGAACCATGCACGGGCGAATGCATCAGCGAACTGCTCCGGGTTGTCGTGGAAGCGCCGCGAGATTTGCTCATAGGCGGGATCGAACCGCAGAGCCAGGTCAGTGGTCAGCATGGCAGGCGAATGACGCTTGGACGAATCGTGGGCGTCTGGAATCGAACCAGCGCCTGCGCCACCCTTCGGCGTCCATTGGTGTGCCCCGGCCGGGCTTTTCGTCAGTTCCCATTCGTAGCCGAAAAGATTGGAGAAATAGTCGTGGCCCCACTGCGTCGGCGTACTGGTCCAGGTGACTTCCAGACCGCTGGTGATCGCGTCGCCACCCTTGCCAGTGCCAAAGCGGCTGGTCCACCCAAGACCCTGTTCTTCGACGCCGGCAGCCTCCGGCTCGCGGCCCACCAGTGCCGCGTCCCCGGCGCCATGGGTCTTGCCGAAGGTGTGACCGCCTGCGATCAGGGCAACGGTCTCCTCGTCGTTCATCGCCATGCGGGCGAAGGTCTCGCGGATATCGCGTGCGGCGGCGATCGGATCCGGCTTGCCGTTCGGGCCCTCGGGATTGACGTAGATCAGGCCCATCTGCACGGCACCGAGCGGATTGTCGAGCACCCGGTCTCCGGAATAGCGCGTCTCGCCCAGCCAAGTAGTCTCGGAGCCCCAGTAGATGTCTGCTTCGGGTTCCCAGGTGTCCGCTCGTCCGCCGGCGAAGCCAAAGGTCTTGAAACCCATCGATTCCAGAGCGACGTTGCCGGCCAGGATCATCAGGTCGGCCCATGAGATCTTGCGACCGTACTTCTGCTTGATGGGCCACAGAAGTCGGCGTGCCTTGTCGAGATTGCAGTTGTCCGGCCAGCTGTTCAGCGGAGCAAAGCGCTGGCTGCCGCTGCCCGCGCCGCCGCGTCCGTCGCCGATGCGGTAGGTGCCGGCGCTGTGCCAGGCCATGCGAATGAACAACGGTCCATAGTGACCGAAGTCCGCCGGCCACCACTGCTGGGAATCCGTCATCAAGGCATGCAGGTCCTGCACGACCGCCTGCAGATCGAGGCTGTTGAATTCCTCCGCGTAGTGGAACTCCGCGCCCATCGGATCGGACTTAGGCGAGTGCTGGTGCAGGATGCTCAGCTTGAGCTGCTCGGGCCACCAGTCGGCGTTCGAGCGGGCAGCAGCCGTCGTGTGCTTGCGAACGTCACCCGCGAACGGGCATTGGGATTCATTGGACATGCCGGTCTCCTCGACCCATTTCAACCCGTATGGGTTGACGGATACTCTAGGGTTATCGATGCGCATCGATCCAGAAGATTGAATAAATGGGATCGATCGATGAAATCTATTGCCGTTCGGCCGTGTTAACTTGAGCCCGGAACTTCGCCTGCTCTGGCAACTGAAGGGGTGTCGCGCCGATGCGTTTGGCTGTAGGCCTGTTAGCGCTGGGTCTGATGGCCCTTCCTGTCCACGCCCAGCTGCCTCCGTCGTCCTCGACGGTGTCGCCCAAGCCTCCAGTAGGACAAGGCATAGATGGCGACTGGGCCTATGTTGCGCGCTATCGCGATGCCAATCAGCCGCTCATCGCCAATATTACGCCCCGGCGCGTGGTTTTCATGGGCGATTCCATCACCGAGGGCTGGGCCCTGCAGCCGTTCATCAAGGATAACCCGAACTTTGTGGGCCGCGGCATTAGCGGCCAGACGGCGCCGCAGATGCTGGTCCGCTTCCGATCCGACGTGATTGCCCTGAAGCCGGCGGTCGTTCACATCATGGCCGGCACCAACGACATCGCGCGCAACACCGGGTCTGAAGCACCCGCCGAAATCGAAGGCTACATCAGCAGCATGGTCGAGCTCGCGCTCGCCAACCACATCAGGGTGGTGCTGGCATCGATTCCCCCGGCGAAGGACTTCTATTGGCATCCGGGATTGGAGCCCGCCTCCCAGATTCGCGCGCTGAACGACTGGCTGCGGGAGTATGCCGCGCACCGCGGACTGGTCTACATCGACTATTGGTCGGTACTGGCTACGACCGATGGCGCGATGAAACCGGAGTACACGGCGGATGGCGTGCATCCAAACGCTGCCGGTTACGAGGCTATGCGCCCGCTTGCCGCGGCGGCCATTCAGGGCGCATTCGTCACGGCGCATTGAGTAGAGCGCAGTCCCGCAGCTGCTGGCCGGCGGTGGGGTGCGCTGAGGGTCGCTCGAACCATTTCGACTCCACCTGCGACTCATGGGGGTGTATCGATGTCACCTTCAGGAGAATGCCGTGCTTACAGAGTCGTGCTCCATCCGGCGCTACGGTCGAACAATCGTCGCGCTGGGCATCGCCGTGGCATGTGCCTCGCCCTCATGGGCACAGGTCATCCTGCCGTATCGCGTGCCAGAACTCAGTCGTATCAATACCGGTCAGGTAGCTGCGCCAAAAGGACCTCAGAGCGGGCTGAGCTACCTGTGGAGCCGGCGCAATGATGTCTCGTTCGGCCCGAACGATCCGGGAACGTTCGCGAAGCAGCTGATCCTGCCCGCGGGCACCTGGCAGATCAGCGCGCAGTTTCAGGCGCTGCTGACCGACGGCGTCGACAGCACTTCCGGCAAGATCGCCTATGCCTCTGTCAGTTGTCAGTTCATCGACGCTGCCGGCGGCCGCTCGACGACCCTCATCGCTACACCCGCGATGTTTCGCCACAATCCGTCCACGGCCGATTATTACTACGATATGTCCTCGCTCCAGACGCTGAACCTTGGCTACATCTTTGCCTCCGACGGGCAGGCTATCGGCAGTGTTGCGCTGCTATGCACGCCCTCGGCGCGCAATAACAGCATCGTGATGCAGAACCTGACGATCTCGGCCATTCCGATCGCCGGTGTCGTTCGCGAACAGGAGTAGACGACAGTTGCCAATTGGTAATGCAGGCGACATGTTCCGGTAACGGATCCAGTCAACACTCCGCCTGCGCCCGTTGCGGTGCGCATCCAACACAAGCGGAGGCTTCGAATGCGACAGCTACTGGTAATGGCAGCCATGGCCGCGAGCACTTTTGCCGCGGCGGCACAGGCGGACAACGCGAACGAGCATGCGGCCCGCATTGGCCCGCTCGATCACGTGTTCGTGATCGTCATGGAGAACGAAGACGTCTCCACGATCCTCGGCAATACGACCTATGCGCCGTTCATCAACGCCTACGCGTCCGAGGTCAATCAGGCGACGAACTACTATGCGGTCGGCCATCCGAGTGCGCCGAACTACCTGGAGATCGTCGGCGGATCGAACTTCGGCCTGAGCAATGACTACTGGCCGGCATGGCTGAACACGGGCTGTGTCGACCACGCCCCGGGGAGCACCGGCTGCCTGCACGCGCTGCCCCCGATCGCCGGCACCGGCACCGACAATGCCGTCGTGCAGACCGCGGTGGCGGCGACTGACTGCAACGGGCAGCTGGGCGCGCCCGCCAGTCCTGTAGCCAACAACTGCGCGCTCTATAGCTATCCCGCTGCATCGTACGTCGGGAAATCCATCGCTGATCAGCTCGTCGAGACCAATCGCTCGTGGAAGGCGTACGAGGAGAGCCTGCCGAGCGTGGTACCCGGAGTGTTCGGCGTGAACTATTCCGATGGCGTGTTCTCGAACCTGAGTTCGAACGGCTCGGATGGCCAGCAGAGCGTGTTCCAGCCTGGGCCGATCCAGAAGCTCTATGCCGTCAAGCACAACCCGTTCGTGTACTTCGAGAACATCCAGGCCGGCGCCGAGCCGTCCTTGAGCCTGTCGCGGGTCGTGGACTTCGATGGTGATGCGGGACTGTGGGCCGATCTGCAGCATCCCCAGCGTGCGCCCAACCTGTTCTTCATCGTGCCGAATCAATGCCACGACATGCATGGCTTCGTCTCGGGAGGCACCCCGGTGTGCAGCTCCGGCACGTCGGCAGAATCCAATCTGCTGATTGCCGAGGGCGACGCCGCGCTGGCGAAGATCGTCCACGGCATCAAGCAGTCGCCGACCTGGCGCGATGGTCGCAATGCGATCGTCGTGGTCTGGGACGAGGACGACTACGACAACGTGGCCAACAAGGTGGTCCTGCTGGTGGAGACCAACTACGCGCGCAACGGCGTCGTGAGCTCCGCGCCCTACGATCATTTCTCGCTGCTGCGTACGCTGGAGGCCGGTTTCGGGCTGCCCTGCCTGAACCACGCCTGTGATTCCACGTCGCACGTGATGAGCGAGCTGTTCGGCGGGCGTTCCCGGGACGAGTAGGTGCGTCGGGCCGGCCCTGATCCGCAGGGCCGGCCCTATTTGTCATAACGCGCACCGCAGGGATTCATCCGCAGTGCAGGGATTCATCGCGTGTTGACCGTGCTGCAGGCGTTTCGTAGAGTCGGGTCGACGGTCGCATCTATAAAGAAAGAGCAGCACCAGTGCGCAGTGCAGTCCTGATTCTCGCCGCCACGCTCGCGATTCCAGTCGCGGCCGAGGCCAGTTCCGTGACCTACGATTTCACGGGCAGGGTCTTCGGCGCCACCGGGATCTACAGTTCCATAGCGATCGGGGCTTCGGTAACCGGCACCTACACGATCAATATCGGCAACGGCAATCCTTCGCAGTCGGTGCTGCCGGTGTCGTTGACCTCGAACTGGTCCAGCGTGAACACCAACGGCACGTCCGTTTCGATTCCGTCGAACAGCGCCTACGTATTCACGACGCACGCAGATGTCGGCGGCATCGACTACCTCACGTCCAGTAATCCGAGTGCGACCTTTTCGCAGTCATTTGTCGAGGGCACGCCGTACGTCGCGGCGGTCGGACAGAACGCGGCAACCGCTGGTGTCTACACCGGCGGCGAGAGCAATGACTTCACGTCGACCGGCGGGGGAAATCCGCAATCCGAATTCCAACTGTTGTCCAGCACTGGCGACCCGTTCGATGCGAGTGGATTGCCGCTGTTCACCGGCGGAATCACCGGCCTCGGTTTCTTCTCGAGCAATCTTGGGAACGGCACCACTGATCCCGGGTCCGGAGTGCTGCAATACCAGATCACGTCGCTGACGCCCGTCCCGCTGCCGACGAGCGCCTGGCTGATGCTGAGCGGGCTAGGCTTCCTGGCACTGCGGCGCCGAGCCGCCTAGGCGCTACTTCAGACCGAGTGCGCTACGGATCTCGGCCGCGGTCA
>CAZGVE010000015.1:43524-58874 GCA_964528845.1 uncultured Steroidobacteraceae bacterium | reverse complement strand
TCAAAGCTCTGCGCGGACGTTAGGCCGCCGCCAATCTTGCCGACGCCGATGAAGCCGATCTTCGGCTCTGTGCCCTGCGCGAGCACCGCGCGCCGATGCTTCGATGCTTTTGTTGCGGCGCGCAGGTAGCATACGCCCCGATCCGTGGGCAACGAATATATGGCTCAGGAACCCCCCGGTCCGTTCGCGCGCCTGCTCGGCATCGGCCTCAGTGTGGCACCGCAGGAGCGCAGGGCGGTTGCGCTCGCGTTCTGCTTCAACTTCGTGCTGCTCGGCAGTTATTACATCCTGCGACCGCTGCGCGACACCATGGCCACGGTGTTCGGAGTCCAGGAGCTGCAGCGGCTGTTCACCGGAACTTTCATCATCATGCTGCTGTGCGCACCGGCATATTCCTGGTGTGCATCCCGATTCAAACTGACGCGCCTGCTGCCCGGAGTGTTCTGGTTCCTGCTGGGCAACTTGCTGGTGTTCTACGTGCTGTTTCACACCGCGCCGCAGAGCCGCTGGGTAGCCGCCGCGTACTACTGGTGGTTCAGCGCCATCAACCTGATCCTGATCTCGGTGTTCTGGACTTTCATGGCGGATCTGTTCTCGCCCCCACAGGCCACGCGCCTGTTTGCATTCATCGCGGCCGGCGGCGAGCTGGGCGCGATCGCCGGTCCGATCGTGACCAAGAGCCTGGCCGCATCGCTCGGCATCGACGGCCTGCTGCTGGTCGCCATCGCCGGCTTCGCCGTGATGATCCTGGTGGTGCAGCTGCTGGTGCGGGAAAAGGTGCGGCTGCACGCGATGGGGAGCGACGCGCAGCCGACCACGCTCGATCACAGCCTGCCGGGCAATCCGTGGCGCGGTTTCCGGCTGCTCTTGAAGTCGCGTTTCTTGATGGGGCAGGCGGCCTTCATCGTGCTGATGACGTGGATCGCTACGATCCTGTATTTCCTGCAGACCGACCTGATCGCCAGTACCTACGCGGGCCTCGCACGGCGCACGATCGCATTTGCCGACGTGGATCTGTTCGTCAATATCTGCTCCGCGATCATCCTCGTGTTCGGGCTCGGGCGTGTGCTGCAGCGATTTGGAGTGACCACCAGCCTGCTGCTCACGCCGCTGATCATGCTCGCAGCGTGTGTCGGCATCCTCATTTCGCCCTCATTCTTCATGGTGCAGACGGCCAGGGCCCTGCAGCGCATCACTCAATACGCAATCGCCCGCCCGAGCCGCGAACTGCTGTTCACGGTCGTGGAACAGGAGGCGAAGTACAAGGCGAAGAACGTGATTGACACGGTCGTGTACCGCTTCGGCGACCTGACCGGTGCCTGGATTCAGGCGGGATTGCGCGCCGCCGGTGCCGGCCTGCTGGGGGCCATGACACTTGCGCTCGGCGTGTCCGCGGCGTGGGGGGCGGCGGCGGTGGCACTCGGCGCTCGCTACGAGGCCCTGCGCAGCGCCCGGATCGATGGCGCGTCGAATTGATGATCGACTATAGTCGCCCGAGCGCGGAGGAAGAATCATGAGCAGCGCCGCACCGGGGCCGTTCGCCAGGAGCTTAAAGCTGATAGCGGCAGTCGAGCCCGCCGAGGTCAAGGCGGTGGTCGTCTCGTTCGTCTATTTCTTCTTCCTGATGGCCAGCTATTTCATCCTGCGCCCGCTACGCGACACGATGGGCACGGTCTATGGCGTCGCCCACCTGCAGGAGCTGTTCACCGGCACGTTCATCGTCAGTTTCGCGGTGGCGCCGATCTACGCCGGTTTCGCCTCGCGCATCAGGCTCGCGACCTTCCTGCCATGGGTATACGGCTTCATCGCGCTGACGATGGTCGTGTTCTATGCGCTGTTCCGGACGGTCGCGAACGATCGGTGGGTCGCGGCGGCATTCTTCATCTGGACAAGTACCTTCAATCTGCTGACGATCTCGGTGTTCTGGAGCCTGATGGCCGACATCTTCTCCCGCACCCAGGCCAAGCGACTGTTCGGTTTCATCGCAGCGGGCGGCACCGTCGGAACGATCTGTGCGCCAGCCTTCACGGTGCTGTTCGTCAATGCCGTCGGCACCAATACGCTGCTGCTGATCTCCGCGGCCGGCTTCGCGGTGACCGCGTTCCTGGTGCGCGTGGTGGAGACGGAAAAGCGCAAGCTCGCGGCCCTTGGTGCGGACACGCAGCCGACCAGTCTCGATCACAGGCTCGGCGGCAATCCCTTCGAGGGCTTCACGCTGCTGTTCAGGTCACGCTATCTGCTGATGATCGCGCTGTTCATCCTGCTGATGACCACGATATCGACGGTGATCTACTTCCAGCTGCAGGACCTGATCACCCACCAGTTCGCGACCCGCGCCGCGCGCACGCGGGCATTCGCGACGATCGATCTTGCCACCAACGGCATCGCGGTGTTCATCCAGCTGTTCGGCACCGGGCGGCTCATCCGGCGCTTCGGCGTGACCGCAGGACTGCTGCTCAATCCGGTCATCATGGTCGTCGCCTTCCTGGCGGTGGCGTTCTCGCCGGTGCTGATGGTGCTGGGCACGATCCAGGTCGTGCGTCGCTTCGCCGAGTATGCGATTGCAAAGCCCAGTCGGGACATGCTGTTCACGGTCGTGGACCAGCAGGCCAAGTACAAGGCCAAGAACGTGATCGATACGGTGGTCTACCGCTTCGGCGATCTGACCTCCTCGTGGCTGAGCGCGGCGGTGTTGCCCTTCGGCGTGGCCGGACTGGCCATTGCCGGCGCGGTGATCTCGGCGCTGTGGTTCCCGATCGCGTACCGGCTGGGCAGACGTTACGAGGATACGCGCGCGGAGCCGGACGCGGCCGCTAGCGCTGCGTCGCCCGCGGCGTGACCGCGAGAATCACCTTGCCTTCCGTGTGACCCTGGTGCACGAACTGCAGCGCATCGGCGGCGCTGCCGAGCGGGAAGCTGCGATCGACGTGGACCTTGAGCTTCCCCTGTCCGGCGAGCTGCGCGACCTGCAGCACGACCGCCACCGGCGCATCGGCGGCATGGCCCGGCGAGCCCGAGCATTGAACCTGCGCGGCTGTGCACTGCTCGGGCTTGAGGTCGGCGCGCGCAATGCTGACGAAGTGACCACCGGACTTCACGGTATGGAACGCATCGACCGCTTCGCTGCCGCCGACGGTGTCGATGACCGCGTCGGTCTGCCCGGCCTGGGCTGCGACATCGCCCTTCGTATAGTCGATGAACTTCGTGACCCCGAGTCCGCGCACGAACTCTTCATGGCGTGGTGAGGCGGTGCCGAGCACGATGGCCCCGCGTGCGACCGCCATCTGTGCAGCAATGCTGCCGACACCTCCGGCAACGCCCGTGATCAGTACGCGCTGACCGGTCTGCACGCCGGCGGCATCCAGCGCGCGCAGCGCCGTGACGCCAACCACGCCCAACCCGGCCGCCTCCGCATAGCTCACGTTGCGCGGCTTCGGGGCTGTAGCGCTCGCTCTGGCAATGCTGTACTGCTCATAAGCACCATTGAGTCCACTGGCGGAGTGGTCTACCAGCGCGAATACCGCCATGCCTGGCTTGCGATCCGTCACGTCCGGCCCGACGGCGACGATGACGCCTGCGACATCGAGTCCCGGAACGCGATTGGCCGGGGCGCCAGCGGCCGGCGCCTGTCCGAGCGCGCTCCAGTCCGCCGGATTGACCGACGCCGCGTAGACGCGGATCAGCACCTGCCCGCTGGCAGGCTCGAGCACCGGGATGCTCTCGAGCTTGAGTACATCCGGGCCACCGGAGCCGTGCTGCACGATCGCCTGCTGTTGCTTCGGGATGCCCGGTGCGGCCTGCGCTGGCGCCAGCCCCAGGCCCAGAGCGAATGCGGCGCCGGCAGCCGCCATCGTGACGCGGGCGAAATGCATGATCGAACCCCCAGTAGTTGTTTCGGGGATTGTGCGGCAACTGCACGGTGCCGGCCACTCCTTAATGGCAGGGCAGCGCGGCGGAGCGCGAGTCGGGTTAATATGCGCGCCGCGGCGGCGGCGGGCGCGGTTGGAACTTTTACGCGCCCGACGGGTCGATCCGCGTCGGACCGGTCTTGAGAGAGCCGGCAACTTTTAAGGACCTGAAATGATCACGGTGCGAGAGCTGACGCGCCTGTATGGCTCCGTGCGGGCCGTCGATACGGTGAGTTTCGACATCGCGCCGGGCGAGATCGTGGGCCTGCTCGGTCACAACGGTGCCGGCAAGACCACCATCATGAAGATGCTGACCGGCTATCTGGAGCCGACCAGCGGCTCGATCCGCATCGGTACTCTCGATATCGGGCCCGATCGGGCGGCCATCCAGCGGCGCATCGGCTACCTGCCGGAGAACTGTCCGGTCTGGCCGGACATGACGGTCGTCGAGTTCCTCGAATACCAGGCGGCGTTGCACGACGTGCCGGCCGGCCGGCGCGCCTCGGCAGTGGCCTCGGCGATGCGGCGCACGGAACTGCAGGAGCAGGCACGCAAAGGCATCCAGACCCTGTCCCGCGGGTACCGGCAGCGTGTCGGCGTCGCACAGGCGATCCTGCACCAGCCGGACATCGTGATCCTGGATGAACCGACCAACGGCCTGGATCCGACGCAGATCCAGCACATGCGCGCACTGATCCATGAGCTGGCGAAATCAGCCACCGTCATTCTATCGACCCACATCCTGCAGGAAGTGCAGGCGGTCAGCTCCCGGGTGCTGATCCTGCGCGCGGGACGGATGGCAGTCGATGCCCGCCTGGCGGACCTGCAACGCGGCTCGAGGCTGCTCGTGACGCTGGACCGCAACGAGGACGCGGTACGCCCGGTGCTGCTGGCGGTGGAAGGAGTGGCGTCCTTAAGCCTGCTCGGCGGCAGTGCCGATCGCTACCACTACGCGCTCGAGGCGCCCGAGGCGGCGGCGCCGCGCGTCAGTGCGGCCGTGCAGCGCGCGGGCTTCGCGCTGTACGCGCTCGCGCACGAGCAGCCGACCCTGGAGGCGGTGTTCGCGCGCGTCAACGATCCGGCGGCCGACGGAGCCGTGAGCCGTGCTGCCTAAGATCACGCGGGTTGCAGCGCGCGAGCTGACCGGCTACTTCGCATCGCCGGCGGCGTTCCTGTTCCTGGCGGCGTTCCTCGGCGCAACGCTGTTCGTGTTCTTTTGGGTAGTGGCCTTCTTCGCCCGCAACGTGGCCGACGTGCGGCCGCTGTTCCAGTGGATGCCGCTCACGCTGATCTTCCTGGTCGCCGCACTGACGATGCGCGCGTGGTCGGAGGAACGGCGCGCCGGCACGCTCGAGCTGCTGCTCACGAGCCCGACCTCGCCGACCGATCTGGTACTCGGAAAGTTCGCCGGCGCGCTGGCGCTGGTCGCGATCGCACTGCTGCTGACACTGCCGTTGCCGATCACGGTCGCCTCGATCGGGAACCTGGACTGGGGACCGGTGGCCGGCGGGTATGCGGCGGCGATCGCGCTTGCGGCCGCGTACATTGCGATAGGGCTGTGGGTGTCGAGCTGCACCGACAATCAGATCGTGAGCCTGATCCTCACCGTCGCGATCTCCGGGGGCCTGTACCTGCTCGGCTCTGATTCCCTGACCGCGCTCGCCGGCTATCGCGGCGCGGAGTGGCTGCGCGCGCTCGGCGCCGGGTCGCGCTTCGCCTCGATCACGCGCGGCGTGCTGGATCTGCGCGATCTCTACTACTACGTGTCGCTGTGCATCGTGTTCCTGGCGTTGAACCGCCTGACGCTGGAGCGGCTGCGCTGGTCGAGTGCCGGCCCGCGCCCCGAGCATGGGCGGTGGATCTGGCTCACCGTGCTGGTGGCCGCCAATGCGCTGGGTGCCAATCTGTGGCTGGCGCAGATCGGCTGGGCGCGCGTGGACCTGACGGCAGGCCAGGGCTACACGCTCTCGGATGCGACCCGGAGCTACCTGCGTCAGGTGCGCGAGCCGTTGCTGATCCGCGGCTACTTCAGTGCCACCACACACCCACTGCTGGCGCCGCTGGTGCCGCAGTTGCGCGATCTGCTGGCCGAGTACGCGGTCGCAGGCGGCGAGCGCGTGCGCGTCGAGTTCGTGGATCCGCATGAGGACCCGGCGGCCGAGGCGGAAGCGGCCAACCGCTACGCAATCCGCCCGGTGCCGTTCCAGATCTCCAGCAAATACCAGTCCTCCATCGTGAACTCGTACTTCAATGTGCTGGTGTCGTACGGTGATCAGTACCAGGTGCTCGGCTTCCGCGATTTGATCGACGTCAAGCAGGGTTCGGAGACGGATCTGAACGTCGAGCTCAAGAATCCGGAGTACGTGATCACGCGCGCGATCCGCAAGGCGCTGGTCAGCTACCAGGGTGGCAGTGGTCCGTTCGAGACGCTGCAGCGACCGATCACCTTCAACGGCTATCTGTCGGCGGACGATCAGCTTCCGGCGCAGCTGCAGCAGGCGCGCAGCGCGCTCAATGCGGCGCTCGCGGAGGTGGCGCGCGATTCCTCCGGCCGCTTCAAGAGCAGCATTGAGGATCCGGGCAGCACAGCGGCGCTCGCGTCGCGGCTGACGCGGGATTTCGGCTTCCGTCCGATGGTCGCCGGATTGCTCGACGCCAAGCCGTTCTGGTTCTACCTGACCGTAGGGGACGGACAGCGTACCGAGCAGGTTCCGCTGCCAGCCACGCTCGACCAGGCAGGCTTCAAGCAGGCGATTCTCGCGGCCGTCAAGCGCTTCTCGCCCGGGTTCCTGAAGACGGTCGCGGTGCTCGCGCCGCCGGCCGGGCCGCCGCAGCAGGGTGGCGCTTCGTACTCGGGCCTGCGCGAAGCGCTCGGCAATTCGGTGCGGTGGCTGGATGCGGATCTGTCCGCCGGCACCGCACCGGCGGATGCCGACCTGCTGATGGTGCTCTCGCCGAAGGCGCTGGCCGAGAAGCAGGTGTTCGCGATCGATCAGTTCCTGATGCGCGGCGGCACGGTGATGGTCGCGACCGCTCCGACCGAGGTCTCGGTGCAGCAATCGATTACCGCCGTGCCGGTCGACAGCGGACTTGCGAACTGGCTCGGCGGATTCGGACTCACGCTGGGCAAGGGCCTGGTGATGGACCGGCAGAGCGGTGCGCTGCCGATCCCGATTGAACGCAACGTCGGCGGCGTAGCGGTGCAGGAGATCGCGCTCGCGCGTTACCCCTATATCGTCGACGTGCGCGGATCGGGCCTGAATGGCGCCACGCCGATCACCAGCAGCCTCGGGGACATCGAAGTGCCGTGGGCCGCGCCGGTCACCGTCGATGACAGCAAGAACTCCCGGCGCCGCGTCTCGGTGCTGCTGCGATCCTCGGCGCAGAGCTGGCTGTCGGAGTCCGTCGATCTGCTGCCGGACTACCAGCACTATCCGGACAGCGGCTTCGCGACCGGCGAGTCGCGCAGCCCCAAGTTGCTGGCCGTGATGCTCGAGGGCGGGTTCGATTCGGGATTCAAGGACCGCAAGTCGCCGCTGCTCGATGCGCCGGCGTCCACGCCGCCCACGCCCCCGAAGCCAGGCGACCCGCCCAAGCCGCCGGACAGCGCGACGCCGGCTGCCACCGGATTCGGCAGCGTGATCCAGCATTCCCCGGACTCGGCGCGGCTGATTCTGGTCGCCTCGAACGCGATGTTCACCGACCAGGCGGCGGGCCTGATCAGTGAAGTGCTCGGCTCGCGCTATACCAAGGCCACCGAATTCGCACAGAACGTCGTCGACTGGTCACTCGAGGATCAGGGGCTGCTCGCGATCCGCAGCCGGGACCGCTTTGCGCGCACGCTCGAGCCGCTGGATCGGCGTGCCGAGCAGACCATCGAGGCGCTGAACTACGCGGCCGCGCTCGGGGCGCTCGGACTGGTCTGGCTCGCCAACCGGCAGCGCCGACGCGCGGCGGCGACGCGCTGGACCGCGCTGCTGGGGAGCCCTTGAAGATCATGCGGCGCACGATCCCCGTACTTGCCGGCCTGCTCGCGCTGCAGCTGCTGCTCGCGGCGCTGCTCGGGGTCCGCACCGATCCGCTGCGCGGCTCAGCCCCTGACCTGCCGCTGCTGCCGGTACCAGTCGCGGCCGCCGATCACGTGGTGCTCGAGAGTGCGAGCCCCCCCGGGGAGCCGCCCGAGACCACCCGCATCGAACTCTCGCGGCATGGCAAGGGCTGGACCATGGACAGTTATTTCGGCGCACCGGCGGTCGCGTCCCGCGTCGATGCGATGCTGGGCCGGCTGTCGGGCCTGAAGCGCGGTCTGCCGATCGCCACCAGCGCCGCGGCGTTGCAGCGCTTCCGTGTTGCCGACCAGGACTACGCGCGCCGCCTGACGTTCGGCCAGGGTGGCAAGACGCTCGCCAGCCTCTACCTGGGCAATTCGGCTGGCGTTCGCAGCGTGGATGCGCGGTCCGGCGCTGACCACGTGGTATATGCGGTGGACTATGCGACCTACGAGATTCCGATCCAGCCACAGGAGTGGTTCGACGGCGATCTGCTGCACCGGCGCGCGGAGGATCTGCAGGCGATCGACATCGACAACGGGGATCACCACCCGCTGCGCCTCGAGCGCCGCGCCGCGGCGGGCGGCAAGCCGGCCGGCTGGGACTTGCGCGCGTCGCGGCCGGGACAGGCCCCGCTACCGGGTCAGGCGCCCGTCGAGCGCCAAGCCGACGAACTCGCGCGCGCGCTCGCCGGCCTGCACGTCGATGAGGTGTTCGGCACCGATCCGAAGCCGGAATGGCAACAGGGCCATCCGCTGATCGAGTGGAAGCTCACCGCGGCCGATCAGAGCACGGAGACCTGGACCCTCTCGAAGCCGGATGGAACGGACCAGTACCGGGTGCTCAAGAGCTCGGCGCATCCCTGGTATTTCGCGATCAACACCAGCGCAGCCACGCCGCTGCTGACGGCCAGTGGAGCTTTGACGCTTCAGGCCCTCCCGGAACCGAAGCCGAACGCGAAGAATGCGGCAACCCCCATGAACAGAAACGCCACCAGGTAGTTCCACGCCAGCCGCTCCTTCAGGAACAGGATCGCAAAGGCGATGAAGACGCACAGCGTCACCAGTTCCTGGATGATCTTGAGCTGGAATCCCGTGAAGGTCCCGTAGCCGAACCGGTTGGCCGGCACCGCGAGGCAGTACTCGAGCAGCGCGATGCTCCAGGACACCAGGATTGCCTTCCACAGGGGCCAGTCGTGGCCGTATTTCAGGTGCCCATACCATGCAAAGGTCATGAACACGTTCGAGAACGTCAGCAGCAGTATCGTGCTCATCCGGACCTCATTTGCTATCCTCAGCCTCAAGGGGACCAATTCATTCTAGAGAAATGGGGGCCAACACCTATGGACAGGCGAGCATTCCTGCAAACTCTGGCCGTCGTCTCGGCCGCCTCACTGGCGCGCATTCCGGGCGCCTACGCGGCGCTGCCGAAGCTCAAGATCACGCGGATCCGCGCCTACAGCGTGCCCAATCCGAACATGCTGTTCGCCCAGTCCAATACCGTCGTGACCATCGAGACCGACGCCGGGATCACGGGCATCGGCGAAGGCGGCTTCCCCGACACGCTGCGGCCGCTCGCGGGACGGCTGATCGGGCAGGATCCGCAGTTCATCGAGCACCTGTGGCAGGACATGTCGCGCTCCTATTTCTATCCGCCGGGCCGTGAGCTCGAGGATGCGCTCGGTGCCCTGGACCTGGCGCTGTGGGACATCCGCGGGAAAATCCTGAAACTGCCGCTGCACCAGCTGCTCGGCGGCAAGACGCGCGAACACATCGAGTGCTACCCGACCACGGGCATCGTCGGCATGCCGCCGGGGCTCGGCGTCAAGGAGCGCGCGCAGCGCACCATCGAGGCCGGCTACCGCGCGTTCCGGATGGACGCTGCCAGCCTTGGCCGGGAAGGCGTCTACAACACGCGCGAGCGCGTGCTGCAGATCTACGATGATGCCGTGCAGGCGCGCGAAGGCGTCGGCAAGAATGGCGACTGGTGCATCGACTTCCACCAGCGCCTGGACCTGATCGATGCGGTACGCGCGGCCGGACTGATCGAGCCGCTGGCGCCGTTGTTCGTCGAGGATCCGCTGCGCGCCGAGATGTTCGGACAGGACCTGCCGAAGTTCCGCGCCATGACCCGGGTGCCGATCGCCGCCGGCGAGGAGTGGGGCAACCGCTGGGATTTCAATCAGCTGATCGAGAGCCATACGCTGGATTACGTCCGTGCGACGCTGCCGAACGTCGGCGGGGTCACCGAGATGATGAAGATCGCGGCGCTGTGCGAGACGCACACGGTCGGCATCATTCCGCATTTCACCGGACCGATCGCGACCGCGGCACTGGTGGGCGCCTTGAGCACCTTCTCCGGGCCCGTGCTGATGGAATACAACTACGGTCCGACCCCGATCGCATACCTGCCGCAGTTCCTCGACTTCAAGGACGGCAAGCTATGGCCCAACGATCGCCCGGGTCTGGGTGTCGAGGTCGACTTCAAGGCGCTCAAGCAGACCCTCGAGGTCACGACCTACACCAGCGACCGCGCCCAGTACTACACCCGACCCGACGGGTCGATCACGAACTGGTAGCACCCGTGAAACCGCGCGCCTCTATGGCTGCTATTGCCGTCACGGCCTGGGCTTCGCTGGTCCCGCTCGTGCTGCGTGCCGCAGAGCTCAATGGCTGGATCGGTACCTATACGGAACGTGGGGGCGCCAGCACCGGCAGCGGCGGTATCTACGGCTTCCAGTGGGACACCGCCAGTGGATCCCTGCATGCGCTGCACGCGGTGGCCCCGACGATCAATCCGTCGTTCCTGACCCAGCACCCGAACGGCCGCTTCCTGTACGCGGTCAGCGAGGGCGGCGGATCGGCCGCATCGGATGTGCTCAATGCGTTCGCGATCGATGACGCCAACCCGTCTGGCGCCCTGCGGGCCCTGGGTTCCGTGCCGTCGATGGGCAAGGGTCCGTGCTTCGTCAGCGTCGAGCCGGGCGGCCACTGGCTGTTTGCCGCCAACTACCAGTCCGGCAGCATCGCCGTGTTCCCGATCCTGGCCGATGGCCGGCTCGCGCCGGCGGCGCAGATGATCCAGCAGCAGGGCAGCGGTCCGGTGGCTGGCCGGCAGCAGGGCCCGCACGCGCACGAGGTCGTGCTCTCCCCCGACGGCCGCTTCCTGCTGGCGGCGGACCTGGGCGCCGACCGGATCTTCGTGTATCGCTTCGACGCGAGCACCGGGACGCTGCGGCCGAACGATCCGCCGGCGGCAGTACTGCCCTCAGGCTATGGACCCCGGCACTTCGTATTCTCGCGCGATGCGCAAAAGCTCTACGTGGTCACCGAGCTGGCGGCCCGGCTGGTCAGCTTTCGCTGGAACGCGCAGGCAGGGGTGCTGACGCCACTGGCGGAGACTTCGACGCTGCCGGCGGATTTCGCAGGCGAGCGTAGCGGCGCGGAGATTGCGCTGCATCCGGACGGGCGATCGCTCTACACCTCGAATCGCGGGGACAGCAATACGATCGCGATCTTCCGGATCGGCGCGGACGGCATTCCGGTGCCGGCGGGCCGCGTGTCCTCGGGCGGCAAGACGCCGCGCTACATCGGCATTGACCCTTCCGGGCACTACCTGATTGCCGCCAACCAGGATTCGTCCGGCGTGGCGGTGTTTCGGATCGATCCTGCCACCGGAGGACTCACCGCGCAGGGCGATGCAGTGGCGGTGCCGGCGCCGGTGGATGTCGTGTTCGCGCGCCCGCGCGGACCTTGAATCTGGGGGGGGAGAATCTTGAAAGCACTGGTCGCGCTCGGATTGCTATGCCTGCTGCCACTGACCGCCGGCGCTCAGGCGCCGGAGCCGCAACCGCCCGCGGCCGGGCGCGCAACCTTCGAGAGTCGCTGCTCCGGCTGCCACGGCGCCGACGGCAATGGCGGCGAACTCGGTCCGGCGATTGCGTGGCGCCTCTCTGCTCTGACGGATTCGCAGCTGCAGATCACGATCCAGGGTGGCCTGCCCACGCGCGGGATGCCGGCCAACGACGTGGGCGGCACCGAGCTGCCGCCGCTGATCGCGTATCTGCGCTCGTTGCGCCCGCGGCAACCCGGCTTCCAACCCTATCGCGCCGAGGTGCAGCTCGTCGGTGGCCAGAAGCTTGCAGGGCTGATGCTCGCGGAGGGCTTCGAGGACGCGCAGCTGCGCACCGACGATCATCAGCTGCATCTGCTGCGGCGTACGGACGGCCTGCGCTTCCGGGAGGTGAGCTCCGAGGTCGACTGGAACACCTACAACGGCGATGTCAGTGGCAACCGCTTCACGCGCCTGAGCCAGATCACCAAGGCGAACGTACGACGCGTCGCGCCGCGCTGGGTGTTCCGTGTGCCGAACACTCCGGGGCTGCAGGGAACGCCCATCGTGGACCGTGGCGTGATGTACGTGACCAATTCGAACGAGTGCTATGCGCTCGATGCCGGTAACGGACGGCAGATCTGGCACTACCAGCGTCCGAGGACGATTGGTCTGATCGGCAACGGGGCCAGCGGTGCGAGCCGCGGCGTCGCGATCGCGGGCGACAAGGTCTACATGGTCACCGACAACGCCCACCTGCTGGCGCTCAATCGCGCCGACGGTACGCTGGCCTGGGAGACCGAGCTGGCCGACTGGCACAAGAACTATGGCGCCACGTCCGCGCCGCTGATCGTCGGCGGACTCGTGATCATCGGAACCGCCGGCGGCGAAGAGGGCGCGCGCGGTTTCCTGGCCGCGTTCGATGCGGTGACAGGACGCGAGGCATGGCGTTTCTGGACCGTTCCGCTGCCGGGCGAGCCAGGATCGGAGACCTGGGCGGGCAAGGGTATCGAGCACGGCGGCTCGACTGCCTGGTTCACGGGCGTCTACGACGCCGAGACCGATACGCTGTTCTGGCCGACCGGCAATCCGGGCGAGGACTACAACGGCGATGAGCGCGGCGGTGACGACCTGTATTCGGACTGCATCCTCGCGCTCGATCCGAAGACCGGCAAGTTGAAGTGGTACTACCAGACGACCCCGCACGACCTGTGGGACTGGGACAGCAGCGAGACGCCGCTGGTCATCGATGCGAACTGGCAGGGCAAGCCACGCCAGCTGCTCGTGCAGGGCAACCGCAACGGCTTCTTCTATGTGCTCGACCGTACCAACGGCAAGCTGCTGCTGGGCAAGCAGTTCATCCGCGAGCTGACCTGGGCCACGGGTATCGGAGCGGACGGCAAGCCAATCAAGGTGCCGGGCCAGGAGCCGAGCGAGGCCGGTACGCGTGTGTGCCCATCGCAGGATGGCGCGACCAACTGGTATTCGCCTTCCTACAATCCGGCCACCGGCCTGTTCTACATGCAGACCAATGAGATGTGCTCGATCTACATGAAGCGCTCGGTCGTGTTCGAGTACGGCAAGCCATTTCTCGGCGGTGCACAGAGCGGGGACCGCAAGTCCCGTTCGGTGCGCATCCTGCGCGCGGTGGATCTGCAGACGGGTACGGTCAAGTGGGAGCTGCCGGAGGTCGGAACGGCGACCACATGGGGCGGGACGCTCAGCACCGCGACCGGGCTCGTGTTCTTCGGCGAGGACAGCGGCGCATTCGCGGCCGCCGACGCCGTGACCGGCAAGGCGCTGTGGAGCTTCGATGCCGGCGCGAGCTGGCACGCATCGCCGATGACCTATCAGTTCGACGGCCAGCAGTTGATCGCGGTTGCCGCCGGCGCCAACATCATCGCGTTCGGCCTCGTACCCTAGGCGTATGGCACGATTCTGCATAAGAAAATTCACATTTCGGTCACACGCCGGGTCATCAGGTCAGAGATAATCGAGTGCCGCCCCTTCGTGGCTGCGGGTGGAGGTACTTCGTGCGCGACCCTCGGAAATTCGTCACTGGCGCCGCCGCGGCCTTGGGGCTGCTGATCGCCGCCGCCGAGGCGCAGGCGGGACAGATGTACGTCTACAGTGGCGGCTACTACCCGCAGGTCGGTGACTACGGTGCTGCCGGCTACGATCAGGTCGCGATCAGCAACACCACCCCGGGCAATTCTGTGGCCGGAGGTTCGACGCCGGTGGCTTCCGTCGTCGGAGCTGGCGCCGACCTGCTGACCCCATCGCCCGGGCCCGGCAGCGCGCTGCAGACCTATTGCGTCGACGTCGCGCACTTCCTGATCGGCAGCGGCGGCACTGCAACCTACGATCTGATGTCGGACAGCAGTCCCGGCACGATCAACTACTTTTCCGGCGTCTATACCGGCGCGAACGGCGCCACGATCGTCAGCAATCTCGAACATCTGGCGTCCAACTGGCTGGGGTCGGTGAACAGCACGGACGCCTCGGCCGCGTTCCAGATTGCCGTGTGGGACCTGACGTTCGGCAGCGGCTTCAGCGCGAGCGCAAATGGTGCCGATGCGTCGGCCGTCAATACGCTGGTCGCGCAGTATCTCGGCAACCTCGGCGGAGCGATCACCGAGCAGTTGACCTTCCTGCAGGACCCCACGTGGTCGAGCGGGATGCAGGTCTCGCAGCACCTGGTCACGTTCACACCGGTGCCGTTGCCGGCGGCAGCATGGCTGCTCCTGTCCGGGATTGGCGGCCTGATGCTCTGGCGCACGGCGGCGCCCATCAGGCGTTCAGCAGCGCCCTGAAGTAGTCGATCGTCGGTTTCAATCCTTCCGTCAGCGGAGTGACCGGCTCCCAGCCGAGCGCCGATCGCGCCAGTGTGATGTCGGGTTGCCGCTGCTTCGGGTCGTCCTCCGGCAGCGCGCGGTTGACGATACGCGAGCGACTGCCAGTCAGGCGCAGCACGGTCTCGGCGAGTTCGAGGATCGTGAATTCATTCGGATTGCCCATGTTCAGTGGGCCGGTGAAGCCCTTGTCGGTGCCCATCATCCCGACCAGGCCTCGCACCAGGTCATCGACGTAGCAGAATGAACGCGTCTGCTGGCCATCGCCGAACACGGTGATGTCCTCGTTGCGCAACGCCTGGACGATGAAGTTCGACACCACGCGCCCGTCATCGGGCCGCATGCGCGGACCATAGGTATTGAAGATGCGCACGACCTTGATGTCGACCTGGTGCTGCCGGTAGTAGTCGAAGAACAGCGTTTCTGCGCAGCGCTTGCCTTCGTCATAGCACGAGCGGATCCCGATCGGGTTCACGCTGCCCCAGTAGGATTCCGGTTGCGGATGCACTTCGGGATCGCCGTAGACCTCGCTGGTCGAGGCCTGCAGGATGCGCGCCTTGAGCCGCTTGGCGAGGCCGAGCAGGTTGATGGCGCCATGGACGCTGGTCTTCGTGGTCTGTACCGGATCGCGCTGGTAATGAATCGGCGAGGCGGGGCAGGCGAGGTTGTAGATTTGCCCGACCTCGACGAACAGCGGGAAAGTCACGTCG
>CAZGVE010000015.1:19879-43424 GCA_964528845.1 uncultured Steroidobacteraceae bacterium | reverse complement strand
CACGTCGCGGCCGGATGCGATCAGGTGGTCACACAGGTGCGAGCCGAGGAACCCCGAGCCCCCCGCGACCATCACGGTTTCATCGCCGGGCCGGTGCATGAACGATGAGCTTACCAGTCAGCCGAGCACTCGCGCCAGCCAGCCGGAGATGTCGTCGATTTCCGCTGCACAGACCTCGTGCCCCATCGGATAGGCCTGCCACTGCACCGTGTAGCCGAGGCCGCGCAGCGTATCGCGTGCGAGTTCGCCAAGCGGGAACGGCAGCACCGTGTCCTGGCGTCCGTGGCAGAGCAGCACGGGTGTGCGCTCATTAGCCGCGACTGTCGCGGCATCCAGCTGCTCGCGCTGCGGCAGGTAGGTCGAGAGGCCCATGATGCCGCCGAGCGGCGCCTGCGCGCGCAGCCCGGCATGCAGGGCGATGGCGCCACCCTGCGAGAACCCGGCCAGCACCAGTCGCCGCGGCGCGATTCCAAGGCCGACTTCGCGCTGCAGGAACCCCTGCACCAGCGCGGTGGATTCATCGATGCCCGCCGCGTCCTCGACCAGACCCGTGCCGCGAGTCCGGATGTCGTACCAGGCCCGCATCGGCAGACCCTGGTTGATCGTGACCGCGCGTCGCGGTGCGTGCGGAAATACGAAACGCAGCGCGAGCGTATCCGGTAGATGAAGCTGCGGCACGATCGGCGCAAAGTCGTGTCCGTCGGCACCCAGGCCATGCAGCCAGACCACGCTGGCGCTGGCTGGCCCGCCCTCCGGTGCCAGCGTCACCGCGTCCGCAGTCTCGCTGAGGCGGTAGTTCATCCGCTGGACCGTGCCGCGAGCGCGGCTGCGGTGTCGAAGAAATCTTCCCCGACCGGCTTGTGCGCCAGGATCTCCTCCCGGGTGAGGCCGACCAGTTCGTGCGGGAACACCAGCCACTCATCGAGCGCGCGCACGTAGTAGTCCGGGACCAGCGCGCTGCGGTTGCGCGAGGGCTTGTAGTAGACGGTGGCGATCCGGATGCGCTCCGGCAGATTGCGCCGGCAACGACGCGCGAGTTCGGCGAGCACGGCCTCGATGCTGCGACCAGAGTCGAACACATCGTCCACCAGCAGCAGCGCATCCTCGGCGCTGAGCTGCGAGACCAGGTAGTCGATCGCATGGACGCGCACGGTCCTGGCCGCATTGTCGATGCCGGTGTAGGAGGACGTCCGTATCGAGATATGGTCGGCGCTGATGGCGTGGTATTCGAACACCTCCTGCACCGCGATGCCGATCGGCGCGCCACCGCGCCACATGGCGACCAGGAAGGTAGGTCGGTAGCCGCTGCGCACCACGCGCATCGCCAGCTCCATCGAGTCGCGCAACAGCGACTCGGCGCTGATATGGATCTTGTCCATCAGACCGCCGTGGACCGGTGCCACGGCGGATCGCTGAAGGAGTGGCTAGCGATAACCAGGCTCGGTGGCGCTGTGGATGATCCAGATCAGGTTGCCGGAGGAAAAGTCCCCCACTCCGCCCCCGGCGAAGATCAGCCGCCCCTGGCCCTTGTAGATCAGCTCGAAGCGCGTGCGGTCGCTGCCGAAGTAGAACGGGATGAATGCCTTGCCGGTGACGTAGGCACCCTGGTCCGTCGGAGGACCGACGAGGTCCTGCACCTGCCGCATTCCCATGCCGATCTGCAGCTGCGTGAACTTGCTGCCAGGCGCCGGCTTGCCGGTGATCTCGCCAGAATAGTCATTGATGCCCTTGACCTGCTGGCCGTGCCCGGCTTCGACCTTCGAGGCATCGATGACTTCACCGGAGGCATTCATGCCGGGCCAGACCTTGGCCGGGGCGGCAGCGCTGGCGTCCGGGGCGGCTGGAGTGCTGGCAAGCTGGGCGTTGCCGCCGACGCTGGCGCAGCCAGCGGCCGCGGCACACAGCGCCGCGAGCAGGAACGTGTGAGAGAGGTTGCTGGACATATTGGTATGCTCCCCTGAAATCTGTGACGCGCCGGATTGTGACGCGTGAGCCGTAGCGCGGCAATGGACGCGCCCGGATCAGCCCCGCAGCAATGCGCGCACCACGCCGAACAATCCGATCAGCAGCAGCGCCATCGTCGGCAGCATGCTCAAGGCATAGCCGGCGCCACGCTGCTTCGGGTCGCGCACGTAGCCGCGCAGGTAGAGCATCCGACCGACCAGATAGATCGCACCCAGGATGGCGGCCCACCCAGGGATCCAGTAATGCGCGGCAACCCACAGCGACGGCAGGAATATCAGCAGGGTTTCATTCGTGTTGCACTGGACGCGGTAGTAGCGTTCGAACAGCTCATTGCCGCTCGTCGCCGGAGCCGGCACGCCATAGAGGCCGCGCGCACGCCCGACGAGCACGCCGAAGAACAGCGCCTGCAGCGCTGCCAGCAGGGTGATCAGTTCGACCCAGGCCATGATGCGTTCCTTGTTGTGGCGATGCCGAGCACTCCGTCGTCAGGGAGTATCGCATAGTCGCGCCGCTGCGCCCGGAACGATACGCCCCCTTCAGACCGGTATGAAGTGACCGTCCGGCCGCAGCGTCTGCAGCAGCCCCGAGCGGATATCGAAGATGGCGCCGCCGAGCTGCAGGTCGCCGGAATCGGCCCGCTCGGCGATCCACGGAAAGCTGCGCAGGTTCTCGAGCGAGAGCTTCACTGACTCGCGCTCGCACTCGGCCTGCGGATCCTGAGGAGCGCGCTGCAGCACCCGGCGCCGTGCCGGCTCGGCAATGCGCATCCACGGGACCAGGAAGTCACCGGCCGGCGCCGCGGTCTCGTTGAGCAGCACCTGGATGCCACCGCACATCGCATGGCCCATCACGATCAGGTTTCGCACCTTCAGTACGCGGACTGCGAATTCCAGCGCGGCGCTGGTGGAGTGGAATGCGGAATCCGGCTGATAGGGCGGCACCAGGTTCGCGACATTGCGCAGCACGAACAGCTCGCCCGGCTGCGCGTTGAAGATCATCGTCGGATCGACGCGGCTGTCCGAGCAGGCAATGACCATGGTCAGGGGCGCCTGGCCGCGCGTGGCCAGGCGCTCGAACATGGCCCGGCGCTCCGGCCATTGGTTGGCGCGAAACTGGTGATAACCCTGGATCAGTTGCTCCATCGTGCGCTCGTGTGCTGTGGCGATCAGCCCTGGCGGGCCGGGAGTTCAGGATAGCATTGCCTTCCATGCCTCACGAACCCCCGCTGCGTGCTCGCCGCGCCGTCCGCTGGAGCGCCGTGGCGCTCGTGCTCGCCGGCTGCGGGTTCGGCGCGGTGCTCGGCTGGCTGAAGCTGCACGAGGCGGACCTGGTGTTCGCAACCGCCGCCAGCCACCGGCACTTGAGTGCAACCCTGCCCGCCGGCGCCGAGCGCATCGCGATCCCGCTGGCCAACGGCGAGCGGCTCGCAGCCCTGCTGCTGCGCCCGGATCCTGCGACGGACCACGGCTACTGGGTGTTGCATCTGCACGGCAATGCGGTTTCGGCGTTCTCCGGCGAGCAGTTGCACCATGTCGAGGCGCTGCGCGCCCTTGGGCTGCACGTGCTCGCGATCGATTATCGCGGGTTCGGCCTGAGCGCTGGCACTGCCTCGGAAGCCTCGATCGACGCGGACGCCGAAGCGGCGTGGCAGGAACTCATGCGCCGCGGCGTGGCCCCGGATCGGGTGATCATCTGGGGCCATTCACTGGGCTCGGGGCCGGCAGTGCAGCTCGCGAGCGGCCATGCCGCCGCGGCACTGGTGCTGTTCGGCGCCTTCACTTCCATACCCGATGCCGCCGCTGACACCTATCCCTACCTGCCGGTGCGCGCACTGGTCGGAGTGCGCTTCGACTCGCGAACGCGCATCGGCATGGTTCGCACTCCGGTGGTGATTGCGCACAGCCTCGGTGATCGGCTGATTCCCTACCATCATGCGCTGGCACTCTATGCGGCCGCGAATCAGCCCAAGCGCCTGCTCACCCTGACGCCGCCTTACGATGATGGCCGCGGCGGCCACGTGAGCGCGCTCTACGAGCACCTCGACCTGCTGGTCAATGCGCTGTCCCCGTGGATTGCATGCTGCCGCTGAACCGAGCCGGCGGGGTAGAGCCCCGCCAGCGTCGCATGCAATGCCTGCGGCAACGGCGTGCCGGCGTGCTCGCCGAGCACGGTGGCGAGCCGCTCGCTCTGCAGCGCATGAGGCTGGCGCCACAGATAGCTCATGCGGGTCAGCTCGCGCAGCAGCGGCATCGCGATTCCGGCCGCCCGGAACAATCTCCAGGGCACGCCGCCAATACGCGCCGGAGCGCTGATCAGCCCGAGATCCAGCGCAGCCGCCGATAACGCCGCCACGAACCGCTCGCCCGTCACGGCGTGTCCCGGAAAGTGCAGCGCGGTGTGCGCCGGCAACGTATCGGCGCGCTCGGCCAGTCGCACGCAGCATTGCGCCAGGTCCGGCAGATAGGCCCACGCGTGCACCAGTTCCACCGGTCCCGGGTACAGGATGCGGCCGCGTCTTAAGGGTTTGAGCATCAGCGCATCGAGCCAGGTCCCGCGCCCGGCGCCGAAGAAGTCCCCGGCGCGCAGCACGATGCTGCGCACATCGGTGGCGGCCTCGAGCCTGCCCTCGAGCGCGATGCGCAGCCGCGCCTTGGGATGGTTGGGCGCGAACGGCGTGGACTCCGTCAGCACTGCCGGGATCGGATCGCCGTAGTTGTAGACGTTTCCCGGCAGCATCAGGCTCGCGCCGAGCGAGCGGGCGAGCCCGATCGCCGCATCGCCGAGGGGCAGCACTTCGCGCTCCCAGCGCGTGTACACGGGATTGAGGGCGTGCACGACGATGCGCGACCCGCGGGCAGCCGCGGCGATCGGGTCGTGCGCATCGATCGGCAGCAGCAATGGCTCGAGGTTCGGCGGCGCCGGACCCGTCCAGGGGCGCCGCAGCTGCGCGTGCACGCGCCATCCGGCGGCCGCAAAGGCCAGTGCGATCGCGCGTCCGCAGCGCCCGTTTGCTCCAAGGACCAGTACCTGGGGTGACATAGCTGGCTCCGTATCGTGCAGGGGTGAGGTGCGAGGTAGTGTCGCGCACCCTCGGGAAATTCAGAATTGCATGAACTTGATTGTCTGCTATGCAGAAATGTATAAAACGGCATGAGCTTCGACTGGAGCCTGATGCGCTCATTCCTGGCCGTCATGGAGCACGGCAGCCTGCTGGGCGCGGCACGGGCGCTGCGCAGCAGCCAGCCCACGATCGGCCGCCACGTCAGCGCACTCGAGCGGCAGCTCGGCGTCGCGCTATTCGAGCGTACCGGCCGCAGCCTGCTGCCGACCGCGGCGGCCCGCACCATCGCGCAGCACGCGCAGGGCATGGGACGCGGCGCCGAGGCGATTGCCGCTGCGGTGGTGCGCGCGGGCTCGCGCCTCGAGGGCACGGTGCGGCTGTCCGCGAGCCAGATCGCCGCGAACTACCTGCTGCCCGGACTCATCGCGCGGCTGCGCATCCTCGAGCCCGGCATCCAGATCGAGCTCGTGGCGACGAACGGCCTGAGCAACCTGTTGCGGCGTGAGGCGGACATTGCGGTGCGCATGGTGCAGCCACGGCAGGCCTCGCTGCTCGCGCGCCGCGTCGCAACGGTGCCGATCGGGGCCTATGCCGCCGGGGAATACCTGCGCCGACGCGGGGCGCCACGCTTCCCCGCCGATCTGCTGGCACACGATCTGGTTGGCTTCGACACTGACGACTCGCTGCTGCGCGGCTTCGCCAGTCAGGGCGTCGTGGTCGAGCGCCGCCAGTTCGCGGTGCGCACGGACGACCATGTGGTTGCCTGGCATGCGGTATGCGCGGGGGCGGGTATCGGCTTCAACGCCTGCTACGTCGGGTCCTACGAGCCGCGGGTGCAGCGTGTGCTGCCGGAGCTGCCCATCGCGCCGCTACCGATGTGGCTCGCCGTACACCGCGAGATACGCGGCAGCGCCAGGATCCGCCGGGTGTTCGACTTCCTGGCGGCGAGCCTGCCCCAGCAGGTCGCCGAACCGCGCCCGGCGCCGCAGCACGGGACCTGAGGTTCGCCGCCCGCTGCAGACGCCTGTCAGGCGGCTGCGGGACCGAGCGCCGCCTCGATGTCCCGTTCGAGGCTCTCGGGCTTGTCGGCCGGTGCGTAGCGCTGCAGCGGCTCACCATCGCGGTCGATCAGGAACTTCGTGAAGTTCCACTTGATGCCTTCCGAGCCCAGCAGGCCTGGTCGCGCCTGCTTCAGAAAGCGATACAGCGGGTGGGCATCGGCGCCGTTGACCTTGATCTTCGCGAACAGCGGGAAGCTCACGCCGTAGGTCAGGGTGCAGAAATCGCGGATCTGCGCCTCATCGCCCGGCTCCTGATGCCCGAACTGGTCGCAGGGGAAGGCGAGCACGCAGAAGCCGCGATCGCGGTACTTGCGGTACAGCGCCTCGAGCCCGGTGTATTGCGGCGTGAAGCCGCAACGGCTGGCCACGTTCACGATCAGCAATGCCTGGCCGCGGTAGTTCGAGAGCGGGCGCTGCTCGCCATCGATGCTCTGCGCCGCATAGTCGTACACACTCATGGCTTCATCTTACACACGTCCCGGTCCAGCTGGAGCCGCGGCGGCAGATCGGGGATGATGGCGGGTCATGAAATACGAACAAAGTCGCCGGCGGCAGCGCTGCTGCCCCCTGCTGGTCGGGCTGGCGCTGCTGGCCGCCGCCGCAATGAGCGGTGCCGCCGCCGCAGCTCCCGCCGATGCCGCCGCGCCGCGCGCATCGGAGCAGGGCGTACTGCGCGCGACGCTCCCGAACGGCCTGCGCGTGATCCTGGTGCGCAATACCCTCGCCCCCGTGGTCGCGACCTCGATCAACTATCTGGTCGGCTCGGACGAAGCCCCGGAAGGATTTCCAGGCACGGCGCATGCGCTCGAGCACATGATGTTCCGCGGCAGCCCTGGGCTCTCGGCCGACCAGCTCGCGAACATCGGCAGCGTCATGGGCGGCAACTTCAACGCCAACACGCGCGAGAGCCTCACGCAGTACCTGTTCACGGTGCCGGCCGAGGACCTTGACGTCGCACTGCACATCGAGGCGCTGCGCATGCAGGACCTGCTCGCCTCCGGCGCGGACTGGGAGCAGGAGCGTGGCGCGATCGAGCAGGAGGTGGCGCAGGACCTTTCCAATCCCGGGTATCAGCTCTACGAGCAGCTGCGCGCCGCGATGTTTGCCGGCACGCCGTACGCGCACGACGCCCTCGGCACGCGTCCCTCATTCGATCGCACTACGGCGCAGGCGCTGCGCGCATTCCACGCCACCTGGTATGCGCCGAACAATGCGATCCTGGTGGTGGTCGGCGACCTCGATCCGCCCGCGACGCTCGAGCGCATCAAGGATCTGTTCGGCCCGCTCGCCGCCCGCTCGCTGCCGCCGTTGCCGCAGGTCGCGCTGCAGGCGGCGCATCCGGCGACGTTGCGCGTATCGACCGACCAGCCGACCGGATCGCTGCTGCTCGCGATGCGCGTGCCGGGGCTGCACGATCCGGATTTTCCGGCGCTCGAAGTGCTCGCCGACGTGCTCAGCAGCCACCGCTTCGAGCTCTACGGACTCGTGCCCGAGGGCCAGGCGATCGAGGCCGGTTTCGCGCTCGATCCGCTGCCGCAGGCTGGCATCGCCTATGCGGAACTGTCATTCCCGCAGGGCACGGATCCCAAGGCGCTCGAAAGCCGGGTGCGCCGCATCCTCGGCACCGTCGCGCGCCAGGGTGTCGATCCCGCCCTGGTCGCCGCGGCCAAGCTGCAGGAGCGTCGCGAGACGGAGTTTCAGAAGAACTCCATCGCCGGCCTGGCCTCGGTGTGGGCCGACGCGGTGGCGTTGTACGGGCTGCGCTCGCCGGACGAGGATCTCGAGCGCATAGAGAAGGTCAGCGTTGCCGACGTCAACCGCGTGGCGCGCCGCTACCTCGACCTGGCACACGCCGTGGTCGCGGTGATGACCCCCCAGGGCACCGGGCGGCCCATACCGGGTGGCGGCGGCTTCGGTGGTCAGGAGAACATCGCGCTCGGCGAGGCCCAGCCGACCGCGCTGCCCGACTGGGCGCAGTCCGCCCTCGCGCGCCTGGAGGTGAAGCCCTCCAGCCTGCAGCCGACGGTCAGCGTGTTGCCGAATGGACTGACGCTGATCGTGCAGCCGACTTCGGTCAGCGACACGATCAGTGTCTATGGTCATATCCGCAACCGCGCCGAGGTCGAGGCCGCGCCGGCGCAGCAGGGCATCGCCAACGTGCTCGACCAACTGCTGAGCTACGGCAGCGAGCAGCTCGACCGGCTGCAGTACCAGCAGGCGCTCGATGCGATCGGCGCCGAAGAGCACGCCGGCACCGATTTCGGGATCCAGGTGCTCAGCGGGAATTTCGAGCGCGGCGTCGCTCTGCTCGCCGACAACGAACTGCATCCCGCGCTGCCGCGTCCGGCGCTGGCGGTCGCGGCGAACCAGTACGCGCAGGTCGTCGCCGCGCGCCTGCACAGTCCCGGCTACCTGACGCAGCGCGCGCTGCGCAGCGGCATCTTCCCGGCCGATGATCCGAGCCTGCGCGAGGCGACCCCCGAGGGCCTGCGCGCCCTGAGCCTCGAGGACGTGCGCGCCTACTATCGCAAGGTCTACCGGCCCGACCTGACCAGTATTGTCGTGGTCGGCAACGTGAGCCCCGAAAGCGCGCGCGCCGTCATCGGGCGGTACTTCGGCGGCTGGACAGCCGAGGGGCCGAAGCCGGATACCGACCTGCCGGCGGTGCCCGACAATCGTGCCGGCACGGTGGCCGTGCCGGACGCGAGTCGCGTCCAGGACTACGTGGTGCTCGCACACGCGTTGAGCCTGACGCGCGCCAATCCTGACTACTACGCGCTCGAACTGGGCAATGCAGTGCTCGGGGGAGGCTTCTACTCGACGCGCCTGAGCATCGACCTGCGCAAGAATTCAGGGCTCGTGTACGGCGTCGGCAGCACGCTGCAGGTCGGGCGGACGCGCGGGGTCTACCTGCTCAACTATGCCTGCGATCCACAGAATGTCAGCAAGGCCGAGGGCATCGCGGTGCAGGAGCTGCGGAACATGCAGGCCACCCCGGTGGGTGCCGAGGAGCTGCTGCGCGCGAAGGCGCTGCTGCTGCGGCGCATCCCGTTGAGCGAAGCGAGTGTCGATGAGATCGCGCGCGGCCTGCTCGATCGGCGCGACCTCGAGCTGCCGCTCGATGAGCCGGCCATCGCTGCCCGCCGGTACATCGACCTGGACGCCGCGGCCGTCCAGGCAGCATTCCGGCGCTGGTTGCGCCCCGATGACCTGGTCCGAGTGACCCAGGGACCCGCTCCGCAATAGGTCGGCGCAAATTGTGAAGCAGTGCAGCGGCACTTGCGGCGCGTTGTATTCCAATGCGTGAGCTGTATCGTCCGTCACGTTGCTGGTAGAATTACACGGCTGGTGTCAACATCTAGATGATTGACTTGGAACGAGTTTTTCTGACTCGGCCTGCTGTCCTGAACCGAAGGGCCCCCCAATGACAGAATCCTTGCGCGAGCAGCTTGCGCTCACACCGCTGTCCGGGGCGAACGCTCCGTACGTCGAGGGGCTCTATGAGCAGTACCTGCTGAACCCCGCAAGCGTCGATTCCACCTGGCGCCGCTACTTCGATGCACTGCCGGTGCGCAATGGAGCGGAGCGGGCCCATAGCCCGGTCATCGCCGCCGTCGCGGCACGCGCGCAGGCCAGCGCGGGTGCGGTGCTCCCGGGCCTGGGCGGGGTCGCCAGCGAGAAGCAGGCGGCGGTTTCGCGCCTGATGGAGATCTACCGCAACCGCGGTCACCTGGTCGCACAGATCGATCCGCTGCGGCTGCTCCGGCGCCCGCGGCCGCGCGTGCTCGATCTCGAGTATGTGGGCCTGAGTGCTTCCGACCTGGACACCGAGTTCTACACCGCGAGCCGCAATCCGTGGATTCCGCGCCAGGCGAGCCTGCGCGAGATCGTGGCACGCCTCGAGCATATCTATTGCGGACCCATCGGCGCGGAATTCGGGCATGTGTCGGACAGCGACGAGCGCCTGTGGCTGCAGGATGAATTTCAGCTCGGCCGCATGCAGTACCACTTCGAGACCGAGGAGCGCCGCAACCTGCTCGCGCAGCTCACGGCGGCCGAAGGGCTGGAGCGCTACCTGCATACGCGTTACGTGGGGCAGAAGCGCTTCTCACTCGAGGGCGGCGATGCATTGATCGCCTCTCTCAATGACCTGATCCAGCAGGGCGGTATGGCGGGCGTCGAGGAATTCGTGCTCGGGATGGCGCACCGCGGCCGCCTCAATGTGCTCGTCAACGTGCTCGGCAAGGCGCCGGCCCAGCTGTTCTCGGAGTTCGAGGGCAAGTACGACGAGAACCACATGCAGGGCTCGGGCGACGTGAAGTACCACAAGGGCTTCTCGGCCGACGTGCGCACGCCGGGCGGCAACGTGCATGTCGTGCTCGCGTTCAATCCCTCGCACCTCGAGATCGTCAATCCGGTCGTCGAGGGTTCGGTGCGGGCACGCCAGGAACGCCGCAACGACGCGCTCGGGCTGAAGGTGGTCCCGGTGCTGATGCACGGCGATGCCGCCTTCGCCGGCCAGGGCGTGGTCATGGAGGCACTGCAGCTCTCGCAGCTCACCGGGTTTCGCACCGGCGGCACGATCCATGTCGTCGTGAACAACCAGGTGGGATTCACGATTTCCGATCCGCACGATGCGCGCTCGACGACCTACTGCAGCGATGTCGCGAAGATGATCGAGGCGCCGATACTGCACGTGAATGCCGATGACCCGGAAGCCGTGGTGTTCGTGACCCGGCTCGCGCTGCGTTACCGCCAGATGTTTCACAAGGACGTCGTCATCGACCTGGTGTGCTATCGCCGCCTCGGCCACAACGAGTCGGACGAGCCGGCCGCGACGCAACCGACCATGTACCGCGTGATCCGCGCCCACCCGACCGCGCGCAAGATCTACGGCGAGCGTCTGGTTGCGGAAGGCGTGCTGGACGCCGCGGCAGTCGAGCACATGGTCGAGCAGTACCGACAGGCACTCGATTCCGGCCGCCTGGAAGTGCATCCGGCCCTGGGGCTGATCGGCAACCAGTACACGATCGATTGGACGCGCTATGCCCAGGCCGATTGGTCCGAGCGCGTCCGCACCGCGGTGGAACCCGAGCGGCTCGCGCTGCTGTGCCAGCGGCTCTCGCGCCTGCCGCCGGAGCTGTCGCTGCATCCGCGCGTAGCGCAGCTCATTGGCAATCGCGCGCGCATGTTTGCGGGTGAACAGCCGCTCGACTGGGGTGCCGCCGAGACGCTGGCCTACGCGAGCCTGCTCGACGAGGGTTTCGCGGTGCGGCTGTGCGGACAGGATTCGGGGCGCGGTACGTTCTTCCACCGTCACGCAGTGCTGCATGACCAGAATTCCGATCAGGAGTACATCCCGCTGCAGCATGTGAAGGACGGCCAGCCGCGCTTCACGGTCATCGACTCGGTATTGTCGGAGGAGGCGGTGCTGGGCTTCGAGTACGGCTACGCCGCCGCGAATCCCGACAGCCTTGTGATCTGGGAGGCGCAGTTTGGCGACTTCGTCAATGGTGCGCAGGTCGTGATCGACCAGTTCATCTCCTCAGGCGAGGCGAAGTGGGGCCGCCTGTGCGGCCTCACGATGTTGCTGCCGCATGGCTATGAAGGCCAGGGGCCCGAGCACTCCTCTGCGCGCCTCGAGCGCTTCCTGCAGCTGTGCGCCGAGAACAACATGCAGGTGTGCGTGCCCTCGACTCCGGCGCAGATGTTTCATCTGCTGCGCCGCCAGATGCGACGCTCGTTCCGCAAGCCGCTGGTGGTCATGACGCCCAAGAGCCTGCTGCGACACGAGCTGGCGATCTCCTCGCTGGCCGAGCTCAGCAGCAGCGGCTTCGCGTCGATCATCGGCGAGATCGATGAGATTCCGCCCTCGCAGGTGACCCGCGTCGTGTTCTGCAGCGGCAAGGTGTACTACGACCTGCTGAACGCGCGCCGCACCGGGGGCGAGCGCTCGGTCGCGCTGGTGCGCATCGAGCAGCTTTATCCGTTCCCAGTCGACGAATACCAGGCCATCCTCGCGCGCTATGCCGAGGCGACCGAGCTGATCTGGTGCCAGGAGGAGCCGCAGAACCAGGGCGCGTGGCACCAGATCCGACACCGGCTGCAGGATCTGGCGGGCCCGCGCCATATCTACTATGCGGGCCGGCCGGCCGCGGCGGCTCCGGCCACTGGCGTCATGAAGCTACACGAGCAGGAGCAGCGTCGCCTGGTCGAGACGGCACTGAAGGCGCCATCGATCGAGCAGACCATGCGCAATCTGCCACGCCTGACACTGAACGCCGCGGGTGCGCCCGTGCCCGAACGCGCCCCCGCGTCGATAAGGAAGACTTCATGAGCGTCGAGATCCGCGTTCCCCAGCTGCCCGAATCCGTCGCCGATGCCACGCTCGTCGCGTGGCGAAAGGATGTGGGGCAGAGTGTGAGCCGCGATGAGAATCTGGCCGACCTCGAGACCGACAAGGTGGTGCTGGAGGTGCCCGCTCCGGTGAGCGGCATCCTGCGTGAGCTCAAGGTGGCCTCCGGTACCACGGTCAAGAGCGGGGAGTTGCTGGCGGTCATCGAGGAAGGCGCCGCGCTGGCGAAGCCGGCCGCGCCCGCGGCCAGCACGGCCCCAGCGGCCCCAGCGGCCGCGTTGCCCAAGACCGCGCCGGCGCCGAAGACCAGCCCGGCCGCCCGGCGCGTCATCGAGGAAAACAAGGTCCCGGCTGAGGCCGTCGCGGCTGCGAGCCAGGGCGGGCGGGTCGGCAAGGCCGACGCGCTCGCGGCGGCTGCACAGCCGGCGAGCCCGGCCAGCGCGCCGGTGGCGCCAGCGAGCGCTGCGGCGACTTCGAGTGGGCCACGGCCCGGTCGCGTCGAGCAGCGCGTGCCGATGACGCGCCTGCGTGCGCGCATCGCCGAGCGTCTGGTGCAGGCGCAGGCGACTCAGGCGCTGCTGACGACTTTCAACGAGGTCGATCTCGGAGCCGTGCAGGAACTGCGTGCGCGCTACAAGGACGCCTTCGAGAAGCAGCACGGCGTGAAGCTCGGCTTCATGTCGTTCTTCGTCAAGGCCACGGTCGAGGCGCTCAAGCGCTTCCCGGTCGTGAACGCCTCGGTCGAGAAGCAGGATATCGTCTATCACGAGTACTTCGATATCGGTGTCGCCGTCTCGACCGAGCGCGGGCTGATCGTGCCGATACTGCGCGACGTCGATGCGATGAGCTTCGCTGCCGTCGAGCAGGGTATTGCCGACTTCGCGCTGCGGGCGCGCAACGGCACGATCACGCTCGAGGACCTGAGCGGGGGCACGTTCAGCATCACCAATGGCGGGACCTTCGGGTCGCTGCTGTCCACTCCGATCGTCAATGCACCGCAGAGTGCGATCCTCGGCATGCACAAGATCCAGGAGCGGCCGATGGCCGTCAAGGGCGCGGTGGTCGTGCGCCCGATGATGTATCTCGCGCTTTCCTACGATCATCGGATCATCGATGGCCGCGAGGCGGTGCAGTTCCTGGTCACGATCAAGGAAGGGCTCGAGGATCCGGGCCGCCTGCTGATCGGCATATGAGCGCGATGGCCGCGGCAGACTCCGACCCGGATGGTTTCGATGTCATCGTGATCGGTGGCGGGCCGGCGGGCTATCCGGCCGCGATCCGCGCTGCGCAGAACGGCCTGAAGGTCGCCTGCATCGACGCCTGGAAGAATCGCGATGGCAGCAGTGCCTTCGGTGGTACCTGCCTGAATGCCGGCTGCATTCCCTCCAAGGCGCTGCTGGAGTCCTCAGAGCTCTATCATCGCGCGCAGTCCGAGTTTGCTGCGCACGGGATAAGGACCGGCGCGGTCAGCCTCGACCTGGCCGCGATGCACAAGCGTCGCGCCGGGATCGTTCGGACGATGACCGGCGGCATCACGGCACTGTTCAAGTCCGCGGGCGTCACGGCGCTGTTCGGGACTGCGCAGCTGCTCGCCGGCCGGCGCGTCGCGCTCACCGCCGCGGATGGTTCGACCCGCGAGCTGCGCGCCAAAGACGTCGTGCTCGCGAGCGGTTCGGTGCCAATCGAGCTGAAGTCGCTGCCGTTCGACCACCAGGTCATCGCCGATTCATGGGACGCGCTGGAATTCCCGGTGGTACCGAAGAAGCTGTGCGTGATCGGGGCCGGCGTGATCGGACTCGAGCTGGGCAGCGTCTGGCGCCGGCTGGGCGCGGAGGTCGTCATACTCGAGGCGCTGGAACAGTTTCTCGGCATCGCGGACGGGCAGGTGGCGTCCGAAGCCGCACGCCAGTTCCGCAAGCAGGGCCTCGACATCAGGCTGGGCGCTCGGGTGACCGGGGCCACGGTGGATCAGGGAGTCGCGACGGTCGCCTACACCGATGCCAAGGGCGCGCAGAGCCTGCAGTGCGACAAGGTGGTCGTCGCCGTCGGCCGGCGCCCTTACACGAGCGGGCTGCTTGCGCCCGATAGCGGCGTGACGCTCGATGCGCGCGGTTTCGTCGAGGTCGACGCCGACTGCCGTACCCATGCCGAGCACGTATGGGCCGTCGGGGACTGCGTGCGCGGACCGATGCTGGCACACAAGGGCAAGGAAGAGGGCGTCGCGGTCGCGGACCGCATCGCCGGGCGCTACGCGCACGTGAACTACGAGATCATTCCGGCCGTCATCTACACCGCGCCGGAGATCGCGTGGGTCGGCCAGACCGAGGAGCAGCTCAAGGCGGCCGGCATTGCCTACAAGAGCGGCGTGTTTCCGTTCGCCGCGAGCGGACGAGCCCGCGCGATGGAAGCCTCCGCCGGCTTCGCCAAGATACTGGCCGCGCAGGACAGTGACCGCATCCTCGGCGTGCACCTGATCGGACCGATGGCCGGCGAGCTGATCGCCGAGGCCACGCTCGCGATGGAGTTCGAGGCCACCGCCGAAGACCTGCAGCGCACGATACACGCGCATCCGACCCTCGCCGAGGCATTGCACGAGGGTGCGCTGGCCACCGACCGGCGCGCCATCGACAGCATCAACCGCTAGCTGTCATCTGATTTGGTACCTGCTGCGTTAAGGGAGCCGTAGCACCAATTCACTTCCCCGGGAGGGTATCGACATGAAGTCCACATTCCGTAAAGTCGTTCCGGCCGCGCTGCTGGGCCTGGGTCTGGCCGCCGTGTCCGTGCCGTCGCTCGCCGACTCCGCCTGGGCTGCGAGCCACCCGCGCCGCGAGCAGGTCAACGGGCGGTTGAACAACCAGAACCGCCGGATCCACAACGAGGTCAAGGAAGGCGAGATCAGCCACTCGCAGGCCGCCTCGCTGCACCACGAAGACCACCAGGTACGGCAGGAAGAGCGCGCGATGGCGAGCCAGAACGGCGGCCATATCACGAAGCAGGAGCAGGCGACGCTCAACAGCCAGGAGAACGCCATCAGCCACCAGATCGGCCGCTGATCGGGCATTGCTGCCTCCAGGCGGTTGCGGCGGCGGGCCACGGCGGCCCGCCGCCGCACTCGGGAGCACCGGAATGAGCTAGAGTTCCGGCGATGCCTGCGACCCTTTCCATCCACAACTTGAGCAAGACCTACGCGTCCGGCCAGCAGGCTCTCAAGAACATCGACCTCACGATCCAGCAGGGCGAGATCTTCGCACTGCTCGGACCGAACGGCGCCGGCAAGACCACACTGATCAGTATCGTCTGCGGCCTGGTCACTCCGAGCACCGGCACCGTGACCGCCGACGGACACGACATCCAGCGTGACTACCGGGCGGCGCGCACGAAGATCGGGCTGGTGCCGCAGGAACTCACGACCGACATGTTCGAGACGGTCTGGGCGACCGTGAATTACAGTCGCGAGCTGTTCGGTCGACCGCGCGATCCGGCGCTGATCGAACGGCTGCTGCGCGATCTGGCGCTATGGGACCGGCGCGATGCCCGGATCATGACCCTGTCCGGCGGCATGAAGCGGCGCCTGATGATCGCCAAGGCGCTCGCGCACGAGCCGCGGATCCTGTTTCTCGACGAGCCGAGCGCGGGCGTCGACGTCGAACTGCGCCACTCGATGTGGGAGCAGGTGCGCGCCCTGCGCGACAGCGGGGTCACGATCATCCTGACCACTCACTACATCGAGGAAGCCCAGGAGATGGCCGACCGCATCGGCGTGATCAGTCGCGGCGAGCTGATCCTGGTCGAGAACAAGGTGAGCCTGATGCAGAAGTTCGGCCGCCGGGAGCTCACGCTGCAGCTGGTGCAGCCCATGGGGGCGATTCCGGCCTCGCTTGCGGGCTGGCCATTGGTGCTTGGCGCTGATGGCACCGAGTTGCACTACAGCTTTGAAGCCGGCGGCGTGCGCGCCAGCATCGCCGACCTGCTGCGCAGGCTCGGCGAGCTCGGGGTCGAGTTCCGCGACCTGCACACGCACCAGAGTTCGCTCGAGGATATCTTCGTGCGGCTCGTGAGCGAGCGCCGCGCAGGCCATCCATGAACGCGACCGGCTTCAACCGCCGCGGGGTCTGGGCGATCTACAAGTTCGAGATGGCGCGCTTCCGCCGCACCGTGTGGCAGAGCATCGTGGCCCCCGTGCTCAGCACCTCGCTGTACTTCGTCGTGTTCGGGGCGGCAATCGGTGCGCGCATGTCGCAGGTCGATGGCGTGAGCTACGGCGCCTTCATCGTGCCGGGTCTGATGATGCTCTCGCTGTTCACCGAGAGCCTGTCCAACGCCTCGTTCGGAATCTACATGCCGAAGTTCACCGGCACCATCTACGAACTGCTCTCGGCGCCGGTGTCGACGCTCGAGCTCGTCCTCGGCTATGTCGGCGCGGCGGCCACCAAGTCCCTGATCGTCGGTCTGATCATCCTCGCCACCGCGGCGCTGTTCGTGCGTCCGCACATCGTGCACCCCGGCTGGATGATCGCCTTTCTGCTGCTGACCGCACTGACCTTCAGCCTGTTCGGCTTCATCATCGGCATCATGGCCCGCAGCTTCGAGCAGCTGCAGTTCGTGCCACTGCTGGTGATCACGCCGCTGACCTTCCTCGGCGGCGCGTTCTATTCGATCAGGATGCTGCCGCCGGCATGGCGTACGGTCACGCTGTTCAATCCCGTGGTCTACCTGATCAGCGGCTTCCGCTGGAGCTTCTACGGCGTGGCGGACGTGCACATCGGCGTGAGCTTCGGGATGACCGCCGGGATGCTGGCGCTCGGACTCGCGGCAGTGATGCTGATCTTCCGGACCGGCTACCGGCTCAAGAACTGAAATCGCGGGCGGCTCAAGGCACCCGCTGCGCGTTCAGCACATTCGGGACCGCGCTCAGGCGCGCGAGCACGCGGGCGAGCTGCTCGGTGTCCCGCACCGCCGTGCGCATCAGGATGGTCGCAATACGATCGTCCGGATCGGTGTCGGAGTTCACTCCCTCGATGCTGAGCTTCTCGAGCGCCATCACGTCGGACACGTCGCGCAGCAGGCCGCGGCGGTCGAAGGCCTCGACCCGGATCCGCACCGGCATCAGGCTGCCGGACTCCAGGTTCCACTCGACGTTCAGCACCCGCTGGGCGTTGCGCACGCGCATCCGCAGCAGGTTCGCGCACGCGGCGCGGTGCACGGTGACACCTCGCCCGAGCGTCAGATAGCCGGCGATCGGTTCCGGCGGCACCGGGGCGCAGCAGCGTGCCATCGTGATCGGCAGGTCACCGACGCCCTCGATCTCCACCGGCGAGCGCGCCGCGGCGGGGCGGGGTCGCCGGCGCGCCGGAGGCCGCAACTCGGGCTCCGGCTCCGCCGGCTCGGACACCGCGGCAGCACGTTCCGCCGGACCCTGCGCGGCCTCGTCGAGGTGGCGGAACCAGGCACGAACTTTCGCGCGGCTGCGCGGGGAGACCAGAAAGCCGGAATCCGGCGCCAGCCAGTCGCGGCTCGGACCGCCCTCGCGGCCGGTGATGATCTCGACCACATCGCCATTGCCCAGCGACTGGTTCAGCGGCACGATGCGGCCGTTGAGCTTCGCGCCGCGACAGCGGTGGCCGAGGTCGGTGTGCACGTGGTAAGCAAAGTCCAGCGGCGTCGCGCCGCGCGGCAGGTCCACCACATCTCCGCGCGGGGTCATCGCGTAGATCCGGTCGGCGAAGATCTCGCCCTTGAGCCGCTCGATCACGTCGCCTTCGATCTGACCTGCCTGGGCCGGATCGAGCACGCGGCGCGCCCACTGGATCTTGCGCTCGTAGCCGCTGTCCCGGGCCGCGCCCTCCTTGTAGCGCCAGTGCGCCGCGACGCCGAGCTCGGCCTGCTCATGCATGTCGCGCGTGCGGATCTGGACTTCGAGCGACTTGCCCGCCGGTCCCGTCACCGCCGTGTGAATCGAGCGGTAGGCATTGTCCTTCGGGGTCGCGATGTAATCGTCGAACTCCCCGGCGATGTAGTGCCACAGGCCGTGCACGACGCCGAGGGCCGCATAGCAGTCGGCAACCGTGTCGACGACGATACGCACGGCGCGCACGTCGTAGAGCTGCTCGAACCCGACACTCTTCTGGCGCATCTTGCGCGCAATGCTGAAGATATGTTTCGGCCGGCCGTACACGACAGCCGTGACGCCGGCGGCGCGCAGTTCGGCCGAGAGCGTCGCGCAGACCGCCTCGATGTAGCGCTCCCGGTCCACCCGGCGCTCGGCGAGCGCGCTCGCGATCCGGTGGTACTCCGCGGGCTCGAGGTAGCGGAACGCGAGGTCCTCGAGTTCCCACTTGAGATTCCAGACTCCGAGGCGGCTGGCCAGAGGCGCCAGGATTTCGCGCGTCTCGAGCGCCACACGGTACTGCGCGGCTGGATCCAGCGCGCGGGCATGACGCAGCAGCACCAGCTGCTCGGCCAGGCGCGCCACGACCAGGCGTGGATCGGCTGCGATCGCGAGCAGCATCTTGCGCAGCGTTTCGGCCTGCTCGCCGTGCAGGCCCTGGCTCGCGGACCAGTCGGCGGGCAGATGCAGCTCGCCGAGCCGCGCGAGCCCGAGCGCCAGGCGTGCGACGGCGCGCGACAGTCGCTCCTCGCCCGCGGCGGGCTGTGACGGCAGTCCGGCGCGACGCGCCCAGTGCAGCGCCGTCGCGATCGCCAGATCGCCATCCTGGGTCAGCGCCGCGACGATCGCGGCGGCTTCGCCGCCCTGATCCAGGCTCGCCGTGTCGGCCCCGAGTTCGGCCAGCGCGGCGCGGGCCGCCGCGAGGCGCGCGGTGATTTCCGGCGTTGCGTAGGGGGCGGTTTCCATGCTGTGTGGCCGGTGCCTTCCGGCTATCATTCAGGGTATGGACGGCCACAGCAAGCGCCGTCGAGGAATCAGCTCATGCCGCGCTATTCGAGCAGATCCTGGCGCGCATTCCGGCCGCAGGACGTACCGGCTGCCGTCACGCTCGAAGCGCGCGACTGCCGTGTGCTCGGACTCGATCCCGGCTCGCAGCGCACCGGCTTCGGCATCATCGACTGCCGCGCCGGCACCGAGCGTCACGTGACCAGCGGCTGCATCGACGTCGCCGGAGCGGACATGGTCGTGCGGCTGCAGCGCATCCATGCGCAGCTGTGCGCGCTGGTGGCCGAGCACCGGCCGGATATGGTCGCGATCGAGCGCGTGTTCCTGCACCGCAATCCCGATAGTGCACTCAAGCTCGGCCAGGCGCGCGGCGTGGCGCTGTGCGCGGCCGCCTCGCAGGGCGCGAGCGTGCATGAATATGCCCCGCGCGCGATCAAGATGGCCGTGACGGGCTACGGCGCGGCGGCCAAGCCGCAGGTTGCGCAGATGGTGCGCACACTGCTGACGCTCGAGGCCCGATTGCAGGCTGACGCGGCCGACGCGCTCGCGGTGGCGCTGTGCCATTCGCAGACGCGGCGGATCGGAGGACTGCAGGGCGCACTGCTCGCGGCCGGCGCCGCGGCCATCCCGGCATGATCGGATCCCTCGCCGGCGTGATCGGCCTGAAAGCCCCGCCGCAACTGCTGCTCGAGGTCGGTGGCGTGGGCTACGAACTTACGGCACCCATGTCCACGTTCTACGGCCTGCCGCCGGTGGGTGAAAGGGTGCGCCTGCTCACGCACCTGGTGGTGCGCGAGGACGCGCATATTCTCTATGCCTTTGCGACCGAGGAGGAGCGCTCGCTGTTCCGTCAGCTGCTGAAAGTCTCCGGCGTCGGGCCGCGCATCGCGCTCGCGATCCTCTCGGGCGTCACGGCCGCGGTATTCGCGACAGCGGTGCGGGCGCAGGATACCGCCACGCTGACACGCATCCCCGGTGTCGGGCGCAAGATCGCCGAGCGGCTGGTGGTCGAGATGCGCGATCGCCTCGAGGCCGGTCCCTATGCGGAGGGTGCGCCGGGCGGCGCCGCCGGCGGTGCGCAGGCCGCGGGGCCTGCGGCCGAGGCCTACAGCGCGCTGATCGCGCTCGGCTACCGCCCGCAGGAGGCCATGGCACTGCTGAAATCGGCCGAGACCGGGACAGCGCCCGACTCGGCGGGCGTTGCGCTGGGCACCGAGGAGCTGATCCGGCGGGCGCTGCAGGGCGCGGCGCGCCAGTGAACGCCGCAGATAGCGAGCGGCTCGTGAGTGCGGGCGCCGGCGGGCCAGAGGACGTGATCGATCGCGCGATCCGGCCGCGCGCGCTCTCCGAGTACATCGGCCAGGAACACGTCAAAGCGCAGCTCTCGATCTTCATCGACGCCACGCGCATGCGCGCCGAGGCACTCGATCATGTGCTGATCTTCGGTCCACCCGGACTCGGCAAGACCACGCTGGCGCACATCATCGCCAGCGAGCTCGGCGTGTCGCTGCGCCAGACTTCCGGTCCGGTGCTGGAGCGGCCCGGCGACCTGGCCGCGATCCTGTCCAACCTGCAGCCGCGCGACGTGCTGTTCGTGGACGAGATCCATCGCCTGAGCCCGGTCGTCGAGGAAGTGCTGTATCCGGCGATGGAGGACTACCAGCTCGACATCATGATCGGCGAGGGTCCCGCTGCCCGCTCCATCAAGCTCAACCTGCCGCCCTTCACCCTGGTCGGAGCGACCACCCGCGCCGGACTGCTGACCTCGCCGCTGCGCGACCGCTTCGGCATCGTGCAGCGCCTCGAGTTCTACAGCCAGGAGGAGATCGAGCGCATCGTGGTGCGCTCGGCGGCGATCCTCGGGGTTGCGATCGACGCGGGCGGGGCGCTGCGCATCGCGCAGCGCTCGCGCGGCACGCCGCGCATCGCCAACCGGCTGCTGCGCCGGGTGCGTGACTACGCGCAGGTGAAGGCGCAGGGCCGCATCGATGAAGCCGCGGCACACGCTGCGCTCGAACTGCTGCAGGTCGATCCGCAGGGCCTGGACGCGCTCGATCGCAAGCTGATCCTGACGGTGATAGAGAAGTTCGAGGGTGGACCGGTCGGCATCGAGAGCCTGTCGGCCGCGATCGGCGAGGAACGCGGCACGCTCGAGGACGTGATCGAGCCGTTCCTGATCCAGCAGGGGTTCATCGCGCGCACCGCGCGCGGCCGGATCGCGACGCGTCTCGCCTGGCAGCACTTCGGGCTCAAGGTGCCCGAACGCGCCGCGGTCAATCTGCCGCTGTTCGGTGACGGGACTTGAGCGTGTTCGTGTGGCACGCGCGGGTCTACTGGGAGGACACGGATGCCGGCGGAGTCGTCTATTATGCGAACTACCTGCGCTTCCTCGAGCGCGCGCGCTCCGAGTGGCTGCGCGGGCGTGGCGTATCGCAGCGCGCGCTGGCGCAGGATCCGGGCATCGTGTTCTCCGTGGTCGGGCTCGAACTGCAGTACCTGCGGCCGGCGCGGCTCGATGACCTGCTCGCGATCAGCTGCGAGCCCGGGCCGGCGAGCGGTGCGCGGCTCGCATTCCGGCAGCGCATCTGGCGCGACGGCGAGCAGGGCGAGCTGCTGCTGGAGGCTGCCGTTCGCATCGCCTGCCTCGACGCGCTGCGCCTGAAACCACGGCGCTTGCCGCCGTTCATGGCGGGCGATCCCGCAAGGAGTCAATGATGGGCGGCGATTTGTCGATTGTGCGCCTCATCGTGCAGGCCAGCCTGGTGGTGCAGATCGTGATCGGCATCCTGCTGGCCGCCTCGCTGAGCTCCTGGGCGATCATCTTCCGCAAGCGTTTGGTGGTCAGCAGGGCGCGACGCGATGCCGACCGGTTCGAGACCAGCTTCTGGTCGGGCGGGGATCTGTCCACGCTGTACCGGACCATCGAGTCGCGCGGCGGGACGGTGGGCATGGAGAGCATCTTCGAATTCGGTTTCCGCGAATTCGCGCGGCTGCGCGCACAGGGCGGGATCGCGGCCGACATGCTGCTGGAAGGGTCACGGCGCGCGATGCGCGTCGCGCAGCTCAAGGAGATCGAGCGTCTCGAGCAAAGCCTGGCGACGCTCGCGACGGTCGGATCCACCAGTCCCTACGTCGGACTGTTCGGCACGGTCTGGGGGATCATGAGTGCCTTCAGCTCCCTCGGCAACGTGCAGCAGGCAACCCTGGCGATGGTGGCACCCGGCATCTCGGAGGCGCTGGTCACGACCGCGATCGGGCTGTTCGCTGCCATCCCCGCGGTCGTCGCCTACAACCGCTACGCCGATCAGGTGGGCCGGCTCGAGCTGCGATACGACGGCTTCATGGAAGAATTCTCGACCATCCTGCAGCGCTACGCCGGACGCGCGCCGGCGGCGGCAACGGCTGCGCCGGCAGGCACGCCATCGGCCGGACGGGGACACTGACATGGTGACGGGCCGCTCCAAGCGCCGCCTCATGGGTGAGATCAACGTCGTGCCCTATATCGACGTGATGCTGGTACTGCTGATCATCTTCATGATCACCGCGCCACTGCTGAGCCAGGGGATCAAAGTGGACCTGCCGCGCGCGGCGGCGCAGCCGCTCGATGCCGCGCCGAATGAGCCACCGCTCGTGATGTCCATCGATTCCCAGGGCCGACTGTATCTGAACGTCGGCGCCACGCCGCGCGCGCCGATCGACGATGAGACCGCGCTGGTGCGTGCCACGGCCGCGCTGCGCCGCTCGCCCGCACGCGCGGTGCTGGTCAACGGCGACAAGGCCGTGCCCTACGGGCGCGTCGTGGCCGCCATGGTGCTGCTGCAGCAGGCCGGAGCCCACAAGCTGGGATTCCAGACCGAAGCGCCCGCACCGGTGCCGGCGGCTCCTTAAGCACGCCCGCGTATGAAGGACGCCGCCAGCGATCGCATCCTGCCCATAGTGCTCTCGGTGCTGATCCACGCGGCGATCGTCGCCGTGCTGGTCTGGGGGGCGCTGGTGTACCGGCGGCCGCGGCCAGCGGCTACGACGCTTGCGATCGAAGGCACGCTCGTGTCGCCTGCGCCTGCGCCCGCCGCGGCGCCGGCGCCTCCGGCCGAGCCGGCCGCGAATCCAGCGCCCCCGCCTCCGGATACCGCCGCGGAGGAGGAGCGGGCGCGCGACGAGGCGGCGCGGCGCCAGCAGCAGGAACTCGCGGAGCAGCAGGCCAGGGA
>CAZGVE010000015.1:16471-19779 GCA_964528845.1 uncultured Steroidobacteraceae bacterium | reverse complement strand
GGAGCAGGCCGCGGCTGCGGAGCAGGCCCAGCGCGAGGCCGCCCAGCAGGCTGCCGCCGAAAAGGCGGCCGCCGAGAAGATCGCCGCCGAGCGGGCCGCGGCGCAGAAGGCGAAGGAGGAGTCCGAGCGGCATGCAAAGGAAGAGGCGGCGCGCGCTGCGGCCGCCGCCAAGGCGGCGCAGGAGCGCGCACAGCTCGAGGCGGACCTGCATGCCCAGATGGCGGAGGAAGAGCACCTGAATGCGGCCCAGACCAGTGGCGCGCTGGCGCAGTACCAGGCACTGATCGCCGCAAAGATCGAGCACGTCTGGATCCGGCCGCCAACCGCGCACGCCGGGATCCGCTGCAAGGTGGAGATTACGCAGGTCCCGGGCGGCGAGGTCACGGGCGTGCATGTCGCGGACTGCAATGGCGATGATGCCGTGCGCCAGTCGATCGAGGCGGCAGCGTACCGGGCCTCGCCTTTGCCTCCGCCGCCCGATCCGGCCTTGTTCGACCGCAGCGTGGGGGTTACCTTCACGCCCCATGACTGAAGCCATGACCCCTGTCCGTCCCAGATCCCGCTGGTCCCGCGTGTTCTGGAGTGCGATACCCGCCATCGCGACCTGCTGGCTGCTCGCCGCGGCGAGCCCGTCGTGGGCCGAACTCGAGGTCAACGTGACCCAGGGCGTCACGGATCCGATTCCGATCGCGATCGTACCGTTCGCGCGCGCGGTGCCAGCCGATGGCGGCTTCGATGTCGCGGCGGTCGTCACGCACGACCTCGAGAGCAGTGGTCGGTTCCGTGCGATGCAGCGGCGGGACATGCTCACTACGCCCACGCGCGCGGCGGACGTGCAGGCCGCGGACTGGAAGGCGGCCGGTAATGACTACGTGCTCGTCGGACGGCTCTCAGCCCCCAATCCGAACGAGCTCGACGTGGATTGCGAGCTGCTCAACACCCTCACCGGAGCGCGCATGGGGGGGCAGCGGTTCGTGGCCACCGGGGCCAGCCTGCGCAACGCCGCACACCAGCTCAGCGACTTCGTATACGAGAAGATCCTGGGTGTGCGCGGCGCATTCGCGACCCGGATCGCCTACGTCGCGGTCCAGGGGCAGCCGCCCGCCGCGCGCTATTCGCTGGTGGTGGCCGACGCCGATGGCGAGGGCGCCCGCGTCATCCTCGAATCCGGTCAGCCGATCATGTCGCCGGCCTGGTCCGCCGATGGCCAGTGGCTGGCTTACGTGTCGTTCGAGAGCCGATTGTCGTCGGTGTACGTGCAACGCGTGCGCACGGGGGAGCGCCGATTGGTCTCGGCGCGCGCGGGCGTGAACGGGGCGCCGGTGTTCTCTCCGGATGGTACGCAGCTCGCGCTGACGCTCTCAGGCAGCGGCGGCAACCTCGACATCTGGCTGCTCGATCTGGCCTCGCAGAAGCTCACGCGCCTGACTGACGACCCGGCCGTCGATACCGAACCGGCCTGGAGCACCGACGGCAAGGGCCTGTATTTCACCTCCGACCGGGCCGGCGGACCTCAGATCTACCGCCTGGAGATCGGCCAGCCGCAGCGCGTCCAGCGCATTACGTTCGGGTCCGGCTACAACGCGCGGGCACGCGTCGCACCGGACGGCAAGCGGATCGCGTTCGTCACGCGCGATGGCGGCAACTACCGGATTGCGGTCCAGGAGCTGGATTCCGGCACGGTCAGCGTACTCTCGCGCGGACGGCTCGATGAATCCCCGAGCTTCGCACCCAACGGCGCGACCATCATCTACTCGGGCAGGGAAGGGGAACTGGGCACGCTGCAGGAAGTCTCGGTCGACGGCCTGGTCACGCAGCGGCTCAAGGCGGACCAGGGAGAGGTGCGCGAACCGGTCTGGGGACCGTTCGCGGCCCCGTGATGCTATCGTGCACGGGTAGGGCGGTATTGGCGGCCATGCGGAGAGTAGCCATGCAAAACAGGTTTCTGATCGGGATCGCGCTCATCGGGGCACTGCTCGCGGGCGGCTGCAACACGCACAAGCCGAAGCCGCCGTCTGCAGCACCGGCGGCCAGCGTCGTGCCCGTGCAATCCGCCAACAGTGCCGGGGCCGATGCCGCCAGCGCCGCCGGCGCCAGTGTCGCCAATGGCACCGGGCCGGGCGTCGCCGGTCCGTCCAGCGAGCAGCTGCAGAAGCGCACGATCTACTTCGACTTCGACAGCAGCGAGATCAAGCCGGAGTTCACCGATCTGCTCGGCGCTCATGCTCACTATCTGGCCTCCAACGCGAGCATTCGCGTGCGGCTCGAGGGCAGTACCGATGAGCGCGGCTCGCGCGAATACAACATCGGGCTCGGCGAGCGGCGCGCACAGGCCGTGCGACGCGCGTTGATGCTGCAGGGCGTGTCGGAATCGCAGATCACGACCGTCAGCTACGGGGAGGAGCGGCCGGCCGTGACCGGTCACACCGAAGAGGCCTGGTCCCGCAACCGCCGGGTCGAGCTGGTCTACCTGAACTGATTCCAGGGGCGCCCATGCTCGCGCGCATTGTTCCGCACGCTCACGTCTGGCTATCCGTGGCCGCGTTCGCCGCGCTGCTCACCGGATGCGCGAGTACGCCGGAACCGGATCCGATGCAGGTGCGGCTCGATGATGTGGACGGGCGGCTCGGCCGCGTCGAGCGCGTGGTGAACAACCAGAGCCTGGTGGACCTGTCACAGCGCATCGATGGGCTCGAGTCCCAGCTGCGCTTACTGCGTGGGCAGGTCGAGGAGCTGCAGAACGGGAATCAGACGCTCTCGAAGCAGCAGCGCGATCTCTACGCCGACCTCAACCAGCGTGTCGCAGCGCTCGAGAGCGGGCTCAAGGCGCTCAGCACCAGCGGCGCGCCCGGCTCTGCGACAGCGAGCAACGGCGGCGCCGCCGGTAGCGGCTCCGCCGCCGCGCCCACCGACCAGGCCGCCTACGGCCATGCCTACGATGCGCTCAAGGCCTCCGACTATGCCAATGCGATCGCGCAGTTCCGGGACTTCCTGAAGACCTACCCGCAAAGCGCGCTGGCCGACAACGCACAGTACTGGCTCGGAGAGGCGTACTACGTGACGCGCGACTTCGACAACGCTGCAGCGGCGTTCCGCGCCGTTGGCCAGCAGTATCCGCAGTCGCGCAAGGCGCCGGATGCGCTGCTCAAGCTCGGGTACACCCAGTTCGAACAGAAACACCTGTCTGATGCCCGCGGTACGCTGAGCCAGGTCGTGCAGCGCTACCCTGGCAGCAGCGCTGCGCAGCTGGCCGCGGAGCGCCTGCAGAAGATGCCGGCGGATGCCCCGGCGCAGGCGGCGCCTTGAGC
>CAZGVE010000015.1:0-16371 GCA_964528845.1 uncultured Steroidobacteraceae bacterium | reverse complement strand
CGGAGCGCCTGCAGAAGATGCCGGCGGATGCCCCGGCGCAGGCGGCGCCTTGAGCGGCGCCTTGAGCAGGACGGAGCCTTGGGCGCGCGCCTGAAGCTGACCGAGATCTTCCACTCGCTGCAGGGCGAAGCCGACACGGTCGGAATCCCGACAACCTTCGTGCGCCTGACCGGATGTCCGCTGCGCTGTCAGTACTGCGACACTGCCTATGCGTTCGAGGGCGGGCAATGGTGGGAACTGGACGCCATACTCGAGCGGGTGCGTGCGCTGCAGGCGCGTTTCGTGTGCGTAACCGGTGGTGAGCCGCTCGCGCAGGCGGAGTGCCGGGGATTGCTCAGCGCGCTGGCCGACGCCGGCTATCGCGTCTCACTCGAGACCAGCGGGGCGATCGGCATCGAGGCGGTCGATCCGCGCGTCATTCGCATAGTGGACGTGAAGACACCGGGCTCGGGCGAGGAGCGGCGCAATCGCTACCAGCAGCTCGCGTTGCTGCGCCCCGAGGAGCAGATCAAGTTCGTGATCTGCGACCGCGCGGACTACGAGTGGAGCCGCGGGCGCGTCGCGGAGCTGGATCTGGCCGCACGCTGCGGTGTGCTGTTCTCTCCGAGTCACGAGCAGCTGCCGGCGCGCGCGCTCGCCGACTGGATCCTGGCCGATCGGCTGCCGGTACGCCTGCAGATTCAGCTGCACAAGTATCTCTGGGGCAATGAGCCAGGCCGCTGACAGCCCCCGCCGCGCCGTGGTGCTGCTCTCCGGCGGTCTGGATTCCTCGACCGCGCTCGCCTGGGGCCGGCGGGAAGGCTTCGAATGCTTCGCGCTCTCGGTGGGCTACGGCCAGCGCCACAGCGCGGAGCTCGAGGCGGCCGCGCGCGTCGCCGGGGCGCTCGGGGCGCGTGAGCATCGCGTCATGCACGTCGACCTCGCGGGCATCGGCGGCTCGGCCCTCACCGACTGGAGCATTCCGCTGCCCGAGCAGGTCATGCCTGGCATTCCGGTCAGCTACGTGCCGGCGCGCAATACCCTGCTGCTCGCACTCGCGCTCGGCTGGGCGGAGGTGCTCGGGTCCACGGACCTCGTGATCGGCGTCAATGCCGTCGATTACTCGGGCTACCCGGATTGCCGTCCCGAGTTCATCCGTGGGTTCGAGGCGCTTGCTCCGCTCGCGACCAAGGCCGGTGTCGAGGGCGCGCGCTACCGTGTGCACGCACCGCTGATCGCAATGAGCAAGGCACAGATCATCCGCAGCGGGGTCGGCTGGGGAGTCGACTACGCGATGACCGTGTCCTGCTACCAGGCCGATATCCACGGGCGCGCCTGTGGACGCTGCGACTCCTGCCGCCTGCGACGCGAGGGCTTCGGCGCGGCCGGAATCGCCGATCCCACCCGTTACGTCTGAGGCCGGCGATCGCGTTGAGAAATGCTCAACACGCCTTGAGTACATTGCATCCGCGCCGCGATGCGGCCGCGCATCCTGTCCCGCAGCACCCAGGTGCTTCGGAACGTTCCCTACGGACAGGAGAATCTCATGACAGACGGTGTGGTTGTCGCACTCAGGGTGGCGATGCTGGTGATGGCGGCATCATGGCAAGGCACCGCGCTCGCCTCGGCGGCCGCGGATCCGTGGCATCCGGATCCGGCGCAGATCACGGTGCATTTCGGCGAATTGGATCTCGGCCAGCCGGCGGGGGCCGCGACATTGTACCGGCGCATCCGGGTGGCGGCCGAGCGCGTCTGCGGCGAGCCACGACTGACTGGTTCGCGCATGGTTCAGCCCGAGTGGCGAGCGTGCGTGGCCCGGGCGATCTCCCAGGCGGTAGCCACGCTGGATCGGCCGACCCTCACGGCCTACTATCGTGCGCACACCTCGCAGTCGTTCCAGGACACGGCGGTGGCGCGGCGTTAGCGCCCCCGGCGTCAGGCTAGCCCGGAGAGCAAACGCATCGCGCAAGTCAGGAGAGCGGCAGCCCGCCGCACAGCGGCCCGCGCGAAATCCGCGGCGGAACGGGCACCGCGCCGGCTGCCATTGGGCAGCCTGCGCGTGTTCGTGGCGGTCGCGCGCCACCTGAATTTCAGCCGTGCCGCCGACGCACTCGGTGTCAGCACCAGCGCCGCCAGCCTTCAGATCCGCGCGCTCGAGGAGTATCTGGGGCGGCCGCTGTTCCGGCGCAACGGGCGACAGGTGCATCTGACGGGCGAGGGCGCGGGACTGTTGCCGCGCGTGCAGGAGGCGCTCGCACAGCTCGAACGTGCGGTCGATGACGTGCGGCTCGACCGGCTTGCAGGGCCGCTGCGCGTCACGACCCTGACTTCGTTCCTGCAGCTGTGGCTGCTGCCACGCATCGCGCGTTTTCGCGCCGCGTACCCGGAGATCGACCTGCACCTGCATACCTCGGACGCGGTGGTGGACTTCGTGCAGCAGGATTTTCATCTGGCGATCCGCTTCGGGGGCGGCGGCTGGCCGAACCTGTGGTCCGAGGCACTGCTCGAGGAGTGGCTGCTGCCGGTGTGCGCTCCGGCGCTGTACGAGCAATTCGGACCGGTGCGCGTGGCCGCCGACCTGCAGCGCTATCCGCTCACGCACAGCCTCAGCGAGCCATGGACCGCCTGGCTGTTTGATGGCCGCGCCGATCAGTACACCGAGAGCTTTCGCGGCGCGCTGTTCGAGAATTCCGACGCGGTGGTCCGCATGGCCATGCAGGGAGCAGGACTTGCACTGGCACGCTGGAGTCTCGTCGCCGACGAGATCCATTGCGGCACGCTCGTGGCGGCTGGCCGTCCGGTGCACTACCAGCGCGGCTATTGGCTGGTCTGCCCGGCCCGCGCCCGCGAGCTGCGCAATGTCCGGGTGTTCATCGACTGGTTGCGGGAGGAAGCGAAACTCTTCACGACCACGCGCGCGCTCCCGACTGCCGCGGCGAAGCCGGATCCCTAGCGCTGCCGGCGCCCGGGCTTTTTCGGTATCATGCGCAGCCCTCGCGGCCCTGAGGGTCGGTAGCTCAGTCGGTAGAGCAGCGCCCTTTTAAGGCGTTGGTCGTGGGTTCGAGCCCCACCCGACCCACCAAGCAGCCCTCAGCGCAACTGACCGAAGTGCATCCTGCACATCGGTCAGCGCGCTGAGGTTCCTTACTTAGCGAAGCTTAAGACCCGACAGCGCTGCAGCTCGCGATCGCGCATGACGCGAAGGTGATGCAGGCCGGAGACTGTACTCCGACAGTCAGGTTCGGCAGATACTTCAATTCTCCAGAATCGATGTCGACCCTGAACACGGCAATGCTATAGCCGTCCGAGTTGCCCACGTACATGTAGCAGCCGTCGGGGGACAGCGTGAACTGGCGACACGTCTTACCGCGTGTCCAGGTCCACTCCGGCTTCACGCCGTCAAGATCGTGGCCGTATTTCTTGACCGAGAACGTGGCGATGCTGTCGAAGGTGCGGTTCGCGGCATACACATAGTTGCCGTCCTGCGAGACCGCGATTTCTGAAGCCGTGTTGATCGCATTCGTGCTTCCCTGGAGTTCCGGGGCTCCCGTGAATTGTCCCTGAGCCTGGGCATTCACATAGCCCTCCGGCAGCGTCGAGAACGAGTTCACCCGTGTCAACCTGCCGTGCTCCGCCGACCAGAGGTATACGTCCATGGTCGAGGACACCTCGTTGAGCGAATACATGTAGCGGCCATTCGGGTGGAAAGCGAAATGCCGCGGCCCGTAGCCGGCATCCGTCTGGACAAACGGCTGAGGACCGGCAGAGAACTGTCCTGTGTTCGCCGAACCGAATAGTCCATTGCCCAGAGTGTAGATATACGTGCGATCCTGCCCGAGATTCGCCACGAAGTAATACCTGCCGGTTGGATCAGGCCTGATCATGTGCGCGTGGGCGCCCAGCTGCTGGGTCGCGGTCGGTCCCAGACTCCCCTTGTAATAGATCACGTCCGTGATCGCTTTGAGTGAGCCATTCGGGTTGAGGCTAATGCATGAGGTGTAGAAGCCTTGCCAGGATGCAGTCAGCAGGTATTTCTTGCTTGCGTCGAGGGCGACGTAAGCCGGCCCTCCGAGGGTGCCGGAGGGGGGGTCGAGCGGATCTGCTGTATTGGTCGGGGGTGCCAAAAGGAAATTGAGCAGGGTCAGCGTGCCATCAGGATTCATCTTGAAGGAGTAGACGCCGCCACTGCCAGGCCCCTCCTCGTTCGAGGAGTACAGCACCTTCAAGGCGTGGTTGATTTCGATGAAAGTCGTGCCCTCAGCGGGCGTGAACGCGACGAAATCCAGCGCGCCGGTTGCCGCATCCCAGCTATAGGTGACGATCCCATTCAGGCCATCGAAGGCGCCGAAGGGACAGGCTACGTACACAAAGCCTGATGACCCCCGCCTGCCGCGTTCGGAGTCTTCGTTGGCCACGGCTGGGTTCCATGCGGATTTGGCGATGAATGCGGTGGCGGCAGCACCCAGCAGCATGTCGCGGCGCGACAGCTTGCCTTTCAATTCGCGAATGATCTTACTTTCCACGGTCATTTCGGTCCCCTTCCTTGAATTGGTTGTGCGTCATGTAGGCATCCTGAAAGTGCATGAAGGTGCAGAAATGACAGACACTTCAACGCCGGCATCTCGGACGGAGTGCCGTTCGTAGGCTTATCGACTCTTCTTATCCCCCACACCCGCATACCGATAGAAGGATGCGGGAGGCAATCTACGCCTGCTTTTCCACAATCAGTAGTGTCCGGACCTTACTTGGACCAAAATCATCTGATTGCAGTTGTTGGTTCTGGGAGTCGGCCGACGCCAAATGAGAACTGCCGTCTATCAATGCGATGGGCCAGCTCGATGCCAGAAAATCTTTACGTAGATTCGCAAGTTCGCTGCCCCCGCCTTCCATGGCGTGCGTGTAGATCTGCGTCGTGGTCTTGTTGTTGGTGGGGTGATTTGACTTTAGTGCACATCTGTGCATACACTACCGGCCGTGGACTACGAGTGGGATCCGGCCAAGGCGGCCACGAATTTTAAGAAGCACCGTGTTCGGTTTGCGGACGCTGCGCTTTCGCTTGAGGATCCGTTGGGGTTTTCGATGCCCGACCCGGACACGTTCGGTGAGGCACGGATGATATTCCTTGGTGCCGATCCAGCCGCGCCGAGCGACGGGCATACGAGGTAAACACATGAGGAAAGATTACGACTTTTCGACGGCTAAGCGCGGCCCGGCCGTGCCAGTTCCGAAGGGCAAAGTCAGGATCACCATTCGTCTTGACGAAGAGGTGCTCGATTGGTTTAAGGCACAGGTTGACGCCGCCGGCGGTGGCAATTACCAAACGCTGATCAACGCGACCCTGGTCGATCACATCAAGCGCGAGGCCGAGCCGCTGGAGCGGACACTTCGCCGTGTGCTTCGTGAAGAGCTGCGCAAAGCCGGCTGACTATGCGTTCGAGCGGAAGCTATCAAAGGGAGGCGCGTGCGCGGCGCGCGGCAAGCAAGTTTACGCGCGCCTCGCTAGGTGGGCACCTGCGGCCGGCGGCTCAGCGCGGGTGTTAAGCGGTGCCGCAAGGGGTGGCGACGAACGACGTCAGACGTCAATCGACAGGAAGGCACGAACATGACACGCGTCCGAGTTGAATGTTTCACGATCTCGCTGGACGGCTACGGCGCTGGTCCGGATCAGGACCTCAAAAATCCGCTCGGCGTGGGCGGGACAGGTCTGCACCAGTGGCTGTTCCCGACGCGCACGTTTCAACGGACCCTGTTTGGCTCCGATGCCGGCACCACGGGGATCGATGACGACTTCGCTGCGCGGGGCTTCAGGAATGTTGGCGCCTGGATTCTCGGCCGAAACATGTTCGGACCGGTTCGCGGTGCCTGGCCCGACATGAACTGGAAAGGCTGGTGGGGTGACAACCCACCCTATCACGTTCCCACTTTCATCCTGACTCATCACGCGCGTCCGCCCCTCCAGATGGAAGGCGGGACGACCTTCCACTTCGTCACGGGCGGTATTCACGAGGCGCTTGACCGGGCGCGCGATGCAGCCAAAGGGATGGACGTGCGCATTGGCGGCGGCGCCAACACGATTCAGCAATATCTTCGTATGAATCTCATCGATGAGCTGCACATCGCCATCTCGCCGGTGCTGCTGGGCGGGGGAGAGCGACTGTTCGAGGGGCTGGACATGCGCGCGCTGGGCTACGAATGCATTCAATTCGTTGCCTCGGAGAAAGCCACCCACGTCGTACTCCGGCGCCAAGGACCAGCCGGCGCCTGACAGCCGGTTGCAGCGGAGCGGCTCGTCGAAAAAAAAGGCGCATCGGCTTCCAAGCACCGATGCGCCAGATATCGCAGCTCAGGGCAGCGCCACGGCTCGACAGGGAGGGAGAGCCGCTTCTTTCCCGCTTCCCACTGCGCGGTTCCAAAGGTACGAAGGAGCACTCAGCGGTCGCAAGGAGCGACTGCATTTACTGCGGTCGACGGTTGGAAGAAGAATCCATAAATATCAGTGGCTTGAGATTTGACGTAGGACGGCACCGACACCGACTTGCGATTCACGCAAGCAGCAGGGCGGGGGAAGCCGTCCCTGGCTATCTCTCCCTCCCTAGTCGGGCCACGATGAATCGGGGCGCGGACGAATGCAAGGCTCGGAGGGGTTGCCGGCAGGTTCAGGGCTTCAGCCGCAGCATGTAACCCACGCTCGGCACCGTTTCGAGCCAGCGGGGATGCTCCGGGTCATCGCCAATCTTCTGCCGGAGCCGGTGCACGAGCTGCTTGAGCAGCTGGCGGTCGCCGCCTCCACGGTGTCCCCAGATATGCACCAGCAGCCGGTCGGTGTGTACGACGCTGCCGGCATTTGCCAGCAGCAGCTGCAGCAGCCGGGATTCGAGCGGCGTGACGCGCATCTCACGCTCGCCGATGCGCAGGCTCAGCAGCTCGGGGTCGAGCGCGAGCTCGCCGACACGCGTCGGACTTCCGCCCTCGTGTCCGGCGCGGCGCAGCAGGGCCTTCACGCGCGCGACCAGCGTGCGCGGGCTGAACGGCTTGGTCAGGTAGTCGTCGGCGCCCAGCTCGAGGGCGCGAACCAGGTCGGACTCCTCACCGCGCGCGGTCAACATCATGATCGGCGCGGCGCTCTCCTTGCGCAGCAGCCCGCACAGCTCGAAGCCGGAGCCGCCTGGCAGGTTGATGTCGAGGATCGCCAGGTCCGGCTGCTCGGAACGAAACGTCTTCAGCGCAGTGCCATAGCTGTTCGCGCTGACGATGGGAAAACCGGCCTGGCGCAAAGCGAAGCCTACGACCGCCAGCATGTCGGCATCATCATCGACCACCAGCAGCTTCACGCACGCCTCACGGGCCGGTCGGCTCGGTCGCGAGCGGCAGGAACAGGATGAATCGCGTGCGCTCCTCAGCAGTGCGCTCGACGCGGATCGACCCGCCATGGCGCTCGATGATCGATTTGACGATCCAGAGCCCGAGCCCGAGCCCCGGCGCCTCCGGTTCGGTGCCGAGGCCGCGCTGGAAGCGATCGAAGATCACCCCAGTGCTGCCGCCCGGCACGCCAGGCCCCTCGTCCTCGACCCACAGCTCGATCTGCCCCGCCTGTTGCCTGCCGCCGATCCGGATCGTGCTGCCTTCGGGCGCGAACTTGGCGGCGTTGGACAGCAGGTTCACGAACACCTGGCCGAGGCGCTGCGGATCGCCGCGCACCGCCGAGTCGATGCCGGTGCGGTCGATTTCGACCTCGAGCCCGCGCTGCGCGAGCAGCGGTGCAATGAGCTCGCAGGCCTCGACGACGACTTCGGGCAGGCTGACCGCCAGCTCCCGGATCGAGAGCTGGCCGGACTCGATGCGCACGCTCTCGAGCAGATTGTCGATCAATCGCATCAGACGCAGCACGCCGCGCTCGACGTTGGCGAGCAGTTCGCGTTGCGCCGCGGCGCTCATACCATCCAGGCCGTCGCGCAGCAGTTCGATCGCGGCCAGTTGCGCAGCGAGCGGCGTACGGAATTCGTGCGAAATGTTGCCTAGTACGCCATCGCGCGCGCGCCGGGCCGCCTCCAGGTCGGTCTCGTCGCGCAGGATCTGCACCTGCACGCCGCGCACCGGCGGGGCGCTCACGATGATCGCCGCGTGCGTGCTGCCATCGCGCAGCAGCAGCGTTTCGCGCGCGCGGCTTTGTGGCGAGTGCCGCGCGGCCAGGATCGGGCAGTTGCGCTCGCAGGGCCGTTCGGCTGGCGGCGTCTGCGCATGCAGCACGTCGCCGCAGAACTGGCCGAGGATCTCAGCAGGCGCCCGGCCCAGCAGCGCGGCGACCTGGGCATTCGCGTAGCGGATGCGCCGCTCCTGATCGACGGCGTAGACGCCCTCGACAACGCCGCTCAGCACCGCCTGCGCCTCGGCTTCCCGGCGCCGCAGCGTGTCGGTGAGCTCGACGAGGTTGCGCCGCATCTCGTCCATCGATCCGGCGAGTCCGGCCAATTCCCGTGGTGCGATCGCCGGCATCGCAGTGGAGAAATCGCCATGGCCGATGCGGTCGGCCACATCGCGCAGCGCGACCACGGGGAGTGCCAGCCAGCGTCCGTACAGCACACCGGCGAGGCCGGCGATGGCCGCCACGGTGAGCGCGCTTAAGGTAAGGATCCAGTCGAAGCGGCGGATCGAGGCGGCAAACTCCGAGCCGTCGACGGTTGCATCGAGCAGCCCGACGACCTCGCCGGTCTGCGCTGCGAGAATCGTGCTCGCGGCGTACCGGCGGCCGCCCTCGAGCATGGCAGCTGCAGCACCTCCCGCTCCGCCGAGCGCCTGGGTGTGCAAGGGCGTGAACGCGTCGGCGGTGGGTGCGTGGTAGGTCGAGAAATTCACGACCTGCAGCTGTGCACCCACCTGCGCTCCGAGGGTCGCGAGCAGGCTGCCGGTCGCGAGTCTGAGGCTCACGGCACGCACGTCCCCGCCGGCCACGGGTGCCACGGCGCCCCAGACCAGCGGGGCCCCGCTGCGCGGGGCGAGCAGGAAGCGCTCGCCCTGCTCCTGCTCGGCACGCTCGATCTCCGACCAGTCGACGGTGGGGCCGGATTGCGCGAGCAACTCGTTGCCACGCAGCAGCGCGGCGACGTCCGTGCCCGTGGACTCGGAGAAACGGCGCAGGAACGCCTCGAGCCCATCGGATTCCTGGGTCTCGATCAGGCGCTGCAGTGGCGGCCGTTCCGCGAGCTCACGGGCGTTGCTCAGCGCGTCCTCGCCGGCGCGGCGCAGCAGCTCACGGGCGGACGCCGCCGCGAGTTGTGCGCGGACCAGGCCCTGCTGCTCGACCATGCGATTGAGCAGTATTGCACTGGCGAGCGCAATCGCGGCCACGGCCAACAGCACGATCACGACGCTGCCGCCCCCAAGCCAGGAGGCCAAGCCGATCTGCCCGGCGCCGCCGGTGGCTCGCCCTGCCGCAGGCCCACCGGGGCGGGGCGGGACTGGAATGCTGTGCAGGACGGGAGGCTCTCTGGGCACGGTGGTGGCAGCCTAACCGCAAGCCCCGGGCGCTGGCCAGCAGCGACACACGGGCTAGGCGTGTCGGGCGATGCCGGATCGCAGTTCGGGGTGGCGCAGCTCGAGCAGCGATTTGGCCGCCAGCGTCACCAGCGCCAGCAGCGCGAGGATCGACGCGCAGGCAAAGGCTCCGACCAGGTTGTACTCGCTGTCGAGGATCTCGATGTGCAGCGGCAGGGTGTTGGTCAGCCCGCGAATGTGGCCGGAGACCACCGATACCGCCCCGAATTCTCCCATCGCACGCGCATTGCAGAGCAGCACCCCGTACAGCAGACCCCAGCGGATGTTGGGCAGGGTCACGAGTCGGAAGGTCTGCCAGCCGCTCGCGCCGAGCGAGAGCGCGGTCTCCTCTTCCTCATTGCCCTGCGTCTGCATCAGCGGGATGAGCTCGCGCGCGACGAACGGGAACGTCACGAAGGTCGTGGCCAGTACGATTCCGGGCACGGCGAAGATCACGTGAATATCGTGCGCGCGCAGCCATGGGCCGAACCAGCCGCGGGAGCCGAACAGCAATACATAGCTCATGCCGGCGATCACCGGGGAGACCGCGAACGGCAGGTCGATCAACGTGATCAGCGCGTTCTTGCCGCGGAACTCGAACTTCGCAATGGCCCACGCGGCCGCGACGCCGAATGCGAGATTCAGCGGCACGGTGATCGCTGCCGTCAGCAGCGTGAGACGGATCGCGGACAGCGCGATCGGATCCGACAGTGCGTGCAGGTAGGCCCCGATGCCATCGGCGAAGGCCTGCACCAACACCACCACCAGCGGCAGGCCGACCAGGCCGAACAGGTACAGCAGCGCGATGCCGAGCAGGGCAAAGCGTCCGAGCCCCTCGGGGATCTGCTCGCCGCGGATCATCGCCGGCGCTGCCGGCGCTGGGCCCAGAGCTGCAGGCCGTTGATGCCGGACATCAGCGCAAAGGACGCGAGCAGCATCACGACCGCGATCGCAGTGGCCTGGGCGTAGTCGAACTGCTGCAGCTTGATCATGATCAGCAGCGGCGCGATCTCGGAGACCCGCGGAATGTTGCCGGCGATGAAGATCACCGAACCGTACTCGCCCACCGCGCGGGAGAAACCAAGTGCCACGCCGGTCAGCAGCGTCGGCCAGATCGAGGGCAGCACGACCCACAGAAAAGTCTGCAGCTTCGAGGCGCCGAGACTCTGTGCGGCGCCCTCGATCTCCCGGTCGAGATCGGCGAGCACCGGCTGTACGGTGCGCACGATGAACGGCAGGCTGACGAAGGCCAGTGCGACCACGACGCCGAGTGGCGTGTAGGCGACCTTGATGCCAAGGGGACTCAGCCAGCGTCCGATCCATCCCGTCGGTGCATAGAGCGCGGCCAGCGCGATGCCGGCCACTGCGGTCGGGAGCGCGAACGGCAGATCGATCATCGCATCGACCAGCCGCCGGCCCGGGAAGCGCGCTCGCGTGAGCGCCCAGGCGATGACGAACCCGAATACCGCATTGACCAGCGCGGCGAGCAGCGCTGCGCCGAAACTCAATCGCAATGCGGACAGCACGCGCGACGCGCTCACCACGTGCCAGAACTGCGCCGGCCCCAACCGCGCGGACAGCAGGAACACTGCGCTCAGCGGTATCAGCACGATCAGCGACACGTACAGCAGCGTGCAGCCCATCGTGAGCCCGAAGCCCGGCAGCACCCGGAACTCGCGCGCGCGATAGCGCGGCGCCGCCCGCTGAGGGCCGGGCAGCGCCGGCAGTTCCAGCGCGATCTCATTCATGCGCCGATCGCCGGGCCAGTTACTGTCCGTAGATCTGGTCGAAGGTACCGCCGTCGCCGAAGTGCGTGGCCTGCGCCTTGTCCCAGCCGCCGAACGGATCGTCGATCGTGACGAGCCGGATCTTCGGAAACTTATCGGCGTACTTCTTGGCGACCGCCGGATCGCGCGGCCGGTAGTAGTTCTGCGCGATGATCTCCTGAGCCTGCGGGGTGTACAGGAACCTCAGATAGGCTTCCGCGACCGCCCGCGTGCCGTGACGGTCCACGTTCTTGTCCACCACCGTGACCGGCGGCTCGGCCAGGATGCTCAAGGAAGGCGCGACCAGGTCGAACTTCGCAGCTCCCGCCCCCTGCAGCGCCAGGAACGCGTCGTTCTCCCAGGCGATCAAGACATCGCCAACGCCGTGTTCGGTGAACGTGACCGTGGAGCCACGGGCACCCGTATCGAGCACCGGGACATTCTTGTAGAGCTTCTGCACGAAGGCCTTGGCGCTCGCGTCGCTGCCGCCGGGCTGCTTGAGCGCCCAGGCCCAGGCCGCGAGGTAGTTCCAGCGCGCACCGCCCGAGGTCTTCGGATTCGGGGTGATCACCGCGATTCCCGGGCGGATGAGGTCATTCCAGTCGTGGATGTTCTTTGGATTGCCCTTGCGGACCAGGAATACGATCGTCGATGTATACGGCGAGCTGTTGTCCGGCAGCCGCGTGGCCCAGTTCGCCGGGATCAGCTGGCCGTTCCGGTTCAGCGCCGTGATGTCATAGCCCAGCGCCAGCGTCGCGACATCGGCCTCGAGCCCATCGATGATCGCGCGCGCCTGGGCTCCGGAGCCGCCATGGCTCTGGCGGATGTTCACCTGCTGGCCCGTCTTGCCGAGCCAATCGGCCGCGAATGCCTTGTTGATCGCTTCGTACAGTTCGCGGGTCGGATCGTAAGAGACATTCAGCAGCGTCACGGGCGCCGGTGCGGCGGCGCGCGTCACCACGGGCAGGACGGCCAGTGCCGTCATCAGCAGTCCGCTCACCAGTCCCCAGAGGCGGTGTCGGCTCGAGAGTCGGTTCATCATTGATTCTCCAGAAAGGATTCTTGGGTGTCCGCCTCCGGGCGGACCTCGAACAGTGCTTCCGCGCCGCCGGTGCCAAGTTCGGCACGATGCGGCGCGCCGGTACACGAGAGCAGCAGCGCGCAGCGGCTCTGGTCGGAGAACAGCGGCTGGAACTCGGTACGCAGCAATTCCTCGAGCTGCGCCGGCGTTCCATCCAGGCCCAATACCACGAGCACAGGCTCGGCGGCGCCCGCCAGTTGCGACACCCAGCCGTTCAGATCGCCGATCTGCACGTCGGTGCGGATGTCGAGGCCGTGGGATTCCTGCAGCTCCGCCCGCGCATCGAGCAGGCGGCGGAACGAGGTCGTGACCTCGGAGCGCGGCGCCGACGGACTCTGCACGCTGACGAAGGTGGCCTCGGCGTCGAGGTGGCGCATCACGCTCGCGACCAGTCCCAGCGTGGCGGCGCGCGAGGCCTCGCTGCTGCAATAGATCACCATGCGGCGCGGATTCGAGAGCTGCGGAGGAGTGCACAGCAACCGGTGGCGGCCCTGCCGCACCGCTTCGGCAATGCGCGTGATCGTCGAGGCGTCAAGGCTCATCACACCGACCCCAGTCTGGGCGGTCTCGGGCTCGCGGGCGTCGCCCGGTCCGAGCACCGGGGCCTGCATGCTCTGCAGCAAGGCCCGCATCAGCGGCGAGGCGCGCAGCTTGGCCATGGCCTGCGGATCGGTATCGAGAATACGGAAACTCGAAATCGGAGTGGGCAGCAGGTGAAAACGCCTGATCCCGAGCGCGACCCGCTTGCCGGGCGTCAGCGGAAATTGGCTCTGATCGGAGCTGTTTCTGGTGATATCGACGAGGATAGGCTCCGATGTCGCGGGCGGATGCGCCGCCCCGGGAGAGGGTTCGCGTTCGACGGCCGACACCACGGCAGTATCGTGTCCAAGCTGAACGCGCACGCGCTCGAGCACCCCACCGAAATCCACCGCCACGACATGGCCGCTGCCGAGCACGCCGCTGCGCAGGCGCGGCTCTTCTTCGGCCACCTCGATGTCCTCCGGACGCACCACCGTGATCACTTCGTTGCCGCGGCCCTCAGCCTTGAGACTCTCGCCGCCAGCCAGGAACTGCCGGCCGAGACGCAGTCCTGCCGGACCACGCGCGCCGAGAAACAGGTTGGCCGCCCCGAGGAAGGTCGCAACGAAGCGGGTCGCAGGCCGCCGATACAGGGTTTCGGCCCGCCCGGTCTCGAGCAGACGGCCGTGGTGCATCACGCCGATGCGGTCGGCGAGCACGAATGCTTCTTCCTGGTCGTGGGTGACGAGGATCGTAGTCATCCCGAGCCGGCGCTGAACCTGCCGGATGGTTTCGCGCAGCTCGACGCGGATCTTGGCGTCGAGTGCGCCGAATGGCTCATCGAGCAGCAGCACCTGCGGCTCGTGCGCGAGCGCGCGGGCCACCGCGACGCGCTGCTGCTGGCCGCCGGAGAGCTGCCCGGGAAGGCGCGCAGCAAAGCCTTCCAGCGCCACCAGTTGCAGCAGCTCATCGCGCCGACGTGCGCGGTCGCGCCGCTTCACGCCGCGGACCCGCAGCGCGAACTCGACGTTCTCGCCCACCGTCATGTGCCGGAACAGCGCGTAGTGCTGGAATACCAGGCCGACGCCGCGATCCCGTGCCCGCACGTGCGTGACGTCCCGGCCTCGGAAGCTGATGCGGCCATGGTCGAGGTCGGTGAGCCCCGCCGCGATCCGCAGCAGCGTGCTCTTGCCACTGCCGCTGGGGCCGAGCAGCACGAAGAATTCGCCGGGCTCGATCTGCAGCGACACGTCGTTGACGACCGGGCCGGCGGCGTAGCGTTTGGTGATCTGCTCGAAGTGAATGGACATGCAAGCTCCCGCAGCCTGCATGGTAGGAAACGAGGCGACCGCTCGTCTGTAGCAAGCTGGTAACAATCTGGTTATGTGGTATGCGCATCCTGCGCGCTCCGCTTTGCCTTGGCTGGCCGCTTCGGCTAGGCTGCGTTTCCCTGACATTTCAATCGGTTATTCTATGAAAGTGACGATCTTCGGCTCCGGTTACGTCGGGTTGGTTTCCGGGGCCTGCCTGGCAGATGCGGGCAACCATGTGATCTGCTGCGACATCGACAATGCGAAGGTCGAGCAGCTCAACCGCGGGGAAGTTCCGATCCACGAGCCGGGGCTCGACACGCTGGTACGACGCAACCACGACGCCGGCCGGCTCGAATTCACGACCGACAGTGCGCGGGCGGTCGAGCACGGACTGTTCCAGCTGATTGCGGTCGGCACTCCTCCGGACGAGGACGGCTCGGCCGATCTGCGCCACGTGCTTTCGGTCGCGCGCACGATCGGGCAGCGCCTCGGGCGCTACGCGATCGTCGTGACCAAGTCGACAGTGCCGGTCGGAACGGCGGACAAGGTGCGGCTCGAGGTGCATACCGCGCTGCGCGAGCGCGCGGCGGCCGTCGAGTTCGATGTAGTCTCGAATCCGGAATTCCTGAAGGAAGGGGCGGCGATCGAGGATTTCATGCGCCCCGACCGGGTGGTCGTGGGCACCGACAATCCGCGTACTACCGAACTGATCCGCGCGCTGTACGAGCCGTTCACGCGCAACCACGACCGCCTCGTGGTGATGGACATCCGCTCCGCGGAGCTCACCAAGTACGCGGCCAACGCGATGCTCGCCACCAAGATCAGCTTCATGAACGAGCTGGCCGGCGTCGCCGAGCGGGTCGGGGCGGATATCGAGAAAGTGCGCATCGGCATCGGCTCGGACCCGCGTATCGGCTACAGTTTCATCTACCCTGGCATCGGTTACGGCGGCTCGTGCTTCCCGAAGGACGTGAAGGCACTGGTGCGCTCGGCGCACGATGTCGGCCACGATGCGACGCTGCTGCGCTCGGTCGAGCACGTCAACGAGCGGCAGAAGACCGTTCTGGTCGGCAAGCTGCGGGGGTATTTCGACGGTCAGCTCGCCGGGCGCAGTTTCGCGTTGTGGGGACTCGCGTTCAAGCCCAACACCGACGACATGCGCGAGGCTCCGAGCCGCGTGATCATCGATGCACTGCTGGAGGCGGGCGCGAACGTGCGTGCCTACGATCCGGTGGCCGGTGCCGAGGCGCGGCGGCTGTACGAGTCGCAGGCGCAGGCGGGGCGCATCCTGTTCTGCCGCGACGCGTACGAGGCCGCCCAGGGGGCCGACGCGCTGCTGATCGCCACGGAATGGAAGGAATTCCGCTCCCCCGACTATGACCGGCTGAAGGAACTGCTACGTGCGCCCGTCATTTTCGATGGCCGGAACCTGTACGATCCGGCCCTGATGGAGCGCCTCGGCATCGAGTATTTCGCGATCGGGCGCGGGCGCAGCCTGCCCCTCGGCGGCCGCCGCGCCGCGACCGATGCCAGTGACGCGCCGAACGTGGAGAACCATTGAGCATGCTGATACCGGTCATTCTCTCCGGCGGGGCAGGCACGCGCCTGTGGCCCCTTTCTCGCGAGCTCTATCCGAAGCAGCTGCTGCCGCTGGTCGGCCGCCACACGATGCTGCAGGAGACGGTGCGACGGCTCGAGGGCCTGGACATTTCCGCGCCCATCGTCGTGGCCAACGAGGCCCATCGATTCCTGGTTGCCGAGCAGTTGCGCACTGTGCCGTGTACGCCGCGCGCGATCGTGCTCGAGCCGGTCGGACGCAACACCGCCCCCGCCATCGCGCTCGCCGCGCACGCGGCGCTCGCCGCAGATGAGGGGGATTCGCAGCTACTGGTGCTGCCGGCCGATCATGTGATCGCCGACGTCGCCGCCTTCCATCGCGCGATCGAGGTGGCTGCGAGCGCGGCCCGCGACGGCGCGCTGGCGAGCTTCGGCATCGTGCCGGACGGCCCGGTAACCGGCTTCGGCTATGTGCGCCGCGGGGTGCAGCAGGGCGGGGCCTACCGGATCGCGCAGTTCGTGGAGAAGCCGGATCTGGCGCGTGCGCAGGCCTTCATCGATTCCGGCGAATACTACTGGAACAGCGGCATGTTCCTGTTCCGTGCGCGGCGCTACCTCGAGGAAC
>CAZGVE010000014.1:0-75636 GCA_964528845.1 uncultured Steroidobacteraceae bacterium | reverse complement strand
TCGTGATGTCCATCGCCCCCCCGTCTCGTAATGCAAGTAATTCGTTATTTCATCCAGTAGGCGGCGGCCCGACGCCCAGAGCTTCCCGCTGGCAGCGAAAGTCATTGTCGCGGATATCCGCGCACTTCCTCAAGTATCGGGTCCATGGTCGATCGCGCTGCGGCTCTGAGTTAGACATGCAGACTACCGTTAATGGGCTCAAACATATGAAAACGACAGTACGCGGCGCTCGCCTGCGATTGGCCCCTGCCGAAGCCGTTCGCGGTTGAGTGCCGGCGTCGACCGGGATGACTCCGCCACCCTATTCGATTGGATGGATGGCATGGCTTGATCCTGCCGGACGTCAACGTCCTGGCCTGCGCCCTCTGCTGCGTCGATGCCAAAGCCATCGTAAACCCGGTCAGGCATGCCGGGCACACGGCACTCGCAATCGAGGCCGACAGCGAATGAATTACGACGGATCGGGACTAAGCGCGATTCCCACATCTGAAATGGCGCAGCCCCTTCTGAATGCGCCACACCGAAAGGCAACATACTTACCGGCTTGAGATCCCGGAGCGTCGGACAGTCGTTCGAACGGGGTGATCATCCATTCTTGGCACGCCTTAGCACGAGTGGTCATGTGGTGCGCTACCGCACAGACGCTGCATGGCGGCGTTCTACACTGATTTTGCCACCGTTCAGTGCGCAGCGGGACCATGGGACGACAGCTGAGAGTGCTTCTAATACAGGACGATCCTGCGGATGCCGCAGGCGTCCGCGATGCGTTGACTGGCTCGGCCGACAGCTCTTTTCTGGTTGAGTGGGTCAGAAGCTGCGAGGACGCGCTCGTGCGACTGGTTGGCCAGGCCCCGCATCGAGCACATTCCTCGGACGATATTGCTGCGGTGCTGGTGGATCTGTTTCTGCCGGACAGCAAGGGCATCCAGACCTTCAACCGTCTGATGGCAGTCGTGCCGCATCTCCCGATCCTCATCCTGACTGGCTCCGAGCATGAGTCCATCGCAAAAATCGCGGTGCAGCATGGAGCGCAGGATTATCTGCTCAAGACCCGCCTGGACAACTACCTGCTGCCCAAGGCACTCGTCAGCATGCTCGAGCGTGCTGCGATCGCTGAAGCGTTGTACGAGGAAAAGGAGCGCGCTCAGGTCACGCTGGACTCCATTGGTGACGGTGTCATCAGCTGCGACATCGACGGCGTTGTCACCTACCTCAATGTCGCGGCAGAGACCATGACGGGCTGGGCGCGGCAGGAAGCCGCAGGGCACCTGGTGCACGAAGTGTTCCACGTCGTCGATGGCACGACCCGCGAGGCCAACGCCGACCCCATGGGCCAGGCGATCCGTGGCAACAAGTCCACCTGCCTGCCTCCCAATAGCGTATTGATCCGTCGCGACAAGGTCGAGGCTGCCATCGAAGACTCCGCCGCGCCCATTCATGATCGTCGCGGGCGTGTGGCGGGCGCCGTCATGGTATTTCACGATGTGAGCACGACCCGGGCACTGTCGCTCAGAATGTCCCACCTTGCCCAGCACGACGGTCTCACCGATCTGCCAAACCGGGCGCTGCTGAACGATCGATTGACTCAGGCAATCGCCACGGCGCACCGGCGCCCGCACAACCTGGCGCTGCTGTTCCTCGATCTGGATCACTTCAAGCGTATCAACGACTCGCTCGGCCACGATGTCGGTGACCGCTTGCTGCTATGGGCCTCGCAGCAGATCCTCGGCTGCCTGCGTGGCTCCGACACCGTCAGTCGGCAGGGAGGCGACGAATTCGTCATCCTGCTCACGGAAATCTCCCATTCAGAGGATGCGGCAATCTGTGCCGAAAAGATTCTGGTGGCACTGCGAGCTCCGGCACACATCGATCGTCATGAGCTGCACATCACGGCGAGCATCGGCATCGTCGTGTATCCGAATGACGGAATCACCGCGGAGAGCCTGGTGAAACATGCTGACCTCGCGATGTACGGCGCGAAGAGCATGGGTCGCAACAACTATCAGTTCTTCAAGTCGGACATGAACACGCGCTCGATCGAGCGCCAGACACTTGAGAGCGCGCTGCGCCGCGCGGTCGAAAGGCAGCAATTCACATTGCACTACCAGCCGATCGTGAATCTGCGCTCCGGCAGCGTTTCAGGCCTCGAAGCACTCATTCGCTGGCGCCGCCCCGGTCGTGGGCTGGTCGAGCCAGGTCAATTCATTGCGATCGCCGAGCAGTCCGGCCTGATCGTGCCGATCGGGCGATGGGTGGTGCGCGAAGCCTGTCGCCAGCTTCGGGCCTGGACAGACGCCGGCCTTGCGCCCATGCGCATTGCGATCAATGTGTCAGTCGTGGAACTGCGAGACAGGGGCTTCGTGGCAGGCGTGCTCGCCGCCCTCGACGAGACTGGCCTCGAGCCGCGGTATCTGGAACTCGAGCTGACGGAAACGTTCCTGATGCACGACTCGAGCTCGACCGCGGGCGTGCTGCATTCGCTCAAAGGGCTGGGAGTGCAGCTGGCGCTCGATGACTTCGGCACCGGCTATTCCAGCCTGAGCCATCTGAAGCGGTTTCCCATCGACACCCTGAAGATTGACCGCAGCTTCCTGATTGACGTCGCGACGAACCCGGCGGATGCCAGTATCGTCGGCGGCCTGATCAGCATGGGACGCGACCTGGGAATCTGTGTCGTGGCGGAAGGCGTGGAGACCCGCGAGCAGCTTGCCTTCCTGAACGGGCAAGGATGTGCCGAGGCGCAAGGTTATTACTTCAGCCGGCCAGCCCCCGCAGCGGATATTCCTGAAATCCTGGATCGCAGGTCGCTCGAGCCGAAGTCGGGCTCACTGGTCGGGAGGCTTCACAGCTCCCGCGGCCACAACCTGGCGCACGAGGACGCCCCGCCCGCGGGCCCGAGACCCGAATAGGCTGGCGCCGAGGATCTCCTGCGCTGCCGCGTCCTCGTGATCGGCTTCTTCGCGCTAGCTATGCCGTTTCGCGTGCGTGCAGTCGCGCATAGGCTGCACGTCCCGCATCCAGGCGCGCAGAGTTCGTGATGACCCATTCGGCGAGTGTCTGGACCGGCGTCAGGAAATCCCGGCCAAGATCTGTGAGCGCATACTCGACCTGAGGCGGCGTCACAGGGGTGACCGTTCGGGACACGAAGCCGTTTTCCTCCAGGTCCCTCAGCGTTGATGCCAGCACCTTCTGGCTGATCTCGCCAACCTCACGCCGCAGCGCGTTGAAGCGGCGCGGGCCGCGCCCCAGCACCCGCACCACGAGCAGGGTCCATTTGTCGCTGATCCGCGCAAGCATCCGGCTGATGTGTTCACAGGGGGCGGTATCTTCATGGTTATCTGGTTTCACCAAGGTGCCTCCTTGCTGCATTTAGTCACTACTTGTAATCTGATTTCCGTTAGTTACCAGCATACACGAGGTTACCATGAGTTCTAAGCCCCGGATCGCCGTCATCATTGGTTCGACCCGTCCCGCGCGATTCGCCGACGCGCCGGCGCAATGGATCCTGAAGCAGGCTCAGGCGCGCGGCGACATGGACGTGGAGCTGATCGATCTGCGCGATCACCCCTTGCCGTTCTTCGACGAAATAGCGACGAACAAGTGGGTGCCGAGCCAGAACCCGGAGGCGATCCGCTGGCAGCAGACCGTCGGCCGCTTCGATGGCTACATCTTCGTGGTCGCGGAATACAACCACTCGATCACCGGCGTACTCAAGAATGCACTCGACCAAGCCTATAACGAGTGGAATCGGAAACCCTTCACGGCCATCGGCTACGGCGGCACCGGCGCCGCGCGTGCGGTCGAACATCTCCGGCTTATCGCCGTGGAGCTGCAGATGGTGTCGACGCATGCGGCCGTCCACATCGGCGGCGGCGACTTCATGGCCGTGCACCCGATGTTTGGCAAGAAGCCGATCGCGGAGATCGAGGCGAATCTGCTGCCCGCGGCGAAGACCGCCCTCGACGAGTTGGTGTGGTGGGCCAAGGCGACGATGGCGGCAAAGGTGGCCGAGGCCTGATCATCCTGGCAGGCTAGCCGCGTAGGAATGGACGCATGACCAATCTGAAAAACGCTCTGCTTGCCATCACTTCGGCCGCACTGCCACTGATTGCGCTGGCTCAGGATCAGGCCACGCGGGATGCGGGTGACCGCGGCGGCCGAGGCGGCGCCGGCGTGACCGTGTGGGCGCCCAAGCCGGACAAAGCGCCGTACGTCGCCCCTAACAGGCCGCAGGTGAAGCTGACAGACTTGCTCAGAAAACACGCGCGCCAGCGGAGCTGGGCCGAGACGGTGGTGCGCGACGCGAGCGGCCTGACTGCCCGCTATTTCCAGATGGCGCCCGGCGAGAAGACAAAAGTCCAGTTCTATGCAGACAGTTCGATGTTCTTCATTGTCGAGGCTGGGCAGCTCAAGGTGACGCTGTCAGGCCAGGAGCCCTTCATCGCCAGCAAGGGCTTCATCGTGCAGGCGCCGGCGGGGGTGCAGTATGCGATGGAGACGGTCGGGGACGCACCAGCCTTGCGCTTCGAGGTGACGCACACTCGCGCCCTGCCCTTCTATCCTGAGAGCGAGATTCCGACGCCCGTGAAGGGTTACACCTATCAGAAGGTCACGTTGCAGGGCGCGTCGGGCAGCTACGGTGCCGCCAAGCCCTACCTCGATTTCCAGAAGGAAATTGTCGAGGGCGGCGGACGCTCGCCCGGCGGCTTTGTCCGCGACGGCGAGACCGCAGCCAACATCACCCGCGCGCCGGGCGCGCCGACGCCGCCGCCCAGCCAGCTCGGCCATTTCCATGACGGCACCAGCGAGTTCTGGTTCATCATGGAGGGTGATGTCGAGTTCCAGATCGAGGGCGTTCCGTTCATCCGCGCCACGCAGGGCGACATCGTCTATGCGCCAGCGGGGCGCTGGCATCGCTCCGGCCATGCAGGCGCACAAATGGACACGCGCATCTCCATCCATCCGATCGGGGCCGCGACCAATGCACTGCCGCCAAGTGGCGGCGGAGCCGATTGAACAGCCGTCAGTCCGGGCCTGCACCCGACCCGGTGGCAGATCGAGCATTTCCACCGTGACTATCGCGCAACGCAACACCTCGCAGCCCGGTGACATTGATTTTATTGACATTGAATTGCGCTGATGCGCTTGCAATATTGTGCTACAAGTAGCACAATTTACCTGTGAAAGAAGCAGGCATACGCGAAGCTCGGCAGAACCTCACTGCATTGATTGAGGAGGTTCGCAAGGGTCACGAGGTGACGATCACCGATCGTGGCAGGCCGGTTGCGCGGCTCGTTGCGCCCCGCAGCGAGCAAGCCAAGCCTTTTGCGGGCCGTGCCGATTTTCGCCGTAAGATGCCCGCGCTAGCCACATCGCTCACCGCAGCGGTCATCGACGAGCGGGCGGAGCGTGGCTGAAGCGCCGTTGGCGCCAGCCGCGCCTGTTGCCGAAACGGGCATCTACCTCGATTCAAGCGCGCTCGCCAAACTGTACGTACCGGAGCCCGAGAGCGACGCGCTCGACGCCTTTCTCCGCGGCCGGCGTGATCTTCTGATCTCGGAACTCGCTATAACAGAGGTACTGTCCGCAATCGCCCGTCGGCGACGCGAAGGCCTGCTCACGCCCGATCAGGCTTCAGAAATCCGGGATGCTGTATTGAGCGATGCTGATTCCGGTTCGTTACGACGCCTCGACTTGAGTCCGGTGGTTCATCGCGAGGCCGAACGCCTGTTATTCCAGCTCGATTCGGCAGCGTTGCGAACGCTTGACGCGCTGCACATCGCCCTGGCACTGCTAAGCGCTGCCACGCACGTCCTGACCTATGACGCGCGTATGCGCTCGGCTGCGTTGCACGCGGGGCTCAAGACACTCGCCCTGTAGGCGCGCGGGCCCGGTTGCGGCACAGGCATCGGAACCCTCTGTGCTCTTGGGCCTCGGAATAGACCTTGATTAATTGGTAGCGGGGGTAGGATTTGAACCTACGACCTTCGGGTTATGAGCCCGACGAGCTGCCAGACTGCTCCACCCCGCACCAGGAAGGGGCGGAATTCTACACGAGTAGCGCCTGATGTCCATCAGACCTTTCCAAAGGGGTCCTGGAGGGCGGCGCGGGCGCCTTCAGGGCAGCAGCCGCCCGCAGAGCTCGAGCAGCGTGTTGGGAAGCAGGCCGAGCAGTGCGACGCCGGCCGCGTTGATCATCAGGATGAACCGGAATGTCGCGCGTCGGGGCGTCGCGGGGCGATCGCCGGCGGGCTCGAAATACATGTACCAGACGACGCGCAGATAGTAGAACGCGCCGACGACCGAAATCACCATGGCGAACACGGCCATCCAGGTAAGGCCGGCGTGCAGCAGCGCCTGGATGATCCAGAGCTTCGCCCAGAAGCCGATGAAGGGCGGCACGCCCGCGGTCGAGAACATCAGCACCATCATGATGGCCGCCAGCAGCGGATCACGGCTGCCGAGGCCCTTGAAGTCTGCGAGCTGGTCGTTCTCATCGCCGGCGCGGCTCATGATCAGGATCACGCCAAACACTGCCAGCGTCGTGAGTACATACGCGACCGTGAAATTCAGTGCCGCCTGGTAGCCGGCCACCTGGCCGGTCGCGAAGCCGAGCAATACGAAACCGGCGTTCGCGATAGCCGAGTACGCCAGCATGCGCTTGAGGCTGGTCTGCGCGATCGCGACGAGGTTGCCGAGCAGCAGCGAAGCCGCCGCCATCGCGTCGAGCATCAACGTCCAGATCGCCGGCATCCCTGCCAGCCCGTGGGCCAGCAGCCGCAGGATCAGCGCGAATGAGGCGAGATTCGAGACCGTCGCGATATACAGCGTCACGCTGGTCGGCGCGCCGTCGTAGACGTCGGGCACCCACATGGCGAATGGCACGGCACCGAACTTGAAAGCGATCGCCGCCACGACGAATGTCACCCCGATCACGAGTCCGAAGCTGTCGGCACGTCCGATCACCGCGCCGAGCCGGTCCAGGTCCAGCGTGCCGGTGAGCCCGTACAGCATCGACATGCCGTACAGGAGTATTCCGGAGGCGATCGCTCCGAGCACGAAAAACTTGATCGCGGCCTCCGCGGCGAGGCCTGAATCCCGGTCGAAAGCGACCATCGCGTACAGCGACAGCGACAGCAGCTCCACACCGAGGTAGACGGTGAGCAGGCTGTTGGCCGAGATCAGCACGAAGATCCCGAGCAGCGCCGTCAGGCACAGCACGTAATACTCCCCGCCGCGCATGCCACGCTGATCCAGGTACTCCTGGGAATAGAACATCGCGGTGCCCATCGCGATGAATCCGGCCAGCTTCAGAAAAGCGGCGAGCCGGTCGGCCACGTACAGCCCGTCGAACAGTATGGTGCGCTGGACGACCATCGCATACTGGTTGGTCACGAGCACTCCGGCCACGAGTGCCAGCATTGTCAGCGTCGCGGTGAGCCCGCGCTGGCGATGGGCACCATAGACGTCGACCAGCAGGATCAGGCAGGCGGAGGCCGCCAGCGTGATCTCCGGTAATGCCGGGGCGTAGGACTGCAGGCTCATGGAAGTTTGCTCGTCACGAGCTGGGTAACCAGGTGCTGCATCGACGCCTCCATGATCCCCAGCATCCGGCCCGGGAACACTCCGAGCAGCAACACCGAAATCGCCAGCACCCCGAGGCACAGGAACTCGCGCGCGTTCAGGTCCGGCATCGAGGCCACCTTGTCATTCGCGACCGGACCGAAAATGACCCGCTTGACCAGCCACAGGTTGTAGGCCGCTCCGAGCACCATGATCGTGCCGGCGAGCAACGCGAACCAGAAGCTCGCCTTGAAACTCGCCAGGATCACGAGAAACTCGCCGACGAAGCCCGACGTGCCCGGCAACCCGGCGTTCGCGAGCGCGAACAGCACCATGAATGCCGCGAATTTCGGCATCACGTTGATAACGCCTCCATAGGCGCTGATCTCGCGGGTATGCAGCCGGTCATACATGACGCCGATGCACAGGAACAGCGCGCCGGATATCAGCCCGTGCGAGAGCATCTGCACCATGGCCCCATCGAGGCCGTTGACCGCACCGCGCGTTCCGCCGGTAGCGGCCATGATGAAGAACACCAGGAAGCTGCCGAGCGTCACGAAGCCCATGTGCGCGATCGAGGAGTACGCGATCAGCTTCTTCATGTCCTGCTGCACGAGCGCCACGAGCGCGATATAGACGATTGCGACCAGCGAGAGTCCAACCACCAGCCAGTCGAGTTCGCGGCAGGCGTCCGGCGCGATCGGCAGACTGAAGCGCAGCAGGCCGTACCCGCCCATCTTCAGCATGACTGCGGCCAGTATCACCGAACCGCCGGTCGGCGCCTCGACGTGCGCGTCCGGCAACCAGGTGTGCACCGGCCACATCGGTACCTTGACCGCGAAAGCAGCCAGGAACGCGAAGAAGATCCAGCGCTGCTCGACCAGCGTCAGCGGCAGGTGCTGCAGGCTCTCGATGCTGTAGCTGCCCGCCTTCAGGTACATGTAGATCAGCGCCACCAGCAGGAACACGGAACCCAGGAACGTGTACAGGAAGAATTTCAACGTCGCATAGACGCGTCGCGCTCCACCCCATACCCCGATGATCAGGAACATCGGGATCAGCATCGCCTCCCAGAAGAAATAGAACAGCAGCGTATCGAGTGCCGCGAAGACGCCGATCATGAGTCCTTCCATGATCAGGAATGCGGCGAAGTACTGCGCCGGCCGCTTCTCCACGACGGTCCAGCCGGCGATGATCACCGGCACCGTCATGAATGCGGTCAGCAGAATCAGCGGCAGCGAAATGCCGTCGACACCGAGGTAGTACTGCGCATGCAGTACCGGGATCCACGCCTGCCGCTCGACGAACTGGAAGGCCGCGCTGGCGGGCACGAATCCCTGGTACAGCGGCACGCAGGCCACCAGTTCGGCCAGCGCGGTCAGCAGCGCGACCCAGCGCGCCGCGCGCACGTTGGTGTGTCCGACGAGAAGCGTGAGCACGCCGCCCGCCACGGGCAGCCAGGTCAGAACCGATAGCAATCCAGTTGACGGCATGATCGGCTCGAACCTTCAGACCCGGACCAGGAACCAGCCCAGCAGGACGGCCAGTCCGATGATCATCCAGAATGCATAGGAATACAGCAGTCCGTTTTGCAGCAGTCGCATGCGGCTGGCAAACCATTCGATCAGCGATGCCGAACCGTTGACCATCGCGCCGTCGATGATCGCCTTGTCGCCCGCCCGCCACAGCACGCTGCCGATGCCCCGGGCCAGCGGCACGATCACACGCTCGTTGAACCAGTCGAAGTAGTACTTGTTCAGCAGCACCCGGTTCAGTCCGCTCAAGCGCTCGCGCAGCGCATCACCGCGCTCCGGCGATCGCAGGACGAACAGCCACGCCGTAAACACCCCGAGCGCGGCGAGCCAGGCGGGCCCCGGCGCGAGACCGCGCAGCGCGAACAGCAGCGCACCGTGCCATTCGCGACCGAGCTCCGCGACCACGTCGTTCGCGTCAGCCACCTGGATCGCGTTCCCAAAGAAGCCTCCGAACAGCACCGGTCCGACCGTGAAATAGCCGACCAGCAGCGAGGGGATCGCGAGCGCGACCAGCGGCCCCTTCATGTCCCAGCCGACGTCATGGAAATGCTCCTGCGCGTGATGGTCGAGTCGCTCCTCGCCATGGAAGGTCAGGAAGATCATCCGGAAGGTATACAGTGCGGTGACGAACACACCGATCAGCACGCATGCATAGGCGTAACCGGCGCCCGCGCGGTGCGAGGCGTGTACAGCCTCGATCAGCGCGTCCTTGGAGTAGAAGCCGGAAAAGAACGGCGTTCCGATCAGCGCCAGCGCCCCGATCATTGCGGTCCAGTAGGTCACCGGCATGCGCCGGCGCAATCCGCCCATCCGCCGCATGTCCTGCTCGTGGTGCATCGCGATGATCACGGCGCCGGCAGCCAGGAACAGCAGCGCCTTGAAGAATGCGTGGGTCATCAGGTGGAACATCGCAACGCTGTAGGCGGAGGCACCGAGCGCCACCGTCATGTACCCGAGCTGCGAGAGCGTCGAATAGGCGATCACGCGCTTGATGTCGTTGTTCACGATGCCGAGGAAGCCCATGAACAGCGCAGTCGTGGCACCGATCACGAGCACGAAGGACAGCGCAGTATCTGACAGCTCGAACAGCGGTGAGAGGCGCGAAACCATGAAGATGCCCGCCGTGACCATCGTCGCGGCGTGGATCAGTGCCGAGATCGGCGTCGGGCCTTCCATCGAATCCGGCAGCCAGACGTGCAGCGGAATCTGCGCCGACTTCGCCATGGCCCCGATGAACAGGCAGATGCATACCACGCTCGCGGCCGCCCAGGGGTGCCCCGGCACCAGCATCAGCGTCTTGCCGGCGAAGGCGGGAGCGGCCGCAAACACCTCCCTGTAGTCGAGCGAGCCCGTGAAGTGGAGCACACCGGCGATGCCGAGCACGAATCCGAGGTCGCCGACCCGGTTGACCAGGAAGGCCTTCAGGTTGGCGAAGATCGCGCTCGGTCGGGTGTACCAGAACCCGATCAGCAGGTACGAGACGACGCCCACGCCCTCCCAGCCGAAGAACAGCTGCACGAAGTTGTTGGCCATCACGAGCATCAGCATCGCGAAGGTGAATAGCGAGATGTAGCTGAAGAAGCGCTGGTAGCCGGGATCATCGTGCATATAGCCGATGGTGTAGACGTGCACGCACAGCGATACGAAGGTCACGACGAACATCATCAGCGCACTGAGCGGATCGATCAGGAATCCGACCTGCAGCTTGAGGCCATCGCTGACCAGCCAGGTGTAGACGCTGGCATCGTAGGGCGGCGCATGCCCGACCGCCACGTTCCACAGCACGCTGCCGGACAGCGCGCACGAGAGTGCGACCGCGGCGATCGTCACGCCGGCCGCGCCCACGCGCCCGATCCGCTTGCCAGCGAGTCCGGCCAGCAGCGCGGCGATCAGCGGGCTCAACGGGATCGTCAGCAGGAGGTTCGGGTTCATTCAGCCCTTCAACTGCTCGAGTTCTTCGACATTGATGCTGCGCCGCTCGCGGAACACCACGACCAGGATCGCGAGCCCGATGGCCGACTCGGCGGCCGCGACGGTCAGCACGAAGAACACGAAGATCTGTCCGTCGAGCTGACCGAGGTAGCGGGAGAAGGCGACGAAATTGAAATTGGCGGACAGCAGCAGCAGCTCAATGCACAGCAGCATGAGCAGCACGTTCTTGCGGTTCAGGAAGATGCCGGCGACGGAGATCGCGAACAGCAGCGTCGACAGAGTGAGCATGTGCGCCAGCGTGATCAACGGCGCGGCTCCGTACCCATTTTCACGATGCGCACCCGATCGCTGGCCCGCACGCCGACCTGAGCGCCAATATCCTGCTTCTTGAGTCCGGGCCGTTGCCGCAGTGTCAGCGATATCGCCGCCACGATCGCCACCAGCAGCAGCATCCCGGCGATCTCAAAGGCGTAGTTATAGCGGCTGTAGAGCAGTGTTCCGAGCTCCCTGGTGTTGCTGTAGCCGGCCGGAAGCGGCGCCATGCCGCGCGTCGCATCCAGCCCGAGCCGATGGCCCAGGATCACGCCGGCGACCTCGACTACCACCGCCCCCGCCGTGGCCCAGCCGAGCCAGGCGAAGCGCGTGAAGCCGCGGCGCAGTTCCTCGATGTCGATGTCGAGCATCATCACGATGAACATGAACAGCACCATGACTGCACCGACGTAGACGAGCGCCAGAACGATGGCGAGGAATTCGGCCTCGATCAGCAGCCAGAGCACTGAGCTGCAGAAGAAGCACACCACCAGGCACAGCACGGAGTACACCGGGTTGCGCGAGCCGATCACGCCCAGCGCGGCGGCCACCAGTATCGTCGCGAATACGTAGAACAGCACCAGCGGCATCAGCTAGACCCCTCTCCCCTCTCGTTATGCGCGATGGCGTCTGCCGCTTCAGCGGTAGCGCGCGTCGGCCGCCTTGTCGGCGTTGATCATGCTCTCGTAGCGCTCCCCAACCGCGAGCAGCTTGTCCTTGCTCATGATGTTCTCGCCACGATGTTCCATGTGGTATTCATGGATGCGCGTCTCGACGATCGCATCCACCGGGCAGGCCTCCTCGCAGAAGCCGCAGTAGATGCACTTGAACAGGTCGATATCGTAGCGCGTGGTGCGCCGGGTACCATCGGGGGCAACGTCCGAGTCGATCGTGATCGCGAGCGCCGGACAGACCGCTTCGCACAGCTTGCAGGCGATGCATCGCTCTTCACCGTTCGGATAACGTCGCAGCGCGTGCAGGCCGCGGAAACGCACCGACTGCGGTGTCTTCTCCTCCGGGTACTGCACCGTGATCTTGCGCCGGAACAGCGAGCGGGCGGTCAGGCCCATGCCCTGCAGCAGCTCGGTGAGCAGCAGCGTCTTGAAGGGGTTGACTGTGGCCATGCGTGAGCCCTCAGGTACTCCACGGTCCGACGTGGTAGGCGGCCAGCACGATCTCGACGGCGATCCAGACGATCGTGATCGGGATCAGGACCTTCCAGCCGAGCCGCATGATCTGGTCGTAGCGATAACGCGGGAAGGTCGCGCGGAACCACATCATGAAGCACAAGCCGACGAAGATCTTGAGTACCAGCCAATGCGTGCCAGGCTGGCCGAGCCAGGTATTGCCCCCGAGCCAGGCGTAGCCGTCGACCGGACTCAACCAGCCGCCGAAGAAGAACAGCGCGGTCAACCCGGAGATCAGGATCATGTTGGCGTATTCGGCCAGCATGAACACGCCGTAGGCGATCCCGGAGTACTCGACGTGGAACCCCGCGACGATCTCGGACTCCCCCTCCGCGACGTCGAACGGGGCACGGTTGGTCTCGGCGATGCCCGAAATGAAATAGACCATCAGCAGCGGAAACAGCCACGACCAGTACCAGCTCAAGACCCCGCCGTGCTGGCGCTCGACAATAGTGCCGAGGTTCAGACTCCCGGCCGCCATCAGTACGCCCACGAGCGCGAAGCCCATTGCGATCTCATAGGCGACCATCTGCGCGGTCGCGCGCATCGCGCCAAGGAACGCGTACCTCGAATTCGAGGCCCAGCCGGCCAGGATGATTCCGTAGACGCCGACCGAACTCAACGAAAGCACGTAGAGCAGCCCGGCATCGACATTCGCAATCGCATAGTGCGGTGCAATCGGTACCACCGCCCAGGCCGCGAGCGCGGTGGTCAATGCGATCACCGGCGCCACCAGGAACAGGAATCTGCTGGCCCGCGCCGGCATGATCGCTTCCTTGATCAGAAGCTTCACGACGTCCGCGATCGGCTGGCCGAATCCGGCCGCGAGTCCGAACAGCTTCACCCGGTTCGGCCCGATGCGCAGCTGGATCCAGCCGATCAGCTTGCGCTCCCACAGTGTGAGGTAAGCCACGGAGAGGATCAGCACCACCATCAGCAGCAGCGTGACCGCGGTCGACTGCGCGTAGCCGGGCAGCCCTGCCCACACGGAACTGAGCGTGCTCACGCAGCATCCCCGCCGTACAAAGCCAGCGGCTCGCGGCCATCGCGCGTGCGCAGCAGCGCACTGGCGCGGCGCAGCACCGGGTCAATCTGGTACATCGGTACGTCCGCCACCGCCTCGGCCGGCGCACTGGCAGCAGCCAGCGGTGCGGTCGCGTCCGCCGGTGCCTGCGCAGGCGCTGCCGCCACCAGCGAGCCCAGTTCGTCGCGGACCTGCTCGGAGGACTGGTAGTCGAACCCGGCGAACCCGAGCAGGTTACCGAGCACGCGCAGGATCTTCCAAGCCGGGCGCGCTGCCCCGACCGGCCGTGCGGCTCCGGCCTGGCTCTGCCACCGCCCCTCGAGGTTCACGTAGGTACCGGAACTCTCCGCGAACGTGCCCGCCGGCAGCAGCACCTGGGCAAGCTGCTTCATGGTTTCACTCGCGTAAGGCGTGATGGCGACCACGCGGCCCAAGGGCGCCAGCAGGTCCGGCGCGACAGGAACTCCCATGTCCGCCCAGGGCTCGCAGTGCAGCAGCAGGTAAGCGCCGAGGGGGCGCCCGAGCATCGCGCGGGCATGCAGCCCGGCCACCGGGCGCGGCACGCCGCCGGGGGCCCGATGTGGAAGCGCACCGGCGAGATAGGCACCGGCCGCATTGCCGCCCTCGGCGAGCTCTCCATACACCGCGCCCGTGACCCCGGCGAGTGCGCGCGCGAGCGCGCGCAGTTCCGCTCCTCGCGCACTGCGCAGGCTCAGGGCGCCGATCCAGATCGCGCGGTGCGCGCCGGTGCGCAGTGAGCTCGCGATCTGCTCGTGCCGGTCGGTGACTACCGCACCCTGCAGCAGCGCCGCGAGCGCCGTGGGCGGAGCGGCACCGCCGAGCGCGGCGAGCAGCACGGCACCGAGCTCGCGCACCGCCGCCGCCGGCGCGGCCAGCAGGTACTCACCCACCGGAAACAGCCACTCGAAGCGCGCCGGATTGATGGCGTGGACGCGCCCGCCGCGCAGGGCAGCCTTGCGAACCCGATGCGCGAGGATCGGCACCTCATGGCGCAGGTTCGCTCCCACGACCAGCAGCGCATCGAGTTCATCGATCTGTGCGATCGGCAGCCCGAGCCCAGGAGGCGCTCGGTCCGCGGATTGATCGCGAACATCCCCGTGCCGTAGCCGACTATCGATGTTGGCACAGCCGAGCCCCTGTGCGAGCTGAGCGAGCAGGTACAGCTCCTCGAGCGTACTGGAGGGATGAGCCAGCAGGCCGAGGCCGGCATCGCCGCCGGCGGCCTCGCGCAACAGCTGCGCGGCCGCACCGAGCGCCACGTCCCACTCCACCTCGCGCCAGCTGCCATCCGGCTGCCGCAGCAGCGGCGTCTCCAGGCGATCCTCGGCGTAGACACCCTCGTAGCTGAAGCGGTCGCGGTCGGCGATCCAGGTCTCGTTGATCGCCTCGCACTCGCGCGGCACCACGCGCATCAGCCGGCCGCGCAGCACGTGGCCGTAGAGGTGCGAGCCGACGCCGTCGTGCGGCGAGATCAGCGCATGCTGCGTCATCTCCCAGCCGCGGCCGCGGAACCGGAATGGTTTGCTGTTGAGTGCTCCGACCGGACACAGGTCGATGATGTTGCCGGACAGCTCGTGATCGACGCTGTGCTCGATGAAGGTGCCGATCTCCATATGCTCGCCGCGTCCGGTGGCGCCCATCTCCTGGATGCCGGCCACGTCCAGTCCGAAGCGGACACAGCGCGTGCAATGGATGCAGCGCGTCATGTCGGTCGAGACCAGCGGCCCGAGGTTCTTGTCCTTGACTACCCGCTTGCGTTCGACGAAACGCGAGATGTCGCGGCCGAAGCCGAGCGCCAGATCCTGCAATTCGCATTCTCCGCCCTGATCGCAGATCGGGCAGTCGAGCGGATGGTTGATCAGCAGGAACTCCATGATCGCGCGCTGCGCGCCGATTGCCTTGGCCGAGTGCGTGAACACCTTCATGCCCTCGGTGACCGGGGTCGCGCACGCCGGCAGCGGCTTGGGCGCCTTCTCGACCTCGACCAGGCACATGCGGCAATTGGCGGCGATGGGGAGCTTTTCGTGATAACAGAAGCGCGGAATGTAGACGCCCTCGCGGTCCGTGGCGCGGATGATGACCTCGCCCTTGCGCGCCTTCATTGGAACGCCGTTGACCTCGATGTTGACCAGTTCCTCGCTCATGCTGCGACGCGCTCGTTGCCCACGATGCTGCGTCCGCCGTGGTCGACCATGTACTCGAACTCGTGCCGGAAATGCTTCAGGAAGCTCTGCACGGGCCAGGCCGCGGCGTCCCCGAGGCCGCAGATCGTGTGGCCCTCGATGCGATTGGCCACGTCGAGCAGCAGCCCGAGATCCTCACGCCGCGCCTCCCCAGCGAGCACCCGCCGCAGCGTACGGGTCAGCCAGCCGGTGCCTTCGCGGCACGGCGTGCACTGGCCACAGGATTCGGCCATGTAGAAGCGCGACAGGCGCTCGAGCACGCGCACCATGCAGGTCGTCTCGTCCATCACGATCACGGCCGCGGAGCCTATGCCCGAGCCGACCGCCTTGACCGAGTCGTAGTCCATGTTGGTCTTGAGCATGATCTCTCCCGGTACCACCGGGGTCGAGGAGCCACCGGGGATCACGGCCTTGAGCTTCCTGCCGCCCAGCACGCCGCCGGCCAGCTCGAGCAGATCGGCGAACGGGATCCCGAGCGGTACCTCGAAGTTGCCCGGGCGGTTCACGTGGCCGGAGACCGAAAAGATCACGGTGCCGCCGGAGTTCTTCGGCCCGAGCTCGGCGAACCACTGCGGTCCCTTGCGCAGCAGCGTCGGCACGGAGGCATAGCTCTGCGTGTTGTTGATCGTGGTGGGCATGCCGTACAGGCCGAATGCGGCCGGAAACGGCGGCTTGAAGCGAGGCTTGCCGGTCTTGCCCTCGAGGGAATCCAGCAGTGCGGTCTCCTCGCCGCAAATGTAGGCACCGGCGCCGACGAAGGTATGCAGATCGAAATCGACACCGGATCCCTGGATGTTCCTGCCGAGCAGCCCGGCTGCGTAGGCCTCGCGCAATGCCGCCTCGAAGCGCGGTATGGGCTCGCCGAGAAACTCGCCGCGTATGTAGTTGTAGCCGACCGTCGCATTCATGCAGTAGCCGCCGATCGCCATGCCTTCGATCACCGAATGCGGGTTGTAGCGCAGGATGTCGCGGTCATGGCAGGTGCCTGGCTCGCTCTCATCCGAGTTGCACACCACGTACTTCTGCATCGGCGCATTGCGGGGCATGAAGCTCCACTTGATCCCGACCGGGAACGCCGCACCACCGCGACCCCGCAGTCCCGAGGCTTTGATCTGTTCGATCACCTGCTCGCGCGGCGGCTTCTCAGCCAGGATCCTGCGCCACACGGAGTAGCCGCCAATCTGCTCGTAGGTCGCAAGCGTCCAAGAGCGTTCGAATTTCAGCGGCTCGAAGCAGGTCAGGTCGCGCTTGTCGTCCCAGACATTCATGGTTGCTAGACCAGTTCCGCGAGGATCTGATCGACCTTCTCGGGCGTCAGGTGCTCGTGATAGACGTGATCGACCATCATCATCGGCGCGCCGGTGCAGGCGGCCAGGCATTCCTCCTCGCGCTTGAGGAAAATGCGCCCGTCCGGTGTGCTCTGCCCGAGGCGGATGCCGAGCTTGCGCTCCACGTACGCGGCGATGTCCTCGCCACCGCGCAGCATGCAGGAGATATTGGTGCACACACTGACGTGGTGCCGCCCGCATGGATGGGTCTCGAACATGGAATAGAAGCTCGCGACCTCGTACACCTGGATCGGCGGCAGCTTGAGGTAGCCGGCCACGGCATCCATCAGTGCCACCGTCAGGAAGCCCTGATTCTGCTCCTGTGCCGCGCGCAGCGCCGACAGGACCGCCGAGCGCTGGCGGCCGGGCGGGAATTTCGCGACCCAATGATCGATTTCGGCACGAGTGTGCGCGGACAGCGGCGAGTCCTGGCCATCGTGCGCGGCAGGTGCTTCGGGCGCGCTCATCAGCGGTCGACCTCTCCGAATACCACGTCCTGGGTGCCGATCACGGCGACCACGTCGGCCAGCATGTGGCCCCGCACCATCTCGCCGAGCGCGCCCAGATGCACGAAGCTCGGCGCCCGGCACTTCAATCGGTAGGGCTTGTTCGCCCCATCGGACAGCAGGTAGACGCCGAATTCTCCCTTGGGCGCTTCGACTGCCGCATAAGTCTCGCCTTCGGGCACGCAGTACCCCTCGGTCATGAACTTGAAGTGATGGATCAGTGACTCCATGTTGCCCTTCATCTGCTCGCGACTCGGCGGCCGCACCTTGCGGTCATCGACCATCACCGGACCGGCATTCGTGCGCAGCCAGCGCACGCATTGTTCGATGATGCGGTTGGACTGCCGCAATTCCTCGATGCGGACCAGGTAGCGATCGTAGCAATCACCGTTCAGTCCGACGGGAATGTCGAAATCCAGCTCGTCGTAGACCTCATAGGGCTGCTTGCGGCGCAAATCCCACTCGACTCCGGAGCCGCGCAGCATCGGCCCGGAAAAGCCCAGCTGCAGCGCGCGCTCGGGCGGCACTACGCCGATGTTCACGGTGCGCTGCTTCCAGATGCGGTTGTCGGTGAGCAGCGTCTCGTAATCATCGATGCACTTCGGGAACTTGCGAGTGAACGCCTCGATGAAATCGAGCAGCGAACCGGTGCGCGCGCCGTTCATGCGATCGACGTCGGCCTGGCTGTGCCAGCGCGAGGCCTGGTAGCGCGGCATCGCATCGGGCAGATCGCGGTACACCCCACCAGGGCGGTAGTACGTCGCATGCATGCGCGTGCCCGAGACAGCCTCGTAGCAGTCCATCAGGTCCTCGCGCTCGCGGAAGCAGTACAGGAACACGGTCATCGCACCGATGTCGAGCCCATGGGCGCCGAGCCACATCAGGTGGTTCAGGATGCGCGTGATCTCGTCGAACATCACGCGGATGTACTGTGCACGCGGCGGCGGCGTAATCCCGAGCAGTCGTTCGATCGCGAGCACGTAGGCATGCTCGTTGCACATCATCGACACGTAGTCGAGCCGATCCATGTAGCCGATGGACTGGTTGAAGATCTTCGATTCAGCGAGCTTCTCGGTGCCACGATGAAGCAGGCCGATGTGCGGATCGGCCTTCTGGATGACCTCACCGTCCATCTCGAGCACCAGGCGCAGCACGCCGTGCGCGGCCGGGTGCTGCGGCCCGAAATTCAGCGTGAGATTGCGGATCTCAGCCATGCGGTGCATCGGGTCCCGGCAGGTCGTGCAGCGCCGGGTCGTAGCGGTTGTCGTGGCGGATCACTCGCGGCACCAGCACGCGCGGCTCGATGCTGACCGGCTGGTAGACCACCCGCCCGAGCTGCGGGTCGTATCGGACCTCGACATTGCCGCTGAGCGGAAAGTCCTTGCGGAACGGATGGCCGATGAAGCCATAGTCGGTGAGCAGCCGGCGCAGATCCGGATGGCCGCGGAACAGGATCCCGAACAGATCGAAGGCTTCGCGTTCGAACCAGTCTGCGCTGGCCCAGATTCCCGTCAGGGAATCGAGCACCGGATCTTCGCCCGGCTCACAGTACACGCGCACGCGGAGCCGGTGGTTGTGCGTGATCGAGAGCAGCTGGAGCACGATCGCGAAGCGTTCCAGCCGCGTCCGGGTATGCGGGGCGCTGCGATTCACGCCGCGGCTGAAGCCGCTCGCCGTGGCCCCGGTGGTACGCCACTCGACCTGACCGTAATCGAGAAAGTCGATGCCCGCGAGGTCGATCAGCATCTCGAAGCGCAGCGGCGGATCATCACGCAGCGTGCGAGCGACCTCGAGCAAGTTCGCCGGCGCCACCTCGATTGCGAGTTCCCCTGCCAGCGACGGCAGTCGAGTTGCGCGCTCACCCAGAGTCGCGCTGATCCGGTCCGCCAGCTGCTCGATGTAGGCCGACATGCGCGCGCAACCCCGGTGCGTACCGTGCTCAGGCCATCGCCGCGGAGCGGCGCGCGATCTTGCGCTGCAGCTGGATCACGCCGTAGAGCAGTGCCTCCGCAGTCGGTGGACAGCCAGGAACGTAGACGTCCACCGGCACGATCCGGTCACAGCCCCTGACCACCGAGTAGGAATAATGGTAGTAGCCACCCCCGTTCGCGCAGGATCCCATCGAGATGACCCAGCGCGGCTCGGGCATCTGGTCGTAGACCTTGCGCAACGCCGGGGCCATCTTGTTCACCAGGGTACCGGCCACGATCATCACGTCGGACTGGCGCGGACTGGCACGGAACACGACGCCGAAGCGGTCCAGATCATAGCGCGCGGCGCCGGCGTGCATCATCTCCACGGCGCAGCAGGCGAGCCCGAAGGTCATCGGCCACAGCGAGCCGGTGCGCGCCCAGCTGACGAGACTGTCCATCTGCGTGGTCAGGAAACCGCGCTGCGAGAACGACCCGGCGTCCGGCGCATCCAGTTCCACGGCCGGCGCCAGTTCTAGTCCCACTCGAGCGCTCCCTTCTTCCATTCGTAGGCGAAGCCGATCACGAGAATGAACAGGAACAGCCCCATCGCCGCGAGCCCGGTGCCGCCGATACGCGTCAGCGACACGGCCCATGGAAACAGGAACGCGATCTCGAGGTCGAACACGATGAACAGGATCGCCACCAGGTAGTAGCGCACGTCGAACTTCGCGTGCGTGTCCTCGAAGGCCTCGAAGCCGCACTCGTAGGCGGAGAGTTTCTGCGCATCGCCCGGATGCCTGACTCCGAGGCGGCCCAGGATCTGGCCCAGTCCCAGCATCAGCACCGCAAGCGCCGCCGACAGGCACAGAAAGATCAGGATCGGCAGGTAGTGGGTGAGCATGGCTGGTCCTGCTGAACAAATATCGTATCGATCCTTGCCGCAAACGGTACGCAAACCCAACTATTATGCGAATTGTAGCAGGCGCGCCTGCTGCTGTGGTGCCGACGGGGAGATTCGAACTCCCACACCTTGCGGCGCTAGCCCCTCAAGCTAGTGTGTCTACCAGTTCCACCACGTCGGCCCGGATTGTTGATGATCATTGCAGCTGCAGCATCGGCGCCCGAGGCGCGGCGAGCCGCCGCGCGCCGTTACTTGGCCGGAGCACCGCCACTGCCGCTGCCGCCGGCCGGAGCGACCGGGGTCGTCGGGGTGACCGGCGTGGCCACGGCAGGCGCAGCGACGCTGCCAGCGGCGCTCGCCGGCGCCGGCGCGACCAGCGGCGCAGCCGGCGTCGTCGTTGTGCCCGATGTGGGCTGCTGCGAGAGCTGGTCGAGCACGCTGCCGGCAGAGGCAGTCTTGTGCGTTCCCGTATAGACCAGCGAGAGACTCGTGATCATGAAGACTCCGGCCAGGATCGCGGTCGCGCGCGACAGCGCGGTGCTCGCGCCGCGGGCGCCGAACACCGTGCCCGAGGCTCCTGCGCCAAACCCCGCGCCCGCATCGGCTCCTTTGCCGCGCTGCAGTAACACCAGCGAGACGATCAGGAATGCACAGAGATACTGAATCCCCATCAACGCCACGTGCAACATGGATCCACCCGCCCTCAGCCGCGCGCCGCGGCAATGATGCTCGAAAACTCGTCGGCCTTTAGCGAAGCGCCGCCGATCAGTCCACCGTCGACATCGGCCTGCGCGAAGATATCCCCCGCATTGCCCGCCTTGACACTGCCGCCGTACAGGATCTGCAGATCGGCCGCGATTTTAGCATCCTGCCGGGCCAGTCGCTGTCGGATGAAGGCATGAACATCCTCGGCCTGCTGCGGTGATGCGGTGCGTCCCGTGCCGATGGCCCAGACCGGCTCGTAGGCGATCACGGCACGCGCGAACGCCTCGATGCCCGTCAGGCCAACCACGGCCTCGAGCTGCCGCTCGATGACTGCCTGCGTCCGCCCGGCTTCGCGCTCGGAGAGCTGCTCGCCGAGGCACAGGATTGGCGTCAGCCCGCGCGCGAGCGCGGCTGCGCACTTGCGTGCGACCATCATGTCGTCCTCGCCATAGACGTGGCGTCGCTCCGAGTGCCCCACGATCACGTACTGGCAGCCGACGTCCCGCAGCATCGCGGCAGAGACCTCGCCCGTGAAGGCTCCGACGGCTTCGGCGCACAGGTTCTGAGCCCCCAGCCGCACCGCGCTGTCGCGCAGCAACCGACCCACGTCGCTGAGGTACACGAACGGCGGGCACAGCACGCACTCGACGCTCTCGATATCGCCCGAGCCGAGGATCGCCTCGACCAGCAGCGCATTTTCAGCGCGTGATCCGTGCATCTTCCAGTTGCCGGCAACGAGTTTGCGGCGCATCGGCTTGCGGCCCCTGTGTCAGTTTCGCGTGAAGTCAGACCGGCGTGGATGAGTGTGATGAATGGGGGGGTGTTCGGGCGCGCGGATGATATCGGCGTCACCCGCAGGCCGCAATGCGCTTTTGTACCTGTACCCCCCGTATACCTGCCCCCCGTATACCTGTACTTCCCGGGACCGCGCTCCGGCGGTGCGCCTGCTAGGGCACGGCCTCCCGGACCCGCCGCGCGAGCTCGTCCGCACAGCCGCGCACTTCGGCGGCATCGCGGCCCTCGACCATCACGCGAATCACCGGTTCGGTGCCTGAGGCACGCAGCACGATGCGACCCTCGCCGGCCAGCCGCGATTCCAGCCGGCGCACCGCCTCGGCGATCGCCGGCACCCCGTTCGGATCGAAGCGCCGTTCCACCTGCACGTTCAACAGCACCTGCGGGAACTTGGACATGCCGGCCGCGAGCTCTGCGAGCGGCCGCTGGGTCTGCTTCATGATGGCCAGCACCTGCAGCGCCGTCACCAGCCCGTCCCCGGTTGTGGTGCGATCCAGGCACACGATGTGACCGGAGGTTTCCCCTCCGAGCGTGCCGCCGAGTTCCTTGAGGCGAGCGAGCACGTGCCGGTCCCCAACCGGGACCCGCACGAACCCAATGCCCGCCCGCTGCAGCGCCAGTTCCAGCCCGAGGTTGCTCATCACGGTACCGACCACGGGTCCGCGCAGCGTACCGGCGGCATGTGTCGCGGCAGCGATGACGTACAGCAGCTGGTCACCGTCGACGAGCCTGCCCAGATGATCGACCATGACCACGCGGTCGCCGTCCCCGTCGAAGGCGATGCCGAGATTGGCGCGGACGCCCGGTACCGTCAGCTGCAGCAGCTCTGGGGCCGTGGATCCGCAGCCATCGTTGATGTTGCGTCCGTTGGGCGAGCAGCCGATCGGCACTACCTCGGCATCGAGGTCGGCGAGGATCCGTGGTGCCACCTTGTACGAGGCGCCATTGGCGCAGTCCACGACGATCTTGAGGCCGTCGAGGCGCATACCGCCGGGCAGCACCCGGGCGCAGAAGTCCTGGTAGGGCAGCCGTTCGCTGTCGAGCCGTCGCGCCCGTCCCAGCTCGCGCGAGCTGCGCGTCATCGGTACCGCCGCGAGCTGGCCCTCGACCCGCTCCTCGAGTTCGTCCGAGAGTTTCAGGCCCTCGCCGTCGAAGAACTTGATGCCGTTGTCCTCGTATGGATTGTGCGAGGCGCTGATCACGACTCCCAGCTGGCAATGCATCTGGCGCGTCATGTACGCAATTACCGGCGTCGGCAGCGGCCCGGTCAGCAGCACGTTCACTCCAGCCGCGACGAAACCCGCCTCGAGCGCGGCCTCGAACAGGTAGCCGGACACGCGCGTGTCCTTGCCGATCAGCACCGATCCTCCGTCCGGAATCAGCACGCGTGCGGCCGCACTCGCCAGGCGCAGCGCGAAATCCACCGTCATGGGATCGGTACCGACCCGTCCACGGATGCCATCGGTGCCGAAATAAGCCTTGCTCAACCGATCCCCTCCCTGAAGGCGCAGGCAACCCTGACCGCATCCACCGTAGCGGCGACATCGTGGGTCCGAATGATGCCTGCGCCGCGCAGCACCGCGATCGTCGCGAGCGCGAGACTGCCGGCGAGCCGCTCCGGCACCGGCCGGCCTGTCAGCGCGCCAGCCATCGACTTGCGCGACAGCCCGACCACGATCGGCCGCTGGAGGCCCTGGAACTCGCCAAGCCGCGCGAGCAACTCGCGATTATGCGCCTGGGTCTTGCCAAAGCCGAAGCCCGGATCGATACACAGGCGTTCAGGCTCGATGCCGGCGTCCGCGCAGGCGCGCATCCGCCCGGCCAGGAACTCCAGGACTTCAGGGATAAGTCGATCGTAGTGCGGCGCGCGCTGCATGTCCCCGGGCTCGCCCCGCATGTGCACCAGGCACAATGCGAGGCCGGCACCGGCAGCGGCCTGCAGCGCGCCGGGAACGCGCAGCGCGCGCACGTCGTTGATCATGTGAGCGCCGGCGGCGGCGGCCCGGCGCATGATTTCCGGATTCGAGGTGTCGACCGAGATCAGCACCGCTACCCGCGCAGCAATGCGCTCGAGCACCGGCAGCACGCGGTGCACTTCCTCATCGGTATCGACCGGCGCCGCGCCCGGACGGGTCGATTCCCCGCCGATGTCGAGGATCGCGGCGCCCTCGCCCGCGAGCCTTTCGGCTTGCGCAAGTGCGGCATCGGTATCGAGGTACCGGCCGCCGTCCGAGAATGAATCGGGGGTCAGGTTGAGCACGCCCATGACGACAGGCGCGTCGAGAGACAGCACGCGACCCGCGCAGCGCAGCCTCACCGTGAAAACCCGCTCGCCCGCGCCGCGGGCGCTCAGTGCTGCCCGGCGGGCCGCGCGATCGGGGTCTCGGGAGTGCCCGGCACCGGCGTCACGACCGCCTTGCCGCCGCCCGTGCTGGGAGTCGAATCATCCCAGCCGTCCGGCGGTCGCGGGCTACGCCCTGCCATGATGTCCTTGATCTGGTCGTCGGCGATCGTCTCGTACTTGATCAACGCCTCGGCCATCGCATGGAGCTTGTCGAGGTTGGTCTCGAGGATCTGCTTGGCGCGCTGGTAGTTCGTCTCGATGACGTGCCGCACTTCCTCGTCGATCGCATGCGCGGTCTCGTCCGACACCTGCTTGTGCTGCGTGACGCTGCGGCCGAGGAACACCTCGCCGGCCTCCTCGGTGTAGGTCAGCGGGCCGAGTCGGTCCGACAGGCCCCACTTGGTGACCATGTTGCGGGCCAGCTCCGTGGCGCGCTCGATGTCGTTCGAGGCTCCGGTCGTCACATTGTCGGACCCGAAGATGATCTCCTCGGCAATCCGGCCGCCGAACAGCGTCGCGATCGAACTCTCCAGCCGGCGCTTGCTCATCGAGTAGCGGTCCTGCTCCGGCAGGAACTGCGTGACGCCCAATGCCCGGCCGCGCGGGATGATCGTCACCTTGTACACCGGATCGTGCTCGGGCACGCTGATGCCGACGATCGCGTGGCCGGACTCGTGGTAGGCCGTCATGCGCTTCTCGGCATCGGTCATGACCATCGAGCGCCGCTCGGCACCCATCATGATCTTGTCCTTCGCGCGCTCGAACTGGTCCATGCTGACCAGGCGCTGGTTGGCGCGGGCTGCGAACAGCGCCGCCTCGTTGACCAGGTTCGCGAGGTCCGCGCCCGAGAAGCCCGGTGTGCCGCGCGCGATATAGGCGGGCTTCACGTCATCGGACAGCGGCACGCGGCGCATGTGCACGCGCAGGATCTGCTCGCGGCCGCGTACGTCCGGCAATGGCACGACCACCTGGCGATCGAAGCGGCCGGGGCGCAGCAGCGCCGGATCCAGCACGTCCGGGCGGTTGGTGGCCGCGATCACGATGATGCCCTCGTTGCCCTCGAAGCCGTCCATCTCGACCAGCAGCTGGTTGAGCGTCTGCTCGCGCTCGTCGTGCCCGCCACCGAGACCTGCGCCGCGATGGCGGCCGACCGCGTCGATCTCGTCGATGAAGATGATGCACGGCGCGTGCTTCTTGGCCTGCTCGAACATGTCGCGCACGCGCGATGCGCCGACACCGACGAACATCTCGACGAAATCCGAGCCGGAAATCGTGAAGAACGGCACCTTGGCCTCGCCGGCGATCGCACGCGCCAGCAGCGTCTTGCCGGTGCCGGGCGAGCCGACCATCAGCACGCCCTTGGGGATCTTGCCGCCGAGCTTCTGGAACTTGCCCGGGTCCTTCAGGAAATCGACGATCTCCCCGACTTCCTGCTTGGCCTCGTCCACACCCGCGACGTCGGCGAAGGTCACATTGACCTGGTCCTCGCCGAGCAGGCGCGCCCGGCTCTTGCCGAAGGACATCGCCCCGCGGCCGCCGGCCGCGCCCTGCATCTGGCGCAGCAGGTACACGAACACCAGCATCAGCAGCAGCGCCGGAGCGAGCTGCAGCAGCAGCTGCGCGAGGAAATTCGGCTGCTTCGGGGGCTGACCCTCGATCGCGACGTTGCCCTTGAGCAGGTCGCCGATCAGCGCGGTGTAGTTGGTCTCGGGGTTGTAGGTCTCGAACTGCTGCTTGTCCTTGAGTACGCCACGGATCGTGTCGCCCTGCAGGATCACGCTGTCCACGCGCCCGTTATGCACGTCCGTGATGAAGTCCGAATAGCGGATCTGCTCGCGCGTCGGTCCGCTCGGGATGTAGCGGCTGAACACCGCGAGCATGACCAGCACGATGACGACCCAGAGAAGGATGTTTTTGGTCAGATCATTCACGAGTTCAGCTGCACCATGTGGCGGCGCCGCAGCGCCCTGGAGAGCCGGCGCACCGGCCGGGAAGCCTCAAAGGACTGCCCCGTCGTCGGGGCGGATTCATGATCAGGACGCTACACCATCCGCCGGCCCGAGGCCAGCAAGTACGTTTCAGGACTGCGCGAGCGGGAGGCCTCGGGCTTCAGGAACCGGATTCCTACGAAACTGCGTCGCGCCGAGGCTACAAACGCCTCGAAACCGGCTCCCTGGAATAACTTTATCAGGGCGCTGCCCTTGGGTTTCAAGACGCTGGCCGCCAGTTCCAGGGCCAGCTCCGCCAGGTACAGGCTGCGCGGCGCGTCGATCGCGTCCATTCCCGAGAGATTCGGCGCCATGTCCGACAGCAATAGGTCGACGCCGGAGGTGGCTGCGGGCCCAAGCGCGGCACGCAGCGCATCGAATACCTCCTGTTCCCGGAAATCGCCCTGCACGAACTCCACACCCGGAACCCCTTCCATCGGCAGTATATCCGTCGCGATTACCCGTCCCTGCGCGCCGACCTTGCGACGTGCGTACTGGCTCCATGCCCCGGGAGCCGCTCCCAGATCGAGGACCAGCATGCCGGGACGCAGCAGTCGTTCGGTGCGATCGATCGACTCGAGCTTGAATACCGCCCGCGAGCGCCAGCCCTCGGACCGCGCCCGCTTGACGTACGGGTCGGCGAAGTGCTCACGTAGCCAGCGGTCGCTGCTCTTGGTTCGACGCGCCATAATGGACAGCCTGTGTCGGATCTCACCCCAATCCAGCGACGCTTCCTGCGCGGTCGCGGCCATGCGCTCAAGCCGGTGATCCAGATCGGCCAGCATGGCCTAAGTGCCGCTGTACTTGCCGAGACCATGCGTGCACTCGCCGATCACGAACTGATCAAGGTCCGGGTTCAGGCAGCGGACCGCGACGTGCGCGACGCACTGATCGCCGAACTGGCCGCCGGCAGCGGCAGCACCCTGGTCGGCCGCGTCGGCCATGTAGCCCTGCTGTTCCGGCCGGCCGCGGGACTGACGCGCTATCCGCTGCCCGAATCCGATCAGACGTAGCGGACCGAGACGATCTCGTAGCTGCGGGTCCTGCCCGGCGCCGCGACGTCCACGACATCGCCCGTGACCTTGCCGATCAGGGCGCGCGCGATCGGCGAGGTCACCGAGACGCGCCCCGAACGGATATCGGCTTCGTCCTCGCCGACGATCTGGTAGGTGACGGCCGCGCCCTCATCCTGGTCCTCGAGCTCGACCGTGGAGCCGAACACGACACGCCCGGTCGCCGGGAGGCTCGCGACGTCGATGATCTCCGCCGCGGCGAGCCGCGACTCGATCTCCATGATGCGTCCCTCGATGAAACCCTGCTGCTCGCGGGCCGCGTGGTACTCGGCATTCTCGGACAGGTCGCCGTGGCTGCGGGCCTCGGCGATGGCGCGGATCACTCGCGGCCGGTCCTCCGATTTCAGGCGCTTGAGTTCGGTGCGCAGCAGCTCCGCTCCGCGCAGGGTCATGGGCGAGCGCTTCACGTCCCGACCTCGCGGTGCAGGTCCTGCAGGCGGTTGACGTCCACTTCATCGATGTGATCGAGCGCCTCGCAGGTCGCGAGCGCGGCCGCGAGCGTCGTGTAATACGTCACGCGCCGGTGCACCGCTTCGCGCCGGATCGAGTTGGACTCGAGGATCGCGTGCTTGCCCTCGGTGGTGTTCACGATCAGGTCGATCTCGTCATTCTTGATCATGTCGACGATGTGCGGGCGTCCTTCGCGGACCTTGTTGACCTCGCGGCACTCGATGCCCGCGGCGCGCAGCGTCAACGCGGTACCGCGGGTCGCGACGATCGTGAAGCCGTGCCCGATCAGCCGGCGCGCCAGCTCCACTGCGCCGTGCTTGTCGCGCTCGCGCACGCTGATCAGGCAGCAGCCGGAACGCGGCAGCACCACCCCGGATGCGCTCTGCGACTTCGCGTAGGCCTCGCCGAAGGTGCGCCCCGTGCCCATGACCTCGCCGGTGGATTTCATCTCCGGGCCGAGGATCGGATCCGCCTCGGGAAACTTCACGAACGGGAACACCGCTTCCTTGACCGAATAATACCGCGGTACGCGCTCCGTGAGCACGCCAAGATCGCGTAAGCGGCGGCCGGTCATGACGCGCGCCGCGATCTTCGCGATCGGCACGCCTGTGGCCTTGGACACGAACGGTACGGTGCGCGAGGCGCGCGGGTTGACCTCGAGCACGAACACGGTACCGTTCTGGATCGCGAACTGCACGTTCATCAGCCCGATCACGTTCAGCGCCTTGGCGAGCTTGCGCGTCTGCGCGCGCAACTGTTCCTGCACCTCGGCCGACAGGCTGTTGGGAGGCAGCGAGCAGCTGGAGTCCCCGGAATGCACTCCGGCCTGCTCGACGTGCTCCATGATGCCGCCGATCAGAACGTCCTCGCCATCGCACACGGCATCGACGTCGACCTCGATGGCGACATCGAGGAAGCGGTCGAGCAGCACCGGGCTGTCGTTGGAGACCTGGACCGCCCGCGACATGTAGGAGCGCAGGTCGTCTTCGTTGAACACGATCTCCATCGCCCTGCCGCCCAGCACGTACGAGGGCCGCACCACGAGCGGGAAGCCCACCTCGCGCGCGAGCACCACCGCCTGATCCTCGGTGCGTGCGGTCGCATTGGCCGGCTGGCGCAGACCCAGGCGACGTACCAGCTGCTGGAAGCGCTCCCGGTCCTCGGCGATGTCGATCGAATCCGGGGAAGTGCCGATGATCGGGGCCCCGGCCGCTTCGAGGGCGCGCGAGAGCTTCAGCGGCGTCTGGCCGCCGAACTGCACGATGACTCCTTCGGGCCGCTCGCGGGCGATCACCTCGAGCACGTCCTCGAGGGTGAGCGGCTCGAAATACAGCCGGTCCGAGGTGTCGTAGTCGGTGGAAACGGTCTCCGGATTGCAGTTGACCATGATGGTCTCGAAGCCGTCCTCGCGCAGCGCCAGCGCGGCGTGCACGCAGCAGTAATCGAATTCGATGCCCTGGCCGATGCGGTTGGGGCCGCCGCCCAGGATCATGATCTTGCGCCGCCGCGTCGGGTCGGCCTCGCACTCTTCCTCGTAGGTCGAGTACAGATAGGCGGTCGAGGTTGCGAACTCCGCGGCGCAGGTGTCGACGCGCTTGTAGACCGGCGCGACACCGAATTCCCGGCGTTTGCCGCGGATCGTCTCCTCGCGCGAGCGCGTCAGCGCGGCCAGGCGTCGGTCCGAGAAGCCCTTGCGCTTGAGGCTGCGCAGCCGGTCGACCCCAAGGGCGCTCTCGCCTTCGCGCCGCACGCGGCCCTCCTCGGCCACGAGGTCGGCGATCTGGGCGATGAACCACGGGTCGATCGCGGTCAGGCTCTGCACGCGCTCGACCTCCCAGCCCGCCCGCAGCGCGTCGGCCACGTACAGCAGCCGGTTTGCGCCCGGGGCACGCAGCTCATAGCTGAGCTGGCTCTCGGTCTCCTCGGTCAAAGGCAGCGTGAGGATCGGGTCCAGGCCATCGAGGCCGGTCTCGAGGCCGCGCAGTGCCTTCTGCAGCGACTCCTGGAAGGTACGTCCGATCGCCATGACCTCGCCGACCGACTTCATCTGCGTGGTCAGCCGGTTGTTGGCAGCCGGGAATTTCTCGAACGTGAAGCGCGGGATCTTGGTGACGACATAGTCGATCGACGGTTCGAAGGAGGCCGGCGTCGCCCCGCCGGTGATCTCGTTGCGCAGCTCATCGAGCGTGTAGCCGATCGCGAGCTTCGCGGCGATCTTCGCGATCGGGAAGCCGGTCGCCTTGGAAGCCAGCGCCGAGGAGCGCGACACGCGCGGATTCATCTCGATCACGAGCATGCGCCCGTCCTGCGGATTGATCGCGAACTGCACGTTCGAGCCGCCCGTCTCCACTCCGATCTTGCGCAACACCGCGATCGAGGCATCGCGCATGCGCTGGTACTCCTTGTCCGTCAGCGTCAGCGCCGGTGCCACGGTGATCGAGTCGCCGGTATGAACGCCCATCGGATCCAGGTTCTCGATCGAGCAGACGATGATGCAGTTGTCCTTGGAGTCGCGCACCACCTCCATCTCGTATTCCTTCCAGCCGAGCACGGCTTCCTCGAGCAGCAGCTCGCGCGTCGGGGATGCCTCCAGGCCGCGCTCGACGATAGTCTCGAATTCCTCGCGGTTATAGGCGATGCCGCCGCCGCTGCCACCAAGCGTGAAGGACGGGCGGATCACGACCGGAAAGCCGATGCCGGCCTGCAGTGCGAGCGCCTCCTCCAGGCTGCGGGCCACCTGCGAATTGGGCACTTCGAGGCCGATCTCGCGCATCGCGTTGCGGAACCGCTCCCGGTCCTCGGCCATATCGATCGCCTCGCGCGAGGCCGCGATCAGCTCCACCCCGTACTGCTCGAGCACGCCCTCGCGTACCAGATCGAGTGCGGTGTTAAGCGCGGTCTGGCCGCCCATCGTCGGTAGCAGCGCGTCGGGACGCTCCCGCTCGATGATGCGTGCGACCGTTCGCCAGTTGACCGGCTCGATGTAGATCGCATCGGCGGTCTCGGGATCGGTCATGATCGTGGCCGGATTGGAATTGACCAGGATGACGCGGAAGCCCTCCTCGCGCAGCGCCTTGCAGGCCTGGGCACCGGAGTAGTCGAACTCGCAGGCCTGTCCGATCACGATCGGACCGGCGCCGATGATCAGGATGCTCTCGAGGTCGGTTCGTCTGGGCATGGCCTTCAGCCCTCGACGCTCTGCTTGCGGCCCGCGCGCAGCACCCGCAGCTGCTCCTGCAGCCGGCGCACCATCGCCTGCGCAAAGCCGTCAAACATCGTTCGCAGCTCGTGCGGCCCGGGGCTCGCCTCCGGGTGTCCCTGGAAGCTGAAGGCCGGACAGTCGGTGCGCGCGAGGCCCTGCAGGCTGCCGTCGAACAGCGAGCGATGCGTCGGAATGAGGCCCGGGGGCAGGGTCGATTCGTCGACCGCGAAACCATGGTTCTGGCTCGTGATCAGCACGCGACCGGTCGCCAGATCCTGCACCGGATGGTTGGCGCCGTGATGACCGAATTTCATCTTGACGGTGCGGGCGCCACTGGCGAGGGCCAGCAGCTGATGCCCTAAGCAGATCCCGAACAGCGGCAGCCCGCTCTGCAGCAGCTCCCCGATCGCCCTGATCGCGTAGTCGCAGGGTTCCGGATCGCCCGGCCCGTTCGACAGGAACACGCCATCGGGATGCAGCGCAAGCACCTCGGCGGCCGTCGTGGTCGCCGGCACCACCGTGAGGCGGCAGCCCATGTCGGCGAGCAGCCGCAGGATATTGCGCTTGACTCCATAATCGTAGACCACGACATGCAGTCGCTGAGCTGCGCGCAGCGAGGGCGGACTCTCGCGTCCGAGAGTGCCATCGTTCCATTGGTAGGTGTGGCGTGTGCTCACGACGCGGGCCAGGTCCATGCCTTTGAGCCCGGGAAATGCACGCGCCGCGCGCACGGCCGCCGCTTCATCGATGCGCTCGCCGGTCATGATGCATCCGGCCTGCGCTCCTTTCTCACGCAGCAGGCGCGTGAGCCGCCGCGTGTCGATGCCGGCGATCGCCACGACCCGCGCGCGCGCGAGAAAATCCTGCAGCGTTCCGGCCGCGCGCCAGCTGCTGCTGACCAGCGACAGATCGCGCACCACCAGGCCTGAGGCATAGACCTGCGGGGACTCCATGTCCTCGGGAGTCGTGCCGGTGTTGCCGATGTGGGGACAGGTCAGTGTGATGATCTGGCGGGCGTAGGACGGATCGGTCAGGATTTCCTGATAGCCCGTCATCGCGGTATTGAAGACCACTTCGCCGGTGGTATTGCCGGAGGCGCCAATGGATTGGCCTTTGAAGAGAGTTCCGTCGGCCAGAGCGAGCACCGCCGGTACACTCACGTCATCCCTCTCCTCATGATGTACGGGTGGCAGATGCACAAAGCGGGAGGAGTTCTTGTGGAACGCCCTCCCGCCTTGTGCGGACTAACCCGACTATCGGATTACGCCCAAAAGTGTAAAGACCACGGCCTCCCCTGTCCATGCCAATCGCCGTCCATTTGGACTAATAATGTGAAATCTAAGGCTCAGCGGTGGCTTCCTCGCACTTCGCACCGCATTAGTCACTTAAGTTATTGTTTTAAATCCGAAAAAGTCCCTCATCCCATAGCGTCCAGAGGGCTGACGGGCCAGCCAGGCGCCGGCTTGGAGCGCCCCGCGCGCAAACACTGCCCGATCGGTCGCGATATGGCCCAGGCGCACGCGCTCGCCTTCCCCGAGGAACCACACCTCGTGCTCGCCGACCACATCCCCGCCCCGCAGCACCGCGAATCCGATTTCCCCGGCCTGCCGCGGCGCTGCGCGCATGCCACCGCTCTCGCGCAGCCGCTGCGCATCGAACGGTGCGCCGCGCGCCGCGGCCACCGCTTCGCCGAGCGCCAGTGCGGTTCCGGAAGGCGCATCGCGCTTCTGCCGGTGGTGCACATCCAGGATCTCGACATCGAATGCCGCCGGCAGGCATTGCGCCGCCGTGCGCACCAGTTCAAGCAGCAGATTCACGCCCAGACTCGTGTTCGGCGCCACGAGCACGGGGATGTGCCGCGCGGCGTCCACCAGCATCGCATCGATCGATGAGTCGAGGCCGGTGGTACCGAGCAGCAGCGGCACGCGCGCCGAGGCGCACTCGTTAAGATTCGCACCCGCGGCCGCAGCGGTTGAAAAATCGATGACGAGCTGTGCCGTCGCCAGCAATGGGGCCAGCCTGTCGCTGACCACCACGCCGGTGGAGGCGACGCCCGCCGCCGCCCCGGCATCGGTGCCGAGCTGTGGGCTCGCGCTCGAAGCCACGGCGCCGGTCAGCAGCAGCTGCGGAAAGCGGCCCCATTCGCGCAGCAGGTTCGTGCCCATGCGCCCGGTAGCACCGAGCAGCACGGTGCGGATCGGAGCCTCGCCGCTGCGTGAGGCGCTGGTCACGGCGTACCGCTGGCGAAGAAGCGCTTCAGTCCGTCGAAGAAACTCTTCTGACGCGGCGCATGCTTGGCCCCGTCGGCCTTCAGTGACTCCTCGAGCTCGCGCAGCAGTTTGCGCTGGTCGTGCGACAGGTGCACCGGCGTCTCGACGACGACGCGGCAGAACAGGTCCCCGCGCGCGCTGCCGCGCACCGACTTGACGCCCTTCTCGCGCAAGCGGAATACGCGCCCGGACTGGCTCTCGGCCGGAATCTTGAGCGTCACCGGGCCATCGAGCGTCGGCACCTCGACGCTGCCACCGAGCGCCGCGGTTGCAAAGCTCACCGGCACCTCGCAGCTCAGGTGCATGCCATCGCGCTCGAAGATCGGGTGTTCGCGCACCTGCACTTCGACGTACAGGTCGCCGGGCGGGCCGCCATTGCGCCCGGCCTCCCCTTCGCCACTCAGCCGCACGCGATCGCCGTTGTCGACGCCGGGCGGGATCTTGACGGAGAGTTTCTTGGCGCGGCGGATGCGGCCCTGCCCGAGGCAGTTGTCGCAGGGATTGCGCACGATGCGGCCGCTGCCGCGGCAGTGCGGGCAGGTCTGCTGCAGCGTGAAGAATCCCTGGGACACCCGGACCTGTCCGGTGCCTCCACAGGTGTCGCAGCCCACCGGGGAGCTGCCCTTGGCGGCACCGCTGCCATGGCAGACCTCGCATTCGGCGAACTTGTTGACGTCGATTTCGATCGTGCGTCCGAACACTGCCTCGGCCAGATCGAGCCCGACCTCGTAGCGCAGGTCTGCACCCCGGAAACTCTGGTTGGCGCCGCCGCGGCGCGCGCCCCCGAAGATGTCCCCGAATACATCGCCGAAGATGTCGCTGAACGCCTCGGCGCCGGCCCCGCGGCCGCCGCCGGACTGCGCATTGCGGCTCGCCTCCAGTCCGGCGTGGCCGTACTGGTCGTACACCGCGCGTTTCTGGGTGTCGGAGAGGACTTCGTAGGCCTCCTTGGCTTCCTTGAACTTCTCCTCGGCTTCCGTGTCGCCGGGGTTGCGGTCCGGGTGGTATTTCATCGCCAGGCGGCGATAGGACTTCTTGATGTCGGCCTCGCTTGCGCTACGGGCGACATCCAGGACCTTGTAGTAATCGCGCTTCGCCATGCCTTGCCGTCACAGTCCGGTTTACAGTCGGATACACGCATGCGGCCGGGGACCCCGTGGCCCCCGGCAGCATGCTTCAGGCTTGAAGTCCCGTGTCCTCGTCAGGAGGCCCGTCGACCCTTGTCCCGGACTTCCTCAAATTCCGCGTCGACTACGTCGTCCTTGGACCGAGGCTGCGATGCGCCACCCGCCGCGCCGGCATCCGGTCCCGGCTGCGCCGCATCGCCCCCCGGCGCCCCGGCCTGGCCGGCCGCATAGGCGCGCTGCGCGATGCTGCCGGACGCCTGCGCCAGCGCTTCGGTCTTCTTTTCGATGTTTTCCTTGTCATCGGACTTCAGCACGGACTTGAGGTCACCCAGGGCCGATTCGGCCCGCGCGCGCTCATCGGGGCTGACCTTGTCAGCCAGGTCCTTCAGCGCCTTCTCGACCTGATGCACGAGCGCATCGGCGCGATTGCGCGTGTCGACCAGCTCGCGGAACTTGCGGTCCTCGTCCGCATGGGCTTCGGCATCCCGGACCATGCGCTTGATCTCGTCCTCGGCCAGGCCGCTCGAGGCGCGGATCACGATCCGCTGCTCCTTGCCGGTTGCCTTGTCCCGTGCCTGCACGTTGAGGATGCCGTTGGCGTCGATATCGAAGGTGACCTCGACCTGCGGCAGGCCACGCGGCGCCGGTGGAATATCCGTCAGATCGAACTTGCCCAGCGACTTGTTGTCCGACGCCCGGTCGCGCTCGCCCTGCAGCACGTGAATCGTCACGGCCGTCTGGTTGTCGTCCGCGGTCGAAAACACGTTGGCTGCCTTCGTTGGGATGGTGGTGTTCTTCTCGATCAGCTTGGTCATCACACCGCCCAGCGTCTCGATGCCGAGCGAGAGCGGCGTGACATCCAGCAGCAGCACGTCCTTGACCTCACCGGCCAGCACTCCGGCCTGCACCGCCGCGCCCACCGCGACCGCCTCATCCGGATTCACGTCCTTGCGCGGCTCCTTGCCGAAGAAGTCGCGGACGTATTTCTGAACCAGGGGCATGCGGGTCTGTCCGCCCACCAGGATCACTTCCACCACCTGGCTCGGATCCAGGCCCGCGTCCTTCAGAGCCACGCGGCACGGACCGATCGTGCGCTGCACGAGATCCTCGACCAGCGACTCGAGCTTGGCACGCGTGAGCTTCACGCTCAGGTGCTTCGGTCCGGCGGCGTCCGCCGTGATGTACGGCAGATTCACCTCGGTCTGCTGGCTCGATGACAGCTCGATCTTCGCCTTCTCCGCAGCCTCCTTCAGACGCTGCATGGCCAACGGGTCGCGGCGCACGTCCACGCCCGATTCCTTCTGGAACTCATCGGCCAGGAAATTGATCACCCGCAGGTCGAAGTCCTCGCCACCGAGGAAGGTGTCCCCATTGGTCGAGAGCACTTCGAACTGACGCTCGCCGTCGACGTCCGCAATCTCGATGATCGAGACGTCGAAGGTGCCGCCGCCCAGGTCGTAGACCGCGATCTTGCGGTCCGCACCCTGCTTGTCGAGCCCGTAGGCCAGCGCGGCCGCCGTCGGCTCGTTGATGATGCGCTTGACGTTGAGCCCGGCGATGCGGCCGGCATCCTTGGTCGCCTGACGCTGGGAATCGTTGAAATAGGCCGGAACCGTGATCACCGCCTCGGTGACCGGTTCGCCCAGATAGTCCTCAGCCGTCTTCTTCATCTTCATCAGCACCCGGGCCGACACCTCCGGCGGGGCCATCTTCTTGCCGTGCACGGACACCCAGGCGTCGCCATTGTCGGCCTTGACGATCCCGTACGGGACCATCTTGATGTCCTTCTGCACCACGTCGTCTTCGAACTTGCGCCCGATCAGGCGCTTGACGGCAAACAGCGTGTTCTGCGGGTTCGTGACCGCCTGGCGCTTGGCAGACTGGCCGACCAGCACCTCATCGTCCTTGGTGAACGCGACGATCGAGGGCGTCGTGCGATCTCCCTCGCTGTTCTCGATCACGCGCGGCTTGCCGCCTTCCATGATCGCCACACACGAGTTCGTCGTACCCAGATCGATGCCGATGACCTTGCTCATGACTCGCACTCCAACGCTGTTCTTCAGTTAAGACCTTGAAGTTGGGACCTTTAGGCCTGCTTTCAAGTCGGTTTGTGCATCCACCGCGCAATTCGGGCTGCGCCTCAAGGCGCGCCCGCACCCGCCGGCGCCCTCGCCACCACGACCCGGGCGGGACGCAGCAGCCGACCGTTGAGTTCGTAGCCGGACTGAACCACGGTCAGCACGGTGTCGGGCGCCACGTCACCGGATTCCTGGATCAGCACCGCTTCATGCAGGCCTGGATCGAATCGCCGGCCGGCCGGATCGATCGGGGCGATCGAGAATTTCTCAAACGCGCGGTCGAGCAGCTTGAGCGTGGCCTGCTGGCCGGCAAGCAGCGTCGCCGCATCGGCGTTCGCGCCATTCGCGACACCCAGGGCGAGGCTGTCATGGACCGGCAGCAACTCCGCCGCAAAGCGTTCGAGCGCAAAGCGATGGGCGCTCTCGATATCGCGCTGGGCGCGTTTACGCACGTTGTCGAGTTCGGCGGCCGCACGCAGATACAGGTCGCGCTGGATACGGGCCTGCTCCTGCGCCTCGGCAAGCGCCGTGTGCAGGGCCGCATCATCGGTGGTCGCTGGCTCCGAAACGTCGCCCGAATCCGGCAACTCCTGCTGCGCCGCAGCCTGCTTACTGGTATCACTCATAGCTTAAGAGTCCCAGAATAACAAAGACTTGGAGTAAAAGCGTGCACAAAGCTCTCGTCAGAGCTTCCAGTCCTGCCCGATAGATGGCGGTCAACGCCGGGAATTCAAGGCCGCACCGAGCAGTTTGGCCGTCAGATCGACTATCGGGATGATGCGTTCGTAGGCCATGCGGGTAGGTCCGATGACCCCGAGCACGCCGACCACGCCCTGGTCCGAGCTGTACGGGGCGGTGACGACACTGTAGTCATCGAGGATCTGGTAGCCGGATTCCTGGCCGATGAAGATCTGCACGCCCTCGGCGCGCAGGCTCTGGTCGAGCAGCTGCAGGATGTCGCGCTTTTCGTTGAATGCCTCGAACAGCCGGCGCAGCTTCTCGACGTTGCCGAACTGCGAGAATCCCATAAGGTTGGTCTCACCGGCGATCACGTACTCGATATCCTCGGTGGGCCCGGACTGCGAAAACAGGCTCTGCGCCATCGCGATCCCGTTCAACATTTCCTGGTTCAGGTGCTCGTGCGTATCCTTGAGCTGCTGAATCATCTCCTTGTGGATCTGCGCGAGCGTGTGCCCGGCGAACTGCTCGTTCAGGAAGTTGGCCGCGCGTCGCAGCTCCTCGCCGGAATAGTGGCGATCGAGCTGGATGATGCGGTTCTGGACCTCGCGGTCGTTGAGCACCAGCACGACCAGGAGCCGGTTCTCCGACAGTGGCAGGAACTCGATCTGCGTCAGTGCCGCGGACTGGGCCAGTGGCAGGGTCACGACGCCCGCCAGGTGCGTGATGTTCGAGAGCAGCTGCGAGGCGGAAGCCACCAGCGCCTTGGAGGTACCGGCGGGAAGGTCGAGTTGCCGGCGGATCTCCTCGAGGTTGGATTCGTCGGTCGGCAGCTGGGCCCGCATCAGGCTGTCGACGAAGAAGCGATAGGCCTTGTCGGTGGGTACGCGTCCGGCCGAAGTATGCGGCGATGTCACGAAGCCGAGCTGCTCGAGATCCGACATCACGTTGCGAACGGTGGCCGAACTGAGAGCGAGCCCGGAATCGCGCGAGAGAGTGCGCGAACCGACCGGGGCGCCATCGCGGATATAGCTCTGGACCAGCACGCGCAGCAGCCGCTGCGCCCGCTCGTTCAGTCCTTCCTCTTTGCTGTCGGCGGCCATCGTTGAGTCTTCAGCTAATCAGCACCTCGCGGCCTCGTCAAGCGCCGCCATCCGCCGGCACAGCGCGGTACCGGTTTCTGCCCCAAAGCGCAGGCGCGGCGAGCGCGTGCCCGACGGGGTCGTGTCATGCTACAAGGACAGCATCACAGCAGTTGAACAGGCTCTCGCGTTGCATAAGTCGATACGCACCTGTGCCCTGGTCGGCCAGTTCCAGGACCCGCGGGTGGGCGAATGCGCCCAGGCGCTGATCCCTGTGCTGCTTGCCAGGCAGCTCACGGTGCTCACGCCGGAGACCGGCCCTGCCGGTATGGCTCCGCCGGGAGCGCTGTCGGTCGCGCTGCCCGAGCTGCTCGCGCGCGCGCAACTGGTTATTGCGATCGGCGGGGACGGCACGCTGCTGCACGCCGCCGGACTGGTAGGCGACTCCGGGATCCCGCTGCTCGGCATCAACCGCGGCCGGCTCGGCTTCCTGACTGACGTGCTGCCACAGGACATGGTCACCTGTGTCGATGCGGTGCTCGCCGGCGAATGCACGGACGAACGACGCCGCCTGCTGCACGCCCGACTGACGGCACCGGGTGGCGGCGTTGCCGACTGCTTTGCGCTCAACGACGTGGTGTTCAACCGCCTCGAAACCGGCCGCATGCTGGACTTCGAGACCCACGTGGACGGACGCTATGTCAACTCGCACGGCGCCGACGGACTGGTGGTCGCGACCGCCACCGGCTCGACCGCGTATGCGCTGTCCTGCGGCGGCCCGATCGTCGATCCGCGGCTCAATGTGCTGGTACTGGCCCCGATCAGTCCGCACACGCTCTCTGACCGGCCGATCCTGGTTCCCGGGGATTCGAAGATCGCGATACGGCTGACCGGCTCCAGCGACGTGAGTGCCCAGGTCACCTGCGATGCGCGCCTGCTCGGGGAGCTGCGGCCCGGCGGACTGCTGGAGATTCAACCGTCCGAGCGGGCGATCACGCTGTTGCACCCTCCTGGCTATGACTATTTCAGGCTGCTGCGCTCGAAGCTTCACTGGGGCCGTGGCGGGCTCGAACACGAGCGCTAGAGCGTGCTGCGTTACCTGCAGATCCGCGACTTCGCGCTGATCGAGGCGGTGGAACTCGAGTTCCAGCCGGGCCTTACCGTGCTGACCGGGGAGACCGGGGCCGGCAAGTCGATGATCGTGGACGCACTCGAGCTGCTGGCCGGCGGCCGCGCTGGCGCCGAGTGGGTACGCAGCGGCGCCGAGCGCGCCGAGATCAGCGCGACCGCGGACATCAGCGCGACGGCCGGCGAGCTGCTGCACCTGCTCGAAGAGCATGCGATCCCGGCACAGGGTGAGCTGGTGTTGCGGCGCGTGATCGGCAGCGACGGCCGCAGCCGCGCCTGGCTCGGCGGCCAATCCGTGCCGCTGCAGGTGCTGCAGGCTGCTGCCGCGCTGCTGTTCGATATCCACGGCCAGCACGAATTCCAGTCATTGGTGCGCCCGGCGACGCAGCGTACGCTGCTCGACAGCTACGGGCGCCTCGAGGCGCTGAGCGCCCAGGTACGTACCGCGCACAGTCTGTGGCTCGCGCTGCTCAACCGCAGCGTCGAACTCGAGAGTGCGGCCGACGAGCGCGGCTCACGGCTCGAGCTGCTGCGCTACCAGCAGCGCGAGATCGAGGCGCTGCAGCTCCAGGAAGGCGAGATCGAAGCGCTGCACGCCGAGCATGCGCGGCTCGCGAACCGCGGACGACTGCTGCTGGCCGCGCGCGCCGCGCTGGACGGACTGTACGAGGCCGAGGGCGCCAACGCCCACGTCCTGATCGCGCGCTCGATGTCCGGGCTGCGTACCGCGGCCGCGCTCGACGCGCAGCTGGGCCCGCTGGTCCCGCTGCTCGATGAGGCTGCGCTGCGCATCAAGGACGCCAGCCATACGCTGCAGCAGTACCTCGATACCCTCGACATCGATCCGCAGCGCGCCGACGCGATCGAGCGGCGCCTGGCCGCGGTCGAGGAGCTCGCGCGCAAGCATCGCATCGCGCCCTCGGCGCTGATCGGACAGGGCCACGCGCTCGCCGCCGAGCTGGCGGGCCTCGAAACCGCGGCCGCCGATCTGGGCGCGATCCGCGGTCAGCTCAATGCCGCGCTGGCGCGCTTCCAGGAGCTGGCGCGACAGCTCTCGGCGCGGCGCGCCGCGGCGGCGCGGGCGCTGGCCAAGGAGATCTCCGGACGCATGCAGGAGCTCGGAATGGCCGGTGGCCGGTTCCTGATCGAGGTCACGCCGCTGGATTCGGCGGAGCCGGCGCCGCACGGACTCGATCGCGTGGAATTCCGCGTCAGCACGAACCCGGGGCAGGCACCGCGTGCGGTCGCGAAGGTCGCCTCCGGCGGAGAACTCGCGCGCCTGTCACTCGCCGTGCAGGTCTGCTGTGCGGCGCAGGCGGCCCCGTGCATGGTGTTCGATGAGGTCGACACCGGTATCGGCGGTGCCGTCGCCGAAATCGTCGGTCGCGAGCTGCGCGCACTCGGCAACTCGGCCCAGGTGCTGTGCGTGACGCACCTCGCGCAGGTCGCAGCGCAGGGGCACCAGCACCTGCGGGTCTCCAAGCACACCGACGGACGCAGCACCCGCACCGGGATCACTGTGCTCGACGAGGCGGCCCGCGTCGAGGAGATCGCGCGCATGCTCGGTGGGGTCGAGATCACGCCACGCACACGCGCTCACGCGCTCGAGATGCGCAGCAGTGCTGGCGCGGCCGTACCAGGCAAGACGGGTGCGAAGCGCGCCGAATGACGGCTCGCTACACGGGGGTCTTGACCCGCCCCTGCACTCGCGCCGGGCAGTCGGCACGCTTGCAGCGCCCGTAGAGCACCATCGAATGTGCTTCGATGCGAAAGCCCAGGCGCTCGGCAATCGCGTGCTGCCGTGCCTCGATGTCGGGCTCGACGAACTCCTCGACCGCCGCGCAGTCCATGCAGACGATATGATCGTGATGGCTGCCGTGGTTGATCTCGAACACCGCCATGCCATCCTCGAAGTGGTGGCGGTTCACGAGCCCCGCGGCCTCGAATTGGGTGAGCACGCGGTAGACCGTTGCGAGACCGATATCCTCGGCCGAGTCCAGCAGCCGCTTGTAGATCTCCTCGGCCGACAGGTGGTGCATCGGGCTGCCCTCGAGTATCTCGAGGATCTTCAGCCGCGGCAGCGTAACCTTCAGTCCTGCCTTGCGCAGGTCCTTGCCTTCCATGTAGTACCTCGGGGCGACCGACGGAGCCCGCACGATGCGGTATGATGATTCGATGTACGGGATTATCGCCGATTCACAGCCAGCGCGGCCAGCAACGCGCGGCGCCGGGGCGCGTAGCGCCGCGCGTGTCGTGCTGCTCGGCCTCGCTGCGCTGCTGTGCGCGTGCGTGTACCGGATGCCGATCCTGCAGGGCAACTATCTGGATCCGGACGTGATCGGGCAGGTCAAGCCTGGTATGACGCACAGCCAGGTGCGCTACCTGCTCGGCACGCCGATGGTGCCGGATGCGTTCGACAATACGCGCTGGGACTACGACTTTTTCTTCAAGACCCGGCGGCTCGAGACCCCGCAGCGCGGACACGTCGTGGTGCGCTTCGAGAAGAACCTGGTCGCGAGCGTCCAGAGCGACGTGAAGACTGCGCCGTTCGCGCCGGTCAGTGCGCGCGGCGCACACGCGCCGCAGCCCTTCTAGGCGCGCCCACGCCGCGCGCGTGCCCGGCGCTGGGCGCGTGGATCGATGCGCAATGCACGGTAGATCTCGATGCGCTCGCCATCCGCGGGGACGTACGACCGTGGGCGCACGCGTCCATCGACTCCGCTTACCGCGTCCGGGGCTGCCAGCTCCGGCCGGCCGAGCAGCGCATGGGCAGCGCTGAGCGCCTCGGCGATGGTTGCCGGATCCGGCAGCTCGAGCACGCAGTCGATGAAGCCGCCCGGGGCATCGCACAGTACGCGCACCCGCTTCACGGCAGGTTCGAGCCCTGGGCGCGCGCCACGAAGGCACGCACCAGCGCCGCCACCGTGTCCTCGAACAGCGGTTCGAACAGCGCCGACTTGAGCGGGTTGGAGAACTGGAAGCGCACCCGGAATTCGATCCGGCAGCCGTTGCTGGCCACGGGCGTGAAGCTCCAGTGACCCTGCAGGACCTTGAAGGGACCCTCGACCAGCTGCATGTCCACGCTCTGCCCTGGCACCAGGTGGTTGCGGGTCGTGAATGCCGTGCGCAGCGGCCCGCGCTGCACGGTCAGACTTGCGAGCTGTTCATTCCCGGTGCGCTCGAGCACGGCAGCCGCGCTGACCCCGGGAACGAAGGCCGGATAGCGCTCGACGTCGACGACCAGATCGTAGAGTACCGCGGGCGGCCGGGCGACGAGCGCGGTACGGACGGTTTCACGCATCGCGGCAGTGTCGCCGAGCGTCGCCCCGCACTCAAGCCGCACCCGCCCCGCTCTGTACAATGAGCGGGTGACCAAACCCGAAACCAGTCAACGCCTGATTGCCGAGAACCGGCGTGCGCGCCACGAGTATTTCATCGAAGAGCGGCTCGAAGCGGGTCTCGCGCTCGAGGGCTGGGAAGTCAAGTCGATGCGCGCCGGGCGCGCGCAGCTCGCAGAAGCCTACGTCTACGTGCGCAATGGCGAGGCCTTCCTGACCGGAGCGCACCTGTCCCCGCTGCGCACGACCTCGACCCACAAGATCGCGGACCCGGTACGCACCCGCAAGCTGCTGCTCCATCGCAAAGAGCTGGATCATCTGGTCGGCGCCACGGAGCGCCGGGGCTACACGATCGTGCCCCTCGAGCTGTTCTGGAAACACGGCCGGGCCAAGCTGCAGATCGGACTCGCCAAGGGCAAGAAGCAGCACGACAAGCGCGCCGCCGAGAAGGACCGCGACTGGGAACGCGACCGCGCCCGGGCGTTGCGCCGCGGGTGACGACGGCCTGCGTCCATTCGCGGTACCGGGCGATTCCGGCTATAGTGGTGGTGTTTCCTGCAAGGGGGCGACCGGTTTCGACGTGGGTTGCGAACCTTCAGGGGCGTGCCGAGGTGCAGTGGCCCTCGTAAAACACTGCTGCAAACTCTAGTTGCCAACGACGACAACTACGCTCTAGCTGCCTAAACGCAGCTATCCCTCTGACCAGCTCGTGCCTATGCGACTGAATCAGGGGTAGCGCTCATAGGATCGCGGGCCACCGTGCGACGGGGTGGTTCCGCTAAGAGATACCGTCGCTGGTCCGGCGTCTTCCCTGCCCTTCGGGTAGCGACGGATGAGAAACAAAGAATGGGCTACGCGCGTAGATCCTGAAGTCTAGGACTTGCGGACGCGGGTTCAATTCCCGCCGCCTCCACCATTTGCGTGTCCGTCCCCGCGGCCGCAGCCACCGGCGCGGGCGCCCGCGCGATGGCCGTGTTGTGACGGTCATCACGCTTGAAGTAGCCGCTCTGATCGGACACTTGTACCCATGAATCCTCCATCCGTGCAAGCAACGGGATGGCCGGCCGCGCCCGGCGCACCGGAGCCCGAGCAGGTGTTCCGCGACACCTTCGAGCTGGCCGCTGTCGGTATCCTGCACACCGGGGTGCGCGGACAGCTGCTGCGGGCCAATCCGCGCGCCTGCGAAATGCTCGGCTACAGCGCCGAGGAACTCTCGCACCTGAGCTTCCTCGATATCACGCACCCGGACGATGTGTCGAACAACGCGACACTGTTCCGCCAGATCCTGGCCGGCAAGGCCGACAAGTACCACTTCGAGAAGCGCTACCGGCGCAAGAACGGCGACTACCTGTGGGTCAATGTTTCCGTGAGCCTGAAGCGCTCCGCCACCGGCAGCATCCTGTACCTGATCACCGTGATCGAGGACATCACGGAGAAGAAGCGTAACGAGGCGGAACTGACCCGGATGCGTGACTCGCTCGCGGCCGAGGTCGAACGTCAGACCAGCCAGCTGCAGGAGCGCAATGACGCGCTGCGCATGCAGTTCATGCAGACCATCGAGTCCGAGCATGCCCTGCGGCAGTCGCAGCAGCGCCTGAGCTCGATCGCCAATGCCGTCCCGGCGATGATCGGTTACTGGAGCCGCGAGCTGCGCTGCGAGTTCGCGAACAAGGCCTACCGCGAGTGGTTCGGCCGCACCGCCGAAGAGATCGAAGGCATGTCGATGCAGGAATTCATGGGTCCCGAGGTGTTCGCGCTGAACGAGTCGCACGTGGCGCTGACGCTGGCCGGTCAGGCGCAGCGCTTCGAACGGCGCCACGTGCGCCCGGACGGCAGCGTCTCGATCGCCGATGTGCGCTACGTGCCGGACATCAGCGAGACCGGGGAAGTGCGTGGCTTCCATGCGCTGGTCACGGATGTGACTGCGCTGCGCCAGGCGCTCGTGGAGCTCGAGGACGCTCACGCCAGGCTGCTGCAGGAGAGCGTGCTGGACTATCTGACAGGCCTGTCCAACCGGCGGGTCTTCAGCGAGCACAGCGAGGCGGCGGCGCAGGCCTTCGCCTCCGCGGGCGACCCCTATGGCCTGATCCTGATGGATCTGGATGACTTCAAGCACATCAACGACGAGTACGGCCATGACATCGGCGATGAAGTGCTGCGCGCGCTCGGCCGGATCCTCGGCGAACAGCTGCGCGGGCGCGAGGACATCGCGGCACGCCTGGGCGGCGAGGAATTCGCGGTACTGTGCTTCGGGCCGCTGGATGAGACGGCGCTGTGCGCGCTGGCCGAGCGCATCCGGGTGCAGATCAGCCGTGCGAGCGTACCGAGCCCGCGTGGCATGGTCCATTTCACCAGCAGCTTCGGCGTCGCCCTGTGCAGCGTGGAAGATTCAGGCTGGCGCAACATCTACGCTCGTGCCGACGCCGCGCTGTACGAGGCGAAAGCCAGCGGCAAGGACCGTATCGTCTTCGGCCACTTGAACAGTCGTACGTCGACCGGGCGACTGCGCGCGCTGCAGCGCGGCAGAATGTAGCAAGCCCTCCGAGGCCGTACCGACCCGGTAAGATCTGGTAGCGCGTCATAGGCCGCGGTGGCTCCCGATGGCCACATGCCTGGCCTGTGATCATAATCACGCCCGGTGTGTCCTGACCGGACCGAGACTGCACCTATGAGTCAGCAGCCAGACTCCGCCGATTGCAGCGGGCTTGCGTCCGTCGCACCCAACGCCACCTGCGAGACCGAGCGGCTGGCCGCGTTGCGCAGTGCGGGCCTCATGGACGATGCTGCCGCCGAGTCCGGCAACCGGATCGTGCGCCTGATGTCGGAGACCCTCGGGTTTCCGATCGTGGCGATCTGCCTGGTCGATGAGTCGCGATTGCTGCCTGTGGCGCGCGTCGGTACCGAACTCGGGACCCTGGCGCGCGAAGGCTCGTTTTGCGGCCACGTGATCGCGCAGCGTCAGGCGCTGGCGGTCGAGGATGCGCTGGCCGATCCGCGTTTTGCCGGCAGCGCGCTGGTCAGCGGACCGCCGCAGGTCCGCGCCTATCTGGGCGTGCCTGTCCACACGCTCACCGGCCAGCCGATCGCCACGCTGTGCGCGATGGACACGCGGGTACGCCGCTTCGGCGAGCACGTCATCCGCCAGGTCTGGGAGTTCGCGCGCCTGTTCGAGGACGGCATTCACGCGCGCGAGCGCGCTGTCCGTGCCGAGAGCTTGCGCCAGGGCGCTCTCGAGCGGGAGCGGCTGTTCGGCGATACCTTCGACCTGGCCGACGTCGGCATCGCTCACACCGCGCTGAACGGCCAGTTCATGCGCGCGAACCGCCGGCTGTGCCAGATGCTTGGCTACAGTCTCGAGGAGTTGCGCGCCGAGTCCTTCATCGACATCACGCATCCGGACGATGTCGCAAAGAACATGACCCTGTTCCGGCAGGCCGCCGCCGGCAGGATCGACGCCTACCGGCTGGACAAGCGATTCCGGCGCCGCAGCGGCGATTACCTGTGGACCAATCTGTCGGTCAGCGTACGACGCTCGCCCACCGGCGTACCGCAGTTCCTGATTGGGGTCATCGAGGACATCTCGGAGAAGAAGCAGACCGAGGCGGAACTGCGGCGCATGCGCGACTCGCTCGCCGCCGAGGTGGCGCTGCAGACCCGGCAGCTGCTGGAGCGCAATGACACCCTGCGCGTGCAGTTCAAGCAGACCATCGAGTCCGAACACGCACTGCGGCTGTCGCAGCAGCGCCTGACGGCGATCGCGAACGCGGTGCCGGCGCTGATCGCGTACTTTTCGCGCTCACTGCACTGCGAATTCGCGAACGAGGCGCACCGCGACTGGTTCGGCATTGCGCCCGAGGATGTGGTCGGCAAGACCATGGCCGAGATCGTAGGCGAGGCGCAGTTCCAGGATATCGAACCCAGGACACTGCAGGCACTCGCGGGGCAGGCGCAGCGCTTCGAGCGCTCCATCCCGATGCCCGACGGCAGCGTGGCGACGCTCGACGTGCGCTACATTCCTGACGTCGGCGAGGGCGGCGAAGTGCAGGGATTCTACGTGCTCTCGACCGACGTGAGCGCGCTGCGCGCCGCGGTCAAGGCGCTCGAGGCCGCCCATACGCGCCTGGTGCAGGAGAGCGTGATCGACTACCTGACCGGGCTGTCCAATCGGCGCGTGTTCAGTGAGCACAGCGAGGCGGCCGCCCGGCGCTTCCAGCAGACCGGTACGCCATACGGACTGATCCTGCTCGACCTGGACGATTTCAAGCAGGTCAACGACGAATACGGCCACGATGTCGGCGACGAAGTGCTGCGCGCGATGGGCCGGATCCTGAAGGAACAGGTCCGCGATCGCGACGATATCGTCGCGCGGCTTGGCGGGGAGGAATTCGCCGTGCTGTGCTTCGGCGCTGTGAACGAGACCTCCCTGTGCCAGCTCGCCGCGCGCATCGGCGAGCAGATCGGCAAGGAGGGGGTGCACTGCCCCAAGGGCATCGTGCGCTTCACCAGCAGCTTCGGTGTCGCCGAGAGCCAGGCGGAGGACGTGGGCTGGCGTTCGATTTATGCGCGCGCCGACGCGGCGCTGTATGAAGCCAAGGCGAACGGCAAGAACTGCGTCGTCTTCGGCCGCTCGCCCAGCAAGGTCAACACGGGCCGGCTGCGCTCGCTGCCCGAACAGGCGTGAGCGCGCCCGTCAGCGAGCGTGGGAATGCGTGAGCGCGTGGTGCACGATCAGCGCTGAGCGGCGCGGGCCGCTGGTGCGCTGGCGCGCCAGCCACTGCAGCCGCGGCGAGAGCCGCGCGTAGAGTTGCAGCGCCTCGGCCTCCGGCAGCACGTGCACCTGCTGCAGCAGCGCATCGGCCTCCGGCTCGGGGGCCATCGGGGAGATCTCGTACCGTTCGTGAGTCATCGGCATGGCCGGGAATGTCCTTAAGGCGGGACAGGTAGCCCGATACTAGGAACCGGATCGACCCGGGGCCGTGCGGAAGCGCACAGAACCGCCACCGGAGCAGGAGGCCCCGCTCATTCCTCGCACGATGGGCAGCTGAGCAGGTGCGCCGCGCCGTAGCGGTGCTCGAGCTGCGGATCACCCGGGCTGATGCCGACGATGCGCCGCTCCGTCCCGCGCGTGCAGAAGAACGTGCCCGAGACCGATGAGAACTCTCCGAGCTGCCAGCCGGCATCGAGCCACTCCAGCATCGCGCCGACGAACGCGCGCTTGAGGTCGCTGCCGCGCGGCAGCGCGCGCGCTTCGAGCAGTGCACCGTGCATCGAGCGCACCGTGTACCAGCGCAGCTCATCGGTCGATTCCAGGGGGTTGCTCGGATTGCGCCGGCGGATCATGCCGGCAGGCTATCGGTCGCCCGGCGCTGGCGTCCATCCAGTACTCCGCGGTGCAGCAGTCTGGATCTTTGTAAAGCTTTACTAGAGCTTTTATTCTGAACCTATTGTAAGAGAACTATATTTCTTCAGTATCGATATCCCGTTGGGCGCTCTCACTGTAGCGTGCTCCACTGACGGTCTTGGCATTCACGAGCGCATCGATGCGCTCGATGAGACTGGGTCCGAGGCGGATCGCAGCGGCGGCAAAGTTCTGCTCCAGATGATCGATTGAAGTCGTTCCCGGGATCGGCAGGATGTCGGGGCCCCGCGCCAGCAACCACGCCAGGCACAGCTGGGCCGACGTGCATCCTGCCTCGCGGGCCAGCTGCGCGATTCCAGCGGCCAACTCCGCATTGACCGCGAGATGCGGCGGCTGGAATCGAGGCATGTCGCGTCGAATGTCCCGCGGAACGAGTGCAAGTGGATCGAAGGCGGCGCCGCCGAAGAATCCGCGCGCCAGCGGTGAGAAGGCGACGAACGCCACTCCGAGCCGCCGGCATTCGGCGAGCACTGCCACCTCCGGATTGCGCGTCCAGATCGAGTATTCGCTCTGCACCGCGCTGACCGGATGTATGGCATGAGCCCGTCGCAGCGTGGCCGCCGACACTTCCGACAGTCCGATCGCACGGATGTGGCCGGCCCGCACCAGCTCGGCCAGCGCTCCGACGCTCTCCTCGATCGGGACCTGCCGGTCCCAGCGATGCAGGTAGTACAGATCGATGACTTCGGTCTGCAGCCGGGTCAGCGCCGCGAGGCAGGTGCGGCGCAGGGTCTCGGGTCGCCCGTCGATGACCCGGCGCCCGTCCACGCCGGTGGCACCGCACTTGCTCGCCAGGAAGATGCGCTGGCGGGCGGCCTTGAGTGCCGGCCCGACCAGTTCCTCGTTGCTGCCGAACCCGTACAGCGCCGCGGTGTCGAAATGCGTGATGCCGAGTTCGAGGGCCCGGTGCAGCAGCGCCAGCGCCGATTCACGCGATGGCGGATTGCCGTAGGCATGACTCAGGTTCATGCAGCCGAGGCCGATCGCCGAGACCTGGACGCCACCGATCGAACGGGTTTGCATCGCGCGTCTCAGATCTACTTGGGCGCAGCTGCGGCCAGCGCGCCGAACTCGGCAAGCTCCGGATTGGTCTCCGGCTGCGCCGGCAGCCCGGTGATGTCGACCAGCTCTGCGAGACTTGGCATTCCGGACTTGCGGCGCACCTGGCCGGCCGCAGTCCGGTAAAAGATACCGGGTGTGCCCTGCACCCGCGCGTCGCGCATCAGCGCGAGGTTGGCGTCCAGCTCGCGCTTGAGTTCCGGCGTCACCGCGATGCCCGCAATACCACCACTTTCCTTCTTCTCGTCGAAGTGATCCTGCAGCTGCGTGAGCGCGCTCTCGCCGCCGCTGAGCAGTGCCGCGGCCTTGGGCGCGGAGTCCTGGTGCAGGAATCCGACCGGCACCCAGCGTACCTGCAGGCCAGCCGCCTCATAGGGTTTGAGCGCGATCCACAGCAGGTGGCAGAAGATGCAGTTCGGATCCATGATCGCGTAGATCACGGATTTCGGATTGCTGTGCGTCCCGGTCACGATGCTGCTCGCGTGCTCGAATCGCGGCCAGAACGCGGCGAGGTCGGGCGCCGGCGCGTACTGCTCGATATAGCGGTCGGTCAGGTTCTCGCCGTTGCTGTCGAGAAGATCACCGGCAATCAGGGACTGACCATCCGCGGTCGAATAGAAGACGCTATAGCTGCCGTCCTGGGACTGGATCACCCACCCGGTCAGGCCCGAGGCAGCCTTGAAGCTACGGATCGCGTGGTACCCGTGCTGCAGTGGGTATTCGAGCGCCGGCGGTGTCGCCAGAGCCGATGGCGTGGCCGCAGCCCCAGGCGCAGGAGCGGACACCACCGCCGCTGCCGCTCCCGCTGCCGATGCTGCTGCTGCCGCTCCCGCTGCTGCGGCCGCCACCGCCGCCAGCGGCAGAACCAGGTATCCGGCGAATCTCGGCATCGTTCGGGTCCTCATGCGTTGACGGGTCATTCCGGCGCGTCGGCATTCAGGATGCCGAACTGTGCCGGAAGGCGCGCGAAGAATACGCGGATCTTCTCCTGGCGGACCACCTCGAGCAGCCGTTCCGCCTCTGCGTCATCCACGATGAAATCCACCTGGACGGTGAAGCTTCCCGTCGGTTCCATGAACGGCTGCTCGCGCAATGCCTGCCGCCGGCCGCAGCCCGCCATGGTGCGCACCGCGACGCCACCATGGATCGACAGGCGGTCGGCCTGGCGCAGCAGCCACTCCCAGAGCAGTCGCTGGTTCACGCGCTGGTATTCGTGCACATAGAAGCGCAGCAACGAACCTTGCATGGATGGCACCAGCGGATCGCTCTTGATTGAATTGTCGCCCGAGGTTGCCAGTCGCTGGCCGCCCCTGCAAGCGTTACGGCATTCTTCAGCGTGCGGCGGCCAGGATGTCATTCGCCAGTTCGCCGTAGTCCGCGTCGAAATGATGTCCGCCGGGTTTGCGCACGATCTGGTGCGCTCGTGCCGCGCTCGTCGTGCACAGGCTGGTGTCCGCCTCGTCGGCGCCGTAGATGCACTGCACTCGCAGCGTGCCGAGGCGTTGCAGCATGGGCTCTACCGGCACACCGGCACGGCTCGGACGTCCGAACCAGCCTCGCGGCTCCACCTCAAACGCCGTCGTGCGCTCGGGCGAGAGCAGCGTCACCAGGCTGAGCTCGGCGCGCACGTCGGACGGCAGCCGGTCGACCAAAAACGGCAGCACGTCGGCACCGAACGAGAAGCCGATCAGGATCACGCGCTGGCGCTGCCAGGCCTGCCGGTAGTAGCGGATGACACGCGCCAGATCCGCGGCGGCGGCACGCGGCGATTTTGCTCTCCAGTAATAGCGCAGCACATCGATGCCGACCACGCTGACCCCCCTCGAGGCCAGAACGTCGGCCAGCGTGCGATCCAGGTCGCGCCATCCGCCGTCGCCGGAGTAGATGATCGCGAACATCGGACTGGTGGCCGGGGAGGCCGGTACTTCCACAATCGGCAGCTCGTCGATGCCACTGCGCTCCCGCTCGGCGTCGATGCCGGCCAGCGCCCCGGAATAGTCCTCGCACTGCGCCGTCTGCATCGGCGCGCCATCCGGCCTTGATGCGGCGGCGCGGTCCGCTCGCCCCACTGCCGCGACGAAGCTGCGCTGGACCGGACTCGCGCAACGATCGACGAGCAGCCGGGCCGGTACCGTATGACTCAGGGCTTCAGGCACGAGCGTGAGGCCATCCGCCGTGCGCGCACGGGCCGGGTGATCGCACAATGGAACCTGCAGTGCCAGCCGCGGCTCCGGATCCACACCGATCGCCGCGCGCAGGGCCAGAGCCGGCGCCTGCAGCTGCGCCACGTAGACCAGCGTGCCACCCAGGGAATGTCCGAGCAGCAGGCTCTCAGAGAAACGCGCGGTCCGCGCCGCGAGCTGCTCGGCGTGGCTGTAGTTCTCGAGCATTCCGGGGAGGTAAACGCAGCCGGGATGCAGCCGATTCAGGCGGTCGAGGAATTTCGGCGCGTCGAGTCCGGCGACATAGTTGCCACGCAGCGCGAGCCTGCGGGCCACCCGTTCGTCGCCGGCATCCCAGCCCGACGCGCCGGAGAAGACATAGACGAAACCGCGCTGGCCGAACCACGCCGGAAACGCCCGCACGGCGCCCAGCTGCGGCGTCTCGATCCAGCGTGGTCGATGGCGCACCAGCTGCACCGCCAGCACCCCCATGCAGGCGATGGCGATGAGCAGCAGCGCGCGATGGTGCAGGTGCGTTCGGACCCCGAAAGACGCGCGTGGGCCCGCGCCGACCCTATTGGCGTCCGTTCGCGTCTGCGCCGTAGTTGTGCAGCATGCTCGGGCGCGTATTGAACGACAGCCTCGTGTCCATCTGCCCCTCATGCCAGCTGGCGCGATGCCAGCGGCTCGGCGGCACGAACACGATATCGCCCTGATTCGCCGTCAACAGCCCTACCCCCTCGATCAGGTAGTCGCACTTGCCCTCGAGGATGAACCAGAATTCGTCGTTGCCGATATGAAAATGGCCGCGATTGCTCTCCGGCGGGGTCGGCACGCCCTGGCCCCGGATGATGTCGACCAGGCCATCGTCGAAGTCGGTGAACAGCGGCTGTGGTGGAGCGCCGTTCGGATATTTCGCGACTACGTCCTTGAAGAAATCCACGACCATGCGATTGCGCTCGTCGTAGCGGTCCATCGACAGATCGCGGCTGATCCGGATGTAGTGCACGCCTGGCAGGCTCGGCGGCTGCGGCTCGTCGTGATTCGCGGGGTAGGACGGCAGGCGACCGGTATGGGTGACCTCGAAGCGCAGCGCGGGCTGATCGCCGACGGTTTCGAGACTGTAAGGGACGCGATAGGGAACCTGAACCAGGAAACCCTTGCCAGCCACGAACGGCTGCTGGCCCTGGATGTGAAAGCGGATCTGGCCGCCCCATACGACCCATACGGTCCGATCATCACCCCAGAACTGCTCGCGGGTCGTCTCCCCAGGTGCCATCTGGATCCACCGCGCTGTGAAGCGGCGCGTCACGACGACGTCTTGACTCCAGCTGTCCTTCCCCTGGTGCGCGGCCCGGACCTCCGGGAGGCGCGTCACGGGCTTGTTTGCGCCATAGTCTGGCAGGACCGTAGGTTTGGGTGCCCATGCCATCCACACATGATCCTGCTGCGCAACGACAGGCAGCGCGCACATTGCGAGCATGCCGGCGAATAAAGGACCCGAAATACGCATGTCGATTCCCCAGTCGGACGCGCTATTGCCGCGCGTTCGCGTGCTCGCCGAAGTTGTGGAACAGTCCGGGCCGGTTGTTGAAGGACAACCGCGTGTCCATCTGCCCCTCGTGCCAGCTGGCGCGATGCCACCGGTAGGGCGGCGTGAACGCCACGTCGCCGGCATCGGCGGTTACCAGTCCCACCCCTTCGAACAGATAGTCCATCCTGCCTTCCAGGATGAACCAGAATTCGTCCACCGCGACATGGTAGTGACCGCGGTTCGTCTCCGGGGGCAGCGGTACACCCTGGCCGCGGATGATGTTGACGTACATGTCATCATCGCGAACGGTCGAGCCGTCCTTCGGTCCATGCGTTGGATCGGCGGCTACGACGTCCTTGAGGAAATCGACGTAGGGCCGGTTCACGCCTGAGTAGACGGCCGGCGGGGTCGGCGAGCTGATCTTGATGTAGTGAACGTCAGGTCTGTCGGGAGGAGCCGGAGCACCGTCGTCTGCCGGAAACAGCGGCTCGCGGCCCGCGTGCGTGACCTCGAAGCGCAGCGAGGGCTCATCGCCGACCGTCTCCAGGCGGTACGCGACGCGCGCCGGCGCCTGGACGATGAAGCCCTTGGCGGCGACAAATGGCTGCTGGCCGGCGATCGTGAACCGGATCCTCCCGCCCCAGACGACCCACACGGTGCGGTCATCTCCATAGAACTGTGCACGGGTCTTCTCGCCCGGTGCCATCTGAATCCAGTGGGCATCCCAGCGCTGCGTCTCGACGACGTCTTCCCGCCAGTGGGCCTGGCCCTGGTGCGCGGCCAATACCTCCCGCAGTCGCGTAACAGGCTTGTTGGAGCCGTAGCCCGGCAACGCGTCCAGCTTCGGACTCCAGGCGAACTGCACGTTCGGCGCGCTCTGCTGCGCCCGCGCCGGCGGCGCCAGCAATGCAACCACCAATAGGAAGATTCCTGCCACGCCCGCAAGCGCGGCCGTAGCCGTGGTACGCATGGATTCCCCCGCCCTTGTCCGCCCGTCCCGCCCGCGCCGTGTTCGGAGCACTGTCGCATTTCCACCCAGCCCTGTAAATCAAGCCGCAGGCGCGCGACCGATGCGGGCTCTTGACTTCGGGCACAAACGCGCCCAATCATCGCCGCCGCGGCCGGGCGAGTCGCCTACGCGACCACCCGAGAATTCGAAAAACCATTCCTTCAGGGGGAGCATCCACATGGCCGGAAGTACGGATCTGCGCAGCACTGCGCGACGCGATTTCATGAAATCTGCCCTGTCCGTGGGCGGCGCGGCCGCGGCAGCGGGCGTATTCGGCTCGGCAACCGCCTGGGCAGCGGATAAGAAAATCAAGCACCTGCCGCTCGATCCGCTCAATCCCGACATACTGTTCGGCACCACCAGCTCGATCTGGGGTGGCGGCGGCGTTGCCCCCGACAAGGCCCATGACCTGGCCTACTGGATCCCACGCGTTGCCGCATACGGCCTGCAGGGCATCGAGCCCTATGGCACGGAAATCGAGGTGTGGCGCAGCAATCCGCAGGGCCTGAAGAAGCTGTTCGACCAGGCCGGCATCACCTTCGTCGATGCCTCGAACGGCGAGAAAGGTCAGTCGACGAACTTCATCGACCCGGAGCAGATCCCGAAAACCATTGCTGATCATGTCGCGTTTGCGCGCGATTTCCTGCAGCCCCTCGGCGCCGATCACTGGAAGGTCAACATGGGCGCCCGCCCCCCGGGAGGCCCGACCGACGAGCAGCTCAAGCGGCTCGCCGACACCCTCAACCAGATCGGCCGCCAGACACTCGCGATGGGCATCCGGCTGGCGCCGCATCCGCACATCTGGGGTCCGCTCGAGCGCGAAAAGGACATGCGCCGCGTCATGGAGCTGACCGATCCCAAGTACGTGTGGATGACTGCCGATCTCGGGCATCTGACGCTGGGCGGCGGCGACGCCGTGCAGATCGTGAAGGACTATTTCCCGCGGATCGCCGAAATCCATCTAAAGGATACGTACGCGAAGTACCGTGGCAATACCGAGACGCCTACCCAGGAGATGCACCGGGCCGCCAGCGTCTATCACAATTTCGGCGGCGGCGGCGTGGACTTCGCGGGCGTGTTCCAGGTGCTGCGCGAACGCCACTTCAAGGGTTGGGCGGTGTTCGACGTCGATGGACCGCGGAAAGGCGACGACGGCTTCGATGCGATCGGCGGCAATCTCAGCTTCGATCTGGCCGTGGACGATTATTTCTCGCACAACATCAATTACCTCCGGGACGTGCTCGGCATCAAGCTGCCACCGGTGGCCTGAAGAGCTGAAGCCGGCGCCACCCACCGGGCTCGAAAGGCTCGCCCGCCGCCCGGCTGCGCTGCCGGCGAGCTGGGCTTTGACGGCTTGCGAGCCCGGTGCTAGCGTGCCGTCCTATTTGTTGGGGGGTGTTGATGGCGAAATCCTGGTTAGCGCTGACCGCGCTGTGTGCGCTGCCGGCCGCGTGGGCGTGCGCGGCGGACGCTCCCATCTCCGGGCTGCCAGATCCCTTCCAGGCGCCCGAATACCAGTGGGCCAAACCCGCCGGGGCCGGCCCCTGGGGATCGAGCGCCGCCGTGAAGCGCGGTCCGCACGATGAAATCTGGGCCATCGATCGCTGCGGCGTCAACAGTTGCGATGGTTCCGACATCCCGCCCGTCAATCTCCTGGACACGGCGACGGGCAAGCCGATCCGCAGCATCGGTGCTGGACTGTTCGTATTTCCGCACGGACTGCACGTCGATCGCCACGGCAACATCTGGGTCACGGACGGGGCCACGAGCAAGGACGGAACCCGCGGCGTGCAGGTCATCGAACTGAGCCCGCAAGGCAAGGTGCTGCTGCGCCTCGGCACCGCCGGCGTCCGGGGCAGCGACGAGAGCCATTTCCAGGCACCGGCTGATGTGATCACCGCTCCCAACGGCGATATCTTCGTCGCCGACGGCCACACCGCAATCCCGAACACGATACCCGCCGGCAGCGTGCCGCGGATCGTGAAATTCTCCAAGGACGGGAAATTCATCAAACAATGGGGTCAGGCGGGAAGCGGACCCAGTGAATTCAGCAATCCGCATGCGCTGGCGTTCGATTCGCACGGGCGCTTGTTCGTCGCCGACCGGGGCAACTCGCGCATCCAGATCTTCGATCAGGATGGCAAGTTCCTGGACCAGTGGACCCAATTCGGGCGTCCGGCCGGCTTCTATGTGGATAAGAAGGACACGCTGTACGCGATCGATGCCGATTCCAACGAGACCGTCCACCCGGGCTGGCACAAGGGCGTCTGGATCGGCAGCATCCGCAGCGGACAGCCGACGGCGTTCGTGCCGGATGATTCGGCCGGCGAGGGAGTCGTCGTCGATGCCGGCGGCACGATGTACGGAGCGGTCAACTCCCCACCCCACGGTATTACCCGATACGCCAAACGTCAGCCCTGAGGAGCGAGCCATGAGCGCTGAAGACACTACCCGACGACAATTCCTGGTCAGTTCCATGACCGGTGTCAGTACGGCGTGGATCGCCCTGAACTGGCCGGCCGTGGTGCAGGCCCAGCAGATGGCGCACCAGTCCGCCCAATTCGCGTTCTTTTCCGACGGGCAGGCGGCCGAGATCGAAGCCATGTCGGCGCAGATCTTCCCGACCGACGACACGCCGGGCGCCCGCGAGGCGCGGGTGGTGCACTTCATCGATCGCTCGCTGACGAGTTTTGCGCAGGACGCGCAGCCGCTCTACACGCAGGGCATTCAGGACCTGCAGTCCAAGTCCAGGGAACTGGTCCCCGGCGCGATGACGTTCTCGGCGTTGACTTCCGCCCAGCAGATCCAGGTTCTGACGGCAATCGAGACCACGCCGTTCTTCAAGCAGGTGCGCGATCACACGATCATGGGCATGTTCGCGAGCCCGAAGCATGGCGGCAACTTCGACAAGGTGGGCTGGCACCTGATCGGCTTCGAAGACACGCTCGCGTTCAAGCCGCCCTTCGGCTACTACGACCGCTAGACAGGGAGCATCTCAATGATCAAATACTCACCCTCCACTGAGGTCGACTTCCTGGTCATCGGTTCAGGTGCCGGCGGTGCCGTGATGGCCAAGCAGCTGTCGGTCGCGGGATTCTCGGTCGTCGTGCTCGAGCAGGGTCCGTGGGGCGCCTACGGACATGAGCAGGATTTCAACAAGGACGAGCTGCTGAACCGGCACCCGGACGCAGCTGACGCGATGATGAGCGACCCGAAAAAGCAGCGCAACACGTTCCGCCGCAATGCCTCCGAAAAAGCCGTCCCCGGAAACCATACTTATGGCTGCGTGGTTGGTGGCGGAACGGTGACGTATGGTGGCAGCAGCTGGCGGCACCTGCCGTGGGAGTTCAACGAGGCCAGCCGCTTCGGCACGATCGCCGGCACCGGCGTCGCCGACTGGCCGATCTCCTACGAGGAACTCGAGCCCTACTACACGCAGGCGGAATGGGAACTCGGCATCAGCGGCGAGCGGGTCGATACGCCATTCATGGCACCGATGTCGAAGCCGTACCCGTTGAAGGCGCTGCCCTTGAAGAGCTCTGGCGCACTGTTCAAGGTCGCCGCCTCCAAGCTCGGACTTACCGTGGTACCGAACGTCGCGGCAATCATTACCGAGCCGTACAACGGACGCGCGGCCTGCATTCAATGCGGCATGTGCTCGGGCTTCGGCTGCCAGGTGAAGGCCCGCTCCAGCTCGGCCGTGGCGCTGCTGCCGATTGCCGAGAAGACCAACCGCTGCGAGATCCGCGCGAACAGCTATGTGCGCGAGATCTCGGTGAATGATGCCGGCAAGGTCACCGGCGCGGTCTACTTCGACGACCAGCAGCGCGAGCAGTTCCAGAAGGCCAAGGTGGTCGTGCTCAGCGCCAACGGCACCGAGACGCCGCGCCTGTTGCTGCTGTCGAGCTCGAAGCGCTTTCCGAACGGGCTCGCGAATTCCAGCGGCGTGGTCGGGCGGTACCTGATGAGCGGCAATGGTGGCGGCGCTTCCGGCCTGTTCGAGCATCCGCTCAACGAGTACAAGGGTTGCGTCACCGGTGCGGCCATCGTCGACTACGTGCCGAACGATGCGCAGAAGCGCGGCTTCTACGGCGGCGGCCGCATGACCGCGCGCGGGTTCACGACTCCGATCGAATACGGGCTGCGCGGCGCGCACAATGCGCCGAGCTGGGGTGCGGGCTACAAGAAGGCGCTCCTTACGCAGGCCAACCACCGCCTCGATGTTTCCAACTTCATCTCGCAGCTGCCGGTCGAAACCAATCGGGTCGATCTGGATCCGGACGTCAAGGACGCCTGGGGACTGCCGGCGATGCGCATCACCTCGAGCAGTCATGAGAACGACTTCAAGGCGATGCAGTTCTTCATCGACCGGTCGGTGGACGTGCTGCAGGCGGCAGGCGCGACCGAGATCTGGCGCGATCAGGTCTCTGACAGCCGTGGCGGCGCGCATTCCCGCGGTACCTGCCGGATGGGCAACGATCCGTCCAGGTCGGTCGTGAACAAGTACCACCGTGCGCACGACGTGCCGAACCTGTTCATAGTGGACGGCAGCAGCTTCGTCACCGGCGGCCGCAACCACCCGACCATGACGATTTCGGCCTTGGCCTACCGCGCGGCCGATCACCTGGTCAGGGCAGCAAAGGCCGGCAACGTGACGATCTGACGCCGGACGTGGCCGTGTCGCTGGCGGCCCTCGGGCCGCTGGGTCGCAATCCGTTTTTGTCTTAAAATTCCGGCAGGTGGGTGGGCCGGCGCGGCGGCGGAGCCGCGAGCGCTGAATAACTACAAGGGGAGCACTGTCCATGGATGCAGATCACGCAAATCGCCCCGTGAACCGGCGGGACTTCCTGAGCTCGGCGCTGGCGTGTTCGGGCGCGGCGGCCGCAATCGGCAGCGTCGGCATCGCTCGCGTCTGGGCCGCGGACTCCCACGCGCTCGACCCGGTCAATCCCGATATCCGCTTCGGAATCACTGGTTCGACCTGGGGTGAATGGTCCAACGGGCGCATGAAGAACATCACGGATATTCCGCGCATTCTGGCGGACGTGAAGCGCTATGGATTCCAGGGGCTGGAGCCGTATTCGGATCAGGCCGCCCCGTACATCGATCAACCGCTGGCGCTCAAGCGCCTGTGCGACCTGGCGGGCGTCACGCTGGTGGATGTCGGGGATCTGCCGCGGCGGGGCCCGGCGCCTGCCCCGGCCGCTCCAGCCGCTGGCGGCGCCGCGGCCGCCGCATCTCCCTTTGGCACCGGCCCTTTTCCCTGGCTTGGCGAGGAAGGGCATGACCAGCTGGTCCGGGACATGGTGAGCTTTGCGCGCGATTTTCTGGCGCCTGCGGGCTGTGACCATTGGAAGACCAACCTCGGCGGCCGCCCGCCGGGTGGACCCAGCGACGATCAACTCAAGAAGCTTGCCGATACGCTCAACGAGATCGGCCGACAGACCAGTGCCCATGGCGTGCGTCTGGGCCCGCATCCGCATATCTGGGGACCGATGGAGCGCGAACATGAGTTCCGCCGCGTCATGGAACTCACCGATCCGCGCTATGTGTGGCTGACGCTCGATACGGGACATAACGTGCTCGGCGGTATGGACGTCGTGCAGATGGTCAAGGAATTCCTGCCGCGAATCGCCGAGTTCCACCTGAAGGATACCTACGCGAAGTATCGCGGCAACAAGTCCACTCCCCCGCCGCAGGACTATTCCAGCGGCAATATCTGGGGCACGATGGGGGCCTACGGCGGAGTGGATTTCCCCGGTATCTTCCAGGTGATACGCGAACGGAAATGGAAGGGTTGGGTCATGGTGGACGTCGATGCGCCAAGGCCGGGCGACGGCGGCGGCAGCATCGGTGACACACTCGCCGCGAACGTCAACTACCTGCGCAAGACGCTGCAGGTGCGCCTGGCCGCGCCTCCTGCCGCCAGCGCCTGAGCTCGAGAGGATCGTCATGCCCGTGATACGTCCACCGCGACCGCTTAAGGGTAGGGCCGGACGCGTGCTGCCGCTGGCTGCCGCGATCGGCCTGCTGGCCATCAGCGCAATTGCGGCGCGCGCGCTGCGCGCGCAGGAAGCCGGGCATTCGATCTGGGACGGCGTCTTCACGGCCGAGCAGGCGCAGCGCGGTGCGACAGAATACGCTAGCCGCTGTGCCACCTGCCATGGGGAAACGCTGGCTGGCAATGGTACGGATGCGCCGGCGCTGACGGGCAAGATGTTCCTGAACGACTGGGACGGTCTGTCTCTTACGGCCCTGTTCGACCGCATCCACACGACGATGCCGCAAAGCAATCCGGGGACCCTGAGCGGCCAGGTGGCAGCCGACCTGACTGCATACGTGCTGTCGGTCAATCAGCTTCCCGCGGGTGCGAAGGAATTGACCGACGATGCGCAGAGCCTGGAAAGCATTCACTTCGACGCCAAGAAGCCGAGCCACTAACGAGGACCGCATGTCAAAGATCCATCCTGCCCTGCTCCCGGTGCTGCTGTTGGCGCTGCTCGGCCCCGCGCCGAGTTTCGCGCAGAGCGGCGCGGCCGCGCCGCCCGCGAACGACTGGCCCACCTATGGCTACGATCAGGAGCGCACCGGCTGGAACCGCGGTGAGACCACGCTCGACAAGACCAACGTGTCGAAGCTCAAGGTGCAATGGAGCACGCAGCTCTCGACACCGCCGACCGCCGTGGCGCTCGCCACCTTGAGCCCACCAGTCGTCGCGGCCGGCGTTCCCACCGCCGCGGGCCCGAAGAACCTGCTGTACCTGCTCGGCGCTGATGACACGCTGTTCGCGCTGGATACCGACACCGGAAAGGTGCTGTGGCAGAAGACCTATCCGAATCCGATCCAGCCGGGACGCCCCGGTACCTGGCTGTGCTCGAACACCGCCAACGGCGCTCCGGCCATCGACAAGGCCAATGGCGTGATCTACTTTCTGACCAGCGACGGCAAGCTGCGCGGGGCGGCGCTGGGCGACGGATCGGAGCGCCTGGCACCCACCGAGATGGTCGCGCCGTTCGCGCGCGCCTGGGGCCTGAACATCATCGACAACGTGGTCTATACGACCAACGCGCGCGGCTGCGGCGAGCTGGTCGATCCGAATTCACCCATGATGGCCGCCGAGACGCTGAACCCGGGTGCGCAGCCGGCGCCTACCCCGCCTGGACGCCGACCGATGGTCGGCCCGCCCATCGATCCGGGGATGGTCACCGCGGTCGATGTGCACGACCCTGCGCATCCGCAGGTGACCCATTTCTACACCAGCAACGGCCGGCCGGCCGGCCCCTGGGGCCGTGGCGGCGTAACAAAGGGCCCGAACAACACCCTGCTGATCGAAACCGCCGACGGCTTCGTCGATCCGGCCTCGGGCCAATATGGCATCAGCGTGCTGATGCTTGCACCGAAGGCGACGCGGCTGATGGACATGTTCACGCCGAAGAACTGGCGCTACATGAACGCCAAGGATCTTGACTGGTCGGCCAGCCCGATCGTGTTCCCGTTCGCGGGCAAGACACTGGTCGCGGTCGCCGGCAAGGAATCGGTCATCGACCTGCTCGATACCAGTGACCTCGGCGGCGGGCCATCCGAGAATCATTCGACACCGCTGTACCAGGGTCCGCAGCTGGGCAACGACGCGGCCTCGGGGACCCAGCCGAGCCAGGGCGTCTGGGGCGGAATCGCGACCTATCAGTCACCCGCGGGTCGGCGATTCATCTATACGCCGATGTGGGGACCGCAGTCGACCAAGGTGGCGCCATTCAAGTTCACGAGTGGCCCGGTCCCGAACGGCAGCATCATGGCGGTCGAAGTGGTCGCGGATGGCGACAAGCTCACGGAGATCCCGACGTGGACTTCGCCGGACATGGTCATGCCGGATCCGCCGACGGTCGCGAACGGCATCGTGTTTGCGACCCAGACCGGCGGCCAGGCGCTGCAGAACACACCGATGCCCGACGGCACGCCGCGTGACGCGACGACGACCGGTGCGGTTTATCGCGCCACGCCGGTCAGCAACCTGGTGCTGTACGCGTTCGATGCCGAGACCGGCAAGCAGCTGTACTCCAGCGGCAAGACGATCACCGACTGGGTCCATTTCAACGAGCCGGTCGTCGCATTGGGCAAGGTATTCATCGTCACGCACGACGCGCATGTCTACGCCTTCGGCGTGAAGCGCTGAACGGCCCAGGGCTCAGCGCCGATTCCACGAACCGAGACTAACCAGAACAACGACGAATTGGGGGGATGGCTCATGCTGCGACTCCGAAGTGCGGTGCTCGGACTCACATTGCTGGGCGCCTGCGCGGCCGCTCCATTGCACGCCGCTGGCGATGATGTCCCGCGGTACAAGGTTGATCCCTTCTGGCCGCAGGAGCTGCCGAACAACTGGATCATGGGACAGGTGGCCGGTATCGCCGTCGACAGCCAGGACCATGTCTGGGTACTGCAGCGACCCCACTCGTCCACCAAGGACGAGCTCGGGGCATCGCAGACGCCGCCGCGCAATGACTGCTGCGTGACCACCCCAGCGGTGCTCGAGTTCGATACTGCCGGCAAGCTCATCCGGTCCTGGGGCGGCCCCGGATTCGTGCCGGACTGGCCGAGCGGGGAGCATGCGATCTGGGTCGAAAAAGGTGGCAATGTATGGATCAGTGGCTCGAGCGTGGACGACCGTCAGGTGCTCAAGTTCACCCCGGACGGCAAGCAGCTGCTCGAGATCGGCCGCAAGACCAAGGAGCGCAAGAACAACCAGGACACCACGATGCTCGGTCGCGTAGCGGGCATCGACGTCGATGAATCGGCGCACGAGGTGTACCTGGCCGATGGCTACCTGAACAATCGGGTCGTCGTCTACGACTCGAACACCGGCCAGTTCAAGCGTGGCTGGGGAGCCTACGGCATTCCTTTGAGCGAGGTCACGAACACGATCGAGGGCGTCGAGGGCGACGTGCCCGCGGCAGGGTCCATCCCGGCATACGCCCCAGGCGATCCTCCGGACAAGCAGTTCCGCTCGCCGGTGCATTGCGTACGCCTGTCCTCCGACGGACTGGTGTACGTCTGCGACCGGCACAACAATCGCGTGCAGGTGTTCACGCGGCAGGGCAAGTTCGTATCCGAGTTCTCGCTGCGCACCAGCACGCTCGGCAATGGCTCGACGTGGACACTGACGTTCTCACGCGACCCGCAGCAGAAATATCTGTTCGTGGTGGATGGCGAGAACAACCGCATCGCCATCGTGCGCCGCAGCGATGGCGTTGAAGTGGGCAGCTTCGGACACAGTGGCCGCAATGCCGGCCAGTTCCACTGGGTTCACCAGATCGGCATCGATTCCAAGGGCAACCTCTATACGGGCGAGGTCGATACCGGAAAGCGGCTGCAGAAATTCATCCTGCAGCACTGACAGGACCGGCCGGCCCGTCGGGCCGGCCGGCCGAATTACCTATTGCAGCCGATCCTGGATCTTCGCCAGTCCGGCCTTCGTGCACACCTCGTCCTTGTCGCCGCCAGGCGCGCCGGACACCGCGAATGCGCCGACCAGCTCGCCACCGACGGTGATCGGAACCGCGCCCTGCCGCGGGGTGCCGATCAGCGGATCGGCGACGACCTGCGCCATGAAGGCTGCATCGCTGGCGGCCTTCGCGGCCACTTCACCGCTGGTGGTCTTGTACTTGAGTACGCTCTGCGCCTTTCCCATCGCGATCCGCTGCGTGATCGCCGCCGCGCCGTCGCCGGAGATCAATTCGATCGGCACGCCGCCGGAATCGACGATCAGTGCGGTCACCTTGTAGCCATTGCCGAGGCAGGTCGCGATGGCGGTCTGCGCGCCCTCGATGGCAAGCGCCGTCGGAATTCCGCGTGCGCGCGCGGGACGGGGCGCACGCACCTCGTCGTTGGTGGGTGCTGCAGCGATCGTCGGTGAAGGTGCGGGTGCGGGTGCCGGCGCGCTCGCCGGTGCCTGTGCCATCGCCTGGCCCGCGCCGAGCAGACCCGTGGCCGTGAGCAGCCAGATTCTCTTCATGGGACACCCCTACGCTTATTGGAATGAGGTCGGACGCGTATTATACGAGCTTCCATAGCATAAGAACGGGGGTCCTCATGGCGCACTCAGCCTGCCGCATTCAATCGAGCCGCCTGCGGGCCTGCCTTGGGACCCTAGCTGCGCTCGGGATGCTGCACGTTCCGCAGGTCCTGGCCCAGCAGTCGGCGGTCACGCCGCCCCCGCCACCGACTCCGCCACCGAGCTGGTATACCTGGGCACCGAAATCCACCGCACCGAGCCCCTGGAAAGCGCCCAACAAGCCGGTCTGGCGGCTGCGAGAAATCCTGGCCACACATCAGGGTCAACCTTCGTGGACCGAGCAGATCGTGCTCGATCAGGACTACGACGCGAAGTACATCCAGATGGCACCTGGCGAGAAGACGCGCACCCTGTTCTGGGCCGACGACCGGATCTTCTTCGTGGTATGGAGCGGACAGATCCGCTTCACCATCCAGGGCCAGCAGCCGTTCGTGGCCACCAAGGGCTTCCTGGTGCAGGTGCCCTATCGCACGCCTTACAGCATGGAGACCGTGGGCACAGAGCCGTCATTGCGCTTCGAGGTCGTGCGCAGCGGCCGGACCCCGCTGTATCCGATCGACGGCAATGCCGCCCCACCGGCGGCGCCACCGGGCAAGGTGTACGTCAAGACCCGATACACCACGCCGCCGGACCCGTACACCGGGGTCAATAAGCTCTACGTCGACTTCGAACAGGACTTCGTCAACAATCCGGCCAAGCCACTCGGGGACTTCGCCTTCGTCAACGAGAACGGGAACTTCATGAACATCATCCGCGGCCATGGCTTCCCGACGCCGCCGGATACCAACCAGGGCCACTTTCACATCGACTACAACGAGTTCTGGTTCATCGCCGAAGGCACGATTGATTACAAAATGGAGGGCATGAAGGTATTCACCGCTGAGCCCGGAGATGTCGTGTATGCGCCGCAGGGGCGCTTCCATCGCGCCACCTGGAGCGGCACCACGATCGACACACGCATCGCGATCAATCCGCGCCCGGAGGGCATGCACAACTTCGAGCCCAATCCTTGACGCATCGGTCCAAGGCGCGCGGGGACCGCACTGCGCCGCCCCTTCCGGGCGGCGCAGCTCAGGGCAACGGGAGCTACTTGGTATCGGGCGTGTATACCGGGCTGTTCGGATCCTTCTGCGTATAGCGTGTGGTCTTCATCGGTCCGACGCCCACCAGCAGCAGCACGACCGGTCCGGTCTCCGCCTTGGCGCCGTCCCAATGGATCGTGTCGGTCACATCGGTGACGAAGCTGCCGGCCGGGATCGGGTACATCTTGGACTTATCATAGGTCGTGCTCGAACTCACCCACCAGGTGCCCGACACGACGTAGATGTAGCGCACGGTCGAGTGGAAATGCGGGGTGCTGTTCGCACCCGGATTCCACTTGATCAGCACGCCGTAGATTCCGGGCTGATCCGGATCACCGAACAGGGGCGCCTGCTGCTCATGCGCCGGGTCCCCTTTCCACTTGAAGTCCTTGCCGAACACGATCGGGATGTGGGTCGGATCGGGCAGTGCGATCGACGTCGTCGTCGGACCGCTGTTGAGCAGCTGCTCCTGGGTTTCCGCGAACAAGGGGGTGGCCAGCACGATGCCGCAGGCCGCGATGCCGATCAGGGATGACAGACGCATGAGAGATGCTCCTTGATGAGATTTCCTGGTTCGATTTTTCGTGTGCTTCGGGCTACTTGGCAGGAGCCGTGAACACCGGGCTGTTCGGATCCTTCTGTACGTAGGTCGTGGTCACCATCGGGCCCTCGCCGACCAGCAGGATGATGCAGGCGGTATCCCCCTGCTTCGCGCCGTCCCAATGGATGGTGTCAGGAATGTCCGTGACGAAACTCCCCGCTGGAACCGGATACATCTTGGTCTTGTCGTAGGTGGTGCTCGAATTCACCCACCAGGTGCCGGCGACGACGTAGATGTAGCGCGGCTTGGAATGGGAGTGCGGTTTGCTGTTGGCGCCCGGATTCCACTTGATCAGCAAGCCGTAGATGCCGGGTTGGTCCTCGGCTCCGAACAGCGCCGCGATCTGCTCACCCTTCGGATCGCCCTTCCACGGGATGTCCTTGCCGAACACGATCGGAATGTGCGTGGGATCGGGCAGCGCGATCGACTTCGTGGTCGGTCCGCTGCTGGTCAGCTGGTCGATGGTTTCCGCTCGGATCATCGGGCTGGCCAGCAACAGGCTGGCGGCCGCAACGCCGATCAAGGGTGGCAGACGCATGGCAGGAACTCCTGTTGGATTTGGAATTGAGTGCGGCGGCCCGAAATCCCAAGACACCCCCCGGCGCCGCGGCAAAGCCAGTCCATGGTATGCGAGCGCACCCGGCGGCTCAATAGCTCGCCAGCGACACCCGCAGCACGAGCGGATCGGCGAAAAAGTCGAGTCCGCCGTCGGTCTGATCGCCGTTCAGCACGCGCTGGAACCGGAAGCTGCCGTTCTCATAAGTGCCTTCCTCGACCCGCAGGAACTGACGCTGCAGCTCCGGACGAACGGGGCGGAAATCGATGCGCGCATGGAAGCCGCTGACGAGGAATTGATTGTCAGCGAGCTGCCCCACCAGTGCCGCGCCGATCGGCTGCGGATTGCCCATCGGAGCGCCATTGCGAGCCCAGACTCCATAGGAAACGAGCGCGTCCCAGGCACCGAAGTGCAGCGTCTGCGTCAGGCGACCCTGCTCCTCGCCGGTGGCCTGCAGCCGGCCTTCGAAATTCAGGCGCGCCAGTTCCGGAGCCATCGGTGCGAACAGGCGGTACAGCGGTTCGAACGGCGCGACGAATTCCTTCGTGCCCGTTCGCGACCAGGGAGTCAGCGATTCCTCCCGGGGTCGCGCGGCATCGGGATAGACGGGCGTGCGCGTGAAGTCGATGCCGAATGGCGCGAATCCAATCCCTCCGTGCCCGAGTACGAAGAATAGGAATCGCGGGCTGCCACCAGTCTCCGGCAGGAACAGCGCATTATCGGCGCGACCATACAGATCGAGCTGCTTGCGGTAGGTCGGCAGGTCGGGCGCGTAGACGTCGGGGCCCAGCAGGTCCAGTGCCGGTGCATTGAGCTTCCAGATTGGAATGACATTGTCGATCGGGCCCCCGCTCTCGTAGCTGCCGGGCGCGCCTGGCTTGATCGGATCACGCAGCGCCGCATTGGCGAACAGCGGCAGCGGGTACTCGGCCTTGCCGGCAGCCGCCACCTGACCTACGTACCGTGACACCGCCCAGGCGTTGAAGAAGACTTCGGAATCCGCGCCGAAAGCCTGCTGCCACGTGGGCGCCGCGACGGTCGGCTGGACTGCCATCGCGGCCAGCACGTCGGCCGGCACCGGAGCCGTGTACAGCTGCTCCGCGGCAGGCGAGTAGTCACGCAGCGCGCCATAGTTGCCGGTCTCGTTCTCGACCTGCACCATCAGCACGGTGCGCTGCGGATCGGCGGCCTTCAGGTGATGCATGAGCGCGCCAAAGGCGCGCTTGTCGGCCTCCAGCGTCGCAGTACCGAACGGCGAGAGCGCATCGATCGGATGGCCGAATCGATCCTGCACGCGTGGATAGCGATCGCCGGCGAGCTTGATCCACTCCGGGACGTAGTGCGGACTGCCGTTCTTCCAGGTGCCGAACCACAGCAGGATCAGGTGCACCTGATGCGCGCGTGCCTGCGCGAGCAGCGTGTCCACGACGCTGTAATCGTACTGCCCGGGCTGCGCTTCGAACTGCTCCCAATACACCGGCATCAGCACGGTGTTGGCGTGCAGGTAGTCGATGGCCGGCCAGACCTGGGGCAACTGCGATGGCCAGCCGCTCGAGTTGTTGACCTCGGCGCCGAGGATCAGGTACGGCGCGTCATTGACGAAGAGCGCATGGCGGCCGTCCTGGTGGACCAGCCGCGGGATCGGTGCCTCCGCAGCCGAAGCCGCGGCCGCCTGCATCACGAGCAGCCCGGCTGCCATGAGCGCAGCCATCAACCCGGTCCCCCGCATCGCGCGGCTCACGCCAGCCAGGCCACTACTGCAATCGATTCTGAATCCTGGCAAGCCCCGCGATCGCGCACGGTTCGTCCCGGTCGCCGCCCGGGGCGCCCGATACCGCAAACGCACCGATCATCTCTCCGCCGACGATGATCGGAACGGCGCCCTGGCGCGGCGGACCCACCTGCGGATCGGCGGCCAGCTGCGCCATGAAGGCCGGATCGCTCGCCGCCCGGGCGGCAGCGGCTCCGCTGGTCGTCTTGTACTTGATCACGGTCTGGGCCTTGCCCATCGCGATGCGCTGCGTGACGGCGGCGGCGCCATCCCCGGAGATCATCGTGATCGGTACGCCGGCTGCGTCCACGACCAGCGCAGTGACCTTGTAGTTCGTCAGCAGGCAGGTTGCGATCGCGGTCTGCGCACCCTCGATTGCGAGCGCCGTCGGAATGCCACGCGCGCGGGCCGGACGAGGCGCCCGGACCTCATCGGCGGTCGGCGGGAGAGCCATCGTCGGCAGGGGCGTGTAGCACTGCCCCATCGCGGGCTGTCCTTTCAGCGTCGGTGCGACGACACCGCAATCGTTCCAGGCCTGCGCCGCCTCGGCCCGCGCGATGTAATGCAGGAACGCATCCGCCAGCGCCGGCTCCCTGGCGTCTGCCAGCGTCGCGGCAGCCATGTCGATGCGCATCTTGAGGGCGTCCGGGAACAGCCCGACCAGCTCGATGCTGGGGTTTCCGAGCTGCTCGCTGCGCGTACCGCCGGCCATTGGAACCGTGCCGTCGGCGACGCCGCCCGCCGCACCCTGCTTCAGCGGCACGCCATTGACGCCCTTGAACTGCGGTCGCTGCAGCAGATCGAACACCATCTGTCCGCCAAGGCTCTTGGTCGCCGGATCATTGAAGCCCACTCCGCTGGCGGCCTTCAGTGCCGCCGCGAACTTAGAAGGGCTCGAGATATCGGGGTGCGGCGCGCCGCTCTTCACGATCAGCCCGAACAGGATGCGCCCGACCGGTACCGTCGAACCGGGCTTGAGCTTGGCTGCGACATCCTTCAGGTCGGCGTTGGGCAGCATCACGATGTCCCCTGGCATGCCAGTGGTCACGTCATCCTTCACCGCACCGATCGTTCCGCCGATGATGTCGACCCGGTTGCCGGTCTCGATCGTCCACGCATTGGCGAGCTTGCGCAGGCCCGCGGTCGTGACACCTGGCGAAAAGACCGTGATTGCGGCCGCCTGGGCGGCCAGAGGTGCCACCACCGCCAGGGCGGCAGCGAGGAATACATGACGCATGAATGAGTCCCCCGATTCTTGTTGGCCAATGCTACCCGCGGACCGCTCGATAAGCCACTGACCGGCCTGCTATGCTGGCGGCCATGCTGTGACGACAAAGCAGCGGGGGTAGTAGAAGCCATGTCACGCGAGCGCAGGAATCTTCGCGCAATCGTAGCCGTCGGGGCCATGCTGGTACTGGGACTGGCGCCGACCTGGGCCGCCGCACCGAGCTTTCAGGGTCAACTGGACCCGTGCCCGTCGACACCCGCCACCCGGGGCAACGTGGTCGGGACTGGCACCGTGTCGGCATCGCTGGACGGTGACACCCTCACCGTGACCGGCAATTTCACCGACCTGTCCTCGCAGGCCACTACCGCTCATGTGCGGATGGGCCTCGCGATGGGTGTGCCAGGACCCGTGATCGGTGATCTCACAGTCCCGCACGAGGTCGCTGGTGCGATTTCCGGCAAGCTGAGCTTGAGCCCGGAGCAGGTCACTGCACTGCGCCGCAATTCGCTCTACGTCCAGATCGAAAGCGTCAAGGCACCGGACGGAACCCTGTGGGGCTGGCTCGAAGCCCCGCATCAGCCTTAAGGCCCGCCTGAAGACCATTCCCCTCCAGAGAGGATCCCCCGCATGTCTGCGTCCGCTCCCTTCCTGATCGCCGCCGCGGTAGCCGCTGGCCTGGCCGGCGCAACGTGCGCGGTCGCGGCGGATTCCGTGCCCGGCGCCTACACCCTTTCCCAGGCCCAGGCGGGCCAGAATGACTACGCGATCAATTGCGCCGCCTGCCACGGGGCTACGCTGGCGGGTGGGGCCGGGCCGGCGCTGACCGGCAGCCCATTCATGGGCTCCTGGGGTCCGAAGACCACCCAGCAGCTGTACGAGTACATTTCCAAGTCGATGCCGGCGGGCAATCCGGGCGCCCTCGGTGCGTCCACGTATGCCGGCATCACCGCCTACCTGCTCCAGGCCAACGGCGCAAAAGCCGGCGCGGAGCCTCTGGTGAGCGGCGCCGGAGTCACCGTCGCGGCGATCGCCAATGGTCAGGCGCCTGAGGGCCTGCTGACGGCCACGCCCTCGCGTCAGCGCCCCGCCCCGCCGCCGGCGGAGCACTGGGGCCTGACCGTCGCCGGTTCCCTGCAGCACTACGTGCCCGTCACCGACGCGATGCTGACGCATCCCGCCGACGGCGAGTGGCTGATGTATCGCCGCACGTACCAGGGCTGGAGCTACAGTCCACTTAAGCAGATCAATACCCGCAACGTCGGTACGCTGCAGCTCAAGTGGGCCTGGGCGATGAACGAAGGCGGCGCATCGGAGGTGACTCCGATCGTGCACGACGGGGTCATCTTTCTGTCCAACACCCAGAACACGGTCCAGGCGCTCGATGCCCGGACCGGCGAGCTGCTGTGGGAAAACCGGATCGGACCGGCGTCGACCGTGGCCTATGGCGGCACGCGCAGCATCGGGCTCTACCAGGACAAGGTGTACGTTGCGACTTACGATGCGAAGCTGCACGCCCTCGATGCGCGCACCGGCAAGATCGTCTGGGAGGCCGTCATCGACGGACCACCCAAGGGCGAGACCGGTGGCCTGATGGTGATCCACGGCAAGGTGCTCGTGGGGCTGATGGGCTGCGACAACTACTCTGAGACCAACTGCTTCATCAGCGCCTTCGATGCGACGACCGGAGTGCGCGACTGGACCTTTCATACCACCGCGCTCGAGAGCGAGCCCGGCGGCGACACCTGGAACGGCCTGCCCAACCTGCTGCGCGGCGGTGGCGACACCTGGATCGCCGGCACCTACGATCCGGAACTGAACACCACGTACTGGGGCGTCGCTCAGACCAAGCCGTGGATGCGAGCCAGCCGCAAGTCTGGCAACGCGGCGACGCTTTATTCGAGCTCTACGCTCGCGCTGGATCCCGACACCGGCAAGCTCAAGTGGTATTTCCAGCACGCGCCCGGGGAATCCCTCGACCTGGACGAAGTGTTCGAGCGGGTACTGATCGATCACGGCAGCCAGAAGACCGTGATGACGATCGGCAAGCCCGGCATCCTGTGGAAGCTCGATCGCGTGACGGGCAAGTTCCTGGATGCGAAGCAGACGCTGTTCCAGAACGTGTTCTCCAATCTCGACCCGCAGACCGGGGCCGTGACCTACCGCCAGGACATCCTGGACCAGAAGACCGGGGACTGGATCGCCTCGTGCCCCGGTCCCGAAGGCGGCCACGACTGGCACGCGACCAGCTACAACCAGCCGACCGACCTGCTGATCATCCCGGAGAGCCAGAGCTGCGTGCTGATGCAGGGTCATGATGTCGACATGAAACTCGGTGGCGGCGGAACCGCGGCCTCACAGCAGTTCTACTTCATGCCTGGCACCCACCAGAACATGGGCAAGCTGGTCGCATACCGCACCAGCGACATGAAGGAGATGTGGTCGTTGCAGCAGCGCTCGCCGTTCCTGACGGCGGTGCTCTCGACCGGGGGCGGCGTAGCCTTCGTCGGCGACTTCGATCGTCATTTCAAGGCGGTCGAGGTCACGACCGGCAAGATCCTGTGGCAGACCCGGCTCGGCAATGGCGTTCAGGGCCACCCGGTCTCGTTCAGTCTCGATGGCAGGCAGTACATCGCGGTCACGACCGGACTGGGCGGTGGCAGCCCGGTGCAGAAGCCCTCGGAACTGCTGACCGAGGTTCACCGCCCGGCCACCGGGCAGCAGCTCTACGTGTTCGGACTACCGGACCGCGACTAGCTATCGGACCGCAACGAAGAAGGGCCCGCCCCTTGCGGGGCGGGCCCTGTGCTGCCGTACCGGGGGGGCGGTGACGGCAGGAACCTAGAGGTGGATCCTGACGCCGGCGTAGTACATGCGCCCCACGACATCGTAGATCTGGTTGTTGACCCCGCCCGCCTGCAGGCCCGGGAACGATCCGGACGGAGGCGGCGAGAGGTTCGCGATGTTGTTGACCTTGCCGTAGACCTCGGCCTTCGAACCCCACAGGTTCAGGGTGAAGCCCGCGTCCCAGTAGATCGCCCCCGGCATATGGTTGTAGTTGATCGTCGGGTACTGGCTGTACTGGGTCGCGTTCTGCGCCGGGCAGCTTCCGATCTGGCAGACCGAGAAGTTGTTGCTGAACGTACCCGCATTGAACCAGCGCTGGCTCAGGAACAGGTTGCCCCAGCTGTTCGCGTACTGTTCCGTGACATCGAGCTTCCAGGTCGGAATGGTGCCGCCGGCCGCGCTGTAGCTCGTGCTGGTGCTGAAGTACCCGAGCGCCCCGGCGTAGTTGGTGCACACCGTGTTGGGCTGGTTCGGGCAGGTGATGAACCCATAGGAATGCGTCGCCAGCGCGTGGACCCCGAAGGAGCCCGGCACGCCCCACTTCATCATGTTCCACTGGTACGAGAGCTCGAAATCGATACCGTTGGTGACCGTCGAGGCGAGGTTGCCCAGCGGTACGTTGATCGTCGAGATCGTACAGGCCGGGTTCGTAATGCAGGCCTGGGTATTGATGTTCTGCCCGGTCGCGGTCGTGATGTAGGTCTGCGAGCAGAACGAGGTGATTCCGGCGCCGCAGTTGTTCAGGATGCCCGCGGAGCTGTTCGTGCTGCCGATGATGTTGCTCACGGCAATCCGGTAGTAGTCGGCCGAGGCATGGAAGCCGCGGATGTAATCCGGCTGGAATACAATGCCGACCTCCGCGGTCTTCGAGCTCTCGGGCAGCAGCGCGGGATTACCCGTGCTGACCGATCCGTAGTTGAAAAACGCGTTGGTGAACGGATTGGTGGCCGAGGAATTCACCGCCGAGGTCGGTGCGAAGGCCTCACTCAGGTTCGGCGCGCGCAGATCCTGGGACTGCAGCGCGCGCAGCCGCACTCCAGGCAGCGGCGTGTCCCAAACCACGCCCAGCTTCCACGTGTAAAAGACTCCGGCCGTATTGTAGTGCTCGAAGCGGCCCGCCACGTCCGCATCCAGCGAGCCCCAGCCCGGGATCTTATACAGCGGAACACCGGTCTCGAGGTACGCCTCCTCCACCGTGTATTGACCGTTGCCGTTGTGGTAGTTGCCGGCGTTCCACGCCGTGCTGCCGACCGAAATCTGTGCGGGCGTGAACGCGTTCGGGAACGGATACAGCGCGTCAAACGGAACCGTGGGCAAGGTCGGGAAAATGGGTGTCTTGCCATCCGCCTGCAGGTTGCTGCCGTTACCGTACGGATCGGCATAGGCGTGATAGTTCTCGAGCCGATAGTCCACGCCGAACGCGGTCGCGAGATCACCGGCCCAGAGCTTCACGGGCTTGACGTTGAAGTTCAGGCCGAAGGCCTCCTGGACCTGGTTGGTGTAGTCCCAGGGTCCGACGTTCGGCATGATGTACTGCAGCGCGGCTGCGGTATTCTGCCCGGGCAGCGCAAAGATGTTGTACGGGACGCAGCCGGGAAGGGCCACAGTCTGACTGCCTGCCGCCGAGGTGACCTGGCCATTGGCGCCAGCGGGCCCGATCGCATTCTGCGTCGCGACGATACCGCACTGGGGCTTGCCATTCTGGATCGTCGAGTCCACCGCGGCCGTGATGTTCGGCTTGAGCGGCATGTTGTAGATATTGATCGTGGCCGTGCTGCCGCCGTACTCCGCGTAGGTATCCCAGGTCCAGTTCCTGCCAAACAGGTCGAACGAGCCGTCGCCGCCGAGCACAAAACGCCGCTGCTGGCGATCGATGTTGACGATCTGGTACTGGCCGGTCGTCAGGCCGATGCCGACCGGCATTCCTCCCAGCGGGTAGCTGGCATTGTGGTTGTCGGCTACGCCGCCGGGCCCATAACCCGCTTGGCACGCCGCCTGCGTACCCGCATCCAGGAACGCGTAGTTGCAGGGCACCTCGACGTTCGCGATGCCCGCAGCGCCGGCCGGCTGCGTGATCGTGATCGCATGGCCCCAGTTGAAGCTCGCGTAGACCTCCGTGGTCGGCGTGATATCGAAGGACAACCTGGCGTAGGTGGTATCACGCGTAATCGGACTGACCAGCGTATTCGGCTGCAGGATGTTGCTCAAGTCTCCCGGCTGGGCCGAGGTCGAGATGCAACCGGCGGTCTGGACACAGATCCCGCCATTGGTCCCGGCCACGGCACCGGCCGCGATGGCCTTCGAGGTCAGGGTGGCCGCCGTCGGGGCTCCCCCGCCGGCATAGGTATACTTATACGGCTGCCCGGTCGACGAGAAGGCAGTGCCGGCCAGAGGGCCGTTGATCACGAGTCCGTAGAGGGCACTGTTGTCGCTTACCACTACGGGCGCCCAGACGACATCCGGGTATCCGGCGGGTACCGCACTCTGGGAATACTCCGGACTGCTCGAGCAGGTGTCCCAGGTGCGTCCACCGGGGGCCCCGCAGCCGATGTGGCTGACCGGATTGCCCTCGTTGATGACGCCGGAATCCCTCGTATATTCGCCCGCGACTTCGAAATGGCCTCTGCCGTCCGCGAAGGGCATGCCCGCCGCGACCTTGGCGGTCGCCGTGCTGTTGTCGCCGTAGTTGCTCAATCCATAGTTGAAGTCCGACTTGAAGCCGTTGAACTTCTTGTCGGTGATGAAATTCACGACACCGGCCACCGCGTCCGAGCCCCACGAGGCCGACGCGCCACCGGTCACGACGTCGACGCGCTGGATCAGCATCTGCGGCAGCAGGCTCACGTCGACGGTCTGATTGATGTTGGAGCCGACGACGCGCTGCCCATCGAACAGCGTCAGCGTCCGCAGCGGGCTGAAACCACGCAGCGAGAGCGTGGACAGACCCTGCAGGCCGGTGCTCGTCGAGCCGGTCTCGTAGGTCGTTCCGGTGCTGCCCTGCAGCGCCGGCAGCTGGACGACCGCATCAAACACGTTCGGCTGGGCTACGTTCTCGAGATCGGCGTTGCTCAGCACCTGGGTCGGAGTCGGTGCGTCGAAACCAGCGTTCTGGAGGCGGGTCGAGGTGACCACCACCGTTTCCAGTTCGTTTCCGCTTTCCGTGCCGGAGGACGCCGTAGCCGACGTCGGCGCGCTCTGCGCCCAACTGGCGCTCGAGGCCAAGGCGGCAGCGATGGCGCCAGCCAGCAGACCGGATTGCAGTTTCGAGATTCCACCGAGAACCATGATTGACCCCCTTGAGTTCGTCTGAAGACCGACGATTCTTGTTGCTCACTCAGGACAGCGTGTTTGACCCCAGACACGCATTTCTAGATCTGTGATTATTGTTGGCAGCAAAACTGTTGGGCGTCAAGCGCTACAAAGGCTGAAATCGTAGCGCCTGCGCAGCGGCCGCATCGGTCGCAACGGCCGCATCGGTCGCATGGACGATTAAAACGCTCGTTTGACTCCGGCGATGAGGTGTTGGCCCACGAGCCACCGGCAGCCCCCACTTCGAATGGGGGCCGCCGGCAGGCGAAGGGCAGTCCTTCCTAGGTGAAGAACACGATGGTCGGGGACGTCACCCCGACGTACTCA
>CAZGVE010000013.1:10952-75929 GCA_964528845.1 uncultured Steroidobacteraceae bacterium | reverse complement strand
TGATTGCCGCCGCCGGTCCCGGTGTGGCGCCCGTCGAGCATGAACTTCTCGGTGCCGAGCCGCGACTCGCGCGCCGCCTCGTACAGGAAGGTCGTACGCTCGGTGAGCTCCTGCCAGTTATGGGAGGGATGGATGTTGACTTCGATGACGCCCGGATCGGGCGTTACGCGGAACACATTCAGCCGCGGGTCCGTCGGGGGCTCGTAACCCTCGAGCAACACCGGCAGGTCCAGCTGCGCGGCAGTGGCCTCCACGGCCGTGACGATTTCGAGATAGTCAGCGACGTCTGAGGTCGGCGGCATGAAGACATAGAGCACGCCGCCGCGCGGTTCGGCGCACAGCGCGGTGCGCGAGATCCACCCGGCAGACTCGCGCGCGACCGGACGCCGGTCCGGCGCAGGTACCGCGGCCCGGCCGCGCGCCGCGGCACTGCGGACCCCGTCGCCAGCGGCGCCGCGCATCTGCGTGCGCAGCTGCGCGAAGCGCGGCAGCGGCGAAAAAGACTGCATTGGATCGGGAGCATGCACGTAGGGGTAGTCGCTGCGCGCGACCCACGGCTGGGAGTCGAGCGGCAGCCGGTAGCCCATCGGCGAATCCCCGGGGATCAGGTAGCAGCGCTCGGCGCGCAGGAACCACGGCCCGCTCTGCCAGCGCGTGCCGCGCGGATCGCGCGCCAGCGGCAGCACGTGGCCGCTGATGCGCTCGAGCCCCTGCGAGTACACGCGCATCAGGCGTGCGCGCTCCTGGGGGTCTTCGAGCCGGGAATCGAACGGGTCGACGTTCGCCGGCAGGCGTCGCTCGCGCCACAGGTAGTAGAACACGTCCTCGAAGGCCGGGAACACGAACCGCGGATCGAGCCCGAGTCGTTCGGCAACACCGTTCAGGAAGCGCTGGGCGCCCTCGGCGTTCACGCCGTAGTCGCGTCGCTCGTCGGCGATGAGTGCGCGCTCGTTCCAGATCGCCTCCCCGTCACGACGCCAGTAGCAGTTCAGGGACCAGCGCGGCAGCTGCTCGCCGGGGTACCACTTGCCTTGTCCGAAATGCGTGAGCCCCTGCGGCGCATAGCGATCTCGCAGCCGATGGTAGAGTTCAGCGGCTCGCGCCCGCTTGGTGGGCCCCAGCGCACTGGTGTTCCACTCGGCGCCATCCGGATCATCGATCGACACGAACGTCGGCTCGCCGCCCATCGTCAGGCGCACGTCCTGCAGTTCGAGCCTGGCATCGATGGCCGCGCCGAGTGCATCGATCGCCGCCCACTGCTCATCGGTGTACGGCTTGGTGACCCGCGGGGCTTCGAACACGCGTGTGACGGACATCCGGTGCTCGAACTCGACCTTGCACTCATCGACTGCGCCGCTGACGGGCGCGGCGGAGGACGGCTCGGGCGTACAGGCCAGCGGGATGTGGCCTTCGCCGGCGAGCAGTCCGGAGGTCGGATCGAGCCCGATCCAGCCGGCGCCGGGCAGGTAGACCTCGCACCAGGCATGCAGGTCGGTGAAATCCGCCGGTGGCCCGGAGGGGCCATCGAGCGACTTGAGGTCCGCCGTCAGCTGGATCAGATAGCCGGACGCGAAGCGCGCCGCGAGCCCGAGGTGGCGCAGCAGCTGCACCAGCAACCATGCCGAGTCGCGGCACGAGCCGGCGGCGCGCTGCAGCGTCTGCTCCGGAGTCTGCACTCCCGGCTCCATGCGGATCAGGTAGCGGATGTCGTTCGCGACGCGCTGGTTCAGCGCCACCAGGAAGTCGATCGTGCGCATCGGAGCGCGCGGTGATTTGGCCAGGTAGTCCGCGAAGCCAGGCGTGGCGGCCGCCTTCACCAGGAACGGTGCGAGTTCGACCGACTCGGTGGCCTCGTAATGGAACGGGATGCGCTCCGCGTAGGGTGCGAGGAAGAAGTCGAACGGATTGTGTACCGCCATCTCGGCGACGAGATCGACCTCGACGCGGAATTCGCTCGTGCGCTCGGGGAACACCAGTCGCGCCAGATAGTTGGACTGCGGATCCTGCTGCCAGTTGACGAAGTGCTGCGCGGGCTCGACGCGCATCGAATAGGAGAGGATGCGGGTGCGACAGTGGGGCGCGGGGCGCAGCCGTACCAGTTGCGCGCTCAGCGACACCGGGCGATCGTACCTGTAGTGGGTGACGTGGTTCAGAGCGACATGGATCGACACGGAATCCCGACGACCTCCCTGCGAACGCTCTCTCGCAAAGAGCCTGTATTGGCAATGATGCCCGCAATGCGGCGCGAGCGCACTGCCATGCGCGGCGGCGGTGCAACCGAGCGCGTGACGGTACATAACGGTGCGGAAAGCACAAAAAAAAGCCCCGCAGTGCGGGGCTTTAAGTAATGCGCGGAAACGGGGGGGTCTTGTTCCGCGACTTTCCGGGTTACGCGGACTGGCGTCCGCCTCACCCTGAGGTCAAATATACGCCGAATATTTCGTTTGTAAAGTGAACCATTCGTTACTTGTACATTACCGCGGCCGCATCAGTAGACGGGCCCGATGCGCGGCCATCGCCGCTCCGGCCGGGCGGCGCCGCGGCGCAGCACACGGGACTTCCGGCGCCAATAAAAAGGGGCCGGACGAATGTCCGGCCCCTCTTGGCTTCTCTGTACGGATGGGTAAGCGCTTGAGGCCTACATGTCCATACCGCCCATGCCGCCCGGCGGTCCGTGCGCGTGCTCGGCCTCGTCCTTCGGCGCCTCGGCGATCATGACCTCGGTGGTCAGCAGCAACCCGGCTACCGAAGCCGCGTTCTGCAGCGCCAGCCGCGTCACCTTGGTCGGATCCAGGATGCCAGCCTCGATCAGGTCACCGAATTCGCCCGTGGCCGCGTTGTAGCCGAAGCTACCCTTGCCATCCTTGACCCGGTTCAGGATCACGGCCGGATCTTCACCGGCGTTCTCGACGATCTGCCGCAGCGGCTCTTCGATCGAGCGCTTCAGGATCGCGATGCCGACGGTCTGATCCTCGTTCGCACCCTGCAGGTTGTTGAGGGCCTTCTGCGCGCGGATCAGAGCGACGCCGCCGCCCGGTACCACGCCTTCCTCGACTGCCGCGCGGGTCGCATGCAGCGCGTCCTCGACGCGGGCCTTCTTCTCCTTCATCTCGATCTCGGTCGCAGCGCCGACCTTGATCACGGCCACGCCACCGGAGAGCTTGGCGACACGCTCCTGCAGCTTTTCCTTGTCGTAATCCGAGGTCGCTTCCTCGATCTGCTGGCGGATCGACTCGATGCGAGCCTTGATGTCCGCGGCCTTGCCGTGGCCATCGATGAGCGTGGTGTTCTCCTTCTCGACCACGATCTTCTTGGCTTCGCCCAGGTCATTGAGCGAGGCCTTCTCGAGCGCCAGGCCGACCTCGTCGGAGATCACCGTGCCGCCGGTAAGGATCGCGATGTCCGCGAGCATCGCCTTGCGACGATCGCCGAAGCCGGGAGCCTTGACCGCCGCGACCTTCAGGATGCCGCGGATGTTGTTCACCACCAGGGTCGCGAGCGCCTCGCCCTCGACGTCCTCGGCGACGACCAGCAGCGGACGGCCGGCCTTCGCGACGCCCTCGAGCACTGGCAGCAGCTCACGGATGTTGCTGATCTTCTTGTCGACCAGCAGCACGTACGGCTTCTCCAGCTCGGTAGTTTGGTTGGCCTGGTTGTTGATGAAGTACGGGGACAGATAGCCACGGTCGAACTGCATGCCTTCCACGACATCCAGCTCGTTGTCGAGACCGGAACCTTCCTCGACCGTGATCACGCCTTCCTTGCCGACCTTCTCCATCGCGTCGGCAATCGTCTTGCCGATGCTCTCGTCCGAGTTGGCCGAGATGGTGCCGACCTGCGCGATCGCCTTGCTGTCCTTACACGGCTTGCTGAGCTTCTTGAGCTCCTCGGTCGCCGCGATGACGCCCTTGTCGATGCCGCGCTTGATGTCCATCGGATTGCGGCCCGAGGCGACGGCCTTCAGGCCCTCGCGGATGATCGCCTGCGCCAGCACGGTTGCAGTCGTCGTGCCGTCCCCCGCTTCGTCGGAGGTGTTGGACGCGACTTCCTTGACCATCTGCGCGCCCATGTTCTCGAACTTGTCCTTGAGCTCGATCTCCTTCGCGACCGAGACACCGTCCTTCGTGACGGTAGGGGCGCCGAAGCTCTTCTCGAGCACCGCGTTGCGGCCCTTGGGGCCAAGCGTCGCCTTGACGGCGTTCGCCAGGATATTGACGCCGCGGAGCATTCGCTGCCGCGCATCGTCACTGAAACGTACTTCTTTGGCTGCCATTGCTGTAGTCCTCGAGATGTTTACTTGCCTTCGATGACGGCCATGACGTCTTCCTCGCGCATTACCACGAGGTCCTCGCCTTCGACCTTCACTTCCGTGCCGCTGTACTTGCCGAACAGGATCTTGTCGCCGACCTTCACGTCGAGCGGACGCACCTGCCCGTCTTCAAGAATCTTGCCCTTGCCGACCGCGACGATCTTGCCCTGGATGGGCTTCTCTGCCGCCGTATCGGGAATCACGATGCCGCCGGGTGAAGTGCGCTCTTCCTCGAGGCGCTTCACGATCACGCGGTCATGAAGAGGACGAATCTTCATGGATACCACTCCTTAATTCGCTGTTGATCTACTAGAATATTTCTTGCTACCGCGACCCTTGGGGGGTCGCCCGCCACCGGAAAGTGTTAGCACTCTCCCTTGGTGGCTGCTAATAATACCCTCTACGGTGGCGGTTGCAAGGGCTGCCCCGCGCACGCTGGCGCTCCACACTGCAGGATCGGTCCGGTGCCCGATGGCGCCGCAATCACTGTAAAATGCTGAATGTAAAGTCAATTCTTGAATTGATGGCCGGGTTCAAGGATTGAGTACCCCGGCACGGCCGGCGGGCAGGTAACTTTGAGACGATCCATGCCCTCTGATCAGCTTCCCCGCGCGAGGAGCGCCATGCACGATATCAAGACCGGCTGCCTGACGGCACTGGTGGGACTGTGGCTGCTCGCCCCGCCCGCAGGAGCGGCCAGTCGCAGCGACCTGGACGCCGTGCTGGACCAGTCGCGCAGCGCGCGCTCCGGGGAGGATTTCCTGCCCCCTGACCAGGCATTCCATTTCAATGCCACCACCACGACGGGTGCGAGCGGCGCGCAACAGGTGCGCCTCGACTGGGTCATCGCGCCCGGCTATTACCTGTACCGCGACCGGATCCACGTGGAGAGTGCTCAAACGCCGGCGCGCATTGGAGCGCCGCAGTTTCCGCCGGGTCAGGTCAAGTCTGACGAGTACTTTGGCAAGCAGGTCATCTATCACCAGGAACTCATCGCGCTCATACCCGTGCTCGGTACCGCGGCGCAGCCACTGGACATCAGCGTGACCTACCAAGGCTGCGCGGAGGCCGGCCTGTGCTATCCCCCGATTACACGCACGCTGTCATTGGATCTGTCCGGCGGTGCGGGCGGTGCGGGCAGCGCTGCCAGCGGCGTGGCGCCCAGCGCCGCAGCGGGCGGCGCCGCAGCGGGAGGCACCGCCGCGAACGGAGCCGCAGCGGACGGCCGCGCCGCGGGCGGCCAGTACGTTTCGGAGCAGGACCGGCTGGCGCTGCTGCTGCGCTCCGGGAATCTGCTGCAGGTGCTGCTGGAGTTCTTCCTCGGCGGTCTGCTGCTCGCGTTCACGCCGTGCGTGCTGCCGATGGTGCCGATCCTGTCCGGCCTGATCGTCGGGACTGGCCATCGCGTGACCACCATGCGCGCCTTCGTGCTGTCACTGACCTATGTGCTCGGGATGGCCATCACCTACACCGCGACCGGAGTCGCGTGCGCCGCGGCCGGCAAGCAGGTACAGGCGATCTTCCAGCAGCCGTGGATCATCATGCTGTTCGCGGCGCTGTTCGTGGCCATGGCGTTCGCGATGTTCGGGCTGTTCACGGTGCAGATGCCCTCGTTCGTGCAGTCGCGCCTGGCGCAGGTCAGCAATCGCCAGCGCAGCGGCAGCTTCCTCGGCGTCGGGGTGATGGGCATGCTCTCAGCGCTGATCGTGACCACTTGCGTCGGTCCGGTACTGGTCGCCGCACTGATCGTGATCGGACAGACCGGCGACATGTTCCGCGGCGGCGCGGCGCTATTCGCGATGAGCCTGGGAATGGGCGCGCCGCTGCTCGTCGTGGGCAGCTCCGCAGGTCGGTGGCTGCCGCGCGCTGGCGCCTGGATGGACGGCGTAAAGCGTCTGTTTGGCGTTCTGATGCTTGCCATGGCGGCATGGATGCTCGCGCGCATCGTGCCGGCGCGCGCGACGCTGCTGCTGTTCGCCATTCCCGCAGTTGCGGCCGCCGTCGTGTGCTGGGATTTCGCGGGCGCACGGGCGCGTGCCGGCCTGTGGCTCACGCGCGGCGGCGCCGTGCTGGCTGCTCTGTACGCAGTCGCGCTGCTGATTGGCGCGGCGCGCGGCGCCGAGGATCCGCTGCAACCGCTCGCGAGCGCGGATTCCCGCACCGATGCGCTCGAATTCCACGCGGTCGCGAGTGTGGCGGACCTGCGCGCACAGGTGCAGGCCGCGGCGGCCGCGCATCAGGCCGTACTGCTCGATATCGACGCGGACTGGTGTACCTCGTGCAAGGAGATGCAGCGCTACACGTTCACGGACCCGCAGGTGCGCCGCGCGCTGCAGTCGGTACGGCTGCTGCGCGCGAACGTGACCGCCAACAGCTCCGATGACCAGGCGCTGCTGCATGAATTCCGGATCTTCGGGCCGCCCACGATTGCACTCTATGATGCGAGCGGCCGCGAGCAGCAGGCCTTCCGCGTGGTCGGCTACATGAAAGCCGCGCAGTTCGCGGCGCTGCTGCACCAGGCGTTCGCGACCGGTTGAGCGGCGCCATGCACCTGGGCCGCGCCGCGCTCACGCTCACGCTCGTGGGTCTGGGCGGACTGGCGGCGGGCTATCTGTCCTATCGCCTGCTGCAGCCCAGGGCGCCGTTGCGCCCGGCGCTCGCCGTAGCTCCAGCCCCGCAGACCCCGGCAGAGGAGCCGGCGCTGCGTCCCATCCCGACCGACGTGCCGGACATGACGCTTCCGGACCCGCAAGGCCAGCACCATGCGCTGCACGAGTACTTCGGGCATCCGCTGATCGTGAATTTCTGGGCGACCTGGTGCCCCCCCTGCCGACGCGAGATGCCGCTGCTCGGCCGTCTGCGACGCCAGTATCACGCCAATGGCCTCGAGATCGTCGGTGTGGCTGTGGACTTCGGCCCGGCGGTGCGTGCATTCCTGCATACGACAACAGTGCCCTACCCGGTACTGATCGCAGAGCAGGACGGCCTCTCGAGTATCGGCCAGTTCGGTATGGAGCCGGTGCTGCCGTTCTCTGTGTTCGCCGACTCCCGGGGGCGGATCGTCGCCGTCAAGGTCGGCGAGCTATACAGGGAAGAAGCTCGCGACATCCTGACGGCAGTACTGGCGGTCGACGCCGGCCAGCTCGAGCTGGCGGCAGCGCGCGAGCAGCTGCGCGCGCGGCTGGTGGCGCTCGCGGCCGAGCGCGCGAAGTCGCAACAGAACAACCCATAGCAGCCCAAAATCCGTCGCAGATTCGCGACATGCACGCAACATTGCGCCCTTGCCGGGCGGCGCACGTTGGCTGCAGGATCGAGTGAATTCGACCACAAATTAGGCAAATCGCCGCATATTGGGTACATTCTGCGCCCAGAGACGGGACAGGCGCGGCAACGTGGCCTGACTGGCCGGCCCACCGTGAGCAGACCGCTACGGCAAGGCGCCACGGGGATTTTAGGTTAAGTGCCACCTCGGCGCGGCCGGTTCTTAAAGAGCCGGCGGATCGGACGGCGGCAGCGCCCAATGACCGGAGCTTCCTGATGGATATTCGAAAGATCAAGAAGATGATCGAGCTGCTCGAGGAGTCGGGCATCGCGGAGATAGAAATCAAGGAGGGAGAGGAGACCCTGCGCATCGCGCGGGTGCTGCCAGGGCAGCCAGCGGTGACCTACATGGGCACGCCACAACAGCCTTTCAGCGCACCCGCTGTTGCAGCACCGGCGCTCGCGAGCCTGCCGACCCCGATCGAGTCGTCCGCCGCGCCGAATGCGGGTGTACCGGCAAGTGCTGCTGCCGCGCAGAATCTCGTGACGGCACCGATGGTCGGCACGTACTACGCCTCGGCTTCCCCCGGCGCCAAGGCCTTCGTCGAGATCGGCGACGAGGTGAAGGTCGGCCAGGTGCTGTGCATCATCGAAGCCATGAAGATGATGAATCAGATCGAGTCGGAGAAGACCGGCAGGATCAAGGCCATCCTGGTGCAGAACGGCGAGCCGGTCGAATTCGGCCAGCCGCTGTTCGTGATCGAATAGCCGCGGCGATGCTCGAGAAGGTCCTCATCGCCAATCGCGGCGAAATCGCGCTGCGTATCCTGCGCGCGTGCCGCGAGCTCGGCATCAAGACGGTCGCGGTGCATTCGACCGCGGACGCGAGTCTCAAGCACGTGCTGCTCGCGGACGAATCGGTCTGCATCGGCCCGCCGGCCTCCGCGCTGAGCTACCTGAATATGCCGGCGATCATCAGCGCCGCGGAAGTCACGGACTCGGTGGCGATCCATCCGGGCTATGGCTTCCTGTCGGAGAATGCGGATTTCGCCGAGCGCGTCGAAAAGAGCGGCTTTACCTTCATTGGTCCGAAGGCGGACACGATCCGGCTGATGGGCGACAAGGTCTCGGCCATCGAGGTCATGCACCGTCACAAGGTGCCGTGCGTTCCGGGCTCGGACGGCGCGCTCGGGGACAAACCGGAAGAGAACCTGCGCATTGCGCGCGACATCGGCTATCCGGTGATCATCAAGGCCTCCGGCGGCGGCGGCGGCCGCGGCATGCGCGTGGTGCACGCCGAGGGGGCGCTGCTCAGTTCGATCGCCGTGACCAAGACGGAGGCCCTCGCGGCCTTCGGCAATGACACGGTGTACATGGAGAAATTCCTCGAGCGTCCGCGACACATCGAATTCCAGATCCTCGGCGATCACTTCGGCAACGTGCTGAGTCTGGGCGAGCGCGACTGTTCGATGCAGCGCCGGCACCAGAAGGTGATCGAGGAAGCGCCCGCCCCCGGCATCACCGCCAAGCAGCGCCGGCAGATGGGCGAACGCTGCGTCGAGGCCTGCCGCGCGGTCGGCTACCGCAGTGCGGGTACGCTCGAATTCCTATACCAGGACGGTGAGTTCTACTTCATCGAAATGAACACCCGTATCCAGGTGGAGCATCCGGTGACCGAGCTGGTCACGGGCATCGACCTGGTCAAGGCTCAGCTGAAGATCGCCGCCGGCGAAAAGCTGCCGTACTCCCAGGCCGATGTGCAGGTGCGGGGCCACGCGATCGAGTGTCGGATCAACGCCGAGGATGCCCGCACCTTCGTGCCCTCGCCCGGGCCGGTCAAGCTCTGGCACCCGCCGGGCGGCCCAGGGATCCGCGTCGACAGCCACGTTTACTCGGGCTACAACGTGCCACCGTACTACGATTCGATGATCGGCAAGCTGATCGCACACGGGGACTCGCGCGACACGGCCATCGCGCGCATGCGCAACGCGCTCGCCGAACTGGTGGTCGAGGGCATCAAGACCAATATTGCGCTGCATCAGGAAATACTCGCGCATAGCGCATTCCAGACGGGTGCGCTCGATATCCACTACCTCGAGCGTCGCCTGGGACTCAAGTAACCCCGCGCCCGTGTCCTGTCTGGAACCTCCGTGCCGTTCCTGGAACTGAGTTTCGCGCTCGACGGGATGGACCCGGACCAGGCCGAACACGCCTGCATCGCACTGGGTGCGCTCAGTGTGAGCTACAGCGACGCTCGCGACGACGCCGTATACGAGCCGCGTGCCGGTGAGATTCGGCTCTGGCCGGCCACCCGCGTGCAGGCGCTTTACCCCGCCTCGTGCGCCGATCCGGCGCTGCTGCGCGCGCTGGCACAGGCCCTCGGCATCGACCCGCAGCGGCTGTGCGCCCGTGCGCTGGCCGATCGCGCCTGGGAACGCGAATGGTTGCGGGATTTTCATGCCATGCGGTTCGGACGCCGGCTGTGGATCTGCCCACGGCATGAGTCGGTCGAGGCGGTCGGTGCGACCGTCGTCCGCCTGGACCCGGGACTCGCGTTCGGCACCGGCACGCACGCTAGCACGGCGCTGTGCCTGCACTGGCTCGATGGGGCGGATCTCGCCGGGCGCGAACTGATCGACTACGGCTGCGGCTCAGGCGTACTCGCGATCGCGGCACTCAAACTCGGCGCGCGCCGCGCGCACTGCTTCGACATCGATCCGCAGGCGTTGACGGCGACCCATGAGAATGCGATGGACAACGGCGTCGCAGACCGGCTGCGGATCTGCGAACGGGACGCGGAATTGCCGTCCAATGCCGAACTGCTGCTGGCCAACATCCTGTGCGACGTGCTGTGCGCCCTGGCGCCGCGCTTTGCCGAGCTGGTGGTCGCCGGTGGTCGCATCCTGCTGTGCGGCATCCTGGCCGACGAGGCCACCACCGTGACGGCGCACTACTCGGCATGGTTTGATATGCAGCCGTATCGCGACGCCGGGGGTTGGGCTGCGCTGTGCGGAACGCGCCGCTGAGCAGACCCTGTCATCCGGGCATTCGCAGCGGCAGACCTGGGAACCACGAAGGAAACGGCCACCCACCGATGTTCACTGTCTGCCCTAAATGCACCCTTACGCTCGCGGTCACAGCCAATGACCTGCGGGTCGGCCAGGGGTATGTGCGCTGCGGCCGCTGCGCCAATGTCTTCAATGCGCTGCTGACCCTGAGCGAGGAGCCGACCGAACCTGCCCCGGCATCCCAGTCAGCGATCGCAGGTCAGCCCGCGCCGGCCGACGCCGCGGCCGCGCCGACGCACTCTCAGGCGCTGCCCGCCGATGGTCCGCAGACCCACCTGGCCACAGAGCTGTCCTTCGACGGTTCGATTGAGAACGAGTCCTCGCGAGCCGAAGGCACAGGTACCTTCGAGACCATCCTGCTCGAGGGCGATGCGATCACTCAGACCGAGGAGTTCGTGCCGGAGGAATCCGTGGACAGCGAGCTCGAGGCACTGACGCTGCGCCTGGGCGTGCCCGCACACGAACTGCGCGCACCGGCCGAACCGGCGCGGGTAGCGGAAGCACCGGACGCACCGCTGGCTACAGCCGATGCCGAAGCGACGTCGCTGGAGTTCGCACCGGCCGCGCTTGCGCGCCCGGGCGCCCACCGTTGGCTCTGGATCAGTGGCAGCGCCGCACTCGCGCTGCTGCTGGTCGCGCAGGCGGTGCATCACTGGCGCGACGCCCTGGCGCAGTCTCCGCTGTGGAGCGGTCCGATCGGACACCTCTACGGGTCCCTTGGAATGCCGCTCCATCCGCACTGGGACTTGGGAGCGTACGACGTGCGCCAGCAGGGCGCAGTGGTCGATCCCGCCGACGGCCATGCCATTCACGTGCGCCTCAGCCTTGCGAATCACGCGACGCGCGCGCAGCCCATGCCGCTGCTGCGCCTCACGCTGCTCGATCGCTATGGCAAGCGTATCGCCGCGCGCGAGCTCGCGCCGCAGGAATACGCGCCACGCGGCCAGACTCTGCCCGCCTTCCTGGGACGCGACCAGCGTGTCGACAGCCAGATCACCGTGCGAGATCCAGGCAGCGACAGCGCGAGCTTCGAACTCGACGTGTGCCTGCTGCTGCAAGGCCAGGTGCGCTGCGCGGGCGATACGCTCGCCGGCGCCGCCGCGCTCGCGGCCAGCAAGCCCTAGAGCCCGACGTGTCGATGCGCATCGCGCACTACGCGCTCAGCTCCCCCGCCGTGCTCGCGCCGATGGCGGGCGTCACCGACCGGCCGTTCCGTGAAATCTGCCGCCGGCTCGGCGCCGGACTCGCGCCGGCTGAGATGCTGCACGCGGATCAGCGGCTGTGGGGCACCGAAAAGTCACGTCGCCGCTTAGACCATCAGGGCGAGAGCGAGCCGCGTGTCGTGCAACTTGCCGGCGCGGATCCCGTACAGCTCGCGCAGGCAGCGCGCGCCAGCGTCGAACTCGGCGCCCAGATCATCGACATCAACATGGGGTGTCCCGCCAAGAAGGTGTTCGACCGCCACTGCGGCTCGGCGCTGCTCGCCGACGAAGCTCTGGTCGAACGCATCCTCGCTGCCGTCGTGCGCGCGGTCAGCGTGCCGGTGACGTTGAAGCTGCGCACCGGCGTCGCGCACGAGCGGCGCAATGCGCCGCAGGTGGCGCGGATCGCACAGCAGTGCGGCGTCGCAGCGCTGGCGGTGCACGGGCGAACACGCGCCGACCTGTTCCGCGGCGAGGCCGAATACGACACGATTCGCGCGACCCGCGAGGCCATCGCCATCACCGTGCTGGCGAACGGCGACATTGTTACGCCGCAAAAGGCGCGTGCGGTACTTGATTTCACGGGCGCGCACGGAGTAATGATCGGTCGTGCAGCGCAGGGCGCACCATGGATCTTCCGCGATGTCAATGCGTATCTCGCGTCGGGTCAAATCGCGCCGCCACTCTTGCGTGCTGCAAAGACAGAGATCATTCTTCAGCACCTCGAATCCCTGTACGAGTTCTACGGCGAATACACCGGTGTCCGGATGGCGCGCAAGCACCTCGGCTGGTACTGCGCCCGGAATTCCGTCGACCCACCGCTGCGGCCCGCGCTGATGGCGGCTGAGTCCTCGGCCGCGCAATTCGCGGTGGCAAGTCTGGGTTTCGGGCATTGGGCGCAGCTGGCAGCGGCGTGAAGCCGCGACGACGAATCGAGGGGCTTCCGGGAGCCCGCGCATGGCGAAGAAGAAAACGGTCGGACAGGTCAGGGAATCGATGATCAGCAGCAACGGCGCCAGGACCCATGGCAAGGAATTGCCGCTCCGCGGACACACCGAACGGGCCCTGCACGACTACTTCACGAGCCTGAATGGTCACCGCCCCGCGCACCTGTACGACATGGTGCTGCGCGAGGTGGAGGAACCTCTGTTCCGCGCCGTACTGGACTACGCGTCCGGGAACCAGAGCCGTGCTGCCGTGATCCTCGGCATCAACCGCGGCACGCTGCGCAAGAAGCTGCGCGCGCTCGGCCTGTCGGACTGATGGCCGCCACGGTCCGGCGCGCACTGCTTTCGGTCTCCGACAAGACCGGGCTGGTCGAATTCGCCGCGGGGCTGCAGCGCCACGGGATCGAGCTGCTTTCCACCGGAGGCACGGCGCGACTGCTCACCGATCACGCGTTGCCGCACCGGGCGGTGTCCGAATTCACCGGATTCCCGGAACTGATGGACGGACGGCTCAAGACGCTGCATCCGCGCGTCCACGGCGGCTTGCTGGGCCGGCGCGGCATCGACGAGCCGGCGATGCGCGAGCACGGCATCGAACCGATCGACCTGCTGGTCGTGAATCTCTACCCGTTCGCAAGCACGATCGCGCGGCCAGGGTGCACGCACGCGGAGGCGATCGAGCAGATCGACATCGGTGGTCCGGCGATGCTGCGGGCGGCCGCGAAGAACCACGTCGACGTCACGGTGCTGGTCGACCCGGCCGACTATGGCCAGGTGCTGGCTGAGCTCGATACGACAGGTGCCACCTCCATCGATACGCGTGCCTGGCTCGCCGCCAAGGCCTTTGCGCACACCGCGCGCTACGATGCGATGATCGCCGGCTACCTGCAGCAGCGCGAAGGCTACGCGGCGCAGGAGTTCCCCGACGTGCTCACGCTCTACTTCGACAAGCAGCAGGAGCTGCGCTACGGCGAGAATCCGCACCAGCGCGCGGCGTTCTACCGCAGTCCGGGTGCGCGCGGCGGCAGCGTGACCACGGCCCGCGCACTGCAGGGCAAGGATCTGTCCTACAACAACATCGCCGATGCCGACACCGCGATCGAGTGCGTGCGGACCTTCACTGCGCCGGCCTGCGTCATCGTCAAGCACGCGAATCCCTGCGGCGTCGCCGTGGCCGACAGCGCGCTGGCCGCCTATGAACGTGCATACCGCACCGATCCGACCTCGGCCTTCGGCGGCATCATCGCCTGCAACCGCGAGCTGGACGGCCCGACCGCGCGCGCGATCATCGGGCGGCAGTTCGCCGAGGTCATCGCTGCGCCGTCCTTCAGCGAGGAGGCACTGGAAGCGCTCGCGGCCAAGCCAGCGCTGCGGCTGCTCGAGACCGGAGCGCTCGGCAGCGACGGGTCCGAGGATGAACTCGAGTACCGCAGCGTCCGGGGCGGGCTGCTGGTGCAGCAGCGCGATGCCGCCGACATCGACCACGGGCAGCTGAAGGTCGTCAGCCGCCGTGCTCCGGATGCCCGCGAGCACGCCGACCTGCTGTTCGCGTGGAGCGTCGCGCGCTTCGTGAAATCCAATGCGATCGTATTCGCGCACAGCGGCGCCACCGTCGGGGTCGGGGCCGGGCAGATGAGCCGGGTCTACTCCACGCGGCTCGCTGCGTTGAAAGCCGCCGACGAGCAGCTCGAGGTGCGCGGCGCGGTACTCGCGTCCGACGCGTTCTTCCCGTTCCGTGATGGCATCGACGTCGCAGCCTCCTATGGCATCGCAGCGGTGATCCAGCCAGGGGGGTCGCGGCGCGATGCCGAGGTCATCGCCGCAGCCGACGAGCACGGCATCGCCATGGTCATGACGGGCATGAGGCACTTCCGCCATTAGCGGCGTGACGTCCCGCGCTGCCGGAGTTCGCTCGTGCGCGTGCTGATTGTCGGCGGTGGCGGACGCGAGCATGCGCTGGCCTGGAAATGTGCGCAGTCCGCGCGCGTGCGAGAGGTGCTGGTCGCGCCCGGCAACGCCGGCACGGCCGCCGAGCCGCGGGTACGCAATGTCGCGGTTGCGACCGGGGACCTTGCCGGGCTCGTCGCGCTCGCGCGTGCCGAGGCCGTAGATCTCACGATCATCGGGCCCGAGCAACCGTTGGTGGCCGGCGTCGTCGACGCGTTTCAGGCGGCGGGCCTGCGCTGCTTCGGTCCGCCCGCGCGGGCCGCGCGCCTCGAAGGATCCAAGGCCTTCGCCAAGGAGTTCCTGCACCGACATGGGATTCCGACCGCGCAATACCGCAGCTTCCGCCGGGAGGATTACGACGGGCAGTGGGTGCGTGCGCAGCGCCGGCCGCTGGTCGTCAAGGCGAGCGGGCTCGCGGCCGGCAAGGGCGTGATCATCGCTGACAGCGGCATCGAGGCCGATGCCGCGGCCCAGGGCATGTTCGGTGGCCGCTTCGGTGAAGCAGGCGCGCAGATCGTCGTCGAGGATTTCCTCGAAGGCGAAGAGGCGAGCTTCATCGTGATGGCCGACGGTCTGCATGCGCTGCCGCTCGCGAGCGCCCAGGATCACAAGCGCCGCGACGACGGGGATGGCGGTCCGAACACCGGTGGCATGGGTGCCTACTCGCCCGCGCCGGTGGTCACGGACGCGGTGCATGCGCGCGTGATGCGGGAGGTGATTGCCCCGACGCTGCGTGGGCTGGCCGCCGAGGGCATGCCATACACGGGTTTCCTGTACGCCGGGTTGATGATCGGCCCGGACGGCAGTGCACGCGTGCTCGAGTACAACTGCCGCTTCGGGGACCCGGAGACCCAGCCGATCCTCGTGCGGCTGCAGTCGGACCTGACGGTGCTGTGTGACGCCGCGCTGGCCGGAACCCTGGATTGCGTGACTGCGCAATGGGATCCGCGCGCCGCAGTCGGCGTCGTGCTCGCAGCGGGCGGCTACCCGGACGACGTCCGCCTTGGCGATCCGATCGCGGGGCTCGAGCAGGCAGCGCGGCTGCCTGGCAAGCTGTTCCATTCCGGCACCCGGCACGATGGCGGGCGGGTCGTGACGGCTGGCGGACGCGTGCTATGCGCGGTCGGTTCCGGCGACTCGGTACGCGAGGCGCAGGTACAGGCCTATGCGCTGGTCGAATCCATCCACTTCGAAGGTATGCAGTTCAGGCGCGACATCGGCCATCGTGCGCTCGCGCGCACGCGCGATTGAATGCGCGCATGAACGCCCCGGAGCACGGGAACGATGCAGCTGCCACGCGCAGCATCCCCGGGCTCTCGCCGGAGCGCAAGCGTCGCCTGCGCACCCTGTTCCGCATACTGAGCGCAATCAGTCCCGCACTGGCCGCGCGCCTGGCTGCCTATGCATTCACGCTGCCGCTGGCGCGCGCGATCGGACCCGAGGACGACGCCTTCCTCGCCGGCGCGCGCACCCACCGGCTGCGCACGCCGGTTGGCGCGGTCCAGGTCTATGAGTGGCCGGGCCGCGATCCGGCGGTACTGGTGCTGCACGGATGGATCTCGCACGCCGCCCGTCTGCAGCCCGTGATCGACGCGCTGCGAGCGCGCGGGCTGCGTGTGGTCGCATTCGATGCACCGGCGCACGGCCGCTCCTCCGGCCGTCGGGCCGACCTGCATGCGTTCCTCGGTGCACTCGAGGCGGTGAGCCGGGATTGCGGCCCGATCGGCGCAGTGCTGGCGCATTCCTTCGGCGCGATCACCGCGGTGACCTGGCTGGCCCAGAGCGCGGGGGTGCCGCTGCGGGCGGCCGTGCTGGTGGGATTGCCGCGCGACGTCGGTTACCTGTTCGAATCCTTCACCATCACGCTGGGGCTCTCAGCCAAGGTCGTGCGCCGACTGCGGGCGCTGTTCCGCGCGCGCTATGGGCGCGATCCGGAAGATTATTCGGCGCAGCAACTCGCACAGCGCATCCGGGTGCCGGTGCTGCTGGTGCATGGGGCCAATGACGAACTGGTGCCGGTCGCACACTCGGAGTCGATCGCCCGACTGTTCGAGCAGGTCCGGCTGCATGTCGTGCCCCAGCTCAACCACAGCGCACCGCTGCGCGATCCGCCCACGGTGGCGCTGATGGCCGACTTCATTGCCGGCGCACTCAGAAGCTCAGCCGAACGAACGCCTCCGGGCCCTTGATGTCGAGCTGCACGGTGCCGCGCGGACTGCTGTTGGTCTGCGTCAGCTCCGTCTTCTGGTACTCGTAGCCGAGTCCCACGGCCAGATTGCGCAGCGGGCGATACTGCAGGTCCGCGTGGTAGACGCCGAGGGAGCCGCTGGTCGAGCTGAGCGCCAGGTGCAGGTACTGACCGCGCGCGTTCAGCGACCACTGCTTCGTGATCCGGAACGTGCCGTCCAGCGCCAGCGTGGCGAACGGGCCGGAGCCCGAGTACTCGGTCTGCCGCGGCGTATTGGGAACCTGGGCCATGGCCGTGGCTTCGATGAGATGGATGCCGAGTCCGGCTCCCAGCTCGTAGCGCTCGCCCCGCAGGAACGAATACGTGTAGGTGAGATCCATCTGCCTCCAGTTGAAGCTGGATTGCACCGGATTGGCGAGCGGTGACGGTCCACCGAACTGGAGGCCCGCGATCGTGAGCGGGGTGGCGACCCGCTCGGTGTTCTGGCGCTGCAGGTCCAGGAAATTCACGCGCAGCCGGTTGCGCGCGCGCATGCGGAAGATCAGCTCCATTCGCCACTGGTAGCTAAGCGGCGTGAGTCCGAGGTCCCGCTCGGCCGAGAACGGCGTCCCGGCGACCGTCGGGGAATCTATGCGTACCGGGGTGGTTACCCGGCCCCACCAGAAGCCCGCGCGCAGCGCAAAATGGTCGGTGATGGGACTCGCGACCGGCAGCGGCTGGGCGACGTAGCCGTCAGCATCTGAGGTCGGGGTGACCGGAATGACCGGTGCCGCGGCTGCAACCCGCGGCAGCAGCCCCGGCAGGGCCAGGGCGGACAGCACGGACACTGCCAGGCTCATCCGTCGTGCGCGCATCATCGATCCAGACCCCAGCGGGCAGCCACCCTGTACGAAGTGCGGCATGATCCCCCAGCGGTGGGATACGGCGCCACCGTCGCACTGCGGCGACGAGACCTGGCGCACAACATGCCCGGCTCCGACGGCTCCGGGCCGTGGTTAGCAGCCAGGACGCTGCCCCTTGGGGCAAGCGCCGCGCGACGGCGCGTGGCTCAGCGCTTCATCGCCTCGAAGAACTCGGAATTGGCCTTCGTGTCCTTCATCTTGTCGAGCAGGAACTCGATCGCCGCCAACTCATCCATCGGATGGAGCAGCTTGCGCAGGATCCACATCTTGGCCAGCTCGCCCTGATCGGTGATCAGCTCCTCCTTGCGGGTGCCGGAACGATTGATGTTCACGGCCGGGAATACGCGCTTCTCCGCGATACGGCGGTCCAGATGGATTTCGCTGTTGCCGGTGCCCTTGAATTCCTCGTAGATGACATCGTCCATTTTGGAACCGGTGTCGATCAGCGCGGTTGCGAGGATCGTGAGGCTGCCGCCCTCCTCGATATTGCGCGCGGCGCCGAAGAAGCGTTTGGGCCGCTGCAGCGCATTGGCATCGACGCCGCCGGTGAGCACCTTGCCCGAGGACGGCACCACGGTGTTGTAGGCACGCGCGAGGCGCGTGATCGAATCGAGCAGGATCACGACGTCTTTCTTGTGCTCGACCAGCCGCTTGGCCTTCTCGATCACCATCTCGGCGACCTGCACATGGCGCGCCGCGGGCTCGTCAAACGTGCTCGAGACGACCTCGCCCTTCACGGTGCGCTGCATCTCGGTGACTTCCTCCGGCCGCTCATCGATGAGCAGCACGATCAGGATCACTTCAGGATGGTTTGCCGTGATCGACGTCGCGATGTTCTGCAGCAGCATCGTCTTGCCGGCCTTCGGCGGCGAGACGATCAGGCCGCGCTGACCCTTTCCGATCGGTGCGACCAGGTCGATCGTGCGCGCCGTGAGATCCTCGGTGCTGCCGTTGCCGCGTTCGAGTTTCAGCCGCTTGGTCGGATGGTATGGCGTCAGGTTCTCGAACAGCACCTTGTTGCGGGAGCTGTCGGGCGAATCGAAGTTGATCTCGCCGACCTTCAGCAGCGCGAAATAGCGCTCGCCGTCCTTCGGCGGGCGGATCAGCCCGGAAATCGTGTCACCGGTGCGCAGGTTGAAGCGTCGGATCTGGCTCGGGGACACGTAGATGTCGTCGGGACCGGCCAGGTAGGAGCCGTCGGCCGAGCGTAGGAAGCCGAAGCCGTCCTGCAGGATCTCGAGTACGCCGTCGCCGTAGATGTCTTCGCCGTTACGGGCGTGCGCCTTCAGGATCGAAAAGATGATGTCCTGCTTGCGCGATCGGGCCAGGTTCTCCTGGCCCATCGATTCGGCCATCCGCACCAGCTCGTGGATCGGCTTGGCCTTCAGCTCGGTCAGGTTCATCGAGCTGCGCGAGGCGGCGAGTTCCGCCGGACTGATGACTTCGGCGTCGTCCTCCCCGATTGGCTCGAGTTCCTGCATCATCTGATCGTCGGGACGGCCGTTGCCGCGATTACCGTCGCGGTTGCCGTGACGCGGGCCCTTGTTGGGGCGGTTGCGGCCCTGGTTGCCGAGGTAGCCTCTCACAGGTGCTGGTCCAGGAAGGTCGCGAGCTGCGACTTGGACACTGCGCCGACCTTCTGCGCCTCGACGGTGCCATTCTTGAACAGGATCAGCGTCGGGATGCCGCGGATGCCGAACTTCGGCGGGGTCTGCGGATTCTCGTCGATGTTGAGCTTCGCGATCTGCAGCCGGTCCTTGTACTCGCTCGCGATCTCATCGAGGATCGGGGCGATCATCTTGCACGGACCGCACCACTCGGCCCAGAAATCCAGCAGGACCGGCTTGCCGGCCTTCAGGACATCCTGATCGAAGCTGGCATCCGAGGTATGCACAATGTGCTCGTTACTCACGCAGTAGGGCCTCCGTCAGGGGGGGATGGAACCAGGTATTGGGTCACGAAAACCGATTTACGAGGCGGGTAATTCAGGGAAATTGCTGGATTGAAATCAGCGGTGGGGCTCACACCCTGCCCCGGGAAGCCGTCTAACGGTTACACTAGCTCTAGGATTGCTTGCGTCAGGATGGCTTGGCAGGGGCGAACTGGACAGCCGCCGTTGAGCTTATTTTTAGCCCTTTTGGGGGTGCAATGCAAGTCTGGCGGCCAGACCCCCTGTTTCGGGAAACCAAGAACGCATTCCAATGAGTGATCAACATCTCAGTTCCTTGACCTTCGGTTCGCTGCCACTGCTGCCGGTGGTGATGGCCGGCATCGACGCCGCCGGCTTCACGCGCTGCACGCCGATCCAGGCCCAGACCCTGCCAATCGCGCTCGAAGGGCGCGACGTCGCCGGCCAGGCGCAGACCGGGACCGGCAAGACCGCCGCGTTCCTGGTCGCCCTGTTCCAGTCACTGCTGACGAGGCCGGGTCCGCCCAATCGCGCTCCGACCTCGATCCGGGCGCTGGTCGTGGCGCCGACGCGTGAACTCGCCGTGCAGATTCACAAGGACGCACTGCTGCTCGGTGCGCACACGGGGCTGAAGCTCGCGGTGGTATTCGGTGGCACCGACTACGACAAGCAGCGCCAGACCCTCGCCGAAGGCGTCGACGTGCTGATCGGCACACCGGGTCGGATCATCGACTATTTCAAGCAGCATGTCTTTGATCTGCGCAGCGTGCAGGTGCTCGTGCTCGACGAGGCGGACCGGATGTTCGATCTGGGCTTCATTGCCGACATCCGCTTCCTGCTGCGCCGACTGCCGCGCCCGGATCTGCGCCAGTCGATGCTGTTCTCGGCCACGCTGTCGCACCGCGTGCTCGAGCTGGCCTATGAGCACATGAACAACCCCGAGCTCGTGCGCATCGAGCCGGACAAGGTCACGATCGACCGCATCCGCCAGATCATCTACTTCCCGTCGATGGAGGAGAAGGTGCCGCTGCTGATCGGCCTGCTGCGCTACACCGAGGCACACCGCACGATGGTGTTCGTGAACACCCGGCGGGTCGCGGAACGGCTCGAGGCGGCGTTGCGGGCCAACGGCTTCCACGCCCAGGCACTCTCGGGCGACGTGCCGCAGAAGAAGCGGCTGCAGTTCCTGCGCCAGTTCCACGAGGGCGACCTCGCGGTGCTGATCGCGACCGACGTCGCCTCGCGCGGCCTGCACATCCCTGACGTGAGCCACGTTTTCAATTTCGACCTGCCACAGGATGCCCCCGACTACGTGCACCGTATCGGGCGTACGGCGCGCGCGGGCGCCGAGGGCGACGCGATCAGCTTCGGTTGCGAGGAATATGCGATTTCGCTGCCCGATATCGAGACCTACATCGGCAACAAGATCCCGGTCGCCGCGGTGACTCCCGAGCTGCTCCCGCAGGTGGTCGCAGCACCGCCGATGACCGAGGAGGCACGCGCCAACCGGGCCGCGTTCGGCGCGCGCCGCGGTACGGGCGGACGTCCCGGGGGCAGCCGCCCTGGCGGCACCCGCAGCAGCAGGCCAGGCGGCGGCCGCGCACGCGGGCGTGGCGGCCCGCGTCCCGGACACTGACGCCCGCGGCATCGGGCGCGGGCGCCGGCCTGCCCACGCACGGCCGCATCGAAAGACCGCTATAGCAGTTCGGCGACTGTCTCCACCGAGGGAAACCCTTCGTGGGCGCGTGGCGGTGCACGGCTGTCGGGCCTGCGCACGGCATAAACCAGTCCGATGCCGGCCGCCCGCGCGGCGCGCAGCACTGCCGGGCTATCGTCGACGAACAGGCTGCGTGCGGGGTCGAAGGCTTCCACGCGCGCCAGCGTGCGCCAGAAGCGCGCGTCTTCCTTCGGCGCACCGAAGCTGTGGGAGCTGAAGCTCGCGTGGAAATAGCTCCGCACCCGCGTGCGGGCATCCTTGATTGCGAGCGTGGTCGGATGCGCATTGGTGAGCAGAACCAGGCGCTTGTCCCGCGCGCGCAGCCGCTGCAGGAAGGCGCGGGCGCCGGGCAGCCAGCGGATCCGGTGCGCGCTGCTGCGCTTGAGCGCGGCGATGTCGAGCGCGAGTTCGCGGCTCCAGTGCTCGATGCAATACCACGCCAGCGTGCCCTCGTGGGCGCGGAAACGTGGCCGCAGCTGCTCCTGCGCCTGGACGAGGCTGATCGCGCGGGATCGCGCGTACACGCGCGGCACGTGACGGTTCCAGAAATGGTTGTCGTATGCGAGATCCAGCAACGTGCCGTCCATGTCCAGCAGCACGGTGTCGATCCCGCGCCACGCCTGCTCGCTCAGGGCCGGGGGTACCTCAGGGTCGGCTATGATCTGGTTCATGGCAGCGTTGTCGGCACCGGTTCCGAAACTGTCCACGGCGCAACTGGCGGCGTGGCTGCCGGCGGTCATCGGCATCGCCGACGCGGCAGGCCGCGAGATCATGCGGATCTACGAGAGCGGGTTCAACGTGACTCTGAAGGATGATCGTTCGCCGCTGACCGAAGCCGACCTGGCCTCCCAGAGCATGATCGGTGCGGGCCTCGCGGCGCTGACGCCCGATATTGCCATGCTCGGCGAGGAATCGGCACCGCAGGCGAGCGCGCAGCGGCGCGCCTGGCGCGCACTGTGGCTGGTCGACCCGCTGGACGGCACCCAGGAGTTCGTGAAAGGCAACGGCGAATTCACCGTGAATATCGGGCTGATCGAGGATCATGAGCCGGTGCTCGGCGTCGTGGCAGCGCCGGCACGCGGGCTGCTGTACGCCGCGGCGCGCGGCTGTGGCGCATTTCGTCGCGACGGCGACGGCAGGCAACTTCCGCTGCGGCCGCGAGTGCCCGCCCGCAGCCCGCTGCGCGTGCTGGGCAGCCGTTCGCACCGGGATTCCCGGACCGAGGCGCTGTTGACGCGCTTCGGCCCGCAGGAGGCGCTGAGCGTCGGCAGTGCATTGAAGTTCTGCATGATCGCCGAAGGCCACGCCGACCTGTACCTGCGCTGCGGCCCGACCTCGGAGTGGGATACTGCCGCGGGGCAGGCGCTGCTCCGCGAGGCCGGCGGCGCCGTAGTGGACCTGGCTGGCGCACCCCTGCTCTACAACGCGCGCGACACCCTGATCAATCCCGCCTTCCTGGCCTATGCAGACGGTTCGCGCGACTGGGTGGCATTGCTTGGCTGAAACGCGCATAGACCTGCACACACACAGCGATTGCTCTGACGGCCTGCTCAGCCCCGACGGGCTCGTGGCGCTGGCGCAGACGCGCGCGGTCGGAATGCTGGCGCTGACCGACCACGACACGGTGGCCGGCTGCGCGGCGGCCCGGCGCGCCTGCCAGAAGGCTGGTGTCCGCTTCGTTGCAGGAATCGAACTGAGCTGCGGCTGGCGTGGCCTGGAGATTCACGTGCTCGGCCTCGCGGTCGACGATGCGCACCCGGAACTGCTGCAGCACTGCGCGGCGCAGCTCGCGCGCCGGCGCGAGCGACTGACCGGCATCGGCGAGCGCCTGAACCGCGCCGGACTGCCAGGCAGTTCTCTGGTGCAGGCAGCGCTGGCCGCGCCAGTGCCGACGCGCACGCACGTGGCGCGCGCGCTGCATGACGCCGGCTGGGCGCCCGACGTCCCTTCAGCCTTCGAGCGCTGGCTCGCGCGTGGCCGCCCCGGACACCAGGGCGCGCAGTGGCCAGGCCTCGACGTGACGCTGGGGTCGATCAGCGCGGCCGGCGGTGTCGCGGTGCTGGCGCATCCGCATCGCTATCCGCTCAAGACGACGCACCTCGACGAGCTGGTCGCGCAATTCAAGGCCGGCGGTGGCGCCGGACTCGAGGTGAGTCTGTCCGGCATGAGCCCCGCCGCCGCCGATCGCGCCGCGACGCTCGCGCGCCGGCATGGCCTGGCCGGCTCGATCGGCTCGGATTTTCACGAGCCGGATTTGTCATGGCGTCCGCTGGGACGCTTCGCTAAGCTACCTGATCGGATCGAACCCATCACCGCGCTGCTCCGGCAGGTCGCCTGAAGCCGCGACGGAACGGCCGCCACAGCGATGAGCGACAGCGAAGACAACGTCGACCGTGAGCTGTTCCGCAACGTCGAGCGCTTGCGTCAGCTGCGCATCGAGCACCGTGACCTCGACGACGTCATTGCGCGGCTGCAGATGGACATGCATATCGACGAGCTGCAGCTCAAACGGCTCAAGAAGCGCAAGCTCGCGCTCAAGGACCAGATCCTGCGGCTCGAGAGCGAGCTGATACCGGATCTGAACGCCTGAGCGACACTGCCCGCAGCTCACCGGAATGAAGACGCCACTGCCAGAAGGTGACCTGCACTTCCAGTTCATCCGCGCTTCCGGTCCGGGTGGCCAGAACGTGAACAAGGTTGCCAGCGCCGCGCAACTGCGCTTCGATCTGGCGGGCACGGTCGCGCTGCCGGCACGCGTCAAGGCGCGCCTGCGCATGCTCGCCGGGCAGCGCCTCACCGTCGATGGCGCCATTGTGATCACGGCACGCTCGCACCGCACGCAGGACGCCAACCGCCGCGACGCACTGGCGCGCCTGGCAGCGCTGATCGCGGCGGCCGAAATCGAACCCAAGCTGCGCCGCGCGACGCGGCCGACGGCCGGCTCGCGTCAGCGGCGGCTCGAGGGCAAGACGCAGCGCAAGCGCGTCAAGCAGCTCCGGGGCCGCGTCGCACCCGATTAGGCGCTCGGAGCGCGAGCGCGCACATGGACCAGCCGATCCGCAGCTTTGCGCCGCTCATCCGGGCAGATGCGCGCGTGCTGGTGCTCGGCAGCATGCCCGGCACCGCCTCGCTGGCCGCTGGCCAGTACTACGCGCATCCGCGCAACCAGTTCTGGCCGATCATGGACCGCCTCTGCGGTGCCGGGCCTACCCTGCCTTACCCGTCGAGGCTGCAGCGCTTGCAGCAGCACGGCATCGCGCTCTGGGACGTGCTGGAATCATGCGTACGCCGTGGCAGTCTGGATGCGGCGATCGAGCGTTGCGGCGCGACGCCGAACGATCTGCCGGCGCTGCTGCAGCGACATCCGGGGATCGGACTCGTGTGCTGCAACGGCATGACCGCCTACCGGCTGCTGCAGCGCCACTTTGGTGACGCGCTCGCCGGCGCGCTGCCGTGGGTGCGTTGCGTGCGGCTGCCATCCACGAGCCCCGCTAATGCCGGCATCACGGCGACCGCCAGGCTTGCGGCCTGGGAGGCCGCGTTCAGTCGTGGGTGACCTGCAGGATGCTGTGGCGCAGCTGCTCGGAGAGCACGAGCTCTGCGTCTTCTGCGACGTGCACCAGGATCTCGTCGAATGCCAGGCAGCCCGCAGCGTCGACGCGCACTACCTCGCGCGCGCGCAGCAGGTCGATGTAATTGGCAAACAGCGTGCGATCGAAGAATTCCGGTGAGTTGAAGCCGTACAGCAGCGTCATGCGCTGCGCCATCAGCTGGCAGCGTTCCTCCAGCGCCTTCTGCGTGATGCTGCCACTGCCGGCACGGATCAGCAGCGCGATGGCGAGGTAATAGCGCTCGATGGTCTGGATCGTGCTCTGCGCGAGCAGCGAGAGCTGGGTCGCGGCCGCCGAAGTCGGCGGCGGCGAGCGCCACTCGTTCGGGTCCACTGCGCGCTCCAGCAATCCGAGCGAGGCGAGCGCACCGAGCGCCTGCTCGACGATCGCGGGCAGTTCCGCCTCGCTCCAGTGCAGGAAGAGTTCGGCGGCCGCATAGGGGTAGATGCGCGAAGCCAGCCGCTGCACATCAGCGGTGCGCAGCGTGGCGTTGGTCAGGAAGCAGCACGCGATCAGCGAGGGTAGCGCGAACAGATGCAGTACGTTGTTGCGGTAGTAGGTCGCGAGCACCGCATGCTCCGGGCTCATGCGCACGATCTCTCCGATCCGGTGCTGTTCGCGCGTGATGACCCGCAGCGCGAGGCCGTACTCGATCACCTCGACGGCGCTGGCACGCGTGACCGTCACACGGCGGTCATAGGGCAACGCCGCCAGCAACGCCAGCATCGTGTCGATCTGGCGCAGCAACGCCGGCTCGAGCATTGCCTGGCGCGGCGTGGCCGGCAGGATCAGTGCCAGCAGGTTGATCGGCGTCACGCTGGCGGCCGCATTGATGTGCCGCATGACCATCGGCGCCAGTTCATCCACCAGTGCCCCAACCCAGGGCGGCCGGTTGCTGTCCTCGAACTGCAGCGCGCGCCAACCCGGCGCGTAGCGCTCGAGCATCCGGTCGAGGTGGATCGGCTCGCCCAGGTTCACGTGCACCGACCCGAGCCGTTGCCGCAGCCGGCCGAGACTGCGCACCAGCCCCAGCACCGTTTCCTTGCGCTTCGGCAGTCCGGACAGCTCACCGATGTAGGTCGGCCCCTCGAACACGCGTTCGTAGCCGAAATAGACGGGCATGAACACGACCGGCCGGCGCGGCTCGCGCAGGTAGCTGCGGACGGTCATCGACAGCATGCCGGTCATCGGCGCGAGCAGCCGCCCGGTGCGGCTGCGGCCACCTTCGATGAAGTATTCGATCGGGTGACCACGCGCCATGATGGTCGCGAGGTACTTCATGAATACCACCGTATAGAGCGCGCTGCCGCGGAAGCTGCGGCGGATGAAGAAGGCGCCGCCCTTGCGGAGCAGCCGGCCCACGACCGGCAGGTTCAGGTTCAGTCCAGCCGCGACGTGCGGGATCGCAAAGCCGCGCTGGTAGATGGCGTAGGAGAGCAGCAGGTAGTCCATGTGACTGCGGTGGCAGGGAACGTAGATCAGTTCGCTGCCAGGAGCCACCTCCTGCAGCGTCTCGACGTGCGCGAACTCGATGCCGTCGTACACCCGGTTCCAGAGCCAGGTGAACAGGTGCGAGAGCAGTGTCACGAATGAATGCGAGTAGTTCGCGGCGATCTCGTTGCAGTACCGGCGTGCCTGGAGCAGCGCCGCGCGCCGCGTCAGCTTCGGATCCTCTCGCAGCTGCTGGGCGACCGCGGCCCGCACTGCCCGCGTGCGCAGCACCTCGGCCACGATCGTGCGCCGGTGCGACAGGTCCGGCCCGATGCGCGCCGCGCGCAGGTGCGCGAGCTGCGTGCGTAGCAGTCGTGCCGCGCGCCGGGCCGTGACCGCCGTGTCGGCGTCCGCCTCGATCAGGCTGCGCAGCGACACCGGCTCGCCGAGCTGCACGGTCGTGTTGCGGCCGTTGACCAGCACCGTGAAGAAGCGGCGCAGGCTCGAGCCGATGACCCAGTCCTCCGAGAGCAGCAGTCGGATCAGCGAGCGCTCCTTCTGCGGCGCCCTGCCCCAGTAGACCGCGGCTGGCACCAGATTCACGTCGAGGGCGGGATCACGGCGCAGCGCGTCGATGAGCGTGAGCAGCAGCTCGGGCGGGCGCCGGTCCAGCCGCTGGCGCCACAGGCCCACGCTGCGGCTGAGCGGGAAGGAGGCTCGAGTGCGGCCAAGCTGGCGTGCCAGCAGGCGGCGGCCCGGCCGCGGCAGCCTGGCCCCGACGCACACGTGCTGGAGCACCGCGAAATCGCTGCGGCTACGCTGCTCGAGCACGTAGCAGACTGGCACGCTGCGATCGGCGAAGCGCGCGGCGGCGTCCTCGGGGTGCAGGGTCGTACGTACCCAAAGCGAGAGGACCCGGTTCAGGATTCCCTGCATGCGAAAGGTGCGGCTTCAGGCCGGGGCGAGGGGCAGGTCGAGGCCGATCAGGAAGTACTCGAACAGATATTTTATATACATGAGCTGGTCGTGCAGCTGGTGATCGCCCGGAATCAGGTGCAGCGGCGCGCTGTACTCGCGCGCGAAGCGCTCGCTGTGCTCGAACGGCACGACCTCGTCGCGCCAGCCGTGCACGATGGTCGCCGGGCAGTCGAGCACCCGCTCGCGCAGCGGCGGCAACCCTTCCATGTACAGGGCGGGCGCCATCAGGAACACACCGCGGGCATGGAGCGGCGAGGCAGCGGCGACCGAAACGTAGCCCCCAAGGCTCGAACCGACCAGCACCAGGTCGCCAGACAGGGACTTGCATACCGCCAGCAGCGCATCGAGGCGCCCTTTGACCGTGTCGTTGCCCCGGTAATCGACCGATTCGACGTCGTAGCCCTCGGTACGCGCGACGTCGGCCAGCGCCGTGATCTTGCGGCCCCACGGACCGCTGTCCTTGCCATGCGAGAAGACGACATAGCGATTCGCCATGCTGGAGGCACCCTTGTCACTAGCATCTAACGCCGACCGGTCGCTGATCAGCTACCGGCGCCATACGCCGCGCGATAATACTCCGGTACGCTTGAGCCGCGATTGCGAGTGGCATAAAGTCCTGCTGCCGGCGGCCACAATAACAGCCGGCACCTTGAGTGCATTCCGAAGGACTCCTCCATTAGTAGCGACCAGGGCGCGGTTCGCGCACAGATCGATTGGCTGACGCTGACACCGACCGCGCCGACCAACCAGGCACTGCGCGAGTTCGAGAGCGCGCAGCATTCCCCGCTCGGCAAGTGGCGCTTCGCGCGCGCGACCAGTGCGCGCGCGCCCTTGCTCGCGGCGCTGCAGGTGCGCTTCGAGGAACTCCGGCCCGGCCTGTGCCGCGCCGCTATCGATGCGCACCGTCGGGTACGCACCGGTGATGGGGCGATTGACCCGCTGGCCGTCGGCGCGCTCGCGCAGCTCGCGGCCACCATGGTCGTGGAGGTCAGCGCCCCGGAGAGCATGCAATGGTGGCCGCGCGGCCTGACGATCGAGCATCTGCGGCGCGCCGAATCGGTCGTGATCGCACTCGCGCGGCTGGACAAGACCGAATGGGCAGAAGGATCCATGGTTGGCGTGCCGGTGACGGTCAGGGACGGCACTGGCAGCGAAGTGGCCCGTGCGGTGGTCAGTTTCGCGGTAGCAGCGCGTACCAGTTGACGCTGACGGACCGCACGGTGCTGCCTTCGGGCCGGTGCGTCACCAGGCAGGTCTGGAACTCCCCCGGGCGCGCAGCGGCGAACCCGAACAGCAGCAGGTGGCGCGGGGTGAGCATCGGCGTGGCCTCGGGCAGCTGGCCGCCGAGTCCGTCGTTGAGCCGGCCGTCGCAGATCACGAAATAGCTCTGCCGGGCAGTGCGTCCGGGGAAAGCCCCCTCCTCGGCCAGGGCCTCGAAAAACGCGGTGACCTGCGCGCGCAGCCGTTGCCACAGCGCCGGACCCTGCCGCTCGAATACGGCCCAGCGCGTGCCGCGCTCGATGCTGCGCATCACAAACAGTGCGAAGCGGCGCTCGCTCAGCGAGCGCCGCTGCGCCTTGACACCCGCCTCCGCGGTCAACGTGCGCCACGGCAGCCGCCGCCCGACCGGCGGACGCACGGCACCGAACACGTTCACGCCGGCCTGTGCCAGGCGGATGCGGTCCAGGTCGTTTACGCTGCCGGCGAGCCGCAGGCCGGCGCGCATCGTCGCCGACTCGCCATCCACGCTCGCCCACACCGGGAAGCTCTGCTCGGTGCGCGCCAGCAACCCCGCAGCCGCAGCCGCCGAGCCGAACAGTTCCTCGCGCCCGCGCAGCCGGTCGGTCGCATACAGGCGCGGGAAGAACATGAGCGCATTTTCGCTGAACAGCGGCCAGGTACGCAGGCCGGCAAGCGCCGCCTCGGGACCGTTCCACGCCAGCGGCGGATCGAGCAGCAGCATCGCCTGCTGCTCCCGGCACAGGCGCAACGCGACCAGCAGCGCCGGCAGCCCGACTTCGCCCTCGCGCGTGGGCGGCGGCAGGCACAGGAAGTTGAATTCCTCACCGAGCAATGCAAACAGGCCCGTGCGTCTGGTGCTGTCGCCGATCAGGTCATAGACCGCCAGCGGGTCGCCATCATCGCCGTCGGACTGGGACAATATGTAGCCGGTGCTGGCGCGACCCACGGTGCGCAGCGAAGGATCGGGACGCCGCTGCGGCAGCGGCCCCGATACGCGCACCAGCCGTGACTCGGACAGCGCCTGCAGCAGCGAGTGCTCGGCATCGGCGCGGATAGACACGCGCCGGAAGATCTCCTGGTCCTCTATGAACTCGGAGCCCGGCGCACGCAGCCGCTGCACGGCCAGATTAAAGCGCAGGAGCTCGCTCGCAGGGATGCCATCGTAGTCGACCGCGACGCGGAGGAACTCGCGGCTTCCGGGTGCGAGCCCCTTCAGGCGCAGCACCGCGCCGTCCGCGGGCAGCGCCAGACTTGGTGGGCGGCCGCCATTGCAGACCCGGACCACGATCGCCTCGCGACCACCGTTCTCGAAGTACTGTTCGAGCGCGTAGGACATCGTCGAGGGCTGCCAGAGCCCGCCGAAGACACGATGGTATTCGTCGAAACTGTGGATCCTGACGGGCTCGTTGACCGGGCCCTTCAGTGCCCTGCCGATGAAGGCAGTGACGGCGGTAGCGGCACGGGCGATTTTCGCTTCCGGCCGAATGAGCCTTATTGTGTCTGTGCCGGCGGTATTCTGCTCGGCCACGCCCTGTCCTTCTATTCCCTGGAGGGACTGTAGCACAGCGCGGTTGATCTAATGGCGAGCCGCTGCTGCGTCCGTCCGTACCTCAGCCGCGCGGCGCGACGGGAGCCGGCTTTGCGCTCGGCACCGTGGCGCGCGCGGTCTTCGGATCGCGCTCCGACAGCAGTGGCTTGGCGCTCAACCCGTCGGTACCGGTATCGTCGGTGCCATCCCAGTTTGCGCCGTCTGGAATCCGGTTCTGCACCAGCGGTGCGTCCATCAGTTCTGCCTCGATGCTGCCGCCCGCGCCCAGCACCGGTACCGGTACGCCGCGCGGTGCGCCGGCAACCGTGGCGACGCTCGACCAGTCGATCGACGTCCCCATGTGGAGCACCGCCTGGCCGCGGTTACCGAGCAGGCGCGTGAGCAGCTTGCGTTGTGAATGCTTCCAGTCCCGAGCATCGTCCTCGAGCACCGTGTAGGCCTGCAGATAGAGCTGCCCGCCATGCACGCCGAACAGGAAGGGTTGGTTCACGACCCGCACCGACGTTCCATCCGGCACCATTGCGAACAGCTTCTCGATGTCCTCGGGGTACAGGCGCACGCAGCCATGGCTGGAACGCAACCCGACGCCGTAGGGCTTGTTCGTGCCGTGAATCAGATAGCTCGGCCAGCCGAGCTTGAACTCGAACTTGCCGAGGGGATTGTCGGGACCGGGCGGCACCACCGCCGGCAGGTCCTCGCCGTTGTCATTGCGGTGGTCTCGCCGCAGCGCGAGGGAAGGACGCCAGATTGGATCCTTCTGGTGCGCGACCACGTGCGTCACCCCCTCTGGTGTCGACCAGCCGAGCTTGCCGATGCCGATCGGATGGGTGTAGACGACCTGCGGCTCGCCCTTGGCGTGGGGCGGAAAGTAGAAAAGACGCATGGCCGGTACATTGATGATGATGCCGACACGCGGTGCGTCGGGCAGCACGAAGCGCGTCGGCAGCACGACGCGCCGGCCTTCGCCCGGGATCCACGGATCCACCCCCGGGTTGGCGCGCACGATCTCCTCGTAGCCGACGTTGAAGCGCCGCGCAATGTCCGGCAGCGTGTCCTCCTTCGAGGCTGTCGTCAGCTGGATGGCGCCGACCACATCCTCGTTCGCATCGCTGAGCACGAAGCGGTGCGTATCGATCGGCGCGGGCAGCGGCGGCGCCTGCGCCACCGGCGGGGTCACCGGAACCACCACCAGCGGCGGCTGGATCGGCCGCGAGCCGATCAAGCCGCAGCCCGCGAGCAGGCTCGCCAGCATGGCGAGCACGGCGGTGGTGTGTCGAAGCTGGAGTCGGGGCCGGCGCATCGGTCTGATTCTAGAGGAGTATGGGCTGATTGGGCAGCTCGTTGCCTTGGGCGAGTGCGGCCGGAAAGTGCTGGCGCAGCAGCCGCGCAACTCCTGACACAGCGGCACGGGAACCCTCGAGGTACCGGCCCGCGCCGTAGTGCTGCTCGACCTCGCGGCACACGCGCTGCCACTCTGCCTCGCTGACCGCGGCACTGATTCCGCGATCGGCGATGATCTCGACCGCGCGCTCGGCGCGCAGCACGTAGATCAGCACGCCATTGTTCTGTGCGGTGTCCCAGATGTGCAGTAGCGCGAACAGGTCGAGCGCACGCCGCCGCGGCGTGATGCCACGCCACAGCCAATGCCAGGGCAGCGCAGTCTCGATCACGAAGCGGATCTCGCCCACGTGCTGTTGCTCCGCGGCTCCGATCTCCGTTTCGATCGCTTTCTGGACCTCGGGCGTGAACAACATTCGGGTGCGCCGCGCGCTGCTGAACAGATGGCGAAACACGCGTGCGAGCTGCATCACCAGCGCCCCGAAGCCCCACCGCCGCCGAAGCCTCCCCCGCCTCCGCTGAACCCTCCGCCGCCGCCGAAGCCGCCGCCCATGCCGCCGAAGCCGCCAAACCCACCAAAGCCGCCGCCGAAGCCGCCGCGCCCGCCTGAACTCCAGCCTCCGCCATTGAGACCGAGCAGCAGCGCCGCCAGGAACGATCCCACGCCGACCCCGATCGCCAGTCCGACTGCCTGCGTAAACAGATAGACCAGCAGCCCGGTGCCGCCGCCAGTCAATGCCGAGCCGGCCGCGCGGCCGAACATTGCGCGCAGCACGCTGGAGAGCACCAGAAAACCGACGACCGCGATAGGCAGTACGTTCCGCCAGCCGCCTTCGGTCCGACGCTGCCACGTGCGATCAGGGGGCGGCAGGGATTCGCCGTCGATCAGGCCGATCATCTGGTCGACGCCCGCCGTGATCGCGGCAAAGTACTGCCCCTGGCGCAGCAGCGGTACCATGGTGTCGGTGATGATGCGGTTGGAAGCAGCGTCGGTGAGCACGCCCTCGAGTCCATAGCCGTTCTCGATGCGCAGCGTGTGGTCATCCTTGGCGATGATCAGCAGCGCACCGTCATCGACCTTCTTACGCCCGAGCTTCCAGGCCTCGGCGACCCGGATCGAATACTGTTCTATGTCCTCCGGCTGCGTACTCGGCACCAGCAGGACCGCCAGCTGCGCGCCCTTGCGGGCCTCGAAGTCGGCGAGCTTCTGCTCCAGTTCGGCCTGCTGGCCGGCGGTCAACGTACCGGTCAGGTCCGTGACACGTGCATCGAGCGCGGGAATGGACTGCAGGGCCTGTGCATGCGCATCGGGCTCGGCGGCAAGCACAGCCAGCAGGGCCACGGCGCAGAGCAGGCGCACCGTCGGCGTATCGATTGCCGGCTACTGGGCCGCCGCCGGGGGTGCGGTGGCGGGAGATGCGCCGAAATCGACGGTCGGCGCGTGGGAGATCTGCGCCTCGTTCTCGACGCCGAAGTTCTGCTTGAGCTGGTACTTGAGCAACATCGCCGTCAGGTTGCTCGGAAACGAGCGTATCAGCACGTTGTAGTCCTGTACTGCGCTGATATAGCGGTTGCGCGCGACCGTGATCCGGTTCTCCGTACCTTCGAGCTGCGCCTGCAGGTCGCGGAAACTCGCATCGGACTTGAGCTGCGGGTAGTTCTCGGTCACCGCGATCAGGCTCTTGAGCGCCGCGCTGAGTTCGCCCTGGGCGGCCTGGAATTTCTGGAACGCCACCGGATCATTCACCAGCTCTGGCGTCGCCTGGATCGTTCCGACCTTCGCGCGCGCCTCGGTCACGCCGATCAGCACCTTCTGCTCCTGCGCGGCGAACCCCTTGACGACATTGACCAGATTGGGCACCAGGTCAGCTCGGCGCTGGTACTGGTTCACGACCTCGGACCAGGCCGCTTTCACGGCCTCGTCCTGCGCCTGGAAACGGTTGTAGCCGCAGCCGCTGGCCAGCAGCGCCCCCGCGAGGACCACGATGAACTTGAAGGTGCGCATGGCGATAAGAAGCCTCCGAGGAAACCTGGCCGCGGTAACACCGCGGCTGTATCTGGGGCTATCTTCACACGTTCCGCCGGCCACGGGTACCGCGGCAGGGTGGCGGGGTGGCGGGGTGGCGGGGCGGCACGGTGGCCGGTGCACGGGGGACAGGCGGTAGGCACCCGCGGTGGGCGCCGGAAAACGGCTGGTCAAAAAAAACGCCCCGGCCTTGTGGGTCGGGGCGAGGGTTAAGCGGGCGTGAGAGTTACCTTCAGCCCGCCCAGGGGATTCCCGGATGCGTTGCGGGTCGGATGCCGGTTGCATCGACGACGCGCAGGGGGAAGCTTAAGGATATTCCGCGGCCACTACCGTGAGACGCAGCACAATTATGCGCACCAGAGGACCCCCGACCCGAGCGGGATCGAAGTTCATCACCCCGGCCGGGGAGGCACGCCTGCGTGCGGAGCTCGATGCGCTCTGGCGCCACGAGCGACCGCAGGTCACCGCCGCCGTAGCCGCCGCCGCGGCGCAGGGGGACCGCTCCGAGAATGCGGAGTACATCTATGGCAAGCGCCGCTTGCGCGAGATCGACCGCCGGGTGCGCTTCCTGCGCCTGCGCCTGGACGGTATGACTGTGGTGGACCGGGCGCCTGCGGACCGCAACCGCGTGTACTTTGGCGCCCGAATCCGCCTCGAGGACGAGCAGGGCGGCCAGCGCACGCACCGCATCGTCGGTCCCGACGAGTTCGACATGGGCGCCGACTACATCAGCATGGATGCACCGCTCGGCCGCGCGCTGCTCGGCCGTCGCCTCGGCGAGCAGATCGCGCTCGAGCTCGCGCGCGGGACCGAGCACTATACGATCGTGGCGATCGACTACGACGCAGTCCCGGCTAGGTGACGCGGACGTTCTTGAACTGCCACGGATCGCTCTTGTCGGTGTCCTCTGGAAACAGCCGCTCGCGATCGGTCAGCGGTGTCCAGTCGCTGTACTGACCGACCACGGGTCCAAGATAGGGCATGCACAGCGCCAGGATGCGCCGCCAGTCCATCTCGTCGGGCTCGACCAGACCGCAGTTCGGGTTCTCCATCGCCCACACCATGCCGGCCAGCACCGCGACGGTGACCTGCAGGCTGGTGGCGTTGTTGAACGGCGCAAGCCGCCGCGCCTCCTCGACCGAGAGCTGGGAACCGAACCAGTACGCGTTGCGCTTGTGTCCGGCGAGCAGAACGCCGAGCTCGTCGATTCCCTTGCTGATGTCCTCCATCAGGATGCGCTTGCGACGCTGGATCTGGTAGTTACGGCCGCAGAACTCGTGCACCGAAAGTACCGCGGCGTCGCACGGGTGGTAGGCGTAGTGCACGGTCGGACGGTACAGCACCTGCTTCTCGTTGCGCAGCGTCAGGTAGTCCGCCATCGAGATCGCTTCCCCGTGCGTGATCAGGAAGCCGTGGTAGGGCCCCGAGAGCGGAGTCCAGCTGCGCACGCGCGTCGCGACGCCGGGCTGGGCGAGGTAGATTGCCGCGCCTGAACCGAATTCATAGCGCCGCCCGTCGCGCGGAAAATTGCGCTCGTGCGAGCCCCATCCGAGCTCCGCCGGCTGTGAGCCCTCCGACACGAATCCGTCCACCGACCAGGTGTTGACGAACTCGTCAGGCTCCTTCGGGATCGAGGACACCTGCGTGTCGCGCTCGGCGATGTGGATGACACGCACGCCGAGGCGCTGCGCCAGTTCCGCCCATTCGGCCCGAGTGACGGGAGCCGCGGCCTTTACTCCCAGGTCTTCGGCCAGGTTCAGCATGGCCTGCTTGACCAGGTGCGACACCAGCCCGGGGTTGGCGCCGTGCGTGAGCACCGCGGTGGGCGCACGGGTGTTGCCGGTGCGCAAGGCGAGCGCCTCCTCGCGCATGGCGTAGTTGGTGCGCCGCTCGATCGCGACGGTCGGATCGGTGTAGCCGCCACTCCACGGCTCGATGCAGGTGTCGAGGTACATCGCGCCCTTTTCCCAGCAATATCGGATCAGCGACAGGCTGCCGACCTCGACCGAGACATTGAGCAGGAAGTCTCCGCGACCGAGCAGCGGATCGAGCGTGCGTCGGAAGTTTTCGCGAGTCAGCGTCTGCTTGACGAGCTTGACGCCGAACCGGGTGGCCTCGTCATGGCCGGCATCGTCGGCCGTCACGATCGCCAGGCGCTCCGCAGGTATGCCGATATGACGCAGGATCAGCGGCAGCACGCCCTGGCCGATGCTGCCGAAGCCGACCAGGACGATGCGTCCGGAGAACTCGACGTGGATTTCGTGCTCGCTCATGGTGGCTCCGGGCGCGAAAGACGGCGCAGGTTAGCAACCGCGGCGCGCCACCGCCAGCACCTGCGGTATCGCGCCGCAGGCAATCAGCGCCAGTGCGGCGGCCAGGTCCGCTCGTGGCCGGGAAGCGCGGCGACGCGTTCGAGCCAACGGCCGATCGCCGGATAATTGATCTCCATGGGCAGGAACCGTGCCGCGAGCTCACGCGCTTCGGGCCGCTGCAGGGCACGCAGCAGCAGCCGTATGTCCGGATAGATCATCATGTCGGCGGCGGAGAAGCTCTCGCCGACGACCCAGTCGGAATGCGCCAGGCGCTGCTCGATCGTGCGTGCCTCGCCCGCGACGCGATGCATCGCCTCGGTTATGCCGTCCCCGACACTGCGCTCGTGACGGTCCAGGATCGCGCTGACGATCTGCTTCAGCGGCGGCTCAGCGTAGGACTGGTACTCGCAGATCACACGCATGATCACGCCAGATTCCTGCGGATCACGGCCGAAGATCGGCGGCGCAGGGTACTTCCGGTCGAGGTAGTACAGGATCGCGAGGGATTCGAACACCACGTAGTCATCGTCTCGCAGCACCGGCAACCGGCCGCGGAAATTCATCGCCAGCATCTGCGGGGACTTGTGTTCCTGGAGGTCGAACTGGAGCAAGTGGCTGCGATACGGCAACCCCTTGAATTCGAGCGCGAGCGCCACGCGCCAGCAGGGTGGACTGCCGCTCCCCCAGTAGAAATCGATCGCCATGCGCGCTCGCTGTGAAGCCGACCCCGACGGATTGTAGCGGCTTCGGGCGCGCCCGGCGCAGCGGACATGTACTTGTCGCAGCGTTTTGCTATGGTGCGCGCTCAATGCAGTACAGCGCGCGACGCTGAAGGACTACCGTGGGGCACCCGCAAGCGGCTCGCAGCGTCTCTGCCGGCCAGTCCTGGGGCATCGAGGATTCACTCGAGCTCTACAGCGTTCCGGCCTGGGGCTCCGGCTACTTCTCGATCAACAGCCTCGGACACGTCGTAGTCCGTCCGGACACGACCCCGGCGCACGAGATCGACCTGTTCGAGGTGGTGCAGGGGCTGCAGGAGCGTGACCTGACCGCCCCGGTCGTGGTGCGCTTCTCGGACATCCTGGCGCACCGGCTGCGCCACTTGCATGCGGCTTTCAGCCAGGCCATTGCCGAAAACGATTACCGCAACCGCTACACCGCGGTATTCCCGATCAAGGTGAACCAGCAGCGCCTGGTGGTCGAGGAAGTGTTCCGCTACGGCCGCGAGTTCGGCTTCGGGCTCGAGGTCGGGTCCAAGCCCGAACTGCTGGCCGTGATGGCGATGACCGAGGCCTCGCCGGAGCGGCCGATCATCTGCAACGGCTTCAAGGATTCGAGCTACATCGAAGCGGTGATCCTCGCCACCAAGCTCGGGCGCACGATCATCCCGGTGATCGAGAACTTCTCCGAACTCGAGCTGCTGCTGCGTCATTCGGATACCTACGGCGTGCGGCCACGGCTCGGCGTGCGCGTCAAGCTGGCCAGCGAAGGCTCGGGCCGCTGGCGCGACTCAGCGGGCGAGCGCTCCAAGTTCGGGCTGTTCATCACCGAGATCCTCGAGCTGGTCGCTACGCTGCGCACGCGCGGCATGCTCGACTGCCTCAAGCTCGTGCACTGCCACCCGGGCAGCCAGCTGCAGGACATCCGGCGCGTCAAGGATGCGATCAACGAGCTGGCGCACGTCTATGCGGAACTCAAGCTGCTCGGGGCCGGCCTCGAGTACATCGACGTCGGTGGCGGGCTCGGCATCGACTACGACGGCAGCGGCACGAACTTCCCCTCGTCGATGAACTACACCCTGAACGAGTATGCCAGCGATGTCGTATACCGGATCGGCAGCGTCTGCAATACACGCGGCGTACCGCACCCGCTGATCATCAGCGAGTCCGGGCGTGCGATCGCTGCGCACCACAGCGTGCTGATATTCAACGTGGTCGGCCGCTCCGCGCTCGACCGCTTCGTGGTCAACGAGCGCGATGCGTCGACCGACGGTAGCGAGCGCGCCTTCCCGCTGCCGGTGCGCGACCTGCTGGACGCGTACCGCAACATCGACGAGCGGCGTCTGGTGGAGTGCTACCACGACGCCCTCACCGCCCGTGACCAGGCGTTGCAGATGTTCAACCTCGGACTGCTGTCGCTCGAGCACCGCGGACTGGCGGAGCGGCTCTATTGGGCCAGCTGCGCGCGCATCCGCGACTGCTGCCGACGCATCGATCACTTCCCAGAGGAGCTCGAGGATCTCGAGAACGTGCTGTCGGATACTTATTTCTGCAACGTGTCGATCTTCCAGTCGCTGCCGGATAGCTGGGCCATCGACCAGCTGTTCCCGATCATGCCGATCCACCGGCTGCAGGAATACCCGTCGCGCAAGGCGGTGCTCGCCGACATCACCTGCGATTCGGACGGCAAGATCGACCGGTTCGTGAGCGCGCGCGACCTCAAGCACACGCTCGAGCTGCACGACCTGCAGCCGGGCGCAGACTACTATCTGGGTGCGTTCCTGGTGGGGGCCTACCAGGAGACGCTCGGCGACCTGCACAACCTGTTCGGCGACACGCACGTGGTGCACATCAAGCTGCACGATGAAGGCGGCTGGTGGATCGAGGAGATCGTCAAGGGCGACACCGCGAACCGCGTGCTCGAGTACATGGAATACGATGTCGCAGAGCTGGCCCCGGCGCTGGCCAGGGACTGCGAGCGGGCGATCCGCGAGGGACGGCTGTCGGTGGCGGAGAGCCAGGCCCTCAAGCGCTTCTACGAGAACGAGCTCAACGGCTACGCCTACCTCGAGGCCTGAGCGCGAGCCTCAAGGCCTGCAGCTCCTCACCACATCTGCTTCAGGCGCGCGGAGATGTCCACCGCGGACGCACCGGCATCGGCGAGCGGCCCGGCCTCCTTCAGCTGCGCGCCCTGGAAGGCGATCTGCTCGACGCACTTGAGCAGCCGTTCGCTGACGAATCGGCTGCGACCGCCGTAGACGTGCGCATCGCCGTTCCTGGGCTGCTGGGCGAGCGGGAACTTCAGCGGCACGCACATCTGCAGCTCGTTGCGCGCGCGGGTCATCGCGACGTACAGCAGGCGTCGCTCCTCCTCGACCAGCTCGGCACGCCCGGTCGCGAATTCGGACGGAAAACTGCCATCCACGACATTGAGCACGTAGACCGTGTCCCATTCCATGCCCTTGGCCGAATGGACGGTCGAGAGAATCAGGAAATCCTCGTCCAGGTGCGGCGCGCCCGCGCGATCGCTGGTCCCGTTGGGCGGATCGAGGGTGAGCTCGGTGATGAAGCGTTCGCGCGAGGGGTACTGGCTGCCGAGCTGTTCGAGCTGGTCGAGGTCTCCCAGGCGCATGTGCGCGTGCTCATACAGGCGCTCCATGTGCGGCTGGTACCAGTCGCGCGCCAGGCGGACCTGTCCCGGCCAGGGTCGTTGCGGCTCGGTCAACGAGCGCATCAGGGTCTGCAGCCGGCTGAAGTCAGGGCCCATCGCCTGCGGCGGCTTCCATTCCTTCAATGCCTCGACCGAGCCGGATTTCTGCTCGAGCAGCTCGATGCACTTGCGCGCATTCACCGGCCCCATGCCGGGCAGCAGCTGCAGCACGCGCGCGGCCGCGAGCGTGTTGCGCACGTTGTCGGCCCAGCGCAGTACCGCGAGCATGTCCTTGATGTGCGCGGCCTCGAGGAACTTCAGGCCGCCGTACTTTACGAACGGGATCTTGCGCCGCGAGAGTTCGACCTCGAGCACGTCACTGGCGCTGCCATTGCGGAACAGCACCGCCTGGCGATTGAGCGGCACCCCGGATTCGCGCCGCTTGAGGATTTGCGCACACACGTATTCGGCTTGGGCGGACAGATCATCGAGCGTCACGTACAGCGGGCGCCCGCCGACACCCCGGGTCGAGAGCAGGTGTTTGCGGTGCTGGCGCGGTGCATCCGCCATCAGCGCATTGGAAGCGTCCAGCAGCGCCTGCGTCGAACGGTAGTTCTGCGCGAGCGTGACGATCTCGGCCTTTGGCGTGAAGCGCTCGGGAAACTTCAGTATGTTCTCGACCGCGGCGGCCCTGAACGAATAGATGGCCTGTGCATCATCGCCGACCACGGTCAGGCCGGCGCCGTCGGGCTTGAGCGCGTACAGGATCTCGGCCTGCAGCCGGTTCGTGTCCTGGAATTCGTCGACCAGAACGTGATCGAAGTTGCCGCCCACATGCTGCGCGAGCCGCGTCTCGGACATCATGAGATTCCAGTACAGCAGCAGATCGTCGTAGTCGAGCACTGAATAGCGCTGCTTGCGCTCTACGTAGCCGCGGAACAGCTGCGTCAGGTCCTCCTCCCAGTCCTGGCACCATGGAAACTGCTGCTCGAGCGTCTCGTGCAGGCTCTTCTGCGTATTCACCCGCCAGGAGTAGATCGCGAGGCAGGTATCCTTGCGCGGGAAGCGCCGGTCCTTGGTCGCGAATCCGAGATCGGTGCGGATCTCATCGAGCATGTCGGCCGAATCGCCCCGGTCGATCACGCTGAAATTCGGATCGAGCTTGAGGTGCTGGGCGTAGTGACGCAGCAGACGATTGCCGATCGAATGGAAGGTGCCGGCCCAGATCAGCCGCGCCAGCACCGCCTGCGCCTTGTTGCCGAGGGCATCGCCGAGCGCCTCGCGCACGATGTCGTGCGAGCGCCGGCGCATCTCGTTGGCGGCCCGACGCGTAAAGGTCAATAGCAGCACGCGCGCCGGATCCACGCCGTGCAGCACGAGCTGGGCGACGCGGTGGGCGATCGTGTTGGTCTTGCCGGTACCAGCCCCGGCGACTACCAGCAGCGGACCGGCCCGCCAGCCCTTCTCGCCGGTCGCTTCGCCATAGGTGACCGCCTTGCGCTGGGCGGTATTGAGCTTGTCGAGGTGGGATACGGCGGGCATCGGCGGGAAATATAATGCACCGGCGGTCCCTGTAGGGTGACAAGCGTTGGATTTTCAGGCATTTGCACCATCGGGTGGCGCCGACCAGGAATCGAGCCCGGTGAGCAGGGCCGCGAGGGCCTGCTCCCAGGGCTGATCGCTGTCGAACTCCCAGCGCGGCCCAGGCAGTTCCAGGAAGCCGTCCCCCGACAGGGCGGCCGGATCGGCCATCGCATCGCGATGGCCCGGATGGCGACCCGGCTCGGCGACCCGCGCAGCCAGGCGGGCGGCACGCGTGTCAGGCGACGCGCGGCACCAGATCTGTGCGAGAACGGCATCCTGGGCCTCGAGCGAGCGAGCGATCGGCGCCTCATGCACGCCCGGGCGGAAATTGCCCTCCACCAGCAGCAGGCGGCCGGGACGCAGCAGGCGCGGCAGGAATGCGAACAGCAGCGCGAAGCTGGCATCGCTGAGACGGCGCGAATAGTCGGCACCGCCGGTACCGAGCGCATCGAACAGCCGCTCCTTGATCTCGTCCTTGCTGCACAGGCACGCGCCCTGCCGCGCCGCCAGGGCGGCGGCCAGGCGGGTCTTGCCGGTTGCCGGGGCGCCTGTCAACAGCAGCAGCCGCGCCGGGCCCGCCACCGCAGACACCGTGACGGAGGACGCGCTAGGCTTGATGGGTATGGGCATCGAGAATGTACGCACGGTATTTCGCGGGCGCGTGATCCTCGTCAACATCGAGACGGTGCGCCTGCCCAATGGGCATCTGATCGACCTCGAGATTATCCATCATCCGGGCGGCGCAGCGGTTGCGGCAGTCGACGCGCAGCGGCGAGTGTGCCTGATCCGCCAGTACCGGCACGCCGCCGGCGGATGGATCTGGGAGCTGCCGGCCGGGAAGCTCGAGCCGGGCGAGCCGCCGCTGGCCACTGCGCGCCGGGAACTGGTCGAGGAAGCCGGCAGCAGCGCACAGATTTGGGAGTCCCTGGGCGCTTATGTCAGCTCGCCCGGTGTATTCGATGAAACAGTGCACCTGTTCCTCGCGCGCGATCTGGATTCGGTCAAAATGGCCCATGAGGCCAGTGAGCTGATCGAGGTCCACTGGCTCGACCTGGAGGAGGCCTGCGCGCGTGCACTGGATGGCGACATCAATGACGGGAAAACGGCCCTCGGGCTGTTGCGCGCCCGCTCGGCCATCGCGCGCGGCTGAGGAGCGCCGGTGCGCCCGGCTGCTGCGCGTGCCGTGAACGGTCGCGATCCAGACGACTTCAACTTCAGCCCGCTGGACATCGACACCGAGTTCACGCTGGAGGATACCGTCGCCACGCGCGGGCTCGTGAACTCCGCGCCCAGCAAGGCGAAACCGGTCGTCGGATACAACCCCTACGAACGCACGCCCGGTGGTAAGCCGCCGCCGGAGGTCGAACCGCGACGCAAGCGCACGGACCTGCGCAAGCTGTCCGAGTGGATACGGCTGCAGCGCGAACTCGAGGCCCGGAAGAAGCAAGAGCCGGAATAGATCCGCGCCGCCAGGCGCATCAGTCCATCCGGTCGATATGCTTGAGCTTGCGCTCGCGGTTCAGTCGGTAGAACCGCCGGAGCCCGGCGAGCGTCTCGGCACGCACGCAGCGTTGCCCCTCCGCCAGCTCGCGCTCCAGGCGCCGGCAGAAGCGCGCGGCATAGTGATTCGCCTCGCGGTAGAGCCCTTCTCGCCCTGAAGCGAGCGCAGGATCGATGCGGGTGCGCTCGAACAGCAACCGGTGCAGCCCGGCCGCCTGCGCATCCGGACGTTGCCGCCGCAGCAGCCAGCAGCTCGTCACGTACTTGTCGATTTCCGCCTGCAGCTCCAGCTCGAGCAGGCTCACGGCGCGATCGTGTCCGGCGTGCCAGGCGAGGCACAGGAAATGGCTGACACCCTCGAGCGCGGTCCAGTAGTCGGCGAGATTGCCGCCGTGCAGTGCCTCGAGCGGATTGGCCGCGCGCAGGCGCTCGAGCAGCGCCGGGTCGAGGTACAGGCCCACGGCGGCATCCCCAGCCTGTTCCAGCACCAGCACCTGCTCGTCCGTGCGGCTCGCGCGCAGCGGCGCGGGCAACCGTTCGCGCTCAGTGAACAGGAAATCGTACACGCGGTACTCGGTCGGCAGGTCGTAGATACCTGCCAGCATGTCCTGCATCGGCTGCAGCAGCGCCTCGGTCGATTCGAGCACTGCGTGCGCGGCGTTCAATGGTGCGCCAGCGCCACCGGCGTCGCCTCCACACCGAGCTGACGCAGCAACCCCCGCGCCCGCGGGCTGCCGGTCTTGAGCCACAGCTCATAGAGCCTCAGCACGTCCGCGGGCCCGTAGCGGCGGGCGCAGTCGCTGATCTCGCCGAGTGCATCGACCAACGGCAGGAATTTCGCGGCCAGCTCCGCGAACACGCGGCCCAGAACGCGCTTGCGGCCGCGCGACAATCCGTCGGCCAGCGTCGCGTAGGCGCGCCCGCCCATCGCAATGTGATAGTCGATGTCTACCAGCTTGCACGCGAAGCCATGTGCGAAGCAGCCAGCGACGAACAGCGAGACGTCGCCGAGACGCTGCAGCGAGTGTTCGCGCTGCGCGCTCGTCGGGGCCTCCAGGGCCTCGCCGAGCATCTGCACCAGCGGCTTGAGGCGCGGCCCCTCGCTGGTCGGCTCGAACAACTGCTCGGAGCGCGCGAACAGGGTGAGCAGGTTGACGACATAATGTTCAGTCTGGTCCTCCACCGCCACATGCTGGTGCGCCAGTGCACCATGTAATGCATCGTGGAAGTACTCGCGCAGGTCGGCGACGGCCAGCACGCCATTGTCGTGTTCGGAGTACGGCATGGATCACCTCGAGAAATCCGCTGTCCCGCTGACAACCACCAGAGTTGAACACGGCTCGCGGAGAATTCTGGTTAAGCCCATCACGCTTATCAATGTAGGAATACGGTGCAATATTCCTGCCGGCCTGGCAGCCGCGGACGAGGAGTGCTGACAGGTGCGCGCCGCGGACGCGGGCGCAGGGTGCGCTCAGCCCGGCCGGTAGCGCGCGGCGCGCAGGCCGATGCGCAGCGTGCGGGTGGCGACGAACACTTCGCGCAGGAAGAACAGCAATCCGGCGATGATGCTCAGCATGGCGACGATGAACAGTATCGCGATCACGAGCGAGAGGTTCAGGTCGAGCAATGCGCCGAGGAACAGCGACACGACGACCATCGAGACCAGCAGCGCGCAGATCGTGCACAGCGCGATCGCGTAGCCGAGCAGGCGCGCGCGCAGCGCCAGAGTGAGTAGCGTGGCGTGCAGCTCCTGCATATCACCGTCGAGGGTCCTGGATTCGCCGCGCTCGAGTCCGCGGGCGCGGTCCACGACGCGCGCGAGCCTGCTGGTGAGCATCGTGAGCACGACTCCGACGCCGGAAAGCAGGAACACCGGAGCGACCGCGAGGCGCACCACCTCGCCGATCGCTGCGATCTGTTGGCTGACGGCGCCGTCCATGGCTTCAGTGCGCCGTCGCCGATTCGGACGGCGCCACGGATGCCCGGCGCACGAAGCGGTAGAAATCCACGTCGGTGTCGAACAGCGCCGGCGCCGCGACCTTGCCGTCGGCGCCGACCTCGGCCTCACCCAGTGACAGCTCGTCCCCGTGGAGAGTCATGCGCTGCTCGAGCAACATACCTTCCTTGAGCGCCTCGGGCCGGCAGTGTTCGCCCGCCGCGACGGCGCGCAGCAGGCCATCGGTCTCGGTCCAGGCGAGCTCGCAGCCCTGAAGCGGCTCGAGATCGTCAGGGGTCAGCGCCACCAGCATTTCCGGGTCCTCGGCGGCCCGCGCCCAGCGCAGCGGATCCTTGAACACGTACAGGCTCTGCAGGATGCGTCCGTGCTTCGGATCCTCGCTCAAGGTCCATAGCCGCTGCGAGAGCACGCGCCGCGGATCGGCGGCGATGGTCTCCCGCACGTAGTACAAGTTGTCGGAAACCGTGATTGCGTGCGCCGGAGCCACCCGCAGCGTCAGCGCAAGATGCGGATTGGCCGCACCGCGGGCCACCTCCTGCGCAACCTGCGCGGCGTTGTCATAGGTCCCGGGCAGCCGTTCGGTCAGCGTCTTGAGCTGCAGCGGCGCCCGCCGGTCGTGCCCGGCGCAGCCCGTCAGCGCGAAGCCGCCGAGCGCGAGCAGTCCCGGCAGCAGCAGCACGCGGGCGAGTTCAGGCATTGTAGTCACGCCACTCCACTCGATAGTTGCGCCCGAGGGCCATGATACGCTCGAGCAGCGCGGGGTATTCGATGCCCGCGGCCCGTGCCGACTCGGCGAAGTCCTCGGCACGGGTCAGGTTCGGATTCGCGTTCGCCTCGAGCATGAAGACGCTGCCGTCCGCGCGCACGCGGAAATCGATGCGCGCGTAACCGGAAAGGTGCAGCGCCCGGTAGATGCGGCGTGACAGCCGGTCCAGATACTGCAGCACCTGGGCTGGAAGCTCCTCGGCCGCACGGGTCGTGATCTCGTAGCGTCGCTGGTAGGCGCGGTCCCACTTCACCTTGCGGGTGGCGATCGCCGGCAGCGAATCGGGCAGCGAGCCGAAGCGCATCTCCCACACCGGCAGGCGCGTGAGCCGCTGGTTGCCGAGCACGCCGACGTACAGCTCGCGCCCCTCGATGTACTCCTCGACCAGCGCATCGGAGCCGATCTGCTCGTGCATGAACTGCACGCGCTCGCGCAGCCGCGGCAGATCCTCCACCACGGAAGCCTGCGCAATGCCGAGTGAGGCGTCCTCGGTGGCGGACTTCACGAACAGCGGCGGACGCAGGCGTCGCGGCAGCGCGAAGCGCGCGCCGCGCCGGAATACGGCGAACTGCGGCGTCGGGATGCGGTGAAATGCCAGCAGCTGCTTGCACAGTACCTTGTCACGCGATAGCAGCAAGCCTCGCGGATTGCAGCCGGTGTAGGGCGCGCGCATCAGCTCGAGGAACGCGACCACGTGCTGGTCGTAGGTCACGATACCGTTGAATTCCTCGAGCAGGTTGAAGACGACCTCGGGCTGCCACTCCATCAGCGCGGTGCGCAGTTCAGTCAGCGAATCGAGCACGCCCAGCGTCTGGACTTCGTGACCACCGGCGCGCAACGCCGTGACCACGTCATACTCGGTTCGCCACTCGTCGATTTCCTTCTCGCTGTAGCCCTCGAGGCTCGCCGGGGGCACCAGGCTCGTGTGCACGACCACGAGCGTCCGCAGTCGCCTCATGCGCGCAGCCGCAGCCCTTGGCTGCGCAGGTACCGGCGCACGAGGCGCCGCAGCATCAGCCGCGCGGCACGTAACGCCTCGCGCTGCGAGCCCCGCACGTACAGCCCGAGCCGTTCGCTGCGGTCGATCGCCGTGCGCAGCACCTGGTGAGCGCCATAGCGATCGACACCGGTACTGCGCATCATCGAGGCCAGCAGCTGCGCCTTGCGCGAGCGCAGCAGCGCCGCAGCGCCGAGTGCCCGCGCGCCCGGAGTGTCGCTGAAGACACGGCCGAGCAGCCGGTCTGCCAGCGTGCCGCGGCGCGTGCGGCTGCGCGCGAGCTTGGCCCGGTAGTACTGCGCGAGCGTGCGCTGGTTCACGTCCATCGGCTCGATGCGGTCGCGACAGCGCACCGGTGGACGGTGCGTACCGCGCTCGAGCACGAACTGCTGCACGAAGCGCAGCTTGCGCAGCGCCGGCCAGGAAGCATAGCGGCGCTGCCAGCCCGACCGTGGCGCCAGCCAGACCGCGAAAGTCTCGGCGAAATCCTCGGTGGGATGGCTCTGTGCGTACCAGTCGCCGAGGTGCTGCACATGGCTGCGGCTCGCCGGGCGTGCGACGTAGCGCGAGCGGTAGGGCTGGGACGCCGGTCCGAACAGCGCACGCCAGTGGGCGCGCCGCCGCAGCCGGTAGGCTGAGTCGATCGCGTGGCCCGCCTCATGGCGCAGGATGCGCATCAGCCAGTTCACGTTGCTGCCCTCGACATCGTGGGTCATCTTGCGCGTGAGACGAATCAGGCGCGGATGCGCGAGATAGAACGGCACGGCGATTCCGGGCACCCCGTCGGGTGAGAACCATTCGTCGGACAGCCAGACGTGCGGCCGGAAGCGGATGCCGCGTGAGCCGAGTTCACTGTACAGCCGCTCCACGTGGCGCTTGAGCGGCGAGCGGCGCAGATCCAGCCGCAGGTCGCAGATGCGCAGCCGCAGCAGCTCACGGTCCGGCAGGCGCGCCCAGTGCAGGGGACGGGCGCGCGCGGCGGTGGGACGACGGCGGGAGCTGGGGTGCGCCTGGGCCATCGATGAATGCTAGCGAATCGCGGCGCCGCTGTCCGCCAGACCCACCAGCGCCGCCGTGAGCAGCCGGTCGGCCTGCGCCTCGAGCGCGGGTCGCTCCAGCAGTGCGCGGGTCCAGGCAGCCGGCAGCGCCGAGTGCCCCAGGATGGCCCCCGCGAGCGCGCCGAACACCGCGCCCGCCACGTCCGCATCGCCTCCGAGATTCACGGTCCGCAGCGCACCGACGCGGAAGCCGCCGCCGCCGTGCAGCGCCCAGCGCGCGACGGCGAGTACCTGCAGCGCCGGCTCCGCCTGCGCCGGTGGCGTGGCCCCGGGAGACTCCTTGACCAGGGCGGCGACGTCGGGGAGCAGCGGCTGCCCGGCAAACACCGCAGCGGGCGGGCACAGTACGCGCGGGAGCGCGTCGCCGCGCAGGGCGGCATGCAGCATCGCGGCGAGCAGCCGGCAGGCATCCTGCACCAGCGGTGTGGCGTCGGTCAGCCGCGCCGAGGCGGCAGCGCACTCCAGAGCGCGTTCACGCGACGCAAAAAAATACAGCACGGCGGCCGGGACGCGCGCGAGCGGGGCAGCCTCATTGCAGAGCTGCACGGCCGCGACACCCGGAGCGCGCTGTACGGATCGGGCGGTCCCGGCCGTGATGCCGACGCATTGGCCGGTGGCGGACGGCACGCCCTCTCCGCTCCAGCGTTCGATGCGCCGCTGCAGGTCCGCGCCATCGAACGCCTCGCAGGCCAGCAGGCTTTCGGCCAGGCACAGCATCAGCGCGGTATCGTCGCTCCAGGCCCCGCGCGGCAGGTCCAATGGCCCGCCTCCGATCAGGTCGGCTACCGGGCTGCGCTGGCCGGGGCGCGCGTACTGCATGCTGCAGCCGAGTGCGTCTCCAGCGCTCAAGCCGAGGATCGTGCCAAGGAAGCGCCCGCGCAGCGTCCGTAGCGCCGCCAGCGCTGGTGCGTCCGGGCCCTGCTGCCGGTGGCTCGCCCAGCCGCGGATGAAGTCCGCCTGCTCCGCGGTCTGCGGGACCTGTGGCCAGCTGAGGGAGCGTGCGCTCTGCTGCCAGAGGCTATTGAGCTGCTGCAGCGCCGCTTCGCCGTCGAGTCCCTGCTCCACCAGGTAGCAACCGACCACCATGCCGGTGCGGCCGATGCCGGCGCGGCAGTGCAGGTACACGCGCCGCCCGACGGCAAGTGCGGACTGCAGGCGGGCCTGGATGGCGCGCATGTGCTCCGTCTCGTCCGGTACGGAGGAGTCATGGATGGGGCTGCGCCAATAGTCGACCTGCGGCGGCAGCAGCGGGTGGTAATCGGGCCGCTCCCCGGCGTGCGTGAGATCAATGAAGGTGTCTATCCCGGCCGCCAGCAGACGCTGCAGGCGCAGCATCGTGTCGGCGGGCGCGCTACCGTAGGGATACTCGCCGGCGAGCAGGCTGCCAGGCAGGACCCAATAGGTGTTCGGCAGCGGACGATCCATCGGCGAGGGGCTCAGAACATTCCCGAATCTTCGCACCCGCCCGCCAGCTCGGACGCCAGATCGTCGCCTGCGTCTGCCGACTGCGGCGGCGATGGCGGCGGCGGCGCGTACCCGACTGCGCGCAGCGATGCGAAATCCACCAGTCGCGTGTCTGCCAGGGTCGCAGGCTCCACCTGTCGCAGCGCCGTGAAGATGGACTCGATGCGTCCGGGATGAGCGCGTTCCCAGCTCTGCAGCATCTGCTTGATGGCCACGCGCTGCAGGGTCGGCTGCGAGCCGCACAGCGTGCACGGAATCAGCGGAAACTGCTTCCCGCGGGCGTAGCGCTCGATGTCGCGCTCCGCGACATAGGCGAGCGGCCGGATCACGATGTGGCGGCCGTTCTCCGAACGCAGTTTCGGTGCCATCGCCTTCAGGCGTCCGCCGTGGAACAGGTTCAGAAACAGCGTCTCGACGATGTCGTCGCGGTGGTGTCCAAGCGCGATCTTGGTGATACCGTTCTGCGCGGCGAAGTGGTAAAGCGCGCCCCGGCGCAGCCGCGAGCACAGGCCGCACATCGTGCGCCCCTCCGGCACCACCCGCTTGACCACGCGGTAGGTGTCCTGCTCGATGATCTGGAAGGGCACGCCGAGGCGAGCCAGATACTCGGGCAGTACCTGCGCCGGGAAACCCGGTTGCTTCTGGTCGAGATTGACCGCCAGCAAGTCGAACCGGACCGGCGCGCTGCGCTGCAGGGACAGCAGCACATCCAGCAGTGTGTAGGAATCCTTTCCGCCCGAGAGGCACACCATCACGCGATCGCCCGCCTCGATCATGCGGTAGTCCGCGATCGCCTTGCCGGCCAGGGAGCGCAGGCGGGCGCCGAGGCGCCGCAGCGTCGATGAGGTCGCGCTCATGCCGGCTGCTCCAGGTACTTGTGCTCCAGATAGCGCAGCAGTGCGGCCGCCGACAGCGGCTGCCCGGTGGCCTTCTTCATCAGCTCCTTTACCGTGACCTTGGCACCGAGGCCATGGACATTCTCGCGCAACCAGCCGAACAGGCCCTCGAATTCCCCGCGCCCGATCTGCGATTCCAGATCCGGCAGCGCCCCGCGCAGACTCTCCCACAGCTGGGCTGCGATCACGCCGCCGAGCACGTACGAAGGAAAGTAGCCGAAGGATCCGAGTGCCCAGTGGATGTCCTGCAGACATCCCTCCGCGGCCCCTCCCGGCCTGACCTCGAGGCGCTGCTCCATGCCGGCATCCCAGGCTGCCGGCAGGTCGCGCACGGCCAGCTCGCCCGACAGCAGTCGCTTCTCGAGCTCGAAGCGCAGCAGCACGTGCAACGGATAGGTCAGCTCGTCGGCATCGACGCGGATCAGACTGCGCCGCACGTGCGTGAGACGCCGGTAGACGTTCTCCGCCTCCCATTCCGGCCCGGTCACAGCGAAGTGTTTTTCGAACAGCGGCCGCAGGAACTGTACGAACGCGCGGCTGCGCCCGATGATCATCTCGAGCAGCAGCGACTGGCTCTCCTCGAGCGCCATGCCGCGGTCACGGCCTACCGGCTGGTCGCGCCAGCGCTGCGGCAGTCCGAGGTCGTACATCGCGTGTCCGGTCTCGTGCAGCGCGCCCAGCAGGCCCGGGAACGGATCGGCGGCGTCGAAACGCGTGGTCACGCGGATGTCGCCGGGAACGCCCTCGGTGAACGGGTGCTCGCTCTCGTCGAGCCGGCCGCGATCGAACGGGAAACCGATGGTCCGCATGACCTCGACCACGAGTGCACGCTGCCGCCCCGAACTGAACTTGCCCGTGATCGGCAGCGACGGCCGCTGCTCCTGCAGCGTCAGCGTCTCGCGGATCAGCCCGGGCAGCCGGCGCGAGAGCGCCTTGAAGATTGCCTCGATATCAGGAGTGGCCACGCCCGGGGAGAATTCGTCGATCAACGCATCGTAGGGCGGCATTCCGAGCGCCTGGCCGAGCAGCGCGGCCTTGTCGCGTACCAGCCGCACCACCTCCTCGAGACAGGGGGCGAAGAGGTCGAAATTGTTTTGCCGCCGGGCCTCGGCCCATAGCACTTCGGCCCTCGAGGTTGCCCGCGCCAGGCGCGAGATCAGGCTCACAGGCGTCGCGATCGCATGATCGCGCGCGCGCCGCATCTCGCGCAGGTTCGCCAGCTGCCAGTCCTCCATTGCCTGCGCATTGGCCTGGGCGCGATCGAGCAGCCGCGTGATCTTCGGCGTCGTGAGCAGCGCGTGATATTCCGTCTCGAGCGCGGCCAGCTGCTCGCCGCGTATTTCGGCGCTGCCGCGCGGCATCATCACCGCGGCATCCCAGCGCAGCAGCGCGAGCGCACCATGGAAGGCGTGCAGGCGGCGCCATTCCTGTTCCAGTTGTTCGTACGGGCTCTGAGACATGGCACTTCGAGGGCTGGCCGCCACGGGGCAATCGGCAATTTTAGCAGCTCGAGAGCCGCTCCCGCCGAGCCGCCAGCCAGCCAAGGGGCCAGTTGGGGCGCGTGAGGGTCAGTGGCCGCTCGGCCAGCCCGGGGCGCACCAGCGCAGTACCGCGCACCAGTGCGGCCAGTAGGAAAGGGCTACCCCTAAGCCGATCGATACGGCGAGCAATACGAACAGGATCAGGTAGACGGCCAGAGTGCGCATTTGCGCATCATAATAGGCTGTCGCGAACGCCCGCGGCGCATGCAGCGCCGGCCGATGCCGCCAGAGCCGCTCCTGCGGTGCGGTAAGATTCCTCAATGCCCCTGAAGATCTGCTTTGCGACCGCCGAGATCGCGCCACTGGCGAAGGCGGGCGGGCTCGCCGACGTATCCGCGGCGCTCGTCAAGTACCTGCACGCCGACGGTCACGACATCCGGCTGTTCGTGCCGGCCTATGCCTCGATCAGGCGCGAGGAGCTGGAGCTCTTTCCGGTGCAGTTCCTGCAGAACGTGCCGCTGTACCTGGGCAGCCACCGCTACGAATTCTCGGTACTCACGACCCGCCTGCCCGGCTCCCAGGCCTTCATCTACCTGATCGACTGCCCCGCGTGTTATGACCGGCCGGGAATTTACACCAGCGATCCGGACGAGCACCGGCGCTTCCTGCTGCTCACGCACGCGGCATTCCTGTGCTGCCAGCGCATGGGGTTCGCGCCTCAGATCCTGCACTTCAATGACTGGCATACCGCGATCGGCCCACTGCTCCGGCGCACCAGCTACGGCTGGGACGGCCTGTTCCGGCGGGCGCGCACGGTGCTGACCATTCACAACATCGGCTACCAGGGCGTGATCGGCGCCAGCGCGCTTCCCGAACTGCTCAGCCCCGCGCAGGCCCACCTGCTCGACCACGGCGACCTGACGGCCGGCCGCGTGAACCTGCTGCGCACCGGCCTGCAGCAGGCCGACCTGATCACGACCGTCAGTCCGACCTACGCGCGCGAGATCCAGGGCCCGGAATACGGCATGGGACTCGACGCGCTGCTGCGCGGGCGCGGGGACTCGCTGCTCGGCATCCTGAACGGTGTCGACTACGACGTCTGGGATCCGCGCCGCGACCGCTGGCTGCCGCGACCCTTCGGCAGCAACCAGCTCGGCGTCAAGCTAAGCCTCAAGCAGGAATTCCAGCAGCGCATCGGGCTGAACCACAGCGCGCGCGGCGCACTGATCGGGATCGTGACCCGCCTGGCGGCGCAGAAGGGTGTCGATCTGCTCTATGAGAGCCTGCCACGGATGCTGGCTGCACGCCCCTTCAACCTGGTCGTGCTCGGCAACGGCGAATGGGCCTATGAGGAGTTCTTCGCCGGGCTGCAGCAGAGCTTCCCGGGCCGCGTGCACTTCCATCGCGGCTACAGCGACGAGCTCGCGCACTGGATCGAGGCGGCGAGCGATATGTTCCTGATGCCCTCGCGCTACGAGCCGTGCGGCTTGAACCAGATGTACAGCCTGCGCTATGGCACCGTGCCGATCGTGCGGCGCACCGGCGGCCTGGCCGACTCGGTGCAGCATTTCGACGTCGCGACCGGCCTGGGTACCGGTATCGTATTCAACGACTACAACGTGGAGGCGGTGAACTGGGCGATCGGAACTGCACTGGACTGGTTCGAGAACCGCGGCCTGTGGCACCGCCTGGTACAGAACGGCATGGCACAGGATTTCTCGTGGAGCCGGCAGGTGCAGCAATACGTCGCGGCCTACGACCGCCTGCTGCAGAGTTAGAGCCGCACGCGGCCGCGTTGCTCGAAGGGCAGCGTCGAGAGCAGGCCGCCCCGCAGATGCGCGCTGCCGTACAGGCGATAATCCACCGAGTGATGGCTCATTGCTGCCGCGACCAGCAGCAATGCCGCGTTCAGGTCGGCGGTCACATCGACGTCGAAGTCGGTGGCACCCTGCGCCGGCAGGCTGAAGGCGGCCGTCGTCGCACCCTGCGCCACCCGCGTACCGCTGAGCTCGAGCGTGATCTCGATGGCCTGTACGGCGATCGTGCGCGCGTTCGGATTCTCGGCGTGCAGCCGCAGCACCAGGTGTTGCTGCGTCGGACCGGCCGCCTCGAGACTGACCGCGAGCAGCGTGAGCCGCGGCGCCTCCAGCTTCGGCAACAGCGTCGCGCACCCGCACAGCAGCGCGGTCCAGAGCGCGGCGGCCACCTGCCAGCGTGGGGCAAAGCGCCGTCGATTCATCCGCCTTCTGCCGTCCGGGCTCGGCCGTACACGCGGTTGAGCGCTGCGTAGTCGATGGCGAGCTGCGGGCTGAGGGCGCCGGGGTGCAGCCGCCAGCTCCAGTTGCCTTCCACCGTGCCGGGAGTGTTCAGGCGCGCCTCGGAATCCAGGCCGAGCACATCCTGCGCGGGGACGATCACCAGCTGCGCGACCGAACCCAAGGCAGCGCGCTGCAGCGCTTCGAGCACGCTTCCCGGATCGGCGCGCAGGTAGAAATTCACGCGCGCGCGTTCCTCGACTCCAAGCTGGCGGTACCAGCCCGGCGACGTGTCATTGTCGTGGGTGCCGGTGTATGCGACCACGTCGCGTCCATAGTTGTGCGGCAGATGCGGATTGCCCGGCGAGCCGTCGAATCCGAACTGCAGCACGCGCATGCCGGGCAGCCCGAAGGCGCTGCGCAGCTCATCGACGTCGGCGGTGATCACGCCGAGGTCCTCTGCGACCAGCGGCAGCTCCGGGAACTCGGCCGCCAGCGCGCGGAACAGCGCGCGACCCGGGGCCGTGCACCAGCGCCCCTCGCGTGCCGTGGCGGCGCCGGCCGGCACCGACCAGTACGCCGCCAGGCCGCGAAAATGATCGATGCGCACCAGGTCGAAGCGCTGCAGCGCGCGCGCCAGGCGCATGCGCCAGAACGCGAACTGGTCGTGTTGGGCCTGGTCCCAGTCGTACAGCGGGTTGCCCCAGAGCTGCCCATCGGCGGAAAAATAGTCCGGCGGCACGCCGGCAAGCGCGGCGGGACGCCCGTCCGCGTCGAGCTGGAACTGTTCGCGCTGCGACCAGGTCGCGACCGAATCGGGTGCGACATAGATCGGCAGGTCACCGAACAGGTACACGCCACGCGCGCTGGCGTAGCTGCGCAGCTGCCGCCACTGCCAGTCGAAGTACCACTGCTCGACCCGCCGGTACTCGAGTTCGCCGCGATAATCATCGAGCGCCTGCGCGAGCGTCGCGGCATCGCGCAGCCGGTATTCTTCCGGCCATTCCCACCATGCGGTCTGGAAGCGCTCGGCGAGAACCTCGAACAGCACGTAGTCGTCGAGCCAGTCGCGACTCGCGGCACGGAATGCCTCATAGTCCGCACGCTGTGCGCCCGCATCGGGCAGCTCGCTGCGATCGATCAGTACCGACTGCCCGGCGAAATCCGATCGCGCCCAGTACGGCGAGCCGCCGTGGCCCGGAGGCCCGAGCGGCAATACCTGCCAGATCGAGAAGCCGGCTTGCGCCAGCCAGTCGATGAACGAGCGCGCCGCGCTGCCGAGCGCGCCGCGCTGCTGCCCGCCCGCACCCTGCAGCAGCGAGGTCGGGTGCAGCAGCACGCCGCTGCGGCGCCGGTCGAGCAGCCGCTGGCCGCCACGCTCGCCGCGGATTCCATGCACGGTACTCCCGGGCGCGCTCAATCCTGCGCCCGCCGCATGACGCCGCCGGCTTCGGGAATGCCGCGGCCGACCGAGATCGTCTGCGAGAGGTTGGCGGGCACGGGCAGCAGCAGCAGCTGGTACAGGCAGGTGAGCTGGTGGCGGAACAGCGCATCGAAGTCGCGCACCGCCTCGTACGGATTGTAATCGCCGAACCACCAGAACCAGTCCGAGCTCTCGCACAGCGCCAGCTGGTGCTCGATCTGGCGTCGGTGTTCGGGAGTCACCGTACCGGCGGCCAGCACCCGGTCGCAGGCCTGCTTCGCTTCGACCAGCAGGTCCCAGCCCCGGTTCTTGTCCGGATCGCCGATCCACGTCGAGAGCGTGCCGTGCACCCAGCTGCCGGCCACGACCCGCGGCAGCGCGCTCGCCGCCGGCGTGCGCTTCAGGAATTCCGACGGCGTCGTGAGCTCGAGCAGCGGATGGTCGGCCAATGCGCGGTACAGCCCCTGCAGGAAATAGAAGCCGTTGAACGGGTAGTACTCCCAGGCGTTCTCGCCATCGAGCGCGATCAGCACCAGGCGCGTGCCGTCCGGGCTCTCGCGCCGCGCGAGGTGTTCGAGCTGCTCGACGAAGTGGCGCACGGCATCATCGCCGTGCCATTTCGAATAGGTGAAGCCGATCAGGTCGGACAGCTCGTCGTGCCGGAACAGCAGAGTGAGCTCGTGACCCGGCTGGCGGTACAGTCGCGTCACCGGCGATTCCTCGGTCGCCGCGACCAGCTCACCTCGCTCCTCGAGGCAGCCGCGCAGCACGCTCTCGCTGGTCGCAGCCCAGCGTACGCCGTGCTGCTCGATCAGCGCGAGTGCCGGCGCGCTGATCGCGCCCTCCGAGGGCCAGCATCCCTGCGCGGGGCTCCCGAACACGCGCGTGAACACGGCACCTGATTCCTCCAGGTGCCAACCGGCTCGGTCCGCGCCGCCGGGATAGGCCGGCTCGCGCGGCAGCGGCGCGTCGGGGGAGGATTCGCGCGCGGACCGGAAGTCGATCAGCAGCGGCAGGATCGGGTGGCCGTAGGGCGAAGCGGACAGCTCGACCTGGCCGCGTTCCATCAGCCGGCGGTAGCGCGGCAGCACGCCGCCGAGCAGTTCCCCTATCAGCTCGAGCAGATTGCGGCAATCCTCGGGCTCGAACGCGCGACCGCGCCCGATCAGGCGCGCGACGCGCGCATCTTCGCGCTTGACGGTCTCGCCGAGCCACGCGACGTGGAACCAGACCGCGAGGTCGCGCAAGTACTGATCGTTGGCGTAGCCGATGGTCTCAGGCGTTCCAAGCGCGGCTGCGAGATCGGCCAGGCGCCGGTAGTCCGGATAGCGCTCGATCAGGTTCACGCGATTCGCCCGCAGCAGGGCCTGCAGCAGCCCTAGCCGCCCTGCCGGGTCGGCCGGCAGTCCGGCGGGCCCAAGCGAAGCGAGCACCGGGTCCGGCAGGTCCGCGCCATGCAACAGGTGCTGCTGTACCCGGCGGCTCAGGTCCTCCAGCTGCTCGATCAGCACCGGGGTGAAATTGACCACGGCCCGTGCACCCGGATTGGCTTCCAGGTGTGCGGCCATGTCGACGTAATCCTTGATCGCGTGCAGGTAGGTCCAGGGCAGGATGCTGACGCCGCTGAGCGCATCGCGGTACTGCGGCTGATGCATGTGCCAGAGCAGCACGACCGGAAACCGTCCGCTGCTCATACGCCCCTGGGAGCAGGCTTCGCGAGCATCTCGGGGGTCACGAGCACGATGCCGTTGTCGGTCACGTGGAAGCGCTGCGCATCGGCGACGCGATCGACGCCGATCTGCGTGCCGGATGGCACCTCGCAGCCCTCGTCGAGGATCGCGTGCGCGACCGTGCAACCACTGCCGATCTTGACGTTTGGCAGCACCACCGAGCGGAAGATGTTCGAGCGCTCATCGACCCTTACCGCCGAGAACAGCAGCGACTGGTTTACGTACGCGCCAGAGATGATGCAACCGCCGGAGATCATCGAGTTCACCGCGATACCGCGCCTGCCATCCTCGTCCAGCACGAACTTCGCCGGCGGCTGGTGCAGCTGATAGGTCCAGATCGGCCATTCCTCGTCATACAGGTTCAGCTCGGGTGCCACATGCACGAGCTCGATGTTCGCATCGTAGAACGCATCGACCGTTCCGACATCGCGCCAGTAGTTCTGCGCCCGCGTCTTGACGTCGGTGAAGGGATAGGCCACGACCTGCAGCGCATCGATCGCCGCCGGGATCACGTTCTTGCCGAAATCATGCGCGGATTCCGGGTCGGCGGCGTCCGCGATCAGGAGCTTCTCGAGCAGCCGGGCGTTGAAGATGTAGATGCCCATCGAGGCCAGGGCGACAGTGGGACGGCCGGGAATCGCATCGGGTTCAGCCGGCTTCTCGGTGAAGCGCGTGACCCGGTTCCATTCGGTCACCGACAGCACGCCGAATTCGCTCGCGCGCGCGCGCGGCACCTCGACCACGCCGACCGTGATGTCCGCACCCTTCTCGACGTGGTAGGCGATCATCGGACCGTAGTCCATCTTGTAGATGTGATCGCCGGCGAGCACCAGAACGTGCTTGGGCCGGCAGGCGCGGATCAGATCCAGGTTCTGGTATACGCAATCGGCGGTGCCGCGGTACCAGTGCTTGCCGACCTGCTGCTGCGCCGGCACCACGTCGATGAACTCGCCGAATTCGCCGCGCAGGTAGCTCCAGCCGCGCTGCACGTGCTGAATCAGCGACTGACCCTTGTACTGAGTCATCAGATAGATCTGGCGGATCCCCGAATTCACGCAGTTGGAGAGCACGAAGTCGATGATGCGGAACTTGCCGCCGAACGGGGTCGCCGGCTTGCAGCGCTGCTCGGTCAGCGCTCGCAGGCGCTCGCCGCGACCGCCGGCCATGACCACGGCCAGCGCTCCGCTGGTCAGTCGGCTGACGTAGCGCGCGGAAGAGGCTCGGGGTTGCTGCTTCGCCATGAGGTGCGGCTTATGACGTTACCTTGCCAGTATAGTACCGTGCCATGAAGCCTCATCTTTACCAGATCACAATTAAATCCTCACCAGATTTCCGGCACAGATGAACAAGGTAGCGGAGCGCCTGCGCGAACTCGCCGACGACCTGCAGCGCATCGGCGCCGGACGTCATCACGATCCGCACCAGGTGCTCGGCCGTCACGACATCGACGGGCAATCCATGGTGCTTGCCTGCCTGCCGGGGGCGCGGCTTGCGCGCCTGGAGCGCCGGCACGAGATGCGGCGCATCCGCGGCACCGACGTGTTCGCCTGGGCGGGGGTCGGGCCGGACCTGCCAGCCCATTGCCGGCTGTCCTGGATCGACGAAGGCGGCGCGCTGCGCGAGCAGATCGACCCGTACGGGTTCGCGCCGGCGATCGACCCGGCCGACCTGGCGGCCTTCGGCGCCGGCACCCACGCGAGCGCGTGGAGCTTCCTGGGCGCCCACGCAATGTCCATCGACGGCTTCGCCGGCGTTCGATTCGCCGTCTGGGCCCCCAATGCCGAGCGGGTCAGCGTGGTGGGTCCCTTCTGCCAATGGGACGGCCGGCGCTGCCCGATGCGAGTGCTCGGCGGGACGGGGGTGTGGGAGCTGTTTCTGCCGGGTCTCGGACCGGGCGAGATCTACAAGTTCGAGCTGCGCGCGCGCGGCACCGGTGCCGTATTCCTGAAGTCCGATCCCTATGCCCGCGCGACCGAGCTGCGGCCGGCTACCGCCTCGATCGTCGCGCACAGCACCTACGCCTGGGCAGACACGCAGTGGATGGAGCGGCGGCGGCAGCTGGACTGGCTGCACGCACCCTTGAGCATCTACGAGGTGCACGCCGGCTCCTGGCGCCGGCACGCGGATGGCCGGATGCTGGACTATCGGGAGCTGGCGCACGAACTGGTGGCGTACGTGCAGCGGCTCGGGTTCACGCATGTCGAGCTGATGCCGATCACCGAGCACCCGCTGGACGATTCCTGGGGCTACCAGACGACGGGCTACTTCGCGCCAACCAGCCGTTTCGGCACCCCTGACGCGCTGCGCTACCTGGTCGATCACTGCCACAGCTCTGGGATTGGCGTGCTGCTGGACTGGGTCCCGGCGCACTTTCCGCGCGACGCGCACGCACTCGCGAACTTCGACGGGACCGCGCTCTACGAGTACCACGATCCGCGCAAGGCCGAGCACCGCGATTGGGGCACGCTGGTGTTCAACTACGAGCGTAACGAGGTGCGCTCGTTCCTGATCTCGAGTGCGAACTACTGGCTGGAGGAGTTCCATTTCGACGGACTGCGCGTGGATGCGGTCGCCTCGATGCTGTACCTGGACTTCGGGCGCCACGGGGATTTCGTGCCGAACCGCTACGGGGGCAGTCACAACCTCGAGGCGATCGACTTCCTGCGCGCGCTCAATGCCAGCACGCACGGTCGCAACCCGGGAACGGTCGTGATGGCCGAGGAATCCACGGACTGGGCGATGGTGAGCCGACCGACCGACGTCGGGGGCCTCGGCTTCAGCATGAAGTGGAACATGGGGTGGATGCACGACACGCTGGCCTACTTCAAGGAAGACCCGATCTACCGGCTGCATCACCACAACAAGCTGACCTTCGGGATGATGTACGCGTACAGCGAGAACTTCATCCTGCCGCTCTCGCACGACGAGGTCGTGCACCTCAAGCGTTCGCTGCTCGGGCGCATGCCAGGGGACCGCTGGCAGCAGTTCGCGAACCTGCGGCTCATGTTCAGCTACATGTGGACCTTTCCCGGCAAGAAGCTGCTGTTCATGGGCGGAGAGTTCGGCCAGCCAGGGGAATGGAACTTCCGCGACAGCCTGCCCTGGCACCTGACGGAGGATCCGATGCACGCGGGCGTGCAACGCGCGGTCGCCGACCTGAATCGGCTGTACTCGAGCGAGTCCGCGCTGCACCGCTTCGAGTTCGAACCGCAGGGCTTCTGCTGGCTCGAGGTGAACGACGCTGCCGGGTCGACGCTCAGCTACGCACGGTTCGACGGTCTGCGCTGCGCGATCGTGGCGCTGAACTTCACGCCTGTGCCACGCTATCACTACCGCATCGGGGTGCCACGCGCCGGGTGGTACCGCGAGGTCTTCAACTCCGATTCCACGTACTACGGCGGCAGCAACCTCGGCAATACACCGGCCATCGAGGCGCAGCAGATTCCATGGCACGGCCAGCCGTGCTCGATCGTCCTGACGCTGCCACCGCTCGCGGGGCTGATCTGGGTGCCGGCCTAGAGCCGCCGCAACAGCCCCATCTCGAGCGGATGCGCGAGCAGCTCGTGCCACGGGTAGATACGGATCTCGTAGGCGAACTGGCCGCTGTCGGGCGGCACCGCCTCGAGCGCATAGACCAGCGCGCCGTCCGGCTCGCGCTCCCCGGTGGGCCGCAACAGCGCGCGCCACGCATCATCTCCCTGGCCGCGGAATGAGGACAGCGCCGGCGGCGCGCTGCGCGAGCGCGGCAGCACGCGCTGGCCGACGAACTCCACCAGCACGTCGGCACTGTCGAGCGTGCCGAGCCCTGCTGCCACCGATAGCCTGAGCAGCCCTGCGCGTTGCAGCTCACGCGGCGCGTCAGAGCGGGCGCGCAGGCTGACTTCGTTCCAGGCAGCGCGCACGCGTCGCTTCCAGGCGGCGAAGGCTTCGACGGCTGCCGGTCCGTCGCGCATCAGCCGCTCGTAATGCCGAGCGGCCGGATAATACAGGCCGCTCGCGTAGTCGCGGACCACGCGGCCCATGTTGAAATCCGGAATCACCGTCATCATTGCGCGCTTGCAGCGGCGCACCCATTCCCGCGAATACCCTGTGCCGTTGCGCGCGTAATAGAGCGGCACGACTTCCTCCTCCAGCGCGTCATAGATCGCCGCGGCATCGAGCAGGTCGCGCCGGCCTTCGTCCTGCACGTCCGCGCCGGCGATGCCCCAGCCGTTGTCGCGCTCGAAACCTTCCGCCCACCAGCCATCCAGGATGCTGAGATTGAGCCGCCCGTTCACCGCCGCCTTGATGCCGGAGGTGCCGCTCGCCTCGAGCGGGGCGACCGGGTTGTTGAGCCAGACGTCGACGCCCGTCACGAGCCAGCGCGCGAGCCGCAGGTCGTAGTCCTCGAGGAACACCACGTGACCGGCGAACTCCGGCGCCAGCATGAGCTGCTTGATCTCGCGCACCAGCTGCTGGCCGGGATGATCGGCCGGGTGGGCCTTGCCGGCGAACAGGAACAGTACCGGCCGCGCGGCCGCGTGCACCAGCCGCGACAGCCGCGCCCGGTCGCGCAGCAGCAGCGCCGCGCGCTTGTAGGTCGCAAACCGGCGCGCGAAGCCCAGGGTCAGGACGTCGGGGCGCTCCGGATCGAGCAATCGCGTGATGTGGCGCAGCTGCGCAGGGTTCAGACCCTTGCTCGCGTATTCGCGGTTCAGCCGCGTACGCACGCCCTCGAGCATGCGCGCCTTCACGCGCTGCGCGTTGTCCCAGTACGCCTCGTCAGGCACCTGCTCGAGCGCGCGCCAGCGCTCGCGCTCCGACAGACGCTCGCGCCAGTCAGGACCCAGCTGGGTATCCAGGAAGCGCACCCAGGCCTGCGCCAGGAACGTCGGCACGTGCACGCCATTGGTCACGTAGCCAACGGGATTCTCCGTGGGCGTCACTTCGGGCCAGTAATCGGCGCACAGTCGCGCCGAAACCGCACCATGAATGCGGCTCACCCCATTGATGCGCCGGGCGCCATTGAGCGCGAGACGCGTCATGTTGAACCGGTGGGGTGCTTCGGCCGTGCGGCCGAGGTCCAGCAGCCGCTCGGGCGTCACGCCCAACTCGGCCGCGTAGCCGGCGAAGCAGGATCCGAACAGGCCGACGTCGAAAGCGTCATGGCCAGCCGCAACCGGGGTGTGGGTCGTGAACACGCACTGGGTGGCGGCCGCCTCGAGGGCGGCTTCGAAGGCGAGGCCTGCCGCAAGGCCTTCACGCACCCGCTCGAGGATCAGGAAGGCGGCGTGGCCCTCGTTCATGTGCCAGACCGCGGGCTGCAGCCCCAGCGCACGCAATGCGCGCACGCCGCCGAGCCCGAGGATCATCTCCTGGCGGATGCGGACCGGCTCGTCCCCGCCATAGAGGCGGTGCGTGATCTCACGGTCCTCGGGCACGTTCTCCGGACAGTTGGTGTCCAGCAGATAGACCGCGACCCGGCCTACGCGCGCGACCCACAGACGCGCGTAGACATCGCGGGAGGCTATGCGTACCGACACGGTGACCCAGCGTCCGTCGGCGTCAAGGGCCGGTTCGACGGGCAGGTCGCGCGGATCGGTCTCGTTGTAATTCGCGTGCTGGACGCCGTCGCTGTCGACCGACTGAATGAAGTAGCCGCGCGTGTACAGCAGTCCAACGGCGATGAAATTGAGTCGCTCGTCACTGGCCGCCTTGCAGTGATCCCCGGCCAGAATACCCAGACCCCCTGAATAGATCGGAAAGCTCTCGTGGAAGCCGTACTCGGCGCAGAAATACGCGATCAGCGGCTCATCGCCCTGCGACGCCGGCGCCGCGAGGTACGCATCGAAAATTTCCGTGACCTGACGGTAGCGTTCCTGGTAGGCCGGATCGGCGGCCGCGCGTTCGAGCTGCGCCTGGTTCACGCACCGCAGCAGCAGTTTCGGATTGCCGCTGGTCTGGCTCCAGAGTTCGGGATCCAGATCCTCGAACAGGGAGCGCGTCGGGCGGTGCCAGCTGAAGAACAGATTGCCGGCGAGCTCCGGCAGTCTCGAGAGCGAGACCGGAATCAGCGGATAGATTTCGATGAACTTCCGGGATGTCGGCACTGGTCGGACCTCGGCTCCTGGCCGGCGGGGGCAAGACTCTAGCAGCGAGGTTTGTTCCGCGTGTGCCCGGTGTCGCAGTCGCATCTTGCCGGAGCGCCGCGCTTTGGGCAGACCCCCGCCTGCCGTTGGCGTGGCTGCACTGCCAGGCACATTTGTAGCGAATCCGATACAGCCTCGCGCCCGCCTCGCCGGTGCCATCGAGCGATCCCTGATATTGAAGCACGTGAGGGATTAATGCTGATCCCCGAATCTCCGCCAGCGCACCAATCTGGTTCAACGATGGAATCGTTGCACCATTGCAACATATTGTGCCGCGATCAGAAATGTTTGATGCTTGGACCATAGTCAGGGGAGCAGTGTCGATCGCGACTCAAGCCGGGGACAGCCTCTCGCCCGCGAGCGCCGACTGCTTGTAGTTACTCAACGCGTGCATTCGCGCCGCTGCAGGTCTCTCAACGCTATTGCAGCGCGTACGCGGATCGTCAAATGGGGAGACGCTCCATGCAGAGTTCACCGGAACGCAATCCAGAGCTTCCGTCCGTGCTGCGCAATGCGGTACGCCTCGCGATGGCCTCCGGCGCCGCCGTCAGCGGTATCGGGCACGGCGATCCCGCGCAGGCGCAAACGACCGCGGATACCAGCGCCTCGCCCGAACTTCAGGAGGTCGTCGTCACCGGCAGCCGCATCCGGCGCCCGGTCGATGAAGCGACTGCCAGTCCGGTCACGACCGTCGATCAGACCACGATCCAGGAATCTGGCATCCAGACCGCCGGCGACCTGCTGCAATCGCTGCCCAACATCTCCGGCAACGCGACCAATCCCGGCCTGAACAATGGCGGCGGCTTCGGTGAATCCAACATCGAGCTGCGCGGACTGAATGCCAAGCGCACGCTGATCCTGCTGAATGGCCGGCGCATCGGCCTCGTCGGCAGCACCAGCGGCAATGACTCAGGCGATGCCGTTGACGTCAATGAGATACCGGTCAACCTGATCGATCACGTCGACGTGCTGAAGGAAGGCGCCGGCGCGGTCTACGGATCGGACGCGATCGCCGGCGTCGTGAACTTCATCACCAAGAAGGGCGTCAACGACCTGGAGATCAACGCCGACTACGGGCGGACCACGCACGGGGACGGCCCGCACGAATCGGTCAATGCACTGTGGGGCGGCAGCACGGACAAGCTCGACTTCATCATCGGCGGCAGCTATTTCAAGCAGAAAGCAGTTTACGCCGCCGACCGCCCGTATTCCCGCAACGCACTGTACCTCTACAGCGGCAGCACCAAGAACGGCGGACCGAGTCGCTACCTGGTAGCAGCGGGATCGAGCCGCGTGCCGACCGGCAAGGTGTATCTGCCGGCGGGGGATCCTTTGCTGACCCAATTGGGCTGCTCACATAATTATGTGACGCGTGTTCCCGGGACAGACGGTACGCAGCGGACCACCGCGGACTACCAGTGTCTGACCTATTCCTTCAATTATCAGCCCTACAACCTGATCATGACTCCGCAGGAGCGCGGCGCGATCTTCTCGACTGCGACCTACAAGATCACCGACGACCTCGAGGCCTATGCCGAGGTGCTTGTGAACCACACACATTCCGGGTTCGAGGAGGCGCCGCTGCCGTTCGACGCGACGGCCGACAACGTGATCATCTCGGCGCAGAACGAATTCAATCCCTTCGGCCTCGATTTCGGCGGCGTGACGACCACCAACAACAACTACCGTACGCGCTTCGTGACGCTGGGCGATCGCATCGCGGCCTCCAGCACCGACAGCAGGATCGTGCACGGGGGTCTGCGCGGCAAGCTGCCCATCAACGACTGGCAGTGGGAACTCTCCTTGAGCGACAACCGTCTGGACCAGGCGCAGCAGGTCTACGGCTACGTGTACTTTCCCGGCCTGCAAAATGCGGTCGGTCCTTCATTCCAGGATGGGAGCGGCTGGCATTGCGGCACCAGCGCAGCCAGCGAGGTCGCTGGCTGCACGCCGATCAACTTCTTCGACCTGGATTCCCCGCAGACGATCTCGCAGCTGAAGGCCCTGGGGACCAGCTACCACGCCGAGGACCAATACGTCTTTCAGAACGCGACGATCGACTTCAATGGCAAGATCGTGTCGCTCCCAGCAGGCGATCTGCAGGGAGCGATCGGCTTCGAGTTCGACAAGCAGTCGATCAGCTATACGGCGGACTACACCGTTCAGGCCCAGCCGCCGCTCTACACCAACTGCCTGATCTCGGAGGAGGCCTGCACCGGCAACACCTCGGGCTTCTACGACTCCAAGGCCGTGTACGGTGAAGTCCTGGTGCCGATCCTGAAGGATCTTCCCGGGGTCTATTCGCTGAATTTCGACGCCGGCGTGCGCTACTCCAACTACTCGCTGTTTGGCGGCAACACCAAGCCGCAGTTCAAGGTCGAGTACAAGCCGATCTCCGATCTGCTGATCCGCAGCACCTACGCGCAGGTCTA
>CAZGVE010000013.1:0-10852 GCA_964528845.1 uncultured Steroidobacteraceae bacterium | reverse complement strand
TCGGTGGAGGGCTGGCGCTACGACATCCAGAACCTGATCACGCAGCTCGATCCGAACTACACCAGCAAAGAGTGCGAGCTGACCGGACTGTCGGAGTTCTGCGGCCTGATCCACCGCTTCGCGGTGGGGGCCAACCAGGGCCAGATCCAGGTGTTCGACCAGCCGATCGTGAATCTCGGCGAACTGAAGACCGACGGCGTCGACATCGACCTCAAGTGGTCCAGCGCATCGACGCCGGTCGGGACGTTCCGGGTCAATCTCGACACCAGCTATCTGCATAAGTACGAGAGCATCCCGGTGGCCGGGGCAACACCGGTCGAAATCGCCGGGACCTTCGACGCCCAGTTCGGCAATTACGCGCGCTGGCGTGCCACGGGGCAGTTTGGCTGGAACCTCGGTGCCTGGGACGCGCTGCTGCAGCTGCGGTATATCGACGCGTTACTGGCGCACAATCCGTACATTCCAAGCGCCGGCCGGCTGGGTCAGCCGCAGCCCGACCTGGAGATTCCGCGCATCGGCTATGCGGACCTGACAGTCGGCTATACGGTCAAGGCGACCAAGACGAAGTTCCAGCTCGGCATGCAGAACATCACGAACCGGCAGCCGCCGTTCATACCGCAGAGCCTCGTGGTCAACGCCGATACGGACGTCAGCACCTACGATCTGCTGGGCCGGCGCTTCTTCGTATCGATTTCGCAGAAGTTCTGATAGCCGGCCCTGCCACCGCCTCGATGGCGGACGAAGAGGAGCTGGTACGTACGGCTCGTGAGAGCCTGGCTGCAGGCGACTCCGCGGTCGCCGAACTGCTGTGCCGCCGGGTACTCGAGCGCAACCCAGCGCATGCGGGAGCGCTGTCGCTGACTGCGTTCCTGCAGCTCTCGCAGGCGCGCTACGGCGAAGCGCTGCCGCTGGTCGAACAGCTGTGCCGCATCCAGCCGCACGAGCGCGCGCACTGGGTGAATCTCGGCAATACCTACCGTGGCATCGGCGCCCACGACGACGCGCTGAAGGCCTTCGCGCACGCGCTCGAGCTCGGAGAGCGCTCCGCAGGCCTGTACTACAACCTTGGGCTGACGCATATCGCGCGCGGGGATTTCGAGGCCGGGCGCGCAGTGCTGGCGCAGGCGCTGCAGCTGCAGCCGGACGACGTCGAGACCCGCTATCGCTACGTGATCTGCTGCTACAAGGGCGTGCGCTACGATCTTGCGCTCGCAGCATTGGAAGGATGGACGCCATCAGCCGACGCACCCGCCGAAATTGTCGCGGGTGTGGGGCAGATGCTGTTGAACATGGGCGAGTACGAGCGCGCACAGGCCGCCATCGAGCATGCCGAGCGCGGTGCCGAAGCGGATCCGGCGACGCTGCTGATCCTCACGCAGGTGCTCGAACGCACCAACCGGCTCGAGCAAGCCGAAGGCGTCCGGGATCGATTGGCGGCGAGCTCGAGTGCGGTCCGGCTCGGTGCGGAATTCCAGCGTGTCTGTGCCAAGCTGGCGCAGCGTCGCGGGCGGCACGAACTCGCCGTCGAACTGTACCGGCAGGCCGAGGTCGAATATCGCGAACCGCATGAACGGCACTACATCCTGTACCCGATCGCGGAATCGCTGCACGCGCTTGGGCGTCACGATGAGGCCATCGCCACGCTGATCCAGGCGCACCGCTCGCATGCGGATTTCATCCGGCGCAGCAAGCCGCTGGCCGCGTTGCGCGGCACGCCGACCATGGAGGTCACTCAGTTCCACTGCGAGCCGGGCGACGTGGCACGCTGGGACCACGCCGGCGCGCCGGATGCCGCGCACAGCCCTGTGTTCATCGTTGCCTTTCCGCGTTCCGGCACGACGCTGCTGGAATTGGTGCTCGACTGCCACCCGCTGCTGCGCTCGATGGACGAGCAGCCGTTCATCCAGAACGCGCTCGAGGAGATACAGGCTCTCGGCGTGCTGTATCCGGAGGAGCTCGCCCGGCTCGATAGCGAACAGCTCGCGCGCATCCGGACGAACTACTGGCAGCGCGTCGCACGCAAGGTGACGCTCGAGCCCGGTCAGCGCCTGGTCGACAAGAATCCGCTGAACATCCTGCGCCTTCCGGTGATCCGCCGCGTATTCCCGCAGGCGCGGATCCTGCTCGCGATCCGCCATCCCTGCGACGTGATCCTCAGCTGCTACCGGCAGCACTTCCAGGCACCGGATTTCTCGATGCTGTGCGCCGACATGCCCTCGCTGTTCATAGGTTATCGCAAGACCTTTGATTTCTGGTACGAGCATGTCGCGATGCTGCGTCCCAGCGTGCTTGAAGTGCGTTACGAGAGCCTGGTCGGCGAATTCGAGGCGCAGGTGCGCCGTATCGCTGCATACCTGGAGTTGCCCTGGGATCCCGCGATGCTCTCGCCGGCACACCGCGCGCACGAGAAGCGCTACATCAGTACGCCGAGCTACTCACAGGTGGTGCAGCCGGTGAACTCGGGCGCGGTAGGCCGCTGGCAGGCCTACCGACGGTACCTGGAGCCGGGCTTGCCGGTACTGCAGCCCTACCTGCAACGTTGGGGCTATGAGGCCTGAACCGGTGTCGATGCCGGGGTCGGGGTCGGCGGCACGTTGAACAGCAGGTAGGTCGAGAGGATGTACTTCTCCCCGGAGAGTGGCGCGGTGCCTTCGTGCTGGAACATCCAGTAGGGCGGAAAAACCAGCAGTCTCCCGGTACGCGGCGCTATCTCGAGCTCCAGCTGCGGAAATCGCGTCTCCCCGCCGGCCGCGACGTCATTGAGGTACCAGAGCATCACCAGGTAACGGTTCGCCACATGATGGATCGCGTCGAAGTGGAGCTGAAAGCGCTCGGCGCCGCCAGTCCGGTAACGCTTGAGGATCAGGTCCGAGGTCACGCGGGAATTCGGGATTGCGATCGGCAGTCCGATATCGGCGTTATAGCGCCCGAGCGCCGCGTCGATGCGCTCCTGGAACTGGGCGCGGAATCCCGCGTCGGCGAAGCGCGTGACGTTCAGCTCGGTCCATTCGGACTCTTCGAGCCCGCGGCGCAGGTTGCGGCCGTTGTACTGCTGGAAGCGCTGCAGCACATGGAAGTTTTCGATCAGCTTCTGGCACAGTCCGGCCGGCAGGGAGTCGTCATAGACCCTGACAAAATGCCGCAGGTCCGGCTGCGTCGCCGCTGCCGCCATGTCCTCTCCGTCCCGCAACGCCGCGTACGTACCAGTGTGCTAGCGTTGCAGGAATGAATACCCCGGCGCAAGCGCAGCGGCTACTGCGCGAAGGGCGCATCGCCGAGGCCGAGGCGGCGTATGAGGCCGTACTGGCGCAATCCCCGGACCATGCCGAGGCGCTCAACGTCGTAGCGCTGGCCGCGCTGCGCCGACGCGACGTGGCGCGGGCGCGTAGCCTGCTCGAGCATGCGGTAGCCGCGCACCCGGCAGATGCGCAGTCGCGCTACCACCTGGGACGCGCCCTGGAGGAGTCCGGGGAACTGGATGCCGCCAAGGTGGCCTACGGCGCGGCGCTACAGGCGCAGCCGGAACTGTACCTGGCACGCCTGCACCTCGCCCGTGCGCACGATCGCAGCGGAGCCGCCGGACCCGCGCTGCGGGAGTACGTGACGGCGCTGCGCGACGCCCAGCTCCAGGGTCGCTGGCTCGATCCGGCCACGACGCCGCAGAATCTCAGGCCGCTGGTCGAACGCGCAGTAGAGACCATCATGAGCGCAAAGCGCGGCATCGCGGAGCGAACGCTTAAGGAACTGACGCAGCAGTACGGTCGCTCGGAGTTGACGCGTGTCGAACGGGCGCTGCGGATCTATCTTCGCGAGCAAGCGCCCTCTGCTGCCGATCCGCGCCAGCAGCCGACGTTCTTCCACTTCCCGGATCTCCCGTCCAGCCCCTACCTGTATCGGGGAACCGACGGGAATCGTGCACTGTTTCCGTGGATCGACGCGCTGGAGGCCCAGACTCCATTGATCCGACAGGAACTTCAGCGCGTCCTCAAGGCATCGAGCGGGCACGAGCGCGTGTTCCTCAGCGCCGAGGTCGAACAGCTGAACCTGCGCGGCACCGACGCGGCGCCGGGCTGGACCGGATACTACTTCTATAGGCACGGACAGCTGCGCGGCGAGAATATCGCGGTCTGCCCGGCGACGGCCGCGGCGCTGTCGACACTGCCGCTGGCGCACGTGCCTGAACATGGCCCCGAAGTGCTCTACTCAGTCTTCACGCCGGGAACACACCTGCTGCCCCATCGCGGCATGACCAACACGCGCCTGGTCGGCCACCTGCCGCTGATCGTGCCGGAACGCTGTGCATTGCGGGTGGCAGGCGAGGAACACACCTGGATCGAAGGGCGCGTCGTGATCTTCGATGATACCTACGAGCACGAGGCGTGGAACCGCAGCGGCGAAATCCGCGTCGTTCTGATCTTCGATCTGTGGAATCCCCACCTCACGGCGGTCGAGTGCGCGGCGGTGGCGCTGATCCTGGCGCGGATGGGAGTGATTACCCCGCCGGGGTCCTAAACGCGATGCGCCTGCCCAAGCCGTTCTACCGACTGCCGGTGCGATTCGACCTCGAGCGCCTGCAGCAGGAGGTAGCCCAGCTGCCGGAGAGCGCGTGGGTCTCCCATCCTCATGGAACTCCCGGCAACTCTGCGCTGCGGCTGATCAGCGTCGACGGGGGTCCCAACGATGAGGTCGACGGCGCAATGCGGCCGACACCCGAGCTGCGGGCCTCCCCCTACCTTTGCCAGGTGCTTCACTCCTTCGGCGTGGTCTGGAGCCGCTCGCGGCTGATGCGCCTCGCCCCGCAGGCGCACGTGCCGGAACACGCGGACATCAATTACCACTGGTTCTACCGCGTGCGCGTGCACATCCCCGTGTTCACACAGCCGGCGGTGCAGTTTCACTGCGGGGACGAGAGCGTACACATGGCGGCTGGTGAGGCGTGGATCTTCGACAACTGGCGCCGGCACGCTGTCGTGAATGCCTCAGGCGAGGAGCGCATCCACCTGGTCGCCGATACGACCGGCAGCGCATCATTCTGGCGCACCGTCGCGCAGTCGGCGGCCCACGGCAGCTCGCAACTGCACCGCTGGCAACCGGACCTGCCAGCGCTCGAACCATTGCTGGAGCGCACGCGGCTGGCCGCGGTGATGCACCCGGCCGAGGTGGAGCTGCTGCTGCTGGACCTGCGCGCCGAACTGGAAGCGAGCTTGGCAGGCCCGCAGGCAACGACTGCACTCACGCATTACCACGCGCTGCTCGACGCGTTTTGCCGCGACTGGCGCCAGCTGTACGCGCTGCACGGCACCGATCCAGCGGGCTGGACCGACTACGCGCGGCTGCGTGAATGGTTGCGCAGCGGCTCGATGCCACTGGGGGCGTCGTTGCAGATGCGTACCAACCGCGTCGGGGCGCATCAGGTGCTGGAAGGCCGATTGCTGCGCGCGGTGCTGCCGGCGGTGCCGACGGTACCGACGCCCCCAACCGAGCGGCAATTTCCCACGGCGCCAGCACCTCGGTCACCGCGGCGTCCGTTGTTCATCATCGCGGCACCGCGCTCGGGCAGCACTCTGCTGTTCGAGACCCTCGCGGTTCACAGCGAGCTGTGTACGCTCGGAGGCGAAGCGCACTGGCTGGTGGAGGGCTCCGCCGAGCTGCGTCCCGAGGCCGTTGGCTCAAACCGGCTGGAAGCGATCCATGCGACCGCGGCACAGGCGGAGCGCATCGTGACCGCCATCGCACGCGAGTTGCGCGACGCGGCAGGGCAACCGGCAATGTTGACGGCGGCCACGCGGCTACTGGAGAAGACGCCGAAGAACGCGCTACGGGTGCCATTCTTGAACAGGATCTTTCCCGATGCTCAGTTCATCTTCCTGTGGCGTGACCCGCGCGAATCGCTGAGCAGCATTATCGAGGCCTGGCGCAGCGGGCGCTGGAAGACCTACAACGGGCTGCCGGGGTTCGACGGACCCTGGTCACTGCTGCTGCCACCGGGCTGGCAGTCGATGAACGGCCGGCCCCTGGAGGAAATCGCGGCCTTCCAGTGGGAGGCGGCCAATCGCATCGCGCTCGATGACTTGAGCGCCCTGCCGCCGCAGCGCTGGATCTCGGTCTCGTATGCGGACCTGATCGCAGATCCGCCGCGCACGATGGGGCGGTTGTGCGCATTCGCGCAGCTGAACCCGGATGCGCGCCTGGCAGCGCGGCTCGCCGGGCCGTTGCCACCATCGCGTTTCACGCAAACGCCGCCTGAGCCCGGGAAGTGGCGGCGCAACAGCGTACTGATCGAGCGCGTGCTCGGCGCGCTCGAGCCGCTGTGGAAGCGACTGGAGGTTCTCCCTCACTGAGTGTGACCCGGCGGCACTCGTTGACCCGCGGCCCTGAAGCCGAACCTCAGTCGCCGAAGCGATAGCCGTGGCGTTCGATTACCAGTGCATCCCGCTGCGCGACCAGGTCACGCAAGGATGCGTCGTAGTGGCTGGCATATTCGGCATGTTCCGAAACATTGCGCGGCGGCTCCTCGGCGATATACCGGCGCATGGCGGCGCCTACGCTCTGGCCGACGGATACCAGCATCGGCACCAGCTCGCTGCGCATCCGCTCCATGCGCCCGATGTGCATCAGGCCCGGGCCCTCGTAGAGGTGCCGATAGAGGAAGCTGTAAAAGCCCAAGCCGGAGCCGCGGATCGGTTCCAGCGCGGGCGCGGGCAGGTTCAGACCGCGATTGACGTAGTGCCCCGGCAGCGCCGCGAGTATTGCATCGAGCAGTGCACCGCCGCTGCCGAGCGCGAGCAGGTTGCGCAGCGTGCCGGCGAATCCACGCGCACCGGCCTCGCTCATGATGTGGAACAGGGCATTGGGCTGCGCGCGTCTGGCCTGGAAAGCGTACCAGGACACGTAATAGCTCCACGGATTGCGCACCAGTCCGAGCGCCGGCAGATGGGCATAGATCGGAGGAATCTGCGAGCGCGGCAAGTGATAGCCGATCTGGCGTGCATCGGGCAGGAAGCGCAGCAGGCACTCGTTGACGAAAGTGCCCCCGGACTTGTGCAGATGCAGGAAAACGAAGCGGCCGGTGACGATCATCGGTCCTCTGCCACCGGGGATCGCGCGCGCGCGGCAAGGTGCGCCAGCACGTGCTCGCGGCGCTGGCCGCAGCCGCGCTCGCCCGTGGCCAACAGCGCCAGCAACGCCGGGCTGGGCAGGAAATCACAGATCAGGTGCGTGCGCGCCAGCAACTCGTCCTCGTTCCACACGGCGTGTGGGCCGGTATTGTTGAGCACCCAGACCTCCCCCGGCGCCATCAGGTAAGTCTGCGTGCCCGTGACCATCCACGCGCGCTCGTGGGTGATTACCGGGACATGCACCCGCAGCGTCTGCGAGAAATAGAGGGCGCGATCGACGTGAGGCGCGATCATGGCACCGCCGGGAAGGCAGGCCAGCAGGCAGCGCATCGGCGAGGCCGGGATCAGATCATGGATGATCCATTGGACATAGGGCAGCAATGCCAATGGCGCACGCGGCTCGATCGGTCGCTCGCCTTCGGCGGGCGCATAGCCGCGCAGAAACAGCGCCTCGGCGGCCCGGTGCACACCGACGCGACCGCCCGCGCTGCCCCACAGCCCGGCCGGCAGCGACTCGACTTCGCAGCGCAGCCGCGGCGCATCGACGCGCAGCGGCAGTCGCACGCAGCCGCCCACGAGCGTGTCCTTGTCGAGCACCGCGGCAGCCGGGATCTGCAGCATCGCAGCAATGTACCGTGCCCCATGCCACGTTGTGTAGCGCTGGCGGCGGGCGCAGTATCGATGTCACGGTCGATGGTCAGCAGGCGGGGCACGATGTCGCAAGCGGCACCAGGGCGGGCTGCGCGCACCACGCACGCTGCGGCGCTGTGCCTGCTCGCCGCGTCGTGGGCCATCGGACCCAGTGGTGCCGCGACCCCGGCCACGCCGTCACGGCTGGCGCCGACCGCGGTGCCGTTGGCGGCCGACTCCGATGTGGCCACGGCGGCGATCTCGACGCGGCGCGACCGCATCGGCCGCCTGATCGCGGCTGTCACGATCAACGGCCATGGTCCGTACCGTTTCATGATCGACACTGGGGCGAACCGCACGGTGCTCGCCGAATCGCTGTTGCCGCAGCTCGGCATTCCGCTCGATCAGCAGCACCGCGTGGCCGTGCTCGGTATCAGCGGCGAGATCCGGGCCGCAACCGCGCACATCGACAGCCTGGACACCGGGGCGCTGCATTTTCGCGACGTACAACTTCCCGTGCTGTCCGGACTGGTGCTCGACGGCATCGATGGCATTCTCGGCATGGACGGTTTCGCGGGCATGGCCATGGCCGCAGACTTTATGCACGACACCTTCACGATCAGCGACTCCAAGCGGCACCGGGCTCCGGCCAGTTATTCGGTCGTGCCAGTGCGATTCCTGTCCCAGCGCCTGCTGATGATCGACGCCTGGGTCGGCCGCGTGCGCACCAAGGCCATCATCGATACCGGCAGCACCCACACGCTCGGCAATCCGGCGCTGCTCGCGGCCCTGGAGCGGACCTCGGAGCGCAGCGGCGCGGAGCGGGACAGCAGCATCGTGGATGCGACCGAAGCCTCACAGGCCGGACGCGACGGTCGCGTGCCGGCCGTGCGGCTGGGCACCGCCACCGTCAGCAACCTCTATGTCACCTTCGGGGATTTTCACGTCTTCGAAGCCTGGGGGTTGAACCGCGGTCCGGCGCTGCTGATCGGCATGGACGTGCTCGGCACGCTCGCCGGGCTGACGATCGATTTTCGAAATCGCGAGCTCGACCTGCTGCCGCGCAGCTCGACCGGGTCGATCCCTCCGACGCCGCTGCTGGCCGCCCGTTAGGGAACGGGTACGACGTCGAACGCGATCGACGTGCGGGTGTGCGCGCTGCGGATCGGATTGGTGCCGTGCCACATGTAGGAGGGGAACAGCACCAGCCGCCCCGCAACCGGCTGCACGAAGCGCTCCGGCACCGCGCCGGGGACCGGGAAGCGCGGCTCGCCGAGCTTCAGCCAGCCCGACTTCGCTTGCGTATCCTGGACTTCCTCTGGCACCTCGACGTAATACGCGGAGCTGATCCAGCCCTCGGGATGCAGGTGATTGACGTGAAAACCCGCCTGGTGCAGCTGCACCGACCAGGCGCCGAAGATTCGTGCACGTGATGTGTTCCGGGCCGAGAGCGGATGCGACCCATCGAGCCCGAGCTCGCGCTGATACTCCCGGATCGGCGCCTCGAAGGACTTCAGGATCGCCTGGATCGCCGGCTCGGGCTCGGCGAGCAGATTGCGGGTGGTCTGACTGCCGTGGCGCAGGCTCTGGTCGAGCGGCTGCACGGCGAGGCGGTGTCGGGCCCGCAACGCCTGGAGCAGCGCCGCGTTGAGCGCATGGATCGAGGGCCAGCCCGGTGGCGGCTCGAGTTCATAAGTCTTCACGAGCCGCTCAAAATCGTAGAGCTCGCGATAAGTCTCGCGACCCAGCAGGCGCGCGGCCGTGGCCTCGTAGGCGATCCAGCTCTGCACCTGCGGTTCGCGCCGCCGCTGCGCCGCGATGAACGGCAGCGCATCCTCCGGCAGGCCTCGCGACAGCAGCACCAGCACCAGGGTATCGATGAGCGCCGGATCCTCGGGGCGTGCGGCCGCCGCTTCCGCAGCCTCGCGCTCGGCCGCCTGCAATCGCCCGGCCTCGAGCAGCACCTGGGCGAGTACACCGCGCAATTCCGGGATGCCACCGCTCACCTGCAGTGCCGAGCGCAGCTGCGCCTCCGCGCGCTCCAGTTGCCCGGCGTTCTTCAGGACCGAGGCGAGCGAGACCTGCAATGCGAGGTTGCCCGGCTGCGCGGTAGCGGACGCGCGCAGCGAGCGTGCGAAGTCGGCGTCCCCGAGCATGAAGCGCAGGCGCGCCAGGTTCACCTGGGCATCGATGTGGACAGGATTCTGCGCGACGGCCCCCGCAAAGGCGGCTTCGGCCTCCTCCAGCCTGCGGAGCTGGGACAGCGCCCGGCCCCGGTTGCACTGCAGTTCGAAGCCGGGAGCTCCTGCGTCCTGCGCCCGGTCCAGCATGATCAGCGCGTCCTCGGCGCGCTCCAGCCGCGAGAGCATCGCGCCGAGATTGTGGAGCGCGAGTGCATGCCGCCCATCGCGCTGGAGCGCCTGATGGTAGGTCGCCTCCGCCTCTTCAAATCGGGACTGATTGCCGAGCGTATAGGCCAGCAGCGACCACGCATCCGCATCATCTGCCCCATTCTTGATCAGCGTACGGGCCTCTCGCTCCCCGTCCGCGTGGCGGCCCTGGTCCGCGAGTGTGAGGGCCAGCATCTGCCGCGCGGCGCGCAGCGACGGGGCCGTGGCCAGAAGCGAGCGCAACACGCTCTCAGCCTCCTCAAGCCGGCCGCGACGGCGCAGAAGCTGCGCGAGATTGAGCTGGAATTCCAGGTTGGCAGGGTCGAGCGCGATGCTCTGCCGCAGCAGTTCCTCCCCGCCCGGTGCGACCCCGGACTGCTCGCGGATCAACCCGAGCAGGTGCAGGGCGGCGGGAATGCGAGGACTGCGGGCAAGCAGGCTGCTGCAGGCCCGTTCCGCGTCCTGCAGTCGTCCGCCCTGAAGCATCGAGGCAATCGCCACGAGCTGTGACTGGAGGCTGACCGGCGGCATCCGGACATCATACAAAGTTGCCCCATGCTCGACGTCAGACGGCGATCGATGCACCATCAGCGCACCGGCCCCCGACGGCCCGTCCTAAGGATCCTGCAGCGCATGAACCCTCCAGCCGTGCCGCACGCGCCTATCGGTGCCCCTCCTGCCCTGCGCACACTGCTCGCGCTGGTCCTCGCGCTG
>CAZGVE010000012.1:10608-80619 GCA_964528845.1 uncultured Steroidobacteraceae bacterium | reverse complement strand
GCAGCAGGTTCCAGCGCTCGCACTCGAGCGCATCGCGTCGCAGTTCGCTGAAGCTGGTGATCGAATAGACGTCCGCCGGAATGCCGAATTCGCGCTGCAGCAGCTCGGCCGCCGCCAGGCACTCGCGCAGGATCGTGCCGCTGCCGAGCAGCGTCGCGCGCACTTTGCCGCGGCCACCGGTCTTGAACAGGTAACCGCCCTTCACGATTCCTGCCTCGGTGCCCGCCGGCAGCGGGGGCTGCGCGTAATTCTCGTTCATCACCGAGATGTAGTAGTAGATGCTCTCGTTGTCGGCATACATGCGCTGCATGCCGTTCTGGATGATCACGGCGAGCTCGTAGGCATAGGCGGGATCGTAGGCCCGGCAATTCGGAATCGTCGTCGCCACCAGCTGGCTGTGACCGTCCTGGTGCTGCAGCCCTTCGCCCGCCAGCGTGGTGCGCCCCGCGGTACCACCAAGCAGGAAGCCCCGGGCGCGCATGTCGCCGGCGGCCCACAGGAAATCACCGACCCGCTGGAAGCCGAACATCGAGTAATAGATATAGAAAGGCACCATGCTGATGCCCGAGTTGGCGTACGCCGTGGCCGCCGCGATCCATGAGCAGACCGATCCGGCCTCGTTGATGCCCTCCTCGAGCATCTGCCCCTTCTTGTCCTCGCGGTAGGACATCAGCGTCTCGGAATCGACCGGCGTATAGAGCTGACCGGCCGAAGAATAAATGCCGATCTGGCGGAACAGTCCTTCCATGCCGAAGGTCCGAGCCTCGTCCGGCACGATCGGCACGATGTGCGAGCCGATCTGCTTGTCCTTGAGCAGCGTCGTGAGGATGCGCACGAATGCCATCGTCGTGGAGATTTCGCGATCGCCGGTGCCGTCCAGGATCGAGCGGAACGCTTCGAGCGGCGGCACGGGCAGCGCTGGCGCGGAAGGGTTGCGGGCCGGCAGGTACCCGCCCAGCGTACGGCGACGCGCGTGCAGATAGCGCATTTCGTCGCTATCCGCATCGGGCTTGCGGAACGGCAGTCCGGTGAGGTCGGCGTCCGAGACTGGTATGTTGAAGCGGTCGCGCAGCTCCCGCAGCGACTGGTCATCGAGCTTCTTCTGCTGGTGGGCCCCCATCTGGCCCTCCGCGCTCTTACCGAGTCCGTAGCCCTTCACGGTCTTCGCGAGGATCACCGTGGGCGCACCCTGCGTATGCACGGCCAGATTGTAGGCCGCGAATACCTTGGTCGCGTCGTGACCGCCGCGGTTCAGGCGCCAGATGTCGTCATCCGACATGTTGGCCACCATCTCGCGCAGCGTCGGATCCTTGCCGAAGAAGTGCTCGCGCGTATATGCACCGCCCTTGGCCTTGAAGTTCTGGTACTCGCCGTCGACGCATTGCTCCATGACGCGCTGCATGATGCCCTTGGTGTCGCGCGCGAACAGCGGATCCCAGCGCGATCCCCACAGCACCTTGATCACGTTCCAGCCCGCGCCGAGAAACGCCGCCTCGAGTTCCTGGATGATCTTGCCATTGCCGCGAACCGGCCCGTCCAGGCGCTGCAGGTTGCAGTTCACCACGAAGATCAGGTTGTCGAGCTTTTCGCGCACCGGCATCGTCAGCGCGCCCATCGACTCCGGTTCGTCCATCTCGCCATCGCCGCAGAAGGCCCAGACCTTGCGGTCCGACGGTGCGACAAGGCCGCGATGCTCGAGGTAGCGGATGAAGCGGGCCTGGTAGATCGCCATCATCGGCCCCAAACCCATCGACACGGTCGGGAACTGCCAGAAGTCCGGCATCAGCCATGGGTGTGGATACGAGGACAGTCCATTGCCGCCCACCTCCTGGCGGAAGCGCCGCAGCTGCTCCTCGTCCAACCGGCCCTCGAGGTAGGCCCGGGCGTAGATCCCCGGCGAGGAATGGCCCTGCATATAGACCAGGTCGCCCGGATGCGTCGCACTCGGCGCGCGCCAGAAATGATTGAAGCCGACCTCATAAAGCGTGGCGGAGGACGCGTAGCTGGAGATGTGTCCCCCGTATTCACTGGACTTGCGATTTGCCAGCACCACCATTGCCATCGCGTTCCAGCGGATGAATGCCTCGATACGCCGCTCGAGGGCCCTATCGCCCGGATATTCGGGCTGCGCGCCGACCGCGATGGTATTGACGTAGGCGGTGTTGGGGCGGAACGGCAGGTAGGCACCGGAACGCCGCGTATGATCGATCAGGCGCTCGAGCAGATAATGCGCCCGCTCGGGTCCCTCCTCCCGCAGCACGTATTCGATCGATTCGAGCCACTCACGGGTCTCTTCCGGATCGAGGTCCGGATTGGGTGCCGGGTCGTTCATGTGGCAATTCTAGTGCTTTCCGGATCGCGGCGCGCGCCGGCATCCCCCGAAGCTTGCCCTGCGTCTCGAATCCGTCATCCGGCGCTGTGCTAGGATGCGCGCGCGCCTAGATGCTGCAGGTCATCGTAGCGGGCCCGCTGCAGGGCGGCCGGCACCTTCCGAGACTCCGTTCACCATGGTCAAGCTATTGCGGCGGCCACGCGCTGCCGCGCCGACCCTCCTGCCAGAGCCAACGCTGGCGCCGTTGCGGCGCCATTCCGGACTGCCGGACGCGCGCGCGCTGGGCAGGCTCGATGGATTGATCCTGCTGAGCCCGGCCTCGGACCCAAGTCCGGGCGCGGAACTGCCGAACCCCGCTGCGTGGCAGCGGCTGCACCGGCGCGAGCCGGCGCGCGCGCTGCAGCTGCGCAGCATGACACTCGCCAACCCTCGTCAGACCGCGGCGCTGCTCGGCTACGTGAAGCCGGATGCCAGCAGCTTCGAGCGCTTAGGGCTGGCCGGCCGGCTGCTGCGTGAACTCGCTGCGCGCCGGCCCCGTCGCATCGGACTGCTGCTCGCCCGCTCCGTGCCCGATCCGGCCGCGTGGTGTGAAGCGCTGCTGAGCGCCGCGTGGACCGAAAGCTATGCGCTGCCGGGATTTCAGAGCGCACCGCCGGTGCGCTGGATACTCGAGCGCATCGACCTCTATGGTGCGCCAGCGCTCGCGGTCAAGCCCATCATGGCCAGCGCGCGTGCCGGCAACCTGGTGCGTGCCCTGACGGCGCTGCCACCGAACAAGCTCGATGCCACGGCTTTCCGCCGGCTGCTCGCGCGGCTCGCGCGCCGGCACGGCCTCAGGCTTAGCTGGTTGTCCGAGTCGCGGCTGCGGAGGCTCGGTGCCGGCGCGTTCCTCGCGGTCACGCGCGCCAATCCCGATCGCAGCGCCGGCATCGCGCACCTGCGCTGGCGCAGCCCGCGCACGCGCCGTCAACGCGCCCGCCCCCCGGACGTCGCGCTGGTCGGCAAGGGCATACTGTTCGACACCGGTGGCGTGAATCTCAAGCAGCACCGCTGGATGCTCGACATGCACACCGACATGTCAGGCAGCGCCGTCGCGCTCGCGACGCTGCTGGCGCTCGCCGAACTCAACTCGGACCTGGCCGCTGACGCGTGGCTCGCGATCTCCGAGAACAACATCGGACCAGCCGCCTATCGCCCACAGGAAGTTGTGCGCGCGGCCAATGGCACTACCATCCAGGTGATCCACAGCGATGCCGAAGGCCGCATGGTGCTGGCCGACACGCTCGCACTGGCGGCCCGCACCCGCCCGCGCCTGACGATCGATTTCGCGACGCTGACCGGCGCCGCGGTGCAGGCGCTGACCGAGCGCTACAGCGCCGTTTTCACCAACCGACCGCAGCTGGCACCAGCGCTGGTGGCGGCCGGCGTCGCGAGTGGCGAGCGCGTCTGGCACTTCCCGCTGGACGCGGACTTCGACAGCGACTTGGAGAGCCAGGTTGCCGACGTGATGCAGTGCGCGGTCGACGGCAAGGGGGACCACATCCTCGCGGCGCGATTCCTGACGCGCTTCATCGGCGAACGCAACCCCTGGGTGCACGTCGACTTGTCTTCGGCGACCCGGCGCGGCGGCCTGGCCCATGTCGGCACCGAGATCACCGGCTTCGGCGTGCGTTTCGCGCTGCAGCTGCTGCTGGTGCAGCGAGTGCCTGCCGGCATACGCAGGACTGGCGCTTGACCCAGTCACTGCAAATCGCCCGGCCGGATGACTGGCACCTGCACCTGCGCGATGGGGCCGCGCTGCGCGCCGTGCTGCCGTTCACTGCCGAACGGTTTGCGCGTGCGATCGTGATGCCGAACTTGAGCCCGCCGATCACGACGCTCGCGCTCGCGTTGGCGTATCGCGAACGCATCCGCGCCGCGTTGCCCGTGACGGCGCGCTTCGAACCCCTGATGACCCTGTACCTGACGGACTCCACCACGCCGGCGCAGGTCACCGAGGCGGCGGCAAGCGGCCTGGTGTACGGCTGCAAACTCTATCCGGCTGGCGCCACGACCCACTCACAGCATGGCGTCACCGACATTGCGCGCCTCGAGCCGGTACTGGCCGCAATGAGCGCCGCGGACCTGCCGCTGCAGGTGCACGGGGAAGTCACCGATCCGCAGACCGACGTGTTCGAGCGCGAGGCGCGATTCATCGAGCGCGTGCTCGCACCCCTGGCTGCGCGCTGGCCCGCACTGCGCATCGTGTTCGAGCATGTGAGCACGCGCGCCGCGGTGGAATTCGTGCGCGCCGGCGTCGGGCGCGTCGCCGCGACCGTCACGCCGCAGCACCTGCTGCTCAACCGCAACGCGCTGTTTGCCGGCGGCATCCGACCGCACCTGTACTGCCTGCCGGTGCTCAAGCCGGAAGCGGACCGGCTCGCACTGCTCGAGGCGCTCGCGAGCGGTGACCCGCGCTTCTTTCTCGGAACTGACAGTGCCCCGCATGCACGCGGCGCCAAGGAGTCGGCCTGCGGCTGCGCCGGCATCTTCTCGGCGCATGCCGGCATCGAGCTGTACGCCGAGATCTTTGATCGCGAAGGAATCCTGCCGCGCCTGCAGGGATTCGCGTCGCATTTCGGTGCCGACTTCTACCGGCTGCCGCGCAACCAGGAACTGCTGACGCTGGTGCAGGAGCCGTGGAGCGTGCCGGAGCGCTATCCGTTCGGCGATGCGGAACTGGTACCGCTGCGCGCCGGCGAAACCATCGGCTGGCGGCTGCCGCGCATCCCGGCATGAACGAAGCGCCTCCCGAAGACCCCGCCGCGCAACCCGCGCCCGCAGTCGCTGCCGCCCCGGTACCCGCCTCGTCGCTGATGATGCGCCGTTTCCGCGGCTTCCTGCCCGTCGTCATCGACGTCGAGACCGGTGGCTTTCACGCCGGTACCGACGCGCTGCTGCAGATCGCGGCGGTGTTCGTCGAAATCGATGCCGGCGGACGCCTGCATCGCGGCGCGACCCACTCCTATCACGTGCGGCCGTTCGAGAACGCGCGACTCGACCCGGCATCGCTGCTGGTCAACCGGATCGATCCGTGGCATCCGCTGCGACCCGCGATCGATGAGTCCGATGCACTGCATCGTGTGTTTCGCGAAGTGCGCGCCGTGATCCGCGCCCAGAGCTGCCGGCGCGCGGTACTGGTCGGACACAATGCGTCCTTCGATCTCGCGTTCCTTAACGCCGCGGTCACGCGTACCGGCATCAAGCGCAACCCGTTTCATCCGTTCTCGTGCTTCGACACCGCTACGCTGGCGGGCGCGGCGCTGGGACAGACCGTGCTGGCCAAGGCCGCGGCGGTCGCAGGACTGGCCTGGGACAAGGCCTCGGCACATTCCGCGGCCTATGATGCCGAGCGCACCGCCGAGCTGTTCTGCCTGGTCTGCAACGAGCTGGCTGGAAGCTACGAGCGCGCCGAAATCCAGGCGCGGCGGTTGGGATGGCAGGCCCTGACCGTCACGGCCGCGGATCCGGAACCCGACTAGGCTGCGACGGCGCCTGCTGTCTCGAGCAGCTGCTTCAATTCGCCGTTGCGGTACATCTCCATGGCGATGTCGCATCCGCCGATCAGCTCGCCGTTGACATACAGCTGCGGATAGGTCGGCCAGTTCGAGAAACGCTTCAGCGATTCCCGCAACTCCGGGTCTTCGAAAATGTTTACATGGTGGAACCGTGCGCCGAGCTTATGCAGCGCGGCAACGGTCTGGGCCGAGAAGCCGCATTGCGGAAAATCCGGCGTCCCCTTCATGAACAGCACCACCGGCGCTGTGGCCAGCACCTGGCGGATTCGATCGTTGACGTCCATTGTGGCGGCCTCGACTTTCAGGTGGTCAGGAGATAGGGCGACAGGTATGCGTTGAATTATGGGGGGCCGTGCCCTATTCTTCAATCGCCGGTAGTCACCACCGCATCGAGGCAGGCATGAATCCACTGAATTCGGTTCGCGGCGCCATCATCACCGGTTTCGTGCTCGCGATCATCGTGACGCTGGTCGCGTCCCTGGCGGGCGTCAAGACCTTCGGCTTTGCGGAGCTGGGACTGGCGGTGTGGATTCACATCCTCTCCGGCGTCATGTGGATCGGCCTGCTCTACTACTTCAATGTCGTGCAGACCCCGGGTCTGGCTGCCGCGGCTGCCGACAAGGGTGGGCCTGGCGGCGCCGGCATCACGAAGTACATCGCGCCCCGCGCACTGTTCTGGTTCCGCTGGGCCGCCGTGCTGACGTGGTTTACCGGCTTCTGGTACCTGACCCGTGCCGGTAACCTCGGCAACGCAGCGAGCCTGGGCCACTTCGGGCAGAACTACTACGGTCTGACGATCGGCATCGGCGCCTGGCTCGGAACGATCATGCTGTTCAACGTCTGGGTGCTGATCTGGCCGAACCAGAAGAAGATCCTCGGCATCGTTCCAGCCACCGACGAGGAGAAGGCGAAGGCCCGCAAGGTCGCCGCGCTCGCGTCGCGCACGAACTTCGTGCTGTCGATCCCGATGCTGCTGTGCATGGGCGCATCCAATCACCCGTTGCCGTTCTGAACCCGCTGCCCGCTGATCTGTCCGAGCAGGTGTCCCGCGCACTGCGCGAGGACATCGGCACCGGGGACGTGACGGCCCGACTGATCGCGGCGGAAACGAAGGCTCGCGCCCGGGTGCGGAGCCGCGAGCCCGCGGTGCTATGTGGCAGCCCCTGGTTCGATGAGACCTTCCGTCAGCTCGACCCGACGGTGCAGATACGCTGGCTCCACACAGAGGGCGCGGCGGTGGCCGCCCAAGCGGTGCTGTGCGAGCTGGCAGGGCCGGCACGCGCGCTGCTGACCGGGGAGCGCACCGCGTTGAACTTCCTGCAGCTGCTTTCGGCGACCGCGACCGTCGCGCAGCGCTACGTCGCGGCAATTGCCGGCACGGGCTGCCGGATCCTCGACACGCGCAAGACGATCCCCGGACTGCGCAGTGCGCAGAAGTACGCCGTGCGCTGCGGCGGGGCCTCGAATCACCGCCAGGGGCTGTACGATCTGGTGCTCATCAAGGAGAACCACATCGCGGCGGCCGGATCGATCCGCGCTGCGGTTGCGGCCGCGCGCCACGAGGCCGCCGGCGTGCGTATCGAGGTCGAGACCGAGAATCTCGAACAGGTCCGCGAGGCGATCGAAGCACGCGTCGATATCGTGTTGCTCGATAATTTCAGCCTCGAGCAGCTGCACGCAGCCGTCGCGCTCAATCGCGCCCAGACGCAGCCGGTGCTGCTGGAGTGTTCCGGCGGCGTCACGCTAGCGAACGCGCGTCAGATCGCCGAGACCGGCGTCGACTACCTCTCCGTCGGCGCGATCACCAAGCACATCGCCGCGATCGACCTGTCGATGCGCGTGGTGGCCGCCCCGACTTGAGTTCCAGCAGCGCGCGGCCGCATCCAGCCCGCGCGTCAGGGCTTGGCCGCGCCCGCTCCCGGAGCCGCAGCACCGGAGGCCGGCGGCGCGCCATTGCCCGCAGGCGTGGCAGAGCTCGGCGGCGGCACGATGTCCAGCAGCGCGATGTCGAACACCAGTGTCGCGCCGGGGCGAATCCGGGGCGGTGCGCCGCGATCGCCGTATGCGAGTTCGGCGGGACACACCACATGGCTCTTGCCGCCGACCTTCATCAGCATCAGTGCCTCGCTCCAGCACGGAATCACGCCGCCAACGTTGAACACCGCCGGCTGCCCGCGCTTGATCGAGCTGTCGAACACGGTGCCGTCAATCAGCTTGCCTTCGTAGTCCACCTTGACGCGGTCGGCGCGAGTCGGCGCTGCGCCGGTGCCTTCGCTTACGGCCAGGAATAGCAGTCCGCTGGCGGTGCGGGTCGCGCCCGCGCTCTTGGCGGCGGCCTCCAGGTATGCCTGGCCCGATGCCTTCTCCTTCTGCGCCAGCACCGCGACTCGATCGCTCTGCAGGGCCTGCAGCTTCGCCGTATAGCTCTCCGCATCCGTGATCTGCAGGCGCTTGTGGAAGCTGTCGCTCAGGCCTGCCCGGACGGTGTTGAATTCCGCATCCGAGAGCTGGAAATTCTCGAGCCCGCGGCTCATCAAGACCCCGAGCGCGTACAGCGCTTTCTGGTCCTCCGTCATCGGTGCCGCCGTACTCGACGCGGGACTCGCCGCGGCTTTGGGCTTGGGATGGACCGCAGCCGTGGCCGCGGCCGGCGCGGCGGTCGGGGCGTCGGCTGCGTACGCGACGGGCAGCAGCAGCGGCAGTGCGAGCCAGAGCCCGCGGTTCAAAGGTGCTTTCACGGTGCGTTCTCGCCTGAGTGGAGATTCGGGGGGCGCGATCTTAAACCAGACTCGCCGGAACGCCTACGCCTGCGGTCGCTCAGAACCGCAAGCGGTAGGCCACCGATGCGTACAGGTGTCGCGCGTCCTGGGTAGTGCTCGCGCCGAGCCCGGCCTGGGACTGCTGCTGCTGGATCTGGTAGCCGCCGACGAGCTCGAACACCGAATGGCGCCCGGTCCAGTCGCCGCGCACTTCAGGCAGGAACAGCCGCTGCGTGCCACCGAGTTCGGGATCATCGACCTGCTCGACGCTGAATCGAGGTCCCAGGCGCCAGGCACCGGCCAGCACGAAACGGGCGTCCCACGAGGCGGTGATACTGCGTGAGGACGGCGAGCTGTCGTATCGCAAACCAAAGAAATGCAGGTCGCTGGCCTGCAACAGGCTGGAACCAGAGATCTGGATCGATGCATTGCGATCCCAGCCGGTCGCGGGCGTCGCCTCGACTCCACCGGAGGCCGGCGTACCCCCGAGCTCCAATGCCGAGATGTCGGCCAGGATCTGCCAGCGCTGGCCGATCGGACGGCTTGCAGACAGCGTCAGCGAATCGCTGGTGGAGGTGCGATCGAGCGCCAGCTGGCGGATCTGGGATGGTGTGAACTCAGTCTGCAGCGTGGCCAGGTCAGGCGCGCTCTGCCCGATCAACGCGTTGCTCAGCAGCAGCAGCGGACTGCGTCGATGATCGAGGTCGAATCCCAGCACCCAGTGCCCGGGGATGCTGACATTGCCGATCAGTGTCACCGAGTTCAGCTGGGCCAGCGCGATATCGTAGTCGGTCAGGAACACGGCGGAATGACCCGGCCGCGAGTAGCGCACCTGCAGGCCGAGCGCGCGCCGGTCGGTAGCGCCGCCGCTGACTTCGTCGAACAGATAACCATCGAAGATCCAGGCCTGGCGGTACGGACCGAATTCCGCGCTCACCGTCCCGAACTCCTGCCGCCCCGATACCGCGGAATAGCTGGAATAGGCTGGCAACCCGCCGGCGACGCTGAGGCTCACCTTTGGGCTGAGTTGATAACCGACATAAAGACCATCGAACAGGCCGATCGCGCCAACCGTGGCCAGCGACTGGCGCCCTGCCCTGCCGGTCAGCCCGAGCTGCCGGTCGGTGAGTTCGACATAGGCCGCGGTGGTCCGATCCTGGCTGCCGCCGGTGTTGGAAACCAGGTTCGCCGTATAGCCGGCGTCCACACGCGCGGTGAAGTCGTAGCGTGTACCGCGCTCGCGCACCAGCAGATCGCCATAGATCAATGCCGCATTGAGCGAGGTGGAACTGGTCGTCGTGCCGCCGCTGCTGATCTGGTCCTGTCCATACAGGTAGGTCAGCGCACTACTGCCGGCAATGCTCCAGCGGCTCGGCGCCGATGCGCCACCGAAGGCACCGGCGGATTGCGTTGCTGCCGCGGCGGTCGCCAGCAGCGTCAGGCGGTCGCGCACGCGGCCAGCCGCAGGTCCATTCGGATAGCGGCGCAGGTATTCCTGGTATTCGGCTTTCGCATGTGCGAGATCGCCGGCCCGTTCCCGGACCAGCCCGATGAGCTCCTGGACTTCCGCGCGCCCGGGATATTCCGGCTGCCGCAGCAGGCGCGTGAGCAGCGCTACCGAGTCGGCGTACTGGCGCTTCGCCAGCGCCGCCCTCGCATCGCGCAGGATCCGGCTGCGTTCTGCGTCTGGAAGCGGCGCATCGGTCGGACCGAGCGCCGCTGCCGACGCCACGCCGGCGCGATCCACGGCCATGACCTGCGAGGCCTCATCGTTGATCGCGAGCCAGGCCCGCGGGTAGTTCGGCTGCGCGACGCGCAGCACGCGCTCTGCTTCCGCGCGCGTCTTGAATGGTCCGGCCCGCAGGCGGAACCAGTGCTTGTCCTCCACGTCGGTTTCGGACACGTAGACCTGGGTCGACAGCGCGGTCGCGGCGGCCTGCATGGCCGCAGGATCGAACTTGTCGAGCGAGGAATCGAGATTGACCGCGTACCCTTCCGGAGCATCGACTTCGGTCACGTAGCCCGTCGCCCGCTTGCCGGTACCCAGCAGCCGGACGCGCAAGCCCTGTCCGTTCGCGGTCGGAGCCATCACGAAGCTCAGCTCGCGGGACCAGGTCAGTTCGAGGCTGGCCTGGCCGGGAAGCAGTGAATCAACCCGGGCCCCGGTGACCAGCTGGCCGCCCCCGCCGATCAGCGGCAGTTCGGGAGGCACCGAGTTCAGCAGCGATCCGCAGTCGGGCCCGAGTCGCAGCGTGATGGTCGTGCCGGTGCCGCGGCTCTGTGGCGTGTTGCCGAGGTAATTGACCGTGCACGCGAACTGCACCGAGATATCGGCGTGATCCTCGCGGTCATCGACGTCGATCACCTGCACCAGCTGGTTGATCAGTGCGGCGAACGGCGCGGGCACAGCGGCGCCTGCAACACCGCTGCCGGCCAGCAGCGCGATGGGCAATGCGACGAGGAGCGCCGCGAATCGCTCAGCGGTAACGCGCACGGAGCGTCGCTAGTACTGTCCGCGGGCCATGCCACGCGGGCCGGGGCCGGGCGCGCGCACTGCGGGAGCGGGCGGACGCACTGCATTGGGGGCGCTCGCCGGAATCCAGCCGAGCGTGGTGTGGCAGCTGCTGCAGTCGAGCGTCGTCGCTAAGTGCCCGATCGGCTTGCCCAGTCCGGTCGTCGTGTTGTGACACCCTGTGCAGGTGCCGACGACGCCGGTATGGCTGAAGCGCGCCGGGCGCCACGCGAAGGTGCCATGACAGGCGCTGCAGTCCGATTGTGTCGGAATATGCGCGACGGGCTTGCCGGTGGCGGTCACGCCGTTGTGGCAGGTCGCGCAGTTGGCCGCGATGCCCCGATGGTCGAAGCGAGCGGGCAGCCAGGCGATCGTCGTGTGGCAGTTCGCGCACTGGTCATTGCTGGCGATGTGGCGTGGACCCTTGGCCGTAGCCACCGTGCCGTTGTGGCAGCTCACGCAGTTCCCCGTGACGAGCGCATGTGGATTGGGTCTGCTGCCGGGGCGTACGCCGACCGCCGACGCGCTCCCTGTCGAAGCGCCGGTCGCTGCAGCGTTCGCTGCCACAGCGTTCCCACTGGCGACCGAGCTCGCGGCTGCGCTGGCCGTGGCGGCCTGGGCCTGCACGGCGTTGGCCGCGTTCACCGTGCTGACGGTTGCGGCGCCGACTGATTTCGTAGTCGAGGCGGCCGGGCGCACCTGGGCGCCGCCGCCCCAGCTGTTGGTGTTGTGGCAGCCGTTGCAGTCGTTCGTGAGCTTGCTGCCGGACTTGTGATCGCTCGGGCGGGTCTGCAGTTTCGTAACGCCATAGAACACGAGCGTCGATTTGTCGTGGCATTGATCACAGGTCTTCGGGAAGCCCGCGGTCGCGAACATCGCCGTGTGTTTCGCGGACGTCATCGTCGTGCCACTGAACGCCGTGAACACGTTGGCGGCGTGGCAGGCCTCGCACGCCGTATTGCTGCTCGGGATGTGCACCGGGGAGAGCAGCGCGTCCTTGGGAGTGTAATTCAGGTAGAACACTGGCGCGGTCGCGTTCGGCGCGCCGTGGCAGGCGATGCAGCCGCTGCTGATGCCGGTGTGCAGGATCGTGTTGGTGTTCAGGGTCGCGGTGGTGTAATCGGCCGGCGCCGACTTGTGGCAGATCGAGCACGCCTGGTTGCCGGGGTTGGGCATATGGCCGCTCGGCAGCACCGTCGAATTCCAGTTCGCGGTCGTGTGGCAAAGGCTGCAGTCATTCGGCGCGACCATCTGCCCGCTCGTATGGTCGGCGGGACGCCCCTGCAATGCGGGGTTTGCCGTCCCCATGTAGAAGCTGCGTCCTGCCTCGTGGCAGGTCACGCAGCTCGTGACGACGAAGGAGTGCGTCCCCTGTGTCATGTTCATCGGCCCGAACGCCCCGGTGGCATAGCTGTTCGGGGCGTGACAGGACGCGCAGTCGGCACCGGCGAGGTACGGGATGTGCGCGGGCGCGAGTATGGCGTCCTTGGGCGTGTAGTTGTTGTACCAGGTCAGCGCCGTGGTGCCGCCATGGCACAGGCCGCAGCCGCCGCTGATACCCGTGTGCAGCACCGGATTGGCCGCCAGCGTCGTGTAGTTGCCCGGCGCGGCGGTATGGCACACCGCGCAGGCCTGGTTCGCCGGATTGGGCATGTGGCCCGCCGGCAGCGCCGTCGAGTTCCAGTTGGCGGTCGTGTGACACAGGTTGCAGTCGTTCGGCGCAACCATCTGCCCGCTGTTGTGGTCAGCGGGACGGCCCTGCAGCCCCGGATTGGCCGCGCCCATGTAGAAGCTGGCGTTGGCCTCGTGACACGCGTTGCAGGTGCTGCCGACTCCGGCGTGGGTTGCCTGAGTCATGTTCATCGGCCCGAACGCGCCAACCGCATAGGTGCTCGGCACGTGGCAGGAACTGCAATCCGTGCCACTGAAGGCCGGGATGTGCGGAGGAGCGAGTACCGCGTCCTTGGGCGTGAAATTGTTGAACCACGTGAGTGCCGTGCCGGCGCCGTGGCACTGCCCGCAGCCGGTGCTGATGCCGGTATGCAGCACCGGATTGGTCGCCAGCGTCGCGGTCGTATAGTCGCTCGGCGCCGCGGTGTGGCACAGGGTGCAGGCCTGCGCCGCCGGGTTCGGCATGTGGCCCGCCGGCAGCGCGGTGGAATTCCAGTTCGTCGTGCTGTGGCACAGGCTGCAGTCGTTCGGCGCGACCATCTGGCCGGAAGTATGGTCGGCGGGCCGGCCCTGCAGCGCGGGACTGGCGGCACCCATGTAGAGATTCGCTGCCGCACCGGCCTCATGGCAGCTGTTGCAGTTGGTCGCGGAGACGAAAGTATGCGTCGCCGGCGTCATGTTCATCGGTCCGAAACCGCCGGCAATGTAGTTCTGCGCGTGGCAAGAGCCGCAATCGGTGCCCGACAGGTACGCGATGTGCATCGGGCTGAGTACCGCATCCTTCGGGTTGTCGTTGTTGTTGTAGAAAATCAGCTGGCTCGTGGCACCGTGACACTGCGCGCAGCCACCATTGATGCCGGTATGCAGCGTCGCGATGCTGGCGAGCGCTGCGTAGCTGGCCAGCGTGCCGCCGATCGCCGTATGGCAGACCGCGCAGGCTTGGCCGCCCGGATTGGGCATGTGCCCCGGTGGCAGCACGTTGGTATTCCAGTCGGTGGTCTCGTGGCAGCCGGAACAGTCGCCCGAGACCTCCTGCGGGTTGGAGCTGCTCTGGTGGTCGGCAGGGCGGCCCTGCAGCGGCGGACTCGACGCGCCCATGTAGAAATTGAGATTGGCCTCGTGGCAGGTATCGCAGGTACCCGGCACGAACGCGTGCCGGGCGGGATTCATGGAGGTCGGGCCGAAGGTGCCCGCGGCATACGTGCTGGAGACATGGCAGGCGCTGCAGTCGCTGCCTGACAGGTAGGGAATATGCGATGGCGTCAGGACCGCATCGACGGGCGTGAAATTGTTGAAGAACGTCAGCGGCGTGCTCGCGCCATGGCACAGACCACAGTTGCCACTGATCCCGGTATGCAGCACGGAGTTCGCCGCGAGCGTGGCCGGCGTGTAATCCGACGGAGCGCTCACATGGCATTGCGTACAACTGAGATTGCCGGGATTGGGCATGTGCCCGCCTGGTAGCGCCGTGCTGTTCCAGTCCGTGGTCTCATGGCAGGCCGAGCAGTCGCCGGTGGCCATGCGCGGATCAGTGCTGCTGACGTGATCGGCCGGCCGCAGCTGCAACGGCATGCCGCCGCCGACGTAGTAGTTGCTGCCGGTCTCGTGGCACGTATCGCAGGTCGTGGACACGAACGCATGTTTGGCGGCACTCATCGCGGTCGCCGGCCCGAACCCGCCGGCCTGGTAGGCCGCGCCGTGGCAGGCGCTGCAATCGGCGCCCGCAAGGATCGGGATGTGCGGCGGCGCCAGTGGCGTCGCCTTGTAGGGAGAGACTCCGGCGATCGACATCGGGATATAGGGTGCCGGCACGCCGGCGAAGGTCTGGCTCGCGTGACACAGCAGGCAATTGCTGACCGGCAGTCCTGAGTGCAGGACCGGTATGCTCGCCGCGAGCACCGTCCAGGTCTCGGCGCTCGGTGTATTGCCGTGGCAGACACCACAGTCGATCGTCGAGGGGATCGGCGGCACGTGGTTGGCCGGTTGGCCGGAGACGTAGCCGGTCGAGATCTTGACCGTGCCGATGTGGCAGGTCTGGCACGTCGTCACGCTCATCTGCGTGTGATCGAACAGCGAGGGCACCCAGTTGGGCGTGCTCGAGCCGATGCCGGTCGTGTGGCAGGCCTCGCAGGTGTTGCTGGTCGGCATGTGCGTGCCCTGCTTGCCCACCGCCTTGACGCCGTTGTGGCAGCTGTAGCAGCCGGTCGTGATGCCGGTGTGGTCGAAGGTCGCGCCGAGCCAGCTGGTCGTGACGTGGCAATCGCCGCATTCCAGCGAAGTCGCGATATGCCCTGCCGACTTGCCCGAGGCCTGCACGCCGTTGTGGCAGACGATGCAGAAGCCGGCCACGGCCTCCGGGATCTGCGCATGGTCGACCATCTTGGCGGGATTCCATACCAGCACCGAATGGCACGCTCCGCAGTTCTGCGTCGTGGCCGGATGGGTCGGCCCCTCGCCCTGCGCGATCGTGCCGTTGTGGCAATTGACGCAGCCACCCATCACGTTGGCGTGATCGAAGTGCACCGCCGGCCGGAACGCGATCGTGTTGTGGCACGCGGCGCAGTTGTTGGTGCTCGGAACGTGGTTCGTCGTCTTCGGTGTCGCATTGAACTGCGAGCCCGCGGTGTGACAAGTGCCGCAGTCGCGCGGCGTGCCGCGGAACACGGCATTGAGGTGGCAGGCCTCGCACGGCAGATCACGATGCACGCCGTCGAGCTCGAATCCGGTCGTCAGGTGATCGAAGGGCACCGTAATGGGCGCTGTGGGCGCGGCGGGCGCCGCTGCTCCGCCCTGGGCCGCCACCGCTGGTGCCGCTCCGGCCAGCGCCGCGAGCGCCGCGAGCGCCGCCAGCGCTGCGAGCGTTGCGAGCCGTCGCGTCCATCCGGGAGTGTGGCGTCGTGTCACGATCGGTGCCCTACTGGATCCTGGCGCCTTTCCACGTATAGACCGTGTGACAGCGTTCACACTGCTCGCCATAGGCGCCGAGGTGCCGGTCGTCCTGGCGATGGCAGGAAATGCACAGCGGCGAGGTCTTGGTCGATCCGGGGGCCTCGCGGTGGCAGTCCGCGCACTTGAGGCTGGCGTGTCCGCCGATCAGCCCAAAGCCGGTCTCCTTCGCATGATCGAAGCGCCATTGCGCCCAGCCATTGGGCGAATGGCAGCTCTCGCACTTCTTGCCGAGTCCGCCGTGGTGCACGTCCTCGCGGCTATGACAGTCGATACAGGTGCTCGGCGCGCTGTCGTACCTGAGCGTCATGTGGCACTGCGCGCAGGCGACGACCCGGTGCAGGCCGAGCAGCGGGAAATCGCTGAGGTCGTGGTCGAAACCACTCGCGGGGCGCCACGCCTCCTGTCCATGGCAGGTCTCGCAGTCGCCCTTGAGCTTGCCGCCGTGCGGATCCTCGCTGCGGTGGCACGACACGCAGTCGGTACCCAGCTTCTGCGTCGCGGCCGGCGCGGTATGGCAGACGTGGCAGTCGAGTTTGGAGTGGGCGCCGAGCAGCGCGAATTTCGTGCGGGCGAGGTGGTCGTAGGTCACCGGCGACCAGTGCTCGTTGTCGTGACAGTCCTCGCACTTGGGTCCGAACCGCGCCGCATGGGCATCAATGGCCTGGTGGCAGCCGTTGCAATCCTTCGGGATCTTCTCCTTGTAGTTTCCGCTGCGATGGCAGCCCAGGCAGTCCAGCCGGTCGTGCGCGCCGAGCAGCGCGTACCCGGTCTCCTTCAGGTGATCGTACTTCGCAGTCTTCCATTCGGTGGTCGTGTGGCATTTCGCACAGTCCGGTCCGCGCGAACCGCGATGCACGTCATCGGTCTCGTGGCAGCCATTGCAGGTCTTCGGCGTTTCCTTGTAATGGCCGGCCAGATGGCAGGCGTTGCAGGCGGTATGCTGATGCACGCCGGTGAGCCGGAAGTCGGTCTTGTCGTGATCGAACTTGCCGCCTGCCCAGCTGGTGCTGCCGTGGCATTCGCCGCACTGCTGAGTGAACTGCCCGTGGTGCACGTCATCCGCCTTGTGGCACGTGCTGCAGGCGACCGGCGCGCGGCGCCAGGGTTCTCCGGCCTTGTGGCAGCTCGCGCAGGTGAGCGCGCGATGTGCGCCCTCGAGTGCGAACTCCGTGAGCGAGTGATCGAACTGCGCCGGGGCGAGCTGCACGATGTCGGCGCCGCGGCCCTTGTGCTCCGTGTGGCAGGCGCGGCATTCCCCGGCGCCGGCATTAGGCATGTGCCCGTGGAAGCCGTGGTGATCACGCACGTCGGCGGCGATCTCCTTGTGGCAGTCGAGGCACAGCGCGGTCTGCGTCCGCACGTTGGTGCGGTCGTGGCAGTTGCTGCACTCGGGCTCCTGCTTGACATGCGCCTGCGTGACCGGACCGGGCATCAGCAGCGTCTCGACCGAGGCGGCATGAGCCCGCGGAAACAGCAGCAGCGTCATTCCAGCCATCCAAGCGCCTCCAACCAGCCAGACAATCCATCGTCTGCGCATACCGGCGATCAATACACGTTGACCGCGATCACGTGCACGATGCCCGCTATCAGCAGCATGAAGAACAGCGGGATGTGCAATACGTGCCAGAATGAGAACAGCCGCGAATACAGCCGGTACTCCGAGACCCGACGCGCGGCGTCGAGCCGCCGGTCGGCGTAGCGCCGGGCCACCATCGCGATGCGACGCGCGTGCCTGGCGATGTTCTCGGATTCGTGGCCCGCCGCCCGGCGCACCGCGCGACGGATCATCCGGTGCAGTCGCCAGCGTGCGAGCGTGGCTCGCAGCGCCGCGGTGGAGAACTGCGCGAGCCGTCCCATCGCCGTCGCGGCGGGCTCGACCAGGCGCTTCTCCTCAGCCTCGATCGCGTTGAGCAGACCGGGCAGGAAAGCGATGCTGGTGGTCTGCGTGCGAATCTTCTCGGCGACCGCCCGCAGCTCCTCGAGCGTATCCTGGTTGCCGTCCAGGTTCGCGTGCATTCGGGTATAGATATAGCGGCCGATCACACCGCTGCCGGCGACCAGCAGCATGCAGATCAGCGCGACGTTGCTGTTGGTGGCGCCGAGTCGGAAGTTCGCGTGAAACAGCACCAGCAGCGGCCCGACCACCCCCAGCACCATGTGCAGCTGGAACCACCTCGGAATACTGCCGATCCAGCGCAGCCAGGCGGCGCGCTTCCGCGCCGAATAGACCAGCAGCAGCAGCATCATCGAACCGCCGATGATACCGAGCCAGTATCCGAGGCCGCGCTGCGGAGTGATGTAGCGCTCGAGCCGCGCGTTCGCACCCCACAGGATCAGCGATGCCACCAGCAGCCCCCAGGCGATGGGCCAGAAGTTGCTCTGCTCGCGGCTGTCGAATGGTGCGGCGGCGGCGGGCCGGGGCGGACGCGGCGTTGCTGCGGGCGCGGGTGCGGACCCGGGCGGGGGCGCGGCGGGAGTGCCGCCCGCCTTGCCTTCGCTGACCGATCGCGCCACGAAGTTCATGGCTGCACCTGATCGATCACGATGCTGACCGGATCATGCGCAGCGGCGTTCAGCACGGCGCTGCGGCCCGCCATGTCGCCGCTGCCGGGCATCGCCTGGCCACTCTGGGAGATGCGGGCCTCCACCGTGATGCGGCCCGCTCCCGAGAGTGTGCGGCCGGGCACCATCGAGAGCGTATCGTCGAGCCGGAACTTGAGCGGCCACGCGTCCACCGCGGTACGCAGTACGGCGAGCGGTGGACCGGGGGAGTCCGCCGAGCGTGCGAGGATGAAAAGAGTCGTGCCCTTTCGCGCTCGGGCCGCGAGCGCCGGAGCCACGGTAACCTCGCCATTCACGACCGTGGCGGCGCCCGCGAGCTTCCGGTCCTGCTGCAGGTTCGCCGCGACGATGCGCGCGTCGGCGGAATTGGGCTCGAGTATCGTGGACAGGGTCTGCCACACCGAGATCGCGTCATTCCAGCGCTGCCCCTCCTCGTCTGCACTCGCCTGGAGCCACAACGCCTTCGGATGGCGCGGATCCAGCGCCAGCGCACGCGCGATGTAGGTCTCCGGTGTACCGGCGAGCTTGTTGCCCTGCAGGCCCGCGGCCGTATCGGCGTAGTCGGCCCAGCCGTCCGCATCCAGCTGATCGCGTGCGCCGAGCTGCGCATAGATCGCTGCCGCGGCCTGCGGATTCTTCGCGTGCCGGGCCGCGTTCGCCCGCGCCAGCAATCGAGTTGATTCGGGTGACAGCGCCGGAGCGGGGATACTGGGCGCACCAGATGCGCCAGCTGCACCAGATGCGCCAGCTGCACCAGATGCGCCAGCTGCACCGGGTGCACCGGTCGACGCCATCGTGGCACTCGGGCCGCGGCCGAGCGCCGCCGTCAACGAAGTGGCGTCGACGGGCAGCGCCGGCAGCTGATGCGAGCGCGCCTTCGCCGCATCGGCCGGACGGCCGAGGAATTCAAAGGACTTCGCAAGCAGCTCCCAGTCGTCGGCGGCACCGGCGCCGCGCGCCAGCCGAGCCTCGAGGCTTGCGATGGCGCTGTCCATCGACGCGGCCGGGGATGCGCCGGATGCCGGGCCGACAACCGCTGGCCTCGGGGACGCGACGGACGCCGCACTCACGGGAGTCCCAGGATTGCTCGCAGGCACCACGGCGGCAGGCGTTGACGACGGGGCGAGCGCACGCCAGGCGCCCAGCAGCGCGCCGAGCACGATGACGAAGCCCGCGGCGATGGGCAACGACGGTCCTGGCAATGCGCTGAAGCGTGGTGCGCCGCGCAGCAATGCCACCAGCACCGCAACGAATGCCATCGCGCTCGCGACGCCAACCAGGAACGAAAACAGATCCAATGTCGAACTTCCCTATGTCATAGCGACGGGTCATGCCGGCTCGCGGAACGACCACGGACACTCCAGTCCGTCGTCCAGGCCGTACGCAGGGCTGACCGCGAGCCTGGACGGGTCACGCGACCGAGTATAAACATGCCACATTAATCATGATTCCTGTCCCGGATTGGCGACAGGATTTGGTGTTCGGCGACAGGTTGACGCGTGATGCGATTCACAGAATCCTTCGTCAATGCAATCTAGCCTTCCCACACTCCGGATCGGATACGGATTGACCCGCCATGGCTGATGTCTGGGCCCTGCTGCTCTATGCACTGCCGTGCATGGTGATCCTGGCGGTCTACCTGTGGCGGCAGCGCCGCGTTCACGCACGCCACGTGGCCGTGCAGCAGGAATCCATCGCGGCGGGGCTGATCGAACCGGCCTCGCTGCATCCGCTGATCGACGAGAGCCGCTGCCTCGGCTGCGGTGCGTGTGTCACCGCGTGCCCGGAGACCTCGCACCACGACGTGCTGGGGTTGATCAATGGCAAGGCCGTGCTGGTCGGACCGTCCGAGTGCATCGGACACGGCGCCTGCAAGAGCGCCTGCCCGTTCGATGCGATCACGCTGGTATTCGGCACCGAGCGGCGCGGCATCGACATTCCGGTGCTCCAGCCGAACTTCGAGTCCAACGTGCCTGGTATCTACGTCGCCGGGGAACTCGGAGGCATGGGGCTGATCCGCAACGCCCTCACGCAGGGTGCCCAGGCGCTCGAGGCGATCGCGAAGTCCGGCAACCGGCATGCGGGCGCGCTCGACGTGCTGATCATCGGTGCCGGACCGGCGGGCCTTGCGGCATCGCTGGCCGCCAAGCAGCTCGGCCTGAACTACCAGACCGTCGAGCAGGAGGCGCTTGGCGGCGCCGTATTCCAGTATCCGCGGGGCAAACTGGTCATGACCGCGCCGGTCGAGCTGCCGATCATCGGCAAGGTGCAGTTCCGCAACACGACCAAGGAGGAGCTGCTCAAGTTCTGGACTTCGGCCTGCAACGACAATGGGCTGAAGATCAATTACCGGGAACGCGTCGAGAGCCTGCAGCGCGATGGCGGGGTGTTCCTCGTTAAGACGGTAGGACCGACCTATCGCGCATCGAATGTGCTGCTGGCGATCGGCCGGCGCGGCACGCCACGCAAGCTCGGTGTACCGGGCGAGGATCTCTCGAAGGTGGTCTACCGCCTGATCGACCCCGAGCAGTACCGCGGACAGCAGGTCATGGTCGTGGGCGGCGGGGATAGCGCGCTCGAGGCGGCAGCCAGCGTCGCGGAACTCGGCGACACCTCGGTCGTGCTGTCCTACCGTGGCGATGCTTTCCAGCGCGCCAAGACCCGCAACCGCCAGCGCGTCGAGGAAGCGTCGAAGCAGGGAATACTGCAGGTCATGCTCAACTCCCAGCTGCGCGAGATCCGCCCCGAGGAGGTGCTGCTGCAGCAGAAGGGGCAGAATGTACGCGTGGATAACCATGCGGTGATCGTCAATGCCGGCGGCATCCTGCCGAATGATTTCCTGCGCTCTATCGGCATCGAAGTCGAGACCAAGTGGGGGACCGCCTGAACCATCCGCGGTGGCGCGAGCCGGGCGCAGCGGCACTATGCGCGCTCGCATGCCTGGTCGGAACCGCCGCGCCGATTGCGGTTGCGGCGGCGCGCGCAAAAGCCGCGCCGCCGCGCGCCGCCCCAACTTACTCGCGCAGTAGTGCGAATGAGGCCGCGCTGGAGCCGGCGCGGGCTGCGTTGCGCACGCTGGAGTTCGGACAGGCGATCGCGTTGCTCACGCCGCTGGCTGCCGCTGGCAATGGCGCCGCGCAGTACCTGCTCGCGCAGATGTACCTGAACGGCATCGGCGTGACGCCGGATGCCCCCCGGGCCCGCGCACTGCTTGAGTCGGCCGCGGACCGCGGCGAGGGCATGGCTGCCTACGTGCTCGCGGGCGAACTCGCCGCAGCTCCCCACGCCGATGCGGCGGCGGTGCGGGGCTGGCTCGAGCGCTCCGCCGGCTTAGGCTACGCGCGCGCCGGGGATGCGCTCAAGACGGGCCACCCGCTGCTCGAGCGCGAGACCCTGGGCGTCACCGATTCCGCGCTGCTGACGGCTTGGACCATGTCCTGCGCCTGGAGGAATGATGTCGCCGGGCTGCGCCGGCTCGGCGCCGCGGCGATCGGTGCGCGTGACGAATTCGGGCGCGCGGCGTTGTCCCATGCGATCGAGGCTGGCGCCCGCGAGGCCGTGACCGCGCTGCTCGAACTCGGCGCCGACCCGAATACCGCGGATCTGACGGGAACCACCGCGTTGATGCTCGCCGCCACATTGCCGGACCCGGCATTGGCCCAACTTCTGCTGCAGCACGGTGCGAATCCGGGCGCCGCCGATGCCGCGAAGCGCTCCGCGCTGTTCTACGCCGCGAGCGCCGACCGCCCGGCCACCATCGAGCTGTTGCATGCCGCGGGGGCGGCACTCGACACGATCGACCTCGACGGCTATGGCGTTCTCGATGCCGCGCTGGCCGTAGAGGCGAATGCAGCAGCCGAACGCCTGCGCCGGCTCGGCGCCCGAACGCTGCTGGTGCACACCGCGCCCACGCGCGCAACCGGTCGTTTCGATCCCGGACATCCCGGCGCGTTGTATGCGGGTTGGCAGACGCTCGCGCTCGCCATCGCACGCAACGACGGGCCCGGTGTGCAGCAGGCGCTCGCCGCCGGCGCTGATGCGCGTGGAAAATCGCCACAGGGCGAGACCCTGCTGCAGATGGCAGCCGATGCCCATGCTCTCGACTGCATCGCGATCCTGATCGCGCACGGCGCCGATGCGGAGCGCGCGGGAGCTTCGGGACACGGCACGCTCTGGCTGGCCGCCACCGCCAATGACGCGCCCATGATTGAGGCGCTGCTCGCCGCAGGCGTCAAGGCCGACAGCCATGCCGCCGGCGAAGAACCAGCTTTGCTGGCAGCAGTGCGTGCCGGTCAGCTCGACGCCGCTCGCGTCCTGCTGGAGGCCGGTGCCAGCGTCGATGCGAGCACCAGCGACGGCCGCTCAGGCCTGGCGATCGCGGCGAGCGCAGACCGGGCCGATCTCGTGCAATTGCTGCTCGAGCACCATGCGAACCCAAACGCCACCGATCACGCAGGGCGCGGCGCGCTGTGGTACGCGGCGTGGGCCGGTACGCCGGCAATTCTCGATGCGCTGCTCGCCGCGGGCGCCTCGGTGGACGCCGCCGACCAGGACGGCCTCACGCCGCTGCACGCCGCGGCCTCGCACGGGCAGCCGGAACAGGTCCCGCGGCTGCTGGCCGCTGGCGCAGACCTGAACCGGCGCAGCGCCCGCGGCGACACGGCGCTGCTGATGGCAGCTTCCGGAGGTCGGGGTCCGGTGGTCGAAGCGCTGCTGGCACACGCGCCGCTGCTGGACGTGCAGAACCGGGCGGGCGACACGGCTCTGATTGCGGCCGGTCGCGGCGGCTACGCTACGGTGTGCCGGAGCCTGCTGCATGCCGGGGCCAATCCGTCCCTGCGCAATAGCGCGCAGATATCGGCCGCCGACGTTGCCCGCGGTCGCGGGTTCGACGCGCTGGCGAAGGAACTTGCGACGCGCAGCTGAGCTTGAGGCTCTGCAGGCAGCTGAGCTTAAGGCTCAGTACGCGAAGTACGGTCCGGTGTAACTCCCGGCGCTGCGCTGATCGATTCCGACGTAGATCCGGCGCCCGTAGAAATAGGGCATGCCCCAGACGAAGCGCGCTGCGTCGCCGACGCCCGCGAGGCCCCCATACCCGGCGGCTCCCGGCGGCAGGATGAATACCGACTGGACGCCATTAGCGGGCGCCGCGACGGCGAATGTCACCGTGCTCGAAGCGGCGAGGGCCCCCAGTCCGGTGTTGGTCGCCGAGAGGGCCAGCGGCGAGACCGTCGGGCAGTAGTAGCCGACCCAGTTCGCGTCGGTACAGGTTGCGACGCCGGGATCGTTGAACTCGTAGCCGTCCGATCCGGAATCGATCCATGAGGACAATCCGGTCAGCACGGTCGCCCCATTGGTGTAGCTCGCACTGAAGTCTCCGCTGGCGTTGGTGCCGAGCACGGTCAGCCCACCGACGGGCAGCATGTTGTCCGCCTGTGTGTTGATGCCGAACAGCAAGGTGCCGGTGACGACCAGATCGCCGTTCGCATTCACCAGGTTCGGCAGACTCACGATGACACCGTTGTTGTCGCCCGCGAACTTCGCGACCGGGTTCGTGACCTGCTGGGCGAGGGCCACATCCTCGGCGGCGCAGACGCCGGCGGCACCGGCGGTGCAGCCGAAGTAGACCGGCAGCGGCGCCGCCGGAGGCGCACATGCCGTGCCGCAGTCTTGCGCAAACACTCCGACGCCGAGGATGCCGTTGGCGTAGAAGCCCGTGACGTCATTGCTCGGAGGCCCGTTGGCCGTGCAGCTCGCCGGCGGTGGCGCAGTGGCGCCGGTATCGTCCATGACCTGGACCGGAAGGCCTTTGGCGGATTCCCCGGCGAGCGCGATGTCGGCGAGCGCCACAGGCCCCCAGGTGGTGCCGCCGCCGAAGTTCACGCATTCCTCGATCGCATGGGCGCTCGCGTCGGTCTCGGCCGCGAGTGTTACGCCCTGCGCGGTCAGCACCGAGCCGACCAGCCGCAGGCCCCAGGATGCGGTATCGAGCAGCACGTGATCGACGTTGGCGCATTGCGTGGTGCTGCCCGGAGCACAGACTCTCACCGTGACGTACGCATGATTGATCGCGCCCGGAGCCGCCGCCGGTCCGCCGTCGACGGTCAGCGCCAGGGTATTCACGACCGGGGGGCCGGTCCCGCCGCCGGTTCCGTTCGGGCCACTTCCGCCCACGCAGGCCGCGAGCAGCATGACGGGCGGCAACATTGCCGCCAGCAGCAGCCGCGGAAGCAGCGGGGTATGCACAGGCCTCGAGCCCATTCAGCGAATATCAGACGGCGCTACGCCGGTCGGCACCAATGTCGGCAGAAAGGCCCGGCCGGCATAGGCACGCAGGTGGCCACCGGTCTCGGCGAACAGACTGGGAAGATCGATGCGCACGCCGCGCCGCAGTCCTGGCCGGGCCGCCGCCGCTGCGCCCGCGGTGTACTGCGCCACATAGCGGCCCAGCAGCTGCGCCAGGTCAGCAGGCGCCGGTCCGCTCCAACCCACTCCGAACACGACGCCGTCGCGCCCCACGAACTCGCGCACCGTCAGACCGCCGGGCACGTCGATCTGCTGCACGTCATAGCCCACGAGCGTAGTGGTGCGCAGCTGTCCACCGAGGGCCGCGGCATCGGCCTGCACGCTCGCGGCGTTGCCGCCGAGACAGGCCTCGGCGACCCCGGTCGTGAGCATCATCGCAGCCACCAGACGCGGAACCAACCTTGAGCAGACGAAAAGTGACGGCATGGGTTCATTCTACCTCAAGGGATCGCGGAGCCATGACGTCGCCAACCTGCGACGGGCGCGGGCCGCACGCGCGGCGGGACGCAGGGGCGGCGGGTCGTGTGCTCAACCGAGAGGCTTCGTCGCGCTCATATAGACGATGCGATGCACGTTCGTGGCCTCAGAAGACTCGACCATCGGGCGCATGACCTGCTCGAAGTGCGCACGCTCTTCCGGGTTGAACTGATCCGCGAGGATCACGCTGAGCGGTGGCGCCAGCGGGTGTGGTGAGCCTCGAACGAACACTTCCCACGAGGTATTGATCGTGGGCAGCAGATCGATGTGGAACTCCAGGTGGATCGCGGCAAACCCGGCGCGCCGCGCAAAGTCGAAAAGATTGCGCTCCGAGTAGTTGGCGATCGGGCTGGCGGCGAGTTTCTCGTGGCTGTCGGGGAACTGCGCCGCCTTCCAGCGATGCAGCAGCGGCAGAAAGCGGTCGCTGGGATCGGCGGTGCCGGACTCGAGCTGGATACGCAGCGCGATTGCCATGAAGGCATCATCCTGCAGAATGGGTTCCGCGATCGACAGCCGGCCGCCCGGCTTGAGGATACGCAGGAACTCGCGCAGCGCCGCTGGCTTGTCGGCGACGTAAGCCAGCACCGCGCGGGTCGTGACGGCATCCACGGATGCGTCCGGGATCGCGGCGAGCTGATCGGCCGGGCACAGGATGAAGCGACACTGATCGCGCACCCCCCGCTCGACGGCCCGCGCCTCGACATGCCTGAGCAGCGCGGGGGAGATATCCGTCAGCAGCACACGCAGCGTGTGGCCGACGCGTTCGATCGCGCGGAACGCGACCGCCCCATCGCCGGTGCCGATATCGGCCAGCGTCATGCCGGGCGCGATGCCGGCCGCATCCAGCACGCGGTCGGCGAAGCGCTCGACGTCGGCCCGCACGATACGCCCGAGTTCAGGATCGTCCGAATGCCGCAGGTGCAGCAGCCAGTCGGACCAGACGTCGGAACCGGACTTGGGCGTAAGCTCAGTCACGCGCACGCCGCCAGTCCACGATGCATCATCCAAGCGCTCCCATTGCGTCATCGATGGTGCACCGGCGGTCGCAAGGGATCAAGGGACCGGCACGGCGTATCATCAGCGGGTGTATTCCAGGGACGGCAGCGACGACGATGCGTAATTCGGGGCGAGGCGAGCGGCGGAAACGGACTCCGCCCGGTGCGCGAATGCGCGTGTTGCATCAGATCCTGCTGCTGGCCGTAGGTGGCCTGGCGAGCGCCTGCACCCCGTTCGCCCATGCGCCACAGCCCCGCGAGGTGCTCGATGAGCGCAGCGGCGCCACGCTGATCATCGCCGAGCGGCCCATCGTGCTGGCCCGAACGCGCAGCGACGTGGCCGCCAACGCGCGCGACTACCTGACGCTGGTCGGTCTACAGGAAGATCGCAGCGGCCGCTTCACGACGTGGCTGATCGCGCACCGCTGGTCGACGGTGGACCCACGCATCGCTGCCGATCGAGGCGTAGGCGCAGGGCGACTGCGGATCATTGCCGATGATCGCGAGGTGCTGCTTAGTCCGGCGGCGCCTGCGCCGCCGCTGCTCGAACGGGGCGACCTGCTGTTCGGCCCGACCACGGCCCGAACCCAGTCCTACGCATTTCCGATCGATGTGCCGACGCTGCACTACCTCGCGGGCGCGCAGATCCTGTCGGCCAACTTTCCCGACGATGCGCTGCCGATCCCGTATGGCATCTGGCAGGACGGACGGTCGGCGCTGATGGCGCTCGTCACCGAGGCCGAGGCACCGGCCCGGCCGCCGGACCCGGCACGTGCCCCGCCGCCTGCCCGCTAGAGATCGGCGCTAGAGATCGACCAGTTCTACGTCCGCCGCAGCGATTGCGCGGCCGAGAAACCGCCCGCCGACCCGCGCAAACTGTTCCGTACCGTCGGTGGCGAGCAGCTGCAGCGGTCGCGCCCGCGACGCTGCTGAATCCGCGCCGCGCAGCAGTCCGTGTGAACGCAGATGCTCGCGCGCCGCGTGCGCCGTGGTCGCGGCCGAATCGACAATGGTGATGTCCGGGCCGACGACGGCGCGAATCACCGGCTGCAGCAACGGGAAGTGGGTGCAGCCCAGTACCAGCGTATCGATGAGCGCTCCGTCAGCAGCGGCGGTCCCGAACAGCGGCTGAAGGTAGCGCTGCGCGACCGCATGGGCTACTTCACCGCAGATCCACCCCTCCTCCGCCAGCGCGACGAACAGCTGGCAGGCGACCGCCCGGACCCGAGCTGCCGGTCGCAGTGCGGTGATCGCGCGCGCATAAGCATCCCCGCGCACCGTGGCCTGGGTGGCGATCACCGCGATCAGACCGGTCCGCGAGGCCGCGACCGCGGCGGCAGCGCCTGGTTCCACAACTCCGATCACCGGCAGCTCCGGGTGGCGTGCGCGCAGCGCCGGCAGGCCCACCGCCGAGGCGGTGTTACACGCGACGATGAGCGCCTTGACGCCGCGGGCGATCAGAGCGTCGGCGGCCTGCAGCGCGTAGCGCTCGACGGTGGTGGGACTCTTGGTGCCGTAAGGCAGCCGCGCGGTATCGCCGAGGTAAATGAAATCCTCATGCGGCATTTGCTCGAGCAGCACGCGCAGTACCGTGAGCCCGCCGACGCCGGAATCGAACACGCCGATCGGGCGCGCCAGCCCTTCCTGCGCGTGCATGGCAGGTCGGTCAGGCTTCCGGCCGCAGCTGCGGGAACAGCAATACGTCGCGGATCGACGGCGAATCGGTCAGGAACATCACCAGGCGGTCGATGCCGATGCCCAGTCCGGCGGTCGGTGGCATGCCGTACTCGAGCGCGCGGATGTAATCGGCATCGAAATGCATCGCCTCATCGTCCCCCGAGTCCTTGCGCAGGACCTGGGCGCGGAAGCGCGCCGCCTGGTCTTCCGGGTCGTTGAGCTCCGAGAACCCATTGGCCAGCTCGCGGCCGGCAAGGAAGAACTCGAAGCGATCGGTCAGAAACGGATCGGCATCGCTGGCGCGCGAGAGCGGCGAGACCTCCGCCGGATACGCATGCACGAAGGTCGGCTCGATCAGCGTGTGCTCCACGGTCTTCTCGAAGATCTCGATCTGCAGCTTGCCGGCCCCGTCGTGCGGATGCCAGGAAACCCCGAGCCGTCCGCAGACCTCGCGCAGGTACGGCACCGAGCGCAGCTGGCCGGGATCGAGGCCGGGGTTATGGGCGAGCACGGCCGCCTCGACCGTCATACGCGCGAAGGGGCGCCCCAGATCGTAGTCGCGTCCCTGGTAGACGACACTGCGCGTACCGAACAGCGAGTCGGCCAGCCCGCGCAGCAGCTGCTCGATCAGCTCCATGAGCTCCCGGTAGTCCGCAAACGCCCAGTACAGCTCGAGCATCGTGAACTCGGGATTGTGCTGGGTGGAGAGCCCTTCGTTGCGGAAATTGCGGTTGATCTCATAGACGCGCTCGAGCCCGCCGACGATCAAGCGCTTCAGGTAGAGCTCCGGCGCGATGCGCAGGTACATCTCCAGATCGAGCGCGTTGTGGTGGGTCACGAACGGACGCGCCGCCGCCCCACCCGGAATCGGCTGCATCATCGGCGTCTCGACCTCGAGGAAATCGAGCGCGTCCAGGTACTCGCGCAGGTAGCGCACGATCCGCGTGCGCATCCGGAATACCTCGCGGCTGCGCTCGTTCATGATCAGATCGACGTAGCGCTGACGGTAGCGCAGCTCGGTGTCCGCGAGCCCGTGCCATTTGTCAGGCAGCGGTCGCAGCGACTTCGCGAGCAGCGAGAGCGTGTCGACCCGCACCGAGAGCTCACCGGTGCGGGTGCGGAACAGCGCACCTTCCGCTGCCAGAATGTCGCCGACATCGTGGCCGCGGAACTCCTGGTAAACCAGCCCGAGCGTGTCCTCCTGCAGGAACAGCTGGAGCTGGCCGCTGCGATCGGCGATCTTGGCGAAGCTCGCGCGGCCCATCACGCGCTTGAACATCATGCGCCCGCCGACACGCACCCGCACCGGGTTCGCCTGGAACCAGGCGTCGTCGCGATCAGCGTAGGTGGACAGCAGCTGCGCGGCGAGCGCATCACGCCGGAAGGTGTTCGGAAAGGCGATGCCGCGCTCACGCAGTGCCGCGAGCTTCGCCCTGCGTTCGGCGATCAGCCGGTTCTCATCCTCGCTCACAGTCCCGCCTTCAGGCTCGCTTCCATGAACTGGTCCAGATCGCCATCGAGCACCGCGGCGGTGTTGCCGACCTCGACGCCGGTACGCAGATCCTTGATGCGCGACTGATCGAGCACGTAGGAACGGATCTGGTTGCCCCAGCTCACGTCGGATTTCGAGTCCTCGAGCACCTTGGCGGCCGCGTTGCGCTTGTTGACCTCCAGCTCGTAGAGCTTTGCCTTCAGCATCTTCATCGCGGTCGAGCGGTTCTTGTGCTGGCTGCGCTCGTTCTGGCAGGCGACCACGATGCCGCTCGGCATGTGGGTGATGCGCACCGCCGATTCGGTCTTGTTCACGTGCTGCCCGCCGGCGCCGGAGGAACGGTACACGTCCATGCGCAGGTCGGCCGGGTTGATCTCGATCGCGATGTCGTCGTCGACTTCCGGGGCGACGAAGACCGAGGCGAACGAGGTGTGCCGGCGGTTGCCTGAATCGAATGGCGACTTGCGCACCAGCCGGTGCACTCCGGTCTCCGTGCGCAGCCAGCCATAGGCGTACTCGCCCTGCACCGCGACACTCGCGCTCTTGATGCCGGCAACCTCGCCCGGACTGGAATCCATGACCTCGCAGCTGAAGCCGCGGGCCGCGCCCCAGCGCAGGTACATGCGCAGCAGCATCTGCGCCCAGTCCTGTGCCTCGGTACCGCCGGCACCGGCCTGGATGTCGAGGAAGGCACTGTGGGGGTCCATCTCGCCGCGAAACATGCGCCGGAACTCGAGCTTGCGGACCTCGGTCTCGAGCCCATGCGCCTCGCGTTCGATGTCGCGCGCCGTGGATTCGTCGTTTTCGGTCTCCGCCAGCTCGAGCAACGCGTTCGCATCGCTGAGCGCGTGGGTGGTGCGATCGAGCTCGGCGAGTTCGGTGGTGAGCCGTGAACGCTCGCGCCCCAGTTCCTGGGCGCGTTCCGGCACGGTCCAGATCGCCGGGTCTTCCAGCTCGCGACTTACTTCCTCGAGCCGTTCCTTCTTGCGGTCGTATTCAAAGAAACCCCCTCAAGGAGACAGCTCGCTCCTCGAGATCTTTGAGTGTTCGCTTCAGCTGGCTGACTTCCATGCGCGATTCTAGCACGTGGACCGGATCACCCGGCGCACGCGCTTCAAGGGGGCAGCAGGTGCTCGATCACGAACTGCAGCCGCCGTTCGCCCAGGTACTCGTTGCTCTCGAGCCGGTAGACCAGGCGCGCGTCCCCGCTCGGCAGGACAATGTCCGGGTCGTCATCCAGGAAGTTGAAGGCGATCGCATCGAACTGGCCGCGCCCTTCCGGCGTGGCAACCTTGAGCTTCATGTGGCGCTCCCCTACCCGGCGCGCCGACTCGATGCGGAAGATGCCGTCGAATCTCGGCTCGGGGAATCCGGGCCCCCAGGGCCCGCCGTCGCGCAGCGCCTGCGCCGTGCTCAGCGCCAGGTCGCTCGCCGAGAGCGCGCCGTCGGTCTCGATTACGTCCGGCGATCCGCTTAAGCCGAGCGCTCGGGCGCACTCCGCATCGAATGCCCGCGCAAAGGCCGGAAGTCCGCTGCACTCCAGCGTGAGTCCCGCGGCCATTGCGTGGCCGCCGAACTTGCTGATCAGCGTCGGCGCCTGCGCCGCGATCGCATCGAGCACGTCGCGGATGTGCACGCCCGGTATCGACCGCGCCGAGCCGCGCAGCGTCTGCCCGTCGGCCGGCGCGAATGCGATCACTGGACGGCGCAGCCGGTCCTTCAGCCGGCTCGCGACCAATCCGACCACTCCCTGGTGCCACCCCGGGTCGTATAGACAGACCCCCGCGCGGCGCGACCGGCGCTCATCCTGCTCGAGGGAGCGTACTGCGGCGCGGGCTTGCGTCTGCATCCGCGCTTCGATCTGCCGACGCTCGGCATTGAGCGCATCGAGCTCCTGCGCCAGCTCTCGCGCAGCGGTCAGGTCCGCGGCGAGCAGGCAGCGGATCCCGATCGACATATCGGTGAGGCGCCCGGCGGCATTGAGACGCGGGGCCACTGCAAATCCGAGGTCCGCACTGACCAGCTCGCCCGGCGCGCGCCGCGCGACTTCGAGCAGCGCGGCGATCCCGGGCACACAGCGCCCGGCACGGATCCGGGCGAGGCCCTGCGCCACCAGGATCCGGTTGTTCAGATCGAAGGGCACGACGTCCGCCACGGTGCCGAGCGCGACGAGGTCCAGCAGATCGGTAACCGGCAATGCGCCGGCGCTCAGCACGCAGCGCTGCTCCAGCACCCGCCGCAGCGCGACCATCACATAGAACGCGACGCCGACGCCGGCCAGTGCGCGCGAGCCGAAGGCGCTGCCCGGCAGGTTCGGATTGACGATCACGTTGGCATCGGGAAGCCGCTCGCCCGCCAGGTGATGGTCCGTGACCAGTACGTCAATGCCGGCGAGCCGTGCGGCCGCGACCCCCGCATTGCTCGAGATGCCGTTATCCACCGTCACGATCAAGGCCGGATTGCGGCGCGCTGCGAGCGCGACGATCTCGGGAGTGAGGCCGTAGCCGAATTCGAATCGATTCGGCACCAGGAAATCCACGGCAGGAAATCCCCAGCCGCGCAGGGCCCGCACCATCAGCGCCGTGCTGGTGGCGCCGTCGGCGTCGAAATCGCCGATGATCAGGATCAGGCCACCGCGCGCGCGGTGCTCGCAGAACAGGGCGGCGGCGGCCTCCACGTTCGCGAGGCTGCCGATCGGCAGCAGCTGGCGCATCGCGAGCTGCAGCTGCGAGTCGTCGGTCACGCCGCGTGCCGCGTAGATCCGCTGCAGCACGGGATGCAGGCCCGGGGCGAGCACGGCCCCTGAGGCCACCGCCGCTCGCCGCACGATCTGCAGCTTCATGCCAGGGCCTCCCACCACGGCCGGCCGCGACGCCAGAACTGCGCGAGCCGCAGCCGCTGCAGCCGATACAGTCGCTCACCTGCCAGCAGCCGCAGCGTCCGCAGGCGACCCACGCGCAGCGCAGCGAGCGCCGGCGCGATCCAGCGTTGCTCGAGCCGCTGCAGCTGCGCGAGGCCGTCCGCTGCGAGCACCGGATAGAGCACGATGGCGCGTGCTCCGGCTGCAGCGGGCAAAGCGTGGAACTCCTCCGGCAACGGCGCGGCACCATGGCCCGCGAGTCGCCACAGGCCCTCCGCATACAGATCAGCACCGTACAGCGCGGGAAGCTCGCCGCGTGCGGCGACCCGGGGCTGCGCGCTCGAGGTCGCGCCCCACAGCCACAGCCCCGTGATGGGAAGCTGCGAGCGCGCCTGACGCGGCCCGTTGATCCGGTGCTCGTGCAGCCACATCTCGATTTCGCTGCCGAGCCGCAGCAGCGCGCCGGCGTCCGGGCCGCGCGGCGCGCCCCCGGACGGGTCCCGGCCGGCCCAGTTGCCCGGATCCGCGGCGCTCGCGTCGAGGTGCGGTCCGCACAGCAGCAACTCGCGGCGACCGAGCGCATACAGGTGCCAGTGTGAGTCGCCGAACAGCGCATTGAAATCGGCGGCCAGCGCGGCCTGCTCGTCGCTCGCAAGCTCCAGCAGTCCGGCCGGGTGCAGATGCACGCTATCGATGCCGGCCAGGTAGTGCACCGGAGTGGCGAACCAGAATGAGTGCGGTCCGGGCGGCGCCGCGAGCCACGCGCGTGCAGCCACGCCAGCCGGTGCCAGGTGCAGCGCATCGTCGCTCGCTGCCTGCTGTGCGAGCCAGGCGCGCCAGCCCAGGGGCAGCCGCGTGCACGCGGCGCGCGCCAGCAGCAGTTCGAGCGCCAGCAACCGTGGGGGCGCCTCAGCCTGCCGTGGGCGCGAGGTGAGAAAAAAGTCACCGAGGATCACTGTCAGTTCCGACACCATGGCGTATCGTACTCAGCATGCGTCTGCTCCTCGACTCCGATCCTCGGATCCAGCTCGTGCGCAGTTATGGCGGCGGTGCCATCGTCGTCGGCGAGCAGCGGCTGACGCGGCCGTTCGTGATCTTTCCGGATCACCTGGTACTCGACTGGGGTGCGGGCTCGATCCTGGGTCTCGATACCGGGCAGGCGCAGGCATTGTGCGCGCCCGGCACCGAGATCGTGTTGCTGGGTGCCGGCGAGACCACGGTGCTTCCCGATGCGGGACTGCGCAGCTGGTTCCGCGAGCGCGGCATCGCGCTGGAATGCATGAATCTCGGAGCCGCCTGCCGCACTTACAACATCCTTGCGAACGAAGGGCGCCCGGTCGCCGCGGGGCTCTTTCCGTAACACGGGATCGATCGACAGGTCGAACGTATGGGCCGGGAATGTTGGGCGGGAATTGGTGGCCGGTGGGTGGCACCGGCCGGCTCGGTGCGCCGCAAGCGCACCGAGAGAAGACACAGGGAGAGAAAGAACCTCTATCTACCCCCAATTATCCGAAGCTATCAAACCCGAATAATTGTTTCCGCTTTGTTGTTGTTATCCAAACTGTTCTTGTTTTTGAACTAAACCCGTCTTCCCCTTCACCCCTGTGTCTTCTCGCGGTGCGCCTGTTGCGGTCAGCGCGTTGTCGGCAGTTGCCGACAGCGCGGCCGATGGTATCCGTGACCGGCTCGTCGTTGCAACTATCAGAAATTAATTTGTTAATAATTATGTATTTAAAATTTTCTCATCATGTGATTTCTAGGCATCGTCAGCCCAATCCGGCCACCAGGGGCACGAATGCCACGGCGCCAAGGACGCGACGTTCGATGCCCTGCTCGCGCCGCGTGAAACACATCAGCTGCTGCTCGCCCTCCGGACCGACCGGAGCGATCAGCCGTCCGCCTGCGGTCAGCTGCCCGAGCAGCGCTTCGGGGACCCGCATCGGCGCAGCGGCCAGCAGGATGCCGTCGAAGGGTGCCTGGCTCGGCCAGCCGAGCGCACCATCGCCGTGGCGGAATCGCACATTGCGCACTTTGAGCTCCTTGAGCAGCACGCGGGCGCGTGTCTGCAGGGCCGCGATCCGCTCGATGGTGTAGATCCTTCCGACCAGCGGTGCGAGCACCGCGGTCTGGTATCCACAGCCGGTGCCGATCTCGAGCAGCTTGGCACAAGGTCCGCCCTCGAGCATGGCCTCGCTCATGCGCGCGACGATGTAGGGCTGCGAGATGGTCTGTCCGAAACCGATCGGCAGCGCCGTGTCCTCGTAGCTGCGGCTCGCGAGGGCTTCGTCAACGAACAGATGACGTGGCACATTGCGGATCCGGTCCAGCACCGCCATGTTGTGGATGCCCTGCTCGCGCAGCCGCTGCACGAGTCGGTCGCGCGTACGCGCCGAAGTCATGCCGATACCGGCTATCCGTGCGTCACTCATGCGTTCCCAGGGGCAGCAGCCAGCGCGCGATATCGGCCAGCGCAGCGTGCCGCGTGAGATCGATCGACAGCGGCGTGACGGAGACCCGACCACGCGCGACCGCGTGGAAATCCGTGCCCTCGCCGGCATCCTGGCCAGGGCCTGCGGGGCCGATCCAGTACACCGGATGGCCTTTAGGGTCCGAGGCCCGGATCACCGGCGCTGAGCGGTGGCGGAAGCCAAGCCGCGTGCTCTCGAAGCCGGCAAGTTGCTCGAACGGGAGGTCCGGAACGTTGACATTCAGGATCATTGCCGCGTCCAGCGGCCGGCTGAGCAGCCCCGTCACGATCAGCCGCGCCACTCGAGCCGCGGTGTCGAAGTGTCGTCCGCCACCGGGCACCGTGCACAGCGAGACGGCGAGCGTGGGCAGACCGAGGAAGCGGCCCTCGATGGCGGCCGCCACGGTGCCCGAATACAGCACGTCATCCCCGAGGTTGGCGCCATCGTTGACGCCCGAGGCGACCATATCGAACTCGAAGTCGAACACGCCCGAGATCGCCAGGTGCACGCAGTCGGTCGGGGTGCCGGGCACGTAGTAGACGCCAGGCTCGGATTCGAACATGCGCAGCGGCACGTCGAGCGTCAGCGAATTCCCGGCGCCGCTGCGGTTGCGGTCGGGCGCAACCACCGTGACATCGCCGAGATCCATCAGCGCAGCGCGCAGCCGGGCGATCCCCTCGGCGCGGTAGCCATCGTCGTTGCTGACCAGTATTTTCACGGCAGAGTGGTGGCACTACCCGCTATGGAAGGCACGATCACGCTGCCTGGGGCCGGCCGGGCGGGCGCTCGGCGGGCCAATATACTGCAATGCGCCGGAGGTGGAGCACCGATGATCGACGATGAGGAGCAGCCGGACGATGCAGCGCTGTTTCGCCTCGCCATGCGGGGCGTGCAGCCGCTGAAGACCCGAGCGCGGGCCGCGCCCGCCCGGCGCACGGCCCGGCCGCGCGCCCGTTTCGCGCGCGCGGAACGCGCCGCGGTGCTGCGCGAGAGCCTGGGGCCCGGAACCGACCTGTACGAGGTGCAGCCCGGGGACGAGTTGCTGTTCCGTCGACCGGGAGTACCGGACAGCGTCGTGCGCTCGCTGCGCCGCGGTCTGTACCGCGTGGAGGCAGAAACCGATCTGCACGGCCTGAATGCCAGCGACGCGACCGCGCACCTGGGGCAGTTCCTGCGTGCCGCGCGCGCGCGCGGCCTGCGCTGCGTGCGGGTGATCCACGGCAAGGGGCTGCGCTCCGGTACCCGCGGTCCGGTGCTCAAGAACACGGTCAACGCACTGCTGCGCCGCGCCGATGCGGTACTGGCGTTCGCCTCGGCTCGTCCGGCCGACGGCGGCACGGGTGCGACGCTGGTGTTGCTCACGCACCGCTGAACCCGCCGCTCACGTGCCCTCGATCAGCACGGTGGCCATCGCGAGCAGACCCTCGCTGCGGCCGAGAAATCCCAGATTCTCGGCGGTCGTGGCCTTCAGATTCACGCAGCCGTCATCGACCGCCAGCTGCACGGCCACGTTGTGCCGGATCTGCTCCCGATAGCGAGCGATCCTCGGCGCCTGCGCCAGCAGCGTCAGGTCGGCATTCACGACGCATAGATTCAGCCGTGCGAGCTGCTGCATGGTCGCGGCCACGAACTGGCTGCTGGGCGCGCCGCGCCAGCGGGAATCCGTATCGGGGAAATGCTGCCCGATATCGCCGAGTCCGGCCGCTCCGAGCAGCGCGTCCACCAGCGCGTGCAGCAGCACGTCGCCGTCGGAATGCGCGATGATTCCACGATCGTGCGGCACCCGGATGCCACCGAGCATCACGCCGTCGCCGGGCCCGAAGGCGTGGATATCGATTCCCGAGCCAACCCTCATGCGCATCTGCCCTCCTCGCGCGCCGCCAGGATGGCCTGCGCCAGCCCGAGATCCGCTGCATTGGTGACCTTGATGTTGTGGTCGTGCGCACGGACCAGCAGCGCGGCGACCCCCTGCCATTCCATCGCCTGTGCCTCGTCGGTCGGCATGCGCCCGGCTGCGATGGCGTATTCCAGCGCCGCGCACAGCGCTGCATGGCGGAACATCTGCGGTGTCTGGGCGAGCCATAGTGCGTCGCGTGGGATTGTGCCGGCGCAGCGCGGATAATGAGCGGGCTCGCCGGGCGTCGAGGACTGCACCTGCTTGACCGTGTCGGCGACCGGGACCGCGAGCAGGGCTCCATCCCCGCCCTGCCCCGCGCTTGCGAGCAGCCGCGCGAGATCGGCCGGGCTCAGGCACGGGCGCGCGGCGTCGTGAACCAGTACCCAGTCGCCGCCGGCCGCTCGCGCAGTCAGGGCGCGCAGGCCGTTGATGACCGAGTGCACGCGCTCCGCGCCGCCGTCGATCAGCGCGAATCGTGCGGGGATACGTTGCGCCAGTTCGTCGCGCCGGGACTCCCCAGGCGTCAGCGCGATGCTGCCGCCGAGGCACTGCGGATCCTCGAGGAACGGCTCCAGCGCCACCTCCAGTACGCTGCGCGCGCCCAGCGTCGCGAACTGCTTGCGCCCGCCGAAGCGCCGGCCTGCGCCCGCGGCCGGCATGACCAGCCAGTAATGCATCCCGGATCCTGGACCCACCTCAGCGCGCCGCAGCAGTGCGCTGCGCCGGCACGAGCGGTGTCGCGACCGGGGCGAGCCCCGGCGGGGCGCTCTTCTGCGGCACGACCTGGTAGAAGGTTTCGTTGCCCGCAATCATGCCGAGGTCGGTGCGTGCCCGCTCCTCGAGTGCCGTATAGCCCTGCTTGAGATCGCGCACCTCGGCTTCGAGTTCGCGGTTGCGCTCACCGACGCGCGTATTCTCCGCCTGCTGTAACGCCACGGCCGAGCGCAGCCGCAGCATGTCGCGCACTCCGTCCTCGGACAGCCACAGCCGGTACTGCAGCATCAGCAGCACGGCCAGCAGCGCGACGGCGAGCCACCTCATCGGATGTGGCGCTCAGATCCGGACCGGAAACGCATCGCGTCCGGCGTAGCGCGGCGCACCGAGCAGCTCCTCAATGCGCAGCAGCTGGTTGTACTTCGCGATGCGGTCAGAGCGCGACATCGACCCGGTCTTGATCTGCGTCGCTGCGCTGCCGACCGCGATATCGGCAATCGTCGTGTCTTCGGTCTCGCCGGAGCGATGCGAGACGATCGAGGCGTAGCGCGCCTGCTCGGCCATCTCGATCGCCGCCAGCGTCTCGCTGAGCGTGCCGATCTGGTTGGGCTTGATCAGGATCGCGTTCGCGACGCCGCGGGCGATGCCCTCGGCCAGAATGCGCGTGTTGGTCACGAACAGGTCGTCGCCGACCAGCTGGATCCGGCGGCCGAGCGCCGCCGTCAGCAGCGACCAGCCCTCCCAATCACCCTCGCTCATGCCGTCCTCGACCGTGATGATCGGATAACGGCCGACCAGATCGGACAGGTACTGCGTGAACTGCGCCGATGTGAAGCTGCGCTGCTCGGCGTCAAGCTCGTAGCGCCCGTTGCGGTAGAACTCGGAACTCGCGACGTCCAGCCCTAAGCAGATGTCGCGCCCGACCTGGTAGCCGGCCTGCTCGATCGCTTCGAGGATGGTCTGCAGCGCCGCCTCGTTCGAAGGCAGGTCGGGCGCGAATCCTCCCTCGTCCCCGACGGCGGTCGACATCCCGCGGGAATTGAGGATCTTCTTGAGCGTATGGAAGATCTCCGCACCGTAGCGCAGCGCCTCGCGGAACGAGGGTGCTCCGACCGGGATGATCATGAATTCCTGGATGTCGAGGCTGTTGTTGGCGTGGGCGCCGCCGTTGATGATGTTCATCATCGGTACCGGCATGACCGCCTCGCGCGCGCCGAGCAGTGCGCGGAACAGAGGGATCCCGGCCTCGCGCGCGGCCGCGTGCGCGACGGCCAGCGAAGCCGCGAGGATCGCGTTCGCTCCGAGGCGGCCCTTGTTGTCGGTGCCGTCCAGCTCGATCATGCGCAGGTCGAGCGCGCCCTGCTCAAGCCCCTCCATGCCGACCAGCGCCGCGCGCAGCTCACCGTTGACGTTGGCCACTGCACGGGTCACGCCCTTGCCCTGGTAGCGCCGCGCGTCCCCGTCGCGCAGCTCGACCGCCTCGCGCGTGCCGGTGGAGGCCCCGGAGGGTACGGCGGCGCGCCCGACCGCTCCGGAGGCGAGCGTGACGTCGGCCTCGACGGTCGGATTGCCCCGCGAATCGATGATCTCGCGGGCCTGGATCTGCGTGATGCGGCTCATAACAGGGATTCCTCGAACGGACGTGACTTGACGGCGGCATCGAGCCGCTGGAGCGTTTCGAGCAGGCTGGCCATGCGGTCCAGCGGCCACGCGTTCGGGCCGTCGGACAGCGCCTGCTCGGGACGCGGGTGGGTCTCCATGAACACGCCGGCCACGCCGGCGGCCACCGCAGCGCGTGCGAGCACCGGCACGAACTCGCGCTGGCCACCCGAGCTGCCCCCCTGCGCGCCTGGCAACTGCACCGAATGCGTGGCGTCGAACACGACCGGAGCGCCGGTCGCGCGCATGATCGCGAGCGAGCGCATGTCGCTGACCAGATTCTGATAGCCGAAGCTCGCCCCGCGCTCACAGACCATGATCTGCTCATTGCCGGTGGAGCGCGCCTTGTCGACGACGTTCTGCATCTCCCAGGGGGAGAGGAATTGGCCCTTCTTGATGTTCACGGGGCGCCCGGCTCCGGCCACGCGGTGGATGAAATTGGTCTGCCGGCACAGGAACGCAGGAGTCTGCAGCACGTCCACGACCTGCGCCACCTCATCAATGGGTGTGTCCTCGTGCACGTCGGTGAGCACGGGCAGCCCGAAGCGGCTCTGCACCGACTGCAGCACCTTCAGGCCCTGCTCAAGTCCGGGGCCACGAAAGCTCGCGCCCGAGGAGCGGTTGGCCTTGTCGAACGAAGCCTTGAACACCAGCGGCATGCCCAAGGCGGCGGTGATCTCGGCCAGGCGACCGGCCACCTCGTGCACCAGCGTCTCGGATTCGATCACGCACGGTCCGGCAATCAGGAACAGGGGCCGATCGAGACCGACCTCGATTCCCGCCAGATTCATGCGCCGGCCGCGACCGGCAGGGCCGAGGCGCGGCAGGCGCGCGCTGCGCGCACGAAGCCCGTGAACAGCGGATGTCCGTCACGCGGAGTCGAGGTGAATTCGGGATGGAACTGCGTGGCAACGAACCATGGGTGACCCGGCAGCTCGATGATCTCGACCAGGCCGTCGCGCGAGAAGCCGGAGAACTTCAGGCCCGCGGCACGGTAATCCGCGAGGTAGTTGTTGTTGAATTCAAAGCGATGGCGGTGCCGCTCGGCGATCAGCTCGCGGCCATAGAGCTCCCGCGCCATCGATCCCGGTTCGAGGCGCACTTCCTGGGCCCCGAGCCGCATGCTGCCGCCCAGATGCGAGCTCTCGCTGCGCGTCTGTGTGCCGCGCGCCTGGTCCTGCCATTCAGTGATCAGGGCGATCACCGGGTGCGGCGTGGCGCGATCGAATTCCGTGCTGTGCGCGCCCTCGAGGCGCAGCACGTGGCGTCCGAATTCGATGATGGCCAGCTGCATGCCGAGGCAGATGCCGAGATAGGGCACCCCATGTTCGCGAGCGAAGTGCACGGCCTGGATCTTGCCCTGAATGCCGCGCTCGCCAAAGCCGCCGGGAACCAGGATCGCATCCATCCCCGCGAGGCAGCCGGTGCCCTCCTTCTCGATGTCGGTCGACTCGATGTAGTGGACATTGATGCGCGTGCGGGTCTTGAGACCAGCATGCATCAGTGCCTCGTTGAGGGAGATGTAGGAATCGCGGATCTGCACGTACTTGCCTACCATCGCGATATCGACCTGGCCATCGGGATTCGCCTTGGCGCTGACGACCTGGCGCCAGGCGGCCAGATCCGCCGGCGGCACGTCGAAGCGCAGCTTGTCGACCACGATGTCGTCAAGCGCCTGCTCGTGCAGCAGCAGCGGAATCCGGTAGATGTCATCGGCATCGATCGCGGAGATGACGGCGCGCTCTTCGACGTTGGTGAACAGTGCGATCTTGCGCCGCTGCTCTTCAGGCAGGGACTCGCGGCACCGGCACAGCAGCACGTCCGGCTGAATGCCGATCGAGCGCAATTCCTTGACGGAATGCTGCGTCGGCTTGGTCTTGATCTCGCCCGACCCACCGACGATGGGCACCAGCGTCAGGTGCATGTACAGGGTCTGGGTGCGGCCCAGCTCGACGCCGAGCTGACGGATCGCCTCGAGGAACGGCAGCGACTCGATGTCGCCGACGGTGCCGCCGATCTCGACCATGCAGATATCGGCATCGCTGGCGCCGAGCATGATGCTGCGCTTGATCTCGTCGGTGATGTGCGGGATCACCTGCACCGTCGCACCGAGATAGTCGCCGCGACGTTCCTTGGCGATCACGCGCTCGTAGATGCGGCCGGTGGTGAAATTACTGTTATGGCCTGTGGTCGTGCGCACGAAGCGTTCGTAGTGGCCGAGGTCCAGGTCCGTCTCGGTGCCGTCGGCGGTGACGAATACCTCGCCGTGCTGGAACGGGCTCATCGTGCCCGGATCGACGTTGATGTACGGATCGAGCTTGACCATCGAGACCTTGAGTCCGCGGGCCTCGAGTATCGCGCCCAGCGAGGCGGCGGCGATGCCTTTCCCCAACGAGGAAACGACACCGCCGGTCACGAAAACAAATCGGGTCATCGGGGACTGCGCCGCCTGGTCAAGAGGAATGGATGACGACGGGCAGTCAGGGTAGCAAATCGGTCGCGGTGTCTCAATCGCCATCGCCCATCGGACGTCGCCAGCGCAGGCGGGCGCGTGGCCCGTCGCTGCCCGGCGCGTGCGTCCGGATTGCGTTGTCGAGCCAGACATCGGCCACGGCCAGGATACGCTCGCCACTGGCGAGCAGCGGCACCGCGGCGCGCAGCCAGGGCTCGATGCCACGCTGCTGCAGCAGATCCTTGAGTGCGAGGTGCCCGCCGGGCTGTGCAAGGCGCTCCCCGCCGCGCCGGTAAACCACGCGCAACGGGCATGGCAGTGCATTCAAGGCGATCTCCCCTTGCGCGTCAGGCAGCAGCGCGATGACGCCGCCCTGCGGCAGCGCGAGCTGCGGGCCGACGCGCCAGTCCCACGCCAGTTCCGAAGGCGGCGCGGCCGCTGCGTCCACCGTGCGCGCCACCAGGCGCTCGCCGTGACGACGCAGCTCGCCGCCGGGCCAGCGCACGCTCGGGCACGCGTCCGCGCGCGCCGTCAGCATCGGGCCGGCGATCTCGCGCAGGCGGCGGTGATCGGGGGTGGGCAGTCCGCGCGCCTGGATCCAGTAGCGCAGCGCGTTGCGTCGATCCACCAGACTCAACGCCCGCAGCGCGCTCACGCGCAGCGCCGCGCCGTCCGCCGCGGTGGCCAGGACCGCACGCGCGGCGCGCTCCAGCAGGCCCTGTGCCTCGGCCAGGTGCCGTGCGCTGCGCCCGGCTGTGACCGCAGCCGCCGGCCAGCGCTCGCGCAGCAGCGGCGCCACCCGCAGCCGCAGATAGTTGCGGTCCATCCGCTCGTCTTCGTTGCTTGGGTCCGGCGTGATGGCCAGAGCGCGTCGGTGCGCGTACTGCTCCAGCTGCAGGCGCGACACGTTCAGCAGCGGGCGCACGAGCTGCGTATCGCCGAACTGGCTCACGCCGCCCATCGCCGCCAGTCCGCGCACGCCGCTGCCGCGCAGCAGGGCGAGCAGGATGGTCTCGAGCTGGTCATCCTGGGTGTGCGCGGTCAGCAGCAGTTCGCCGGGGGACAGTGCCCGCGCGAGCGCCGCATAGCGCGCTGCGCGCGCGGCGGCCTCGAGCGATGCGCCGTTGCGTGCGACCCGCACCCGGATCGCGTCGCAGCGCACGCGGGCACGCTTTGCCTGGGCGCAGGCGAGCGCGGCCCAGTGCGCGGATTGTGGATGCAGGCCATGATCGACGTGCACGGCGCGCAGCCGGAACCCGGCGCGCGCGCGCGCCGCCGCCAGCGCCGCCAGCAGCGACGCCGAGTCCAGGCCCCCGGAGTACGCGACGCACAGGCTGCGGCCGCGCGTGGATCCGATGAGGGCGCGCAGCTGCTGCTGCAGCCACGTGGCGCTGAAGCCGGTGCGCGGCAGGTTGACCGGTTCGCCGGGCGCCGGCGATGGGTGCCGCGCCGCAGCGCGTGCACTCACGCAGGGATCTCGGTGTACACCCCGAATGAGGCAATGCGCGCGAGGCGCTGCTCGAGCAGCGTCGCGGGCGGTAGCTGCAGCAGTCCGGCCAGGTGCCGAATCAGCGCTTCGCGCAGCACGGCAGCGATCGCTGCCGGGTCGCGGTGTGCGCCGCCCAGCGGCTCGGCCAGCACTTCGTCGATCAGCCCGAGGCCGTCGAGTCGCTCGGCGGTCAGGTTCAGCGCTTCGGCGGCGACTTCCTTCTTGTCAGCGCTCTTCCAGAGGATCGACGCGCAGCCCTCTGGCGAAATCACCGAATAGGTACTGAACTGCAGCATCAGCAGCCGGTCGCACACGCCGATCGCGAGTGCGCCGCCCGAGCCACCCTCACCGATCACGACGCTCACGATCGGCACCTTCAGCATCGACATCTCGAACAGGTTGCGCGCGATGGCTTCGCTCTGCCCTCGCTCCTCCGAACCCACGCCCGGATAGGCGCCGGGCGTATCGATCAGGGTGACCAGCGGCAGCCCGAAGCGCTCGGCCATGCGCATCAGGCGCAGCGCCTTGCGGTAGCCCTCGGGCTTGGGCATGCCGTAATTGCGCCGCACGCGCTCCTTGGTATCCCGGCCCTTCTGGTGGCCGATGAGCATGATGGGCATGCCCTGCAGCCGGCCGAGGCCGCCGACAATCGCCAGATCGTCGCCGTACATGCGATCCCCGTGCAGCTCCTGGAAGTCGGTCAGGATCGCGCTGACGTAATCCAGTGTGTAGGGACGCTGCGGGTGGCGCGCGAGCTGCGTGATCTGCCACGGCGACAGGTTCGAGAAGATCGATCTGGTGAGCGCGCGGCTCTTGGCGCGCAGCCGCGACATCTCCTCCTCGATGTTGACCTTCGAATCGGATGTGACGTGTCCGAGCTCTTCGATCTTGGCCTCGAGTTCGGCGATCGGCTGCTCAAAATCCAGGAAGTTGACAGTCATCGGCTCACATCGTGCATGCGTTACCCGCAAGTCGGCGTGAAGCCTACGGGCGCAGGCAGCGGACCGCAAGGCTCAGGCCATCGCACTGCTGGCCGCTCCCGGCTCGCCATAGCCGAAACGGGCGCCGCCCGGCCCCAGCAGCAATTCAAGCTGTTCGAGCAGCTCGTTGCTGGCCCGCACCTTCCAGTCCGGTCCGAATGCCAGCGTGCCGCTCGCGACCTCGCCGTGGTATCGGAGCAGCACGCTGCACGGACCGCCCCGATGACGCAGCAGCACGGACTGCAGTGCCGCGAGCAGCTCCGGTGCGCGGGCACCGCGCGGCCAGCGCAGCATCAGGGAGCGTGCGAGTCGTTCGCGCACCTGTTCGAGCAGGCTGATCTGCCGTGCCGCCAGCCGCCACGAGTCGGAGAATTCATCGAAGCGCAGTGCGCCCTCGACCTGTACCAGTGCGTCCTTGACGATGAGTTCGCGGTGTCGCTGGTACACCTCTTCGTACATCGTGACTTCCATGCGTCCGCTGCGATCATCGAGCAGGAAGGACACACGCGCGGCACGGCGCCGCACTTCAAGGATGAGCCCCGCCAGCGTGACGTGGCGGGCCTCGGCCCACGCGCGCGCCGGATCGATCGCGCCCGCCGGCCGCTCAGCCGCGCACTCGCCGATGCGAGCGGTCGCGAACCAGCGCAGATCCTGCTCGTATGGGGCGATCGGGTGACCGGTCAGGTACAGGCCGAGGGTTTCGCGCTCACCGGCCAGCCGCACCGACGCCGGCCATTCGGCCACGGCAGCTGCGCCGGCTGCGGGTCGCGCATCATGCGCCGCCGTGATCCCGAAGATGTCGTGCTGCCCGGCCTCGCTGCTGCGCGCGCTCTGTTCGCCGCCCTGCAGCGCCTGCTCCAGGCCCGCCATCAGCGCGGCCCGTCCGGGCCCGAGCGCATCGAGGCTGCCAGCGCGGATCAGCGCCTCGAGCACGCGCCGGTTCACGCGCGCCGGGCCGACGCGCCGGCACAGCTCGGGGAGGCTCGCGAACGGGCCGCGGGCCTCGCGCTCGCCCACCAGCGCCTCGACCGCCGAGCGGCCCACACCCTTGATCGCTCCCAGGCCGTAGCGGATCGTGCGTGCATCCGCCATCGCGAATCCATAGCCGGAAGCATTCACATCCGGCGGCAGCACGGTCACTCCGATCTGCGCGCACTCATCGATCAGCGTGACGACCTTGTCGGTATGGTCCATGTCCGCCGACAGCACCGCCGCCATGAAGGCCGACGGGTAGTGGGCCTTGAGCCAGGCAGTCTGGAACGACAGTAGCGCGTACGCGGCCGAATGCGACTTGTTGAAGCCGTAACCGGCGAACTTCTCCATCAGGTCGAAGATATGACCTGCCTGCCGAACCTCGACGCCGCGCGCACGTGCGCCGTCCATGAAGATCGAACGCTGCTTGGCCATCTCCTCCGGCTTCTTCTTGCCCATGGCCCGGCGCAGCAGATCCGCGCCACCCAGCGTGTAGCCCGCGAGTACCTGCGCGATCTGCATGACCTGTTCCTGGTACAGGATCACGCCATAGGTTGGCGACAGTACGCCCTCGAGGTCCGGGTGGAGGTAGTCGATGGCTGCGGCATTGCGACCATGCTTGCGGCTGATGAAGTCCTCCACCATGCCGGACTGCAGCGGTCCCGGCCGGAACAGCGCCACCAGCGCGACGATGTCCTCGAAACAGTCGGGCTGCAGCCGCCGGATCAGGTCCTTCATGCCACGCGACTCGAGCTGGAACACCGCGGTGGTGCGGCAGGACTTGAGCAGCGCGTAGGTTGCCGGATCGTCGAGCGGCAGCGTACCGAGTTCCAGTGGCGGCTCGAGCGCGGCGGTGCGCAGCGCGTTGATCCGCGTCATGGCCCAATCGAGGACCGTGAGCGTGCGCAGGCCCAGGAAGTCGAACTTGACCAGGCCCGCCGCCTCGACGTCATCCTTGTCGAATTGCGTGATCACGTGCGTGCCGCCCGGCTCGCAGTACAACGGAGTGAAATCCGTCAGTACCGAGGGGGCGATGACGACTCCGCCGGCGTGCTTGCCGGCGTTGCGCGTCAGGCCCTCGAGCGCGCCCGCCAGCTCGAGCAGATTGCGCACCTCCTCGTCCTGTTCGCGCAGCCGCTTGAGTTCCGGTTCCTTGGCGATTGCATCATCGAGCGTGATGCCGAGCTCGAACGGGATCAGCTTGGCGATCCGGTCGACGAAGCCATAGGGGTGGCCCAGCACGCGACCGACGTCGCGCACCACGGCCTTGGCCGCCATAGTGCCGTACGTGATGATCTGCGAGACGCGATCGTGGCCGTAGCGTGCCGCGACGTAATCGATCACGCGGTCGCGGCCTTCCATGCAGAAATCGACGTCGAAATCCGGCATCGAGACCCGCTCGGGATTCAGGAATCGCTCGAACAGCAGGTCATAGCGCAGCGGTTCGATGTCCGTGATGCGCAAGGAATAGGCGACCAGCGAACCGGCACCGGACCCGCGGCCCGGGCCGACCGGCACGCCATGCTCGCGCGCCCAGCGGATGAAATCCGCGACAATCAGGAAATAGCCCGCGAAGCCCATCTGGCAGATCGTGTCGAGCTCGCTCGCGAGTCGCTCCCGGTAGCGCGCCGCCTCGTCCCCTGCGAGCCCAAGCGCCGCCAGTCGCGTCGCGAGGCCGTCGCTCGCCTGCTCGCGCAGGAACTGCTCCGGGCTGCTGCCTTCCGGGACCGGGTAGTCGGGCAGGCGGGCCTGGCCGAGCTTCAGCGACAGGCTGCAGCGTCGGGCGATCTGCATGCTGTTGTCGAGCGCCTCGGGCAGGTCGGCGAACAGCGCCTGCATCTCCGCGGGAGCGCGCAAGTACTGGCCCGCGCTGTAGCGCCGTGCGCGTCCCGGATCGGCGAGCAGCGTGCCATCATGGATGCAGACCCGCGCCTCGTGCGCATCGAATTCGCTCGCCGCCAGGAACCGCACGTCATTGGTGGCAACCACCGGCACACCGCAACGCGAGGCGAGTTCGACGGCGCGCTGCAGGTACTGTTCTTCCTCCGGCCGGCCGAGACGCTGCAGCTCGACATAGTAGCGATCTGCGAACAGCGCCAGCCACGCGTCCAGTGCGCGCTGTGCGCCCTGTTCACGGCCGCGCAGCAGTGCGCGCCCGACATCGCCGTCGGCGGCGCCGGACAGCGCGATCAGCCCGCTGCTCGAGTCGCGATCGAGCCAGGCGCGGTCGAGCAGCGGCGCGCCAGCACTGTCCTGGCCCGAAAGGTAGGCGCGGCTCACGAGCCGCGCGAGATTGCGGTAGCCCACCAGGTTCTGGCACAGCAGCGTGAGGCGCGAGGGCGCCTGCGCCTCGCCGGTCTCGCGCACCAGCAGGTCCACGCCGATGACCGGCTGCACGCCCTGCTCGAGCGCCGCGCGGTAGAACTTGACCATCGCGAATAGGTTCGATTGGTCGGTCAACGCCACGGCCGGCATGCCGGCCGCGGCTACCGCCGCCATCAGCTCGGGCACTCTCACCACGCTGTCGATCAGCGAGAATTCAGTGTGTACCCGCAGGTGAACGAAGCTCGCAGCCATTACGCGCCTCGAACTGGAGTGGGCAGCGCCAGGGTGCTCAAGATTCTCGCACTCCGGAGCCCCGCGGCAAGCTGCCTGGCGCCAGTGCCCCGCTGAGCCATCCGCGCAGGGGATTGAAGCTGCGTCGGTGGATCGGCGAGGGGCCGAGCTGCGCGAGCGCCTGCAGGTGCTGAGGCGTTCCATAGCCGAAATGCAGCGCCAGCCCGTAGCCGGGGTGCAGCACGTCCAGATCGCGCATCAGCGCGTCGCGGTGCGTCTTGGCGATGATGGATGCCGCACTGATCGCCGGTACCAGGGCGTCGCCACCGATCACCGTTTCGAGCGCACAACTTCCAAGCCAATCAGGCAGCTGCGGCGCGCAGTTGCCGTCGATCATGATGCGCGCCGGACGTACGCCGGCCGCGTGCAGCGCGTGCAGCGCGAGCCGCATCGCTTCCAGGGTGGCCCTAAGAATATTGAGACGGTCGATGTCCGGCACATCGACCTGCGCCACCGCGACGCCCAGCGCGTCGCGGTGGATGCACTGGGCGAGTCGCTCCCGCGCCGCGGGACGCAGCTGCTTGGAGTCGCGCAGCCCGGGGATGAGCCGCTGCGGATCGAGGATCACCGCCGCCGCGACCACCGGCCCGGCGAGCGGCCCACGCCCGGCTTCGTCGACTCCGGCGAGCAGCATATTGCCGGCCTCAAGGCTCGCCGGCGGGCCGGCCGGGCGAGCGCAGGCCGCGCGAGCCCCGCTCGCGCAGCAGTTCCAGCACCGCTCCGGCCGCGAGTGCGGCGCCATCGCGGCGCAGCGACTGGTGGATCGCGCGGAAGCGCTCGTCGAGGTACTCGCGCCGCGCCGTGTCGTGCAGCGCCTGCTCGAGCGCGTCGGCCATTGCGCCGCTGACGACCGCCTCCTGCAGGAACTCCGGTGCGAGCCGCTCGCCCGCCAGCAGGTTCGGCAGCGCGAAATAGGTCGCACGCACCAGCCGCAGCCGGCGCACCAGCCACGCGGTCAAGGTGCCGAAGCGGTACGCCACCACCATCGGGCAGCGACACAGCAGCGCTTCGAGCGTCGCAGTGCCGGAGGCCACCAGCGCGACGTCGGCCGCGCTGAGCGCGAGGCGCGACTGTCCATCCAGCACCCGCACGTCTGGCGCGCCTGAACTCCCCGCGAGTGCGCGCTCGAACTGTGCGCGCACCACGGGCCCGGCCATCGGGGCTACGATCGTGAGCCCCGTGGTACGGCTTGCCAGCAGCCTGGCCGCGTCCAGAAATGGACCGGCAAGCCGCTGCACCTCGGCTTCGCGGCTGCCCGGCAGCAGTGCCAGCACCGGGCTGGTCGGATCCAGGTGCAGCGCGGCGCGCGCCGCGGCCCGGTCATTCTGCAGCGGAATCTGGTCGGCCAGCGGATGGCCGACGAAGCAGGCGCGCACGGCGTGCGCGGCGTAGAACGCCGGTTCGAACGGCAGCAGGCACAGCACCAGATCGTAGGCACGCGCGATGGTGGTGACGCGTCCCTCACGCCACGCCCAGACCTGCGGACTCACGTACTGGACCGTGGCGAACCCCCGAGCCTTCAGGCGCAGTGCCAGCCCCAAGTTGAACTGCTGGTAGTCGATCCCGATGAACACGTCCGGGCGCCAGTCGAGGATCTGACGCAGCAGTCGCGAACGCAGCCGCAGCAGTCGCGGCAGGTGGCCCAGCACCTCGGTGAGCCCCATGACGGCCAGTTCATGCGCATCGGCGAGCGGCTCGCAGCCCGCGGCCCGCATTGCCGGGCCTGCCACGCCGAGAAATCGGGCATCCGGTACGCGCTCGCGCAGCGATCCGATCAGCGCCGCGCCGAGCGCGTCGCCCGAGGTCTCCCCGGCCACGATCGCGACCCGCAGCGCGCCCATCAGCGGATCAGGCTGCGATCCGACTGCGCAATGAACTGCAGCAGCGGCTGCAGCTCGGGCTGCTGCGCTGCCACGCCGTTGAGCTGCTCGACCGCCGCGGCCAGCGGCAGCTCGCTGCGGTAGAGCACGCGATAGGCATTGCGCAGATTTCGGATCTGCTCCGGGGCGAAACCACGGCGTTTGAGTCCCTCGATGTTGATCGAGTGCGGTACTGCCGGCTGTCCGACCGCCATCACATAAGGCGGCACATCGCGCGTGACGGCGCCATTGTTGGCCACGAAGGCGTGCATGCCGATCTTGACGAACTGATGCACGCCGACGTATCCGCTGAGAATGACCCAGTCGCCGAGTTCCACGTGACCCGCGAGGCCCGCGTAGTTCACCATCACGATGCGATTGCCGAGGATGCAGTCGTGGGCCACGTGCGTGCACGCCATGAACAGGTTGTCGTCGCCGATGATCGTGACGCCGCGTTCCGGGGCGGCACCGCGGCTGATGGTGCAGCCCTCGCGGAACACGTTGCGTGCGCCGATCTGCAGCCGGGTCGGCGCACCGGTGTACTTCTTGTCCTGGGGAGCCTCGCCGAGCGAGGCGAACTGGAATACCCGGTTGCCCGCACCCATCGTCGTGCGGCCGGTAATCACGGCATGCGGGCCGATCCAGCAGCCCGCACCGATCTCGACCTCCGGGCCGATGATCGCGAAAGGGCCGATCTCGACATCCTCCGCGACCCGTGCTCCGTCCGCGACGATCGCACGCGGATCGATCACGGCAATTCACCCGGGCCGGCCGCTCCGGCCATGGCCTTCAGGTCCGGCGCGATCATGATGATCGCGGTGGCCACTTCCTCGCCGGCCACTTCGGCAACGGTGGCCAGTCGCCAGATGCCGCGGAAACTGCGCTCGAAGTCGGCTTTGAGGATCAGCTGGTCGCCTGGCTCGACCGGCTTGCGGAAGCGCGCCTTGTCGATGCCGACGAAGTAGAAGCGGGTCGTGTCGTCGGGCAGCTGGTCGACCGACAGGAATGCCAGCAGCCCCGCGGCCTGCGCCAGCGCCTCGATGATGATCACGCCGGGCATCAGCGGCCGGTGCGGGAAGTGTCCGGTGAAGTACGGCTCGTTGTAGCTCACGTTCTTGAGCGCACGGATGCTGCGGCCGCGCTCGCACTCGAGCACGCGGTCGACCAGCAGGAACGGGTAGCGGTGCGGCAGGCGCAGCATGATGCCGTTGATGTCGAGCTTCAGGGGATCAGTCATGGTCTGCCTCCAGTGGCGGCTCGGGCTGCGCTCGATCGGCCAGCAATTTCAGGCGCGCGACGACGCGCCGCCAGCGGCGCACCGGCTCGGCGGGAATCAGGCCGGAGTACATGCCCGGCTGCCGGATGGAGTGCGAGATTCCGCTCATTGCGGTGATCACCGTATCATCGCAAATCTCGATATGGCCGGCGATGCCGGTGAGACCGCCGATCATGCAGCGCGCCCCGATCCGGGCGCTGCCGGAAATGCCGGTGCAGGCGGCGATCGCGGTGTGCGCGCCGATGCGCACGTTGTGCCCCACCTGGATCTGGTTGTCGAGCTTCACGCCCTCCTCGATCACGGTGTCGTCGATCGCTCCGCGATCAATGGTCGTGTTCGCTCCGATCTCCACGTCCGCGCCGATGCGCACGCCGCCGATCTGCGGCACCTTGAGCCACTGTGCGCCCTCGCGCGCGTAGCCGAAGCCATCGGCACCGATCACGGCCCCGGGATGCACCAGCACCCGTTCTGCGAGCTGCACGCCAGGCAGCAGCGTGACGCGTGCCACGAGTCTGCTGTCGGCTCCGATCCGCACGCCCGCCCCGATCACGCAGCCGGGCCCGATGTAGCAGCGCTCGCCGATCACGGCTTCCGGTCCGATCACGCACAGCGGGCCGACTTCGGCACTGGGGTCGGTCTGCGCGCGCGGATCGATCAGCGCAGCGGCGTGCACGCCGGGCTGCAGCGGCGGCAACGGGTGCAGCAGCGCCGCGATCCGCGCAAACAGCGCATGCGGATTGCGGCTGACCAGCGTCGCCGCGGGACAGGCGGCCGCAGCGCGCTCGTCCACGACCACGGCAGTGGCCCGCGACTGCGCCAGCTGGTGAGCCATCCTCGGATTGGCGAGAAAACTCAAGGATCCGGGGTCCGCCGCGCCGAGCGCGGCCACGTGATCGACACGCAGCTCCGGATCGCCGCGCAGCTCGCAGCCGAACCGGACTGCGAGCTCGCCGAGCGCGATGCCCATGAGGCCGCGTGCCGCGCGCGCGGCGCTACTTGAGCCCCGGAGTGACCTGGGGCTTAGGCTGCGCCGCCGGAGCCGCGCTCGCGCCGGCGGGTCGCGCTGCGCTGCGCGACTGCAGCGCCGTCAGGATCTGCGGTGTGATGTCGAGCGTAGGACTGGTGAAGATCACGCCGTCGGCGAGCACGAGATCGAACTTCTGTGCCTGCGCAAAATTCTGGACTTCCTCGACCAGTGCTTTTTGCAGCTTCGAGAGTTCCTCGTTCTGCCGTCCATTCAGGTCATCCTGGAACTCCGTGACCTTCTGCTGCAGATCGCGGTTGCCGTCGCGCAGCTCCTTCTGAGCCTTGGCGAGCTGTTCGGGGGTCATCGTGACCTCGTCCTTGGCCAGAGCCTCTTCCTTTGCCTTGAGCGCCACCTGCTGTCCCTGCAGATCCTTCTGCCGGCCCGCGAACTCGCCACGCAGTGCCTCTTGCACCGTCTTGGCCTGCGGGGACTCCTGCATCAGTTTGGAGTAGTTGACCACTCCGATCTTCAGATCCGCCCATGCCGGGCCCGCTGCTGCCGCCAGCGCCAGAACGCCCAGCGACGCCAAAAAATTCACACGACGCCTCATGCCTGCTCCCTGCTGCTTGATCCTGAACAAGATTGTGACTCCGGTCCGGCCGCTATTCTAGAACGACTGACCGACTGAGAATTGGAAAACCTCGGTCCGGTCGGGAAATTGAATCGCGTTGCCCGCGAACTTGTTGATCGGCACGCCAAGGCTGAACCGGAATATGCCAAGTGCCGGGGCCAGCCATTGCACCGAGATCCCGGCCGACTGCCGCAGTGCACTAAAGCTGAAACCGTAATTCACCGGGGTCTGCAGGTCCTCGCCGAGAAACCTCGTGCCATCATTCGAGAACACGTTGCCCATGTCGTAGAACAGGCTCACGCGCGCACTGGTCTGCCACTTCTGCGGCACCGGCATCAGCAACTCGGTGCGCGAGACGACCAGCATGTTGCCGCCGTAGGGATTGCCGTTGCTGTCGACCGGACCGAGCGTGTCCTCGGTGTAGCCGCGGATGGTATCCGGGCCGCCGGCGTAGAAACGCTTGTAGGGCGGCAGGCCGGTGGTGCCCGACATTCCCCGGCCGTACGCCAGCTGCAGACTCTCGGCCACCGTGAACGCCCGCCACAGCCCCCAGTAGCCGGTGAAGCTGTAGCTGCCGACCCAGTAGCGCACGTCCCCGCCCGGCGGCACCACCGAGAGCGACAAGGCGCTGCGCATGCCACGGTCGGCGAACAGGCCGCGATTACGCGAGTCGTAGGCCCAGCCTAAGGTGAGCTCGTAGAGGTTGAAGCGCGATCCGATCAGCGCGGTGCTGTTCGTGATCGTGCTGCCATCGGGCTCGAGGTAGCTCGTGACCGCCTCGCGCCGGTACGAGCGACCGTTGTTCTGCACCCACTGCACCGCCTGCTGGGCGCTGCTGGCCGCGAAAGTCAGCAGGTTGATCGACTGCACGTTGATGCCGGCACTGAGGCCCTGGAACTCGCTGATGGGGTAGCCGTAGCCGACACCGAGCTCCAGAGACGAGGAATTGAACGCCGAGGAGGCCGACACGAACTGGGTCGAATCGCGGTAGGACATCGACAGGGTGCGTGACAGCCCATCGACGTTGCGGTACGGGTCGGTCTGGGACAGGCTGTATTGCTTGTTGTAGGCACCGGAGTCGATGGCCACGGTGACCTGATCACCGCCGCCGAAGAAGTCGCTGTCGCTGAAGTTGGCATTGAGCACGAACTTCTGCGCGGCCGAGTAGCCGATGCCGCCGCCGACCGAGGCGCTGGGCCGCTCCTTGACCGCGAAATTCACGTCCACCAGATCCGGCGCGCCCGCCACCGGATCGGTCGTCATGTCGACGGTCTCGATGAACGGCAGCCGCTGCAGTCGCTGCTTGGAGCGTTCGACCGCGATGTTGGACATCCAGGCGCCCTCGAGCTGGCGCAGCTCGCGCCGCAGCGTCTCGTCGTTGCTGCGCGTCGTGCCCGTGAAATTGATATGGCGCACATAGGTACGGCTGCCAGGATTGACGAACAGCGTCAGGTTCACGATCCGATGCGCGTCGTCGGTCTCCGGCACGGGCTCCACCTTCGCGAAGTAGAAACCCTCGGCTCCAAGCCGATTGCGGATCAGCTCCTGGGTCGCGCTGATGACCTTCTGCGAGTAGCGCTGTCCGGGCTGCACCAGCAGCAGCGCGCGCAACTGCGCCTCCGGTACGATCAGGTTGCCGCCGAGCTTGACCTCGCCGAGCTTGTAGACCGCGCCTTCGGTGATGTTGACGGTGATGAAGATGTCGCTCTTGTCGGGAGCGATCGCGACCTGCACCGAATCGATGCGCACGTTGGCATAGCCTCGGTCCTGGTACCAGGCGGTGATCTTGTCCAGGTCGCCCTGCAGCGATTCGCGCGAGTAGCGGTCGTTCGACTTGATCCAGGAGGTCAGCGTGGGAGTCTGCAGGGTCAGGGTCGACAGGATCTCCTTGTCCTTGAACGCCGTGTTGCCGACGATGTTGATCTGGCGGATCTTCGCGCGGCTGCCTTCCTTGATGTTGATGTTCACGCGCACGCGGTTGTCGGGCAGGTCGTCGATCTTGGTGTCGATCTGCACCGCATACTTGCCGCGGCTGTAGTACTGATCGGTCAGGTATTGCGTCACTTCATCGAGCGTGGAGCGGTCGAAGGTCTTGCCGGCCGCCAGACCCACGTTGCGCAGGGACTTCTGCAAGTCCTCGGTCTTGATGTCCTTGTTGCCCTTGAGGTCGACGCTTTCGAGCGAGGGGCGCTCGGCCAGCGCGACGATCAGCGTGGTGCCGTCGCGTCGCAGCTCGACGTCACGGAAGAAGCCGGTCGCGTACAATGCCCGCAGCGCCTCGCGCAGCCGCTGCGGCGTCAGGTGATCGCCGATGTTGACCGGCAGGTAGTTGTAGACCGTGCCCTCGGAGATGCGCTGCAGCCCCTCGAGCTTGATGTCGCTCACAGTGAACTCGGAGTCCGCGGCTGCCTGCGCGAACAGGGCCGCGGGCGCACTCGCCAGGGCAAGCGCCGCGACGAACGCGCGCGACAATGCGTGCCGGGTCCTATTGGTCAAGAACGCTTCAACCGAACTGTCGCGAAATGTCGTTGAACAGCGCGACGCCCATCAGCAGCACCAGCAGTGCGACGCCGAGTTGCTGGGTCACGCTCTGGAATCGCTCCGACAGCGGGCTGCCCTTGAGCCACTCGATGGCCTGGAACACGATCTGCCCGCCGTCCAGGATCGGAATCGGCAGCAGGTTCATGAAACCCAGCGCCAGGCTTACCACCACGAGGAAATACAGGAATGCGGACACTCCGGCGGCCGCAGAATCCCCGGCGTACTCGGCAATGCTCAATGGACCGCTGAGGTTCTTGATCGACACCTGACCGATCAGCATGCGGCCGAACAGGCGCGCCTGCAGCGCGGTCATGTTCCAGGCCTCGACGTTGGCACGCGCGAATGCGGCCGGCAGCGACAGGTGGGTATGGCGCAGCATGCTGGCCGGGTACGGCGAGTTCAACGGCTGGTGCACGTGGATGCGCCCGACGGTGCGCCCGTCCTGGCTCTCACGCAGCACCGGCACCCGCACGGCCCCCTCGGTGCCCGCGCGCCGGTAGCGGATCGAGACACTGTCCCCGGAATGCGGCTGGATGCGAGCGACCAGCTCGAGGAAGTCGCGCACCGGCTCGCCGTTGACCGCCAGGATCTCATCTCCGGTCCGCAGGCCAGCCAGCGCCGCGGGCCCCTTGGGCTCCACGGCACCGAGGATCGCCGGAATCGGCGGCTCGTAGAAGCGCAGCCCGAGTCCGTTCATCATCGCGGATGGTTCGGTGAGGCGCAGGCGCTGCGCCGGATCTGCGACCTCGAGCGTCGCGCTGCGCTGCGTGCCGTCGGGGGCCCGCAGCTGCAGCGTGATCGGCGCCTGGGTGCTCACCGCGTCGAGCAGCCCCAGCATCACGTCGCGCTGCGAGGCCACGGCGCGCGAATCGATCCGTGTCACCTCGTCATCCGCGTGCAGTCCGGCGCGTCCCGCTATCGACGTCGGGTCGATGGCGCCCAGCACCGGGCGCACATCGGTGATTCCCGATGACAGCAGCATCGCGGTCAGCAGCAGCACCGCGAAGATGATGTTAAAGGCGGGCCCGGCGAGCAGCACGGTGATCCGCTGCCAGTGCGGACGGCGCGTGAAGGAACGCGCAAGTTCGGCCGGCGCCACCGGCCCCTCGCGCTCATCGAGCATCTTGACGTAGCCGCCGAGCGGCACCGCGGCAATGACATATTCCGTGCCGTCCACGCGGCCGACGCGGCTCCACAGGGTCTTGCCGAACCCGATCGAGAAGCGCAGTACCTTGAAGCCGAGCCGACGGGCGACCCAGAAATGCCCGAATTCGTGCACCGTCACGAGCAGGCAGACGGCCACGATGAAGGACAGCAGGTGGATCCAGGACAGGCTCATGCCCGCACGCCCTGGGCGGCACTGCGGCGGGCAACGGCCTCGGACGCCAGCGCCCGGGCTTCGCCATCGGCATCGAGGACTGCTTCGAGACTGCTCATGGATCCCCCGGGGGCCCGTTCCATCACTAGTTCAATGACTGCCGGAATATCGCCAAAGTTCAACTGGTTGTCGAGGAAAGCCTGCACAGCGATCTCATCAGCCGCATTCAGGCTCGCCGGAGCCAGCCCGCCGAGCCGCGCCGCCTCCTGCGCATGACGCAGGCACGGAAAGCGCTGCGGGTCCGGGGCCAGGAATTCCAGCGGAGCGGCGCGGATCAGGTCGAGGAATGCCACGCCAGCCGTGATGCGCTGCGGCCAGGCGAGTGCGTGGGCAATGGGCGTACGCATGTCCGGGGAGGAGAGCTGCGCGAGCAGCGAGCCGTCCTGGTACTCGACCAGCGAGTGGACGACGCTCTGCGGATGCACGACCACTTCCACTTCGCCCGCCGGCATGCCGAACAGCACGCTGGCCTCGATCAGCTCCAGGCCCTTGTTCATCAGGGTCGCGGAATCGACCGAGATCTTGCGCCCCATGACCCAGCGCGGGTGCGCGCAGGCCTGGGCCGGCGTGACGCGGGAGAGCGCTTCAGCCTGCCAGTGCAGGAATGGCCCGCCCGATGCGGTCAACAGCAGCCGGCGCACGCCCGGCGGTCGGGTGCCGATCTGGGCGCCGGCCGGAAGGCACTGGAAGATCGCGTTGTGCTCGCTGTCGATCGGCACGATCTGCGCACCGGAGCGCCGCACGGTCTCGATCAGCAGCGAGCCGGCCATCACCGCGGACTCCTTGTTGGCCAGCAGCACGCGCTTGCCGGCCGCCGCAGCCGCCAGCGTCGAGCGCAGCCCGGCAGCACCACTGATCGCCGCCATTACGTAGTCGACCGGGGCGCTGGCCGCGAGTTGCGCGATCGCCTCGGCGCCGGCCAGGACGCGGGTGCCACTGCCCGAAGCGCCCAGCCGCTGCTCGAGCTCGAGCGCCGCCGGCGGCGATTCCATGGCAACCCATTCGGGTTGGAAACGCAGGCACTGCTGCAGGATCCGCTCGACGTCGCGCCGCGCGGCGAGACCGACGACGCGATAGCGTTCCGGGTGCAGCGCCAGCACTTCGAGCGTGGAGCGGCCCACGCTGCCGGTCGATCCCAGCACGGCGACGCCGATCGCGCTCACCGTCCCGCTCCGAGCCACAGCAGTCCGAGCGCCATGACCGGAGTCGCGGCCGTCACGCTGTCGATGCGGTCGAGCACGCCGCCATGGCCCGGGAACAGCCGTCCGCTGTCCTTCAGGTTGACGTTGCGCTTGAGCAGGCTCTCCGTCAGATCGCCGACCACCGAGAATGCCGCGGCCCCCGCGCACAAGGGCAGGAAGCGGACCAGCGGCACCCCGAACCAGGGGGCCGCCGCGGCCGCCACGATCAGGGCCAGGACCATGCCGCCGAATACGCCTTCCCAGGTCTTGTTCGGCGACACACGCGGTGCCAGCGGCACGCTGCCGAACCAGCGCCCGGCGAAGAACGCCCCGGTATCGGCCGCAACGCACAGCACCAGAATGAACAGCGTCCACTGCGCGCCGTGCACCCAGTGCGCGTCGATGCGCACCACCGCGAACCAGGTCGGAAGCAGCGCCAGCACTCCTGCGAGCGCAGCGGCAGCCCGGGACACGCGCTGCGGAGCCAGCACGATCCATAGCAGCGCGATCAGCCACCAGGTGCCGGCCACGAGCATCGTCCAGCCAAACCACGTCAACTCGCCCATCAATGGCAACCCCACTACTCCGAGCACCAGCAGCAGCAATACATAGAATGCGCGCGCCACCGCCGCGACCCCGAGGAACGCCGACCATTCCCACGCGCCGATCAGCAGTATCAGGCCCAGCACGCCGGCCGTCACCCGCGGCGGAGACAGCAGGATAGCAACCACCAGCAGCAATGCCAGTCCCAGGGCCGTCAGCACGCGCGCGCGCAGCATCGCCCTGACCTTATGGTCTCGACGGTCCGGCGCCGCCGCCCTCGACCTGCTCGCCCGTGAGGCCGAAGCGCCGCTGGCGTGCCGCATAGTGCTGCAGGGCGGCGTCGAACGCCGCGACATCGAAGGCCGGCCAGAGACACTCAGTGAAGTAGAGTTCCGTGTAGGCGAGATTCCACAGCAGGAAATTGCTGATGCGCTGCTCGCCACCCGTGCGGATGAACAGGTCCGGATCGGGCAGCCCACGCAGCGCGAGCGCCCCCGACACACGCGCCTCATCGATGTCCGAAGGCGCTATCTCGCGGCGCTCCACCTGCGCGGCCAGCCCGCGTACCGCGCTGACCATATCGGCGCGCCCGCCGTAGCTCATCGCGATCTGCAGCCGCAGGCTCGAGTTGCCGGCGGTGACCTGCTCGGAACTCGCCATGCTGTCGCGCAGGCGCGCATCGAGCGAGGCCCGGTCGCCGATGAAGCGCATGCGCACGCCATTGCGGTGCAGCTCCGTGATCTCCCCCTCCAGCGATTCGAGGAACAGCGCCATCAGGCTCATGACCTCCTCGCGCGGCCGGCCCCAGTTCTCGCGGCTGAAGGCGAACAGGGTCAGCGCCCCGATCCCGCGGCGCACGCACTCCTCGACCACCATGCGCACGGTCGCGACGCCGGCGCGGTGGCCTTCGGCCCGCAGAGCGCCTCGCGCACGCGCCCAGCGCCCGTTGCCATCCATGACGATGGCTATGTGCGCGGGCAGCGGAATCGGCACTGCGTCTGGCGGCACGCTGCTCAAACCTGAAGAATTTCCTTTTCCTTGGCCTGCAGCAGCTGGTCGATCTCGGCGACATAGTGGTCGGTCAGCTTCTGGACCTCGTCCTGGCCGCGGCGCTCGTCATCCTGCGAGATCATCTTTTCCTTGAGCATCTCCTTCAGGTCGGCCAGCACGTCGCGGCGCACGCTGCGCACGCTCACGCGCGCGTCCTCGGCGTCGTGGCGCACCACCTTGGTGATGTCGCGGCGACGCTCCTCGGTCAGGGGCGGCAGCGGGACGCGAATCACGGTACCCGCCGTATTGGGCGTCAACCCGAGCTCGGACTTGTAGATCGCCTTTTCGATCGCGGCGACCACGCCCTTCTCCCACGGCGACACCACCAGCGTGCGCGCGTCCTCGACGCTGATGCTGGCCACCTGCTGCAATGGCACCTCAGAGCCGTAGTAGTCGACCTTCAGTTGCTCGATCAGGCTCGGGTGCGCGCGCCCGGTGCGCAGCTTGCGCAGATTGCCCTGGAACGACAGCACGCACTTCTGCATGCGCGTCGATGCGTCCTTCTTCAGATCCTCGAGCATGCGCCTTCCCTGCCCTCAGTCGTTGGTTACGAGAGTTCCGATGTCCTCGCCGCGCACGATGCGCAACAGGTGTCCCGGGCTTCCCAGGTTGAACACGCGCAGCGGCATGCGATAGTCCCGGCACATCACGATGGCGGTGGCGTCCATGACGTTGAGCCGTTCGTCGAGCACGCGGTCATAGGTCAGCCGTGGGTAGTGCCGCGCGTCCGGATTCTTGACCGGGTCATCCGAATAGATGCCGTTCACCTTGGTGGCCTTGAGCAGCAGCTGGGCCTCGATCTCGATCGCGCGCAGGCTCGCTGCCGTGTCTGTGGTGAAGAACGGATTGCCGGTACCGGCGGCGAAGATCACGGCGCGGCCCTTCTCGAGGTGCCGGACCGCGCGACGGCGGATATAGTCCTCGCAAACCTCGTTGATGCGGATCGCCGACATCACGCGCGCCTGCAACCCGTGCTGCTCGAGCGCATCCTGCAGCGCCAGTGCGTTCATGACGGTGGCGAGCATGCCCATCTGGTCGGCGGTCACGCGGTCCATGCCGGCACGCGCCAGGCCCGAGCCGCGAAAGATATTGCCGCCGCCGATCACGACCGCTATCTGCACGCCGAGCGCCTGCACTTCGGAAATTTCGAGCGCCACGCGCTTGAGCACCGCCGGATCGATGCCGTACTGGGCCTGCCCCAGCAGTGCCTCGCCGGAGAGCTTCACGAGGATCCGGCTGCAACTCGTCTGAGATTCCTGCATGGTGCGGTCCCGTTCCTGCCGTCCGCGCGGCCGGCGTCTGAAGGCTAGTTCGCCCCTGAGGCTTTGACCTGCGCCATCACTTCGGCGACAAAATCTTCCTGTTTCTTCTCAATGCCAGCCCCGACTTCGAAGCGCTCGAAACCGATCACCCGGGCACCGGCGGCCTTGAGCAGCTTCTCGACGCTCTGGTCGGGGTCGCGGATGAATGGCTGTCCCAGCAGCGCGATCTCGTTCAGGGACTTGCGCAGCCGGCCTTCGATCATCTTGGCCACGATCTCCGGCGGCTTGCCTTCGCCCCGGGCCTGCTCGGCCAGGATCTCGCGCTCCTTGGCAATCTCCTCGGCAGGCACATCGGCGGCGCTCACGTAGCGCGGGTTGCTCGCCGCCACGTGCATCGCCAGTTCGTGCGCCAGCGCCGCCGTCCCGCCAGACAACGCCACCAGCGCACCGATGCGCGTGCCATGGACATACGCGCCGAGCGGCCCGTCACTCTCGAGCACCACGCAGCGACGTACGCTGATGTGCTCACCGATCTTGGCGACCAGCGCGCGGCGCCGCAAGTCGACGCTTTCGCCGGCGGCAAGTTCGGCATTGAGCAGCGCGGGCAGGTCGATCGGACGGCCGGCCAGCGTGAGCCGCACGACATCGGCGGCAAAGTTGCGGAAATCATGCTCGCGCGCGACGAAGTCGGTCTCGCAGTTGATCTCGGCCATCGCAGCGGCCCGGCCGTCGGCCGAGCGCTCGATCACGATGACGCCTTCGGCGGCGATCCGGGCGGCCTTCTTGTCCGCCTTGGCCAGACCTTGCTTGCGCATGTAATCGGCGGCGGCATCGAGATCGCCACCGGTCTCGACCAGGGCCTTCTTGCATTCCATCATGCCGGCGCCAGTGCGCTCGCGCAGCTGACGGACGGCTTCGGCTGTGACGCTCATGATTCATCCCTCCGTATCATTCGCGCGCGAATTAGATGCGGCGCAGCAGCCCGGCCGCACCGCGGCGCTCTCAAGGAGCGCCGTTGCCGCTGCGTGGCCGCCGCGCCTGACCGGGTGGGCTGCGACGCTTGAGGGTCGTGGGCGTCGCGCTCGCGACCGGCTCGGCGGGCTCCGCACTCTCGTCGATCTCGGCATCGAGCGCGGCTTCCTCGACCGCCACCGGGGGCAGGGCTGGCGGACGCCGGCGCACCGGGGTCTTCTTGCGCACCGCCGCCGCGGGCTTGGCCCGTTGCGGGCGACCGCCCTTGCGACGCGGATTGCCTTCCTCGTCGAGTTCGACGAATTCGTCCTCTCCCACCGCGACCTGCGGCACCGCCGAGCGGCCCTCGATCACGGCGTCCGCGATGGCGGTGGCGTACAGCACGATCGCGCGCATCGCATCGTCATTGCCCGGAATGACATGCTCGATGCCGTCCGGCGAGCAGTTGGTGTCGACCACTGCGACGACCGGTATGCCGAGCTTGCGGGCCTCGTGGATCGCAATGTGCTCGTGGCCGACGTCGATCACGAACAGCGCGTCCGGCAATGCCTCCATCAGCCGGATGCCGCCCAGGCTGCGCTCGAGCTTGATCATCTCGCGACGCAGCTGGGTCGCCTCCTTCTTGCCGCGCTTGTCGAGCGCGCCGGAAGTGGCCATGTCCTGCAGCTCGCCGAGGCGCTTGATCGATGCCCGGATGGTCTTGAAATTCGTGAGCATGCCGCCGAGCCAGCGCTGGTTCACGTAGGGCATCTCGGCCCGCAGCGCCTCCTTCTGGATCGCATCGCGAGCCGAGCGCTTGGTGCCGACGAACAGCACCGTGCCGCCATCCGCGACCACCTGGCGGATGAACTGCGCGGCGTCGGAGAATAGCGGCTGCGTCTTCTCGAGATTGATGATGTGGATCTTGTTGCGTTCGCCGAAGATGAAGGGCTCCATCTTCGGGTTCCAGAAGCGGGTCTGATGTCCAAAATGGACTCCCGCTTCCAGCATCTGTCGCATGGACACGCTGGGCATGGCTGTTTCCTCTCGATCGGGTTGTGGCCTCCGCGCATCCCTGCTGACGATCCCGCGAGTGGCCCTGCGGTCCTGATGCTGCCGGAGCTCAGGACTTCAGGACGCCGCTCTCAAGGACACCCGGTCACAGGTTCGTGATGCGCGTGTGGATTGCGTTGCCAAAAAAGGCCGCGCTTTATACCATGAAGTTCCAGCTCGAACAATGCTTTAAGCAGGCCCGCGGACATCCATGCTGCGCGATACCCAGATCTCACTGAAATCCCCGGAAGAGCAGCAGAAGCTGCGCGTTGCCGGAGCCCTGGCCGCCTCGGTGCTCGACATGATCGGCGAGCACGTGGCCCCCGGAGTCTCCACCGACGAGCTCGACCGCATCTGCAACGATTTCATCGTCCGGGAACTGGACGCGATCCCGGCCAATGTCGGGTACCGGGGCTTTCCGAAGACCGTCTGCACGTCGGTCAATCACGTCGTGTGCCACGGCATTCCGAACGAGCGGCGCCTGAAGGCCGGCGACATCCTCAATATCGACGTCGCGGTCATCAAGAACGGCTATCACGGCGATACCAGCCGGATGTATTTCGTCGGCAAACCGCCGGTACTGGCGCAACGCCTCGCCGAGACGTGCAAGAATGCCATGTGGCGCGCGATCGAGGTGGTACGGCCCGGTGCGCGTCTGGGCGACATCGGGCATGCGATCCAGAGCCTGGCCGAGTCGGAGGGATTCTCGGTGGTGCGCGAGTACTGCGGTCACGGCATCGGCCGCGTCTATCACGAGGATCCGCAGATCCTGCACTACGGCGAGCCGGGCACGGGACTTACGCTCACCGCAGGCATGGTGTTCACCATCGAACCGATGATCAACGCCGGCAAGCGCCTGGTGCGGGTCCTGCCGGATGGCTGGACCGTGGTAACGCGCGACCACTCGCTGTCGGCGCAGTGGGAGCACATGGTGCTCGTGACCGCGACGGGGCATGAAGTGCTCACGCTCGGCCGGGACGCCGCACGCTGAACTCAACGCAGGAAATCATGGCAGTACCCGATTCCACGGTGCTCGAGGACGCAGCGCCGGCCGACCCCGCGCCGCTCGACTGGCCGCTGCTGCTGCGGCTGCCCGCCCTGCTGGCCGAATCAGCCGATGCGGGTAACTGCCGCGGCCTGCTCGAGCGCGCGCAGGAGGAACTGCGCAGCCGCTTCTTCGAGGACGAGCCGGTCGAGGGACTGGTGCGGGCGCGAGCGCGATTCATCGACCTGCTGCTGCGGACGTTGTGGCAGGCGCGCCTCACCGGGGAACTCGCCGCGCGCCTGGCGCTGGTCGCAGTCGGCGGCTACGGCCGCGGCGAACTGCATCCGTGCTCCGACGTGGATCTGCTGGTGCTGGTGCCCGCACCGCTGGCGGAGGGCGACCGCGCCAGTGTCGAGCAGCTGGTGTCCTTCCTGTGGGACATCGGGCTGGAGGTGGGACACAGCGTGCGCACCGTGGCCGAATGCGCCGAGGAGAGCGCGGCCGACGTCGGCGTGATGACCACGCTGATGGAATCCAGGCGGCTCGCTGGCTCCGAAGAACTGGTCGCGGCGATGCGCGCGGCGCTGGCGCCGGAACGGATCTGGCCGGTGCGCGAATTCTTCGAGGCCAAGGTGCGCGAACAGCAGGAGCGGCGGCTCAAGGCCAACGACACCGCCTACAACCTGGAACCGAACGTCAAGACCGGCCCGGGTGGGCTGCGCGACATCCAGACCATCGCCTGGGTCGCGAAACGGCATTTCAACGCTGAATCACTCGACGACCTGGTCGCGCACGGCTTCCTGACACCCTCGGAGCTGCGCCGCCTCAAGCAGGCACAGTCGTTCCTGTGGAAGGTGCGTTTCGGCCTGCACGTGCTGACCGGCCGGCACGAGGACCGGCTGCTGTTCGACTACCAGATCAAGCTGGCGCACAGCTTCGGCTACGAGGACGCCTCGTACACACTCGCGGTCGAGCAGCTCATGCAGCGCTACTACCGCACGGTCATGGATGTCACGCTGCTCAACGAACTGCTGCTGCAGCTGTTCCGCGAGGCCATCCTGACCAGCAACGAGCCGCCGCTGCCGCTGAACCCGCGCTTCCAGGTGCGCAGCGAGTACCTGGAGGCGGTCAACGAAGACGTGTTCGCGCGTGCGCCCTCGGCGCTGCTCGAACTGTTCGTGCTGCTGCAGCAGAACCCGCAGATCCGCGGCGTGCGCGCCGCGACGATCCGCGCGCTGGCCCGCAATCTGTGGCTGATCGACGAGGAGTTCCGCCAGAACCCGCGCAATCATCGCCTGTTCCTGGACATCCTGCGGGCACCGCGCGGCGTGACGCACGAGCTGCGCCGCATGAACGACTATGGCGTGCTGGGCCGTTACATTCCGGCCTTCGGGCGCGTCGTGGGCCGGATGCAGTACGACCTGTTCCACGCCTACACCGTCGATGCGCATACGCTGTTCGTGGTCAGCAACCTGCGCCGCCTCGCGATCAGCGAGTACGACCACGAGCTGCCTCTGGTCTCGCCGATCATGCAGCAGCTGCCGAAGCCCGAAATCGCCTACCTCGGCGCGCTGTTCCACGACATCGCGAAGGGACGCGGCGGGGATCATTCCGACCTGGGAGCGGTCGACGCGGAGGCCTTCTGTCTGGAGCAGGGTCTGTCGCGCTACGACGCGCGCCTGGTCGCCTGGCTGGTCAGGCACCACCTGTTGTTCTCGATGACCGCGCAGAAGCGCGACATCGGTGACCCGCAGGTCATCAGCGAATTCGCGCGTGAGGTCGGTGACGAGATCCACCTGGACTACCTCTACGTGCTGACCTGCGCCGACGTGCGCGGCACCAATCCCAAGCTGTGGAATTCATGGAAGACCGCCCTGTTCCAGGATCTCTACGACCGTGTGAAGCGCGCGCTGCGCCGCGGCCTGGAGACCCCCGTCGACCAGGACGAGCTGGTGCGCGAGAACCAGGATCACGCGCGCGCGCTGCTGCGGGGAGCGGGACTTGCCGCCGGCGCCATCGAGCGCGCCTGGGCGCGCCTGCCGACCGCCTACTTCCTGCGCCACGCGCCGGCCGAGATCAGCCGGCACACGCGCGCGCTGGCGGGCGGCGAGGGGCATGCCGACGAGGCGCTCGTGGCGGTCGAGCCGCAGAGCGAGCGCGGCACGACCGCGGTGATGATCTACGCTCCGCATCGCCGCCATGGCTTCGCGCGCGCCACCGCGGTGCTCGACCAGCTCGGGCTCAACATCGTCGACGCCGACATCACACCGGTCGGCAACGGCTTCTCGCTCGACTCCTACCACGTGCTGGAGGAGGACGGATCGCCGATCTCCAGCGCCGAGCGTCGCGACGAGATCGAGCAGGCGCTGTGGCGCTCGCTGCAGCGGCCCGACGAGGCACCGCTGGTGGTATCGCGGCGCGCGACGCGCCAGATGCGCGTGTTCAAGACCGCGACGCAGATAGCGATCAGCGTCGATGTGCGCAACCGCCGTTCGGTGCTCGAACTCACGGCCGGCGACCGGCCGGGACTGCTGTGCGACGTCGGCAAGGTACTGTGGGAGGAGCGCGTGGACCTGCACGCTGCGAAGATCAGCACGCTCGGCGAGCGCGCCGAGGACGTTTTCTATGTGACCGACCGCGCGCAGCAGCCCCTGAACGAGGCGGCCGCGGAACGGCTGCGCAGCCGGCTGGCCGACGCGCTGGACCAGCGCGTGGCATGAACCCGGCACTGGCTCGACTGCACGCCTACCCGTTCGAGCGTCTCAACGTCCTGCTGGACGGCGCCGCCCCGCCGCCGGAGCTCGCGCCGATCCCGATGTCCATCGGCGAGCCGAAGCACGAACCACCGCAGTTCGTGCTGGCGGCGCTTGCGGCAAGCCTGCACCAGCTCGGCAGCTATCCGGCCACGCGCGGCCTGCCAGCGCTGCGCGCAGCGATGGCTGCGGCGATCGGCCGCCGGTTCCTCGATGCGGGGAGCGCACTCGACCCGCAGACCATGGTGCTGCCGCTGAACGGTACCCGCGAGGGTCTGTTCGCCCTGGTGCAGGCCGTCGTCGATCCATCGCGCGATGCACTCATCGCCATGCCCAACCCGTGCTACCAGATCTACGAGGGCGCGGCGCTGCTCGCCGGCGCCGAACCCTATTTCCTGAACACGACGGCGGCCACCGGTCACGTGCCGGACCTCGAGGCGGTGCCGCCGCAGGTCTGGCGGCGCTGCCAGCTGCTGTTCCTGTGCTCACCGGGCAACCCGACCGGAGCCACCTTGAGCCTCGAGTACCTGCGCGCGGCCCTCGCGCTCGCCGAACGCTACGACTTCGTGATCGCCGCGGACGAATGCTATGCCGATCTCTACCTGGATGACGCACGCCCGCCGGTCAGCCTGCTGCGCGCCGCTGCCAGCCTCGGCAACGATGCGTTCCGGCGCTGCCTCGTGTTCCACAGCCTGTCCAAGCGCTCCAGCCTGCCCGGACTGCGCTCGGGCCTGATCGCCGGGGATGCGGCGCTGATCGCGCGCTTCCTGCTCTATCGGACTTATCACGGCAGCGCCATGTCGGTACCGGTACAGATTGCGAGCATTGCCGCGTGGGAGGACGATGCGCACGTGGCCGCGAACCGGCGCCTCTACCAGCAGAAGTTCGACCAGGTGCTGCCGATTCTCGCCCCGGTGCTGCAGCTCACGCGGCCCGACGGCGGCTTCTATCTGTGGCCGCAGGTCGGCGGCGACGACGAGGCCTTCGTGCGACAGCTCTACGAGCGCACCCACCTGACCGCCCTTCCGGGCAGCTATCTGGGGCGGGAAGCCCACGGTGAGAACCCCGGCCGTGGCAGGATACGGCTGTCACTCGTGCCGCCACTGCCGCAGTGCATCGAGGCGGCTGGGCGATTGCGGGAATACCTCACTGGATAGGTCATGCACGAACTACAACCCCTCATCGAGGCCGCGTGGGAGCGGCGAGCGGAGCTCAGTGCCCGCACGGTCGATCCTGCGACGCGCTCGAGTATTCTCGCCGCGATCGATGCGCTCGATCGTGGCGAGTGCCGGGTCGCCGAACCGGCCGACGGTGGATGGCGGGTCAACGCCTGGCTCAAGCAGGCGGTGCTGCTGTACTTCCGGATCCACGACAATGCGCTGATCGATGCCGGCTATACACGCTTCTTCGACAAGGTGCCGCTCAAGTTCGCGGCCACTTCCGTTGAGGAGTTCGCCGCCGGGGGCGTGCGCGTCGTGCCGCACGCACTGGTGCGCCATGGTGCCTACGTGGCTCCCAACGCGGTGCTCATGCCTTCGTACGTGAATATCGGCGCCCACGTCGGCGCCGGCACCATGGTCGACACCTGGGCCACCGTCGGCTCCTGCGCCCAGATCGGTCGCAACGTGCACCTGTCCGGTGGCGTCGGCATCGGCGGCGTCCTGGAGCCGCTGCAGGCCGCCCCCACGATCATCGAGGACGACTGCTTCATCGGTGCCCGCTCGGAGATCGTCGAGGGAGTGGTCGTCGGTGCCGGTTCGGTGATCGCGATGGGAGTGTTCATCAGCGCGAGCACGCGCATCTACGAGCGCAGCAGCGGACGCAGCTGGACCGGCAGCGTGCCCGCAGGCTCGGTCGTGGTCCCGGGATCGCTGCCGGCGAAGGACGGCACGCACAGCCTGCACTGCGCGGTGATCGTCAAACGGGTCGACGCCCAGACCCGGGCCAAGACCTCGCTGAACGAGCTGCTGCGCAGCGCCGACTGAGGCGTCCCGCGCTAGCCGTAGCGCCCGGTGATGTAGTCTTCGGTGGCCTTCTGGGCGGGATTCGTGAAGATCTTCGAAGTCTGGTCGAATTCGATGATCTCGCCCAGATACATGAACGCGGTGTAATCCGACACCCGCGCCGCCTGCTGCATGTTGTGCGTGACGATCAGCACCGTGACCTGCTCGCGCAGCGAGGCGATGAGCTCCTCGATGCGGGCGGTGGCGATCGGATCGAGTGCGGAGGTCGGTTCGTCGAACAGCAGGATTTCCGGGCTGGTAGCGAGCGCGCGCGCGATGCACAGACGCTGCTGCTGGCCGCCCGAGAGCGACAGTGCCGAGCCGGACAGCCGGTCCTTGACCTCATCCCACAGTGCCGCCCCGCGCAATGCCCGCTCGACCTCCTCCTGGATCCGCAGGTGCGAGCGCACGCCCCGGATGCGCAGGCCGTAGGCGACATTCTCGTAGATCGACTTCGGGAACGGGTTCGGCTTCTGGAACACCATGCCGATGCGCATGCGCACCTCGATCGGGTCGATGCCGCGGGAGACCAGGTCCATCTCCTCGGGCAGCAGCATGATATTGCCCTCGTAGCGGGTGCCCGGGGTCAGGTCATGCATGCGGTTGAAGCAGCGCAGGAACGTGCTCTTGCCGCAGCCCGAGGGTCCGATCAGGGCCGTGACCTGCTTTTCGCGGATCTCGATGTTCAGATTCTTGAGCGCCTTGAAATCGCCGTAGTAGAAACTGAGCTGCTGGGCACGCGCCTTGACCGGCGCATCGAGCACGGGGGAATTGCGGGTCTCGTCCAATGCGACGCGCAGACCGCGACCGCTCGGCCGGATCGGGATCACTCCGGTGTCGATGTCGGTGGCCGGCGGAAAGCCGGAAAGTTCGGGGCCGCTGGGCATGCTGTTCACTACTTGCTCCATGGAATTGGCCGCCGTCCCCCGTCACCCGATACGGACGGCTCGTCCCGTCATCAGCGGGCGGACTCCAGCGCCTGCTCGATGTCTTCGATCTTGGTGTGCCGCACGTCCTTGCCGTGCACCAGATAGACGATGTACTCACAGATATTCTTGGCATGATCGCCGATGCGCTCGAGCGCGCGCACCACCCACATGATGTCGAGCGTACGCCGGATGGAGCGCGGGTCCTCGAGCATGAACGTGATGCTCTGACGGTGGATCGATTCGTATTCCTCGTCAACAGTGCGGTCGCGCTTCACGACCTCCAGCGCCAGCTTGGTGTCGAGGCGCGCAAAAGCATCCAGCGTATCGTGCACCATCTCGATCACGAGCTCGCCGAGGTTGCGCAGCTCGCGGTAGCGGTTGTTGGGGCGCTCGCGCATGCCAAGTCGCATCCCGATCGCGGCCACCTTCTCGCCCTCGTCGCCGATGCGCTCCAGGTCGGTGATGGTCTTCAGGATCGCGATGATCAGCCGCAGATCCGACGCGGTCGGCCCACGGGTCGCGAGGATGCGGCTGCAGTCCTCATCGATGCTGCGCTCGAGCTGGTTCACGCGCAGCTCCTCCTGGGCAACCCGCATCATGACGCGGCTGTCCGGCTCGGTGATGCCGCCGACGGCCTCGATGAGCTGGCGCTCGACCAGTCCGCCCATCTCCATCACGCTGCTGCGCAACCGCTCCAGGTCCTCGTTGTAGCGGCTCGAAATGTGGTGCGTCAGGCCTTCGGTGCTCATCGGACAATGGTATACGTTTTCGCGGTGACAGAATTATTGCATCCCTTGCCCGACCCGCTCCGAGGTCGTATAAGTCCGCTCGCATGTCCGGCGCCGGCCGTAAAGCCCCGGCGCGCTCCCGGATCGATCTCAACCGGCTGAATACAATAGGAAACCGATGTCCGCGACGCTGGAACTCACGCAGGAACTCATGACCCGCGCCTCGGTGACGCCCGCCGATGAGGGCTGCCAGGATCTGATGGCCGGACGGCTCTCGCGCCTGGGGTTCGAGGTCGAGCGGCTGCGCTACGGCAATGTCGAGAATCTCTGGGCACGGCGCGGGCCGCCGGGTCCGCTCCTGTGCTTCGCCGGCCACACCGACGTCGTGCCGACCGGACCGCTGGAGGAGTGGCATAGCGATCCCTTCAAGCCGACGATCCGCGACGGGCTGCTCTATGGCCGCGGCGCGGCCGACATGAAGAGCGGACTGGCCGCCATGATCACGGCTACTGAAGAGTTCGTGGA
>CAZGVE010000012.1:0-10508 GCA_964528845.1 uncultured Steroidobacteraceae bacterium | reverse complement strand
CACATCGCCTATCCGCAGCTCGCCGACAACCCGCTGCACCGCTTTGCGCCGGCCCTGGCCGAGCTCGTGACCCGGGTCTGGGACCAGGGAAATGCGCATTTCGGGGCGACCAGCTTCCAGGTCTCCAACCTGAACGCCGGGACGGGTGCACCCAACGTGATTCCCGGGGAGCTCAAGGCGCGCTTCAACCTGCGCTACTCGCCGGTGCAGTCGCTCGCGCAACTCAAGCGCAGCGTCGAGGAAATCCTGGACTGCCACCAGGTGCGCTACACGCTGGAGTGGTACCTGTCGGGCGAGCCGTTCTACACCCCTCCCGGCCCGCTGTCCGACGCCGTCAGCGCCGCGATTCGCGCGGTCACCGGGGAGGCGCCCCAGTTGTCGACCGGCGGGGGCACGTCCGACGGGCGCTTCATCGCCCCGCTCGGCGCCGCCGTGGTCGAACTCGGAGTCGTCAACGCCAGCATCCACAAGGTCAATGAGTGCGTGCGGATCGATGACATCGACCGCCTGCACGAGATGTACCTGGGCGCAATGCGCAACCTGCTCACCTGATGCGGTGAGCGGGACTCAGGCCGTACGGCGCGGCGCCAGATTGGCCCAGCCCCCAAGGGCCCCTAACCCGGCAGCGGCGATCAGCACGCACTCGGGCATCGAAGCGCCGAGAAAGGTCCAGGTCACCTTGGCACATTCGCCGGAGCCGGTCAGGACCTTGCGGATCACGTCGGTCAGCGGGAACACATCGAGCATGTAGCCCAGTGTCGCGCCGCAGACCGGCACGCTGCCCTCGGGCAGATGCTGAATCCAGATGTGGCGCATGGCGACGCCGATGGTTGCGGCCGCCGCCAGCAGGATCAGCACCCCATACACGGCCGCCCCGCGGCCACGCGGCGCATGCAGCGCGGCGAGCAGGAACACGACGCCGGCCGCGGCGATGCCGATGCGCTGGAAGATGCACAGCGGACAGGGCTCCAGGTGCAGCACGGACTGCGCGTACCAGGCGTAGCCGAGCAGGCCGGCGCAGCACAGCAGCCCGATCAGGTTCGCGGTGCGGCGTGTCATCGGGCCCGTCCGCTCAGCGTGCGTTGTCCGGAGTGAGCGCGAGCTCGCGCTCGATGTAGTCGAGCGAGGTATGGCGCACGTCCTTGCCATGCACCATGTAGATCACGTACTCGCAGATGTTCTTGGCATGATCGCCGATGCGCTCGAGCGAGCGCACCACCCACATCACGTCCAGCGCGCGGCGGATCGTGCGCGTGTCTTCCATCATGAACGTGATGCACTGGCGCTGGATGGATTCGTACTCTTCATCGACGATGCGATCCCGGCGGCAGGTCGCGAGCGCCGCGCCGGCGTCCAGCCGCGCGAACGCATCGAGCGCATCGTGCACCAGAGCCTGGACGATGCGCCCGAGGTGCTTGACCTCGCGGTAGCGGTTGGTCGGGCGTTCGACGGTCGCGAGCCGCGCGGCGATCTGGCCGATCTTCTCGCACTCATCGCCGATGCGCTCGATGTCAGTGATCGCCTTGATGGTCGCGACGATCATGCGCAGGTCGCCGGCCGCCGGTGAGCGGGTGGCGAGGATCCGGCTGCACTCCTCGTCGATCGCGACTTCCATCCCGTTGACCTGGATGTCGGACATTGCAACCGCCCGGCCGAGTTCGCTGTCGCCCTCGACCAGCGCGGTGAGGCTGCGCACCAGCTGCTCCTCGACGAAGCCGCCCATCGCGAGCACCTTGGAGCGAACGCGCTCGAGCTCTTCGTTGTAGCGCCTCGAGGTATGGTGGGTGAGATCGGCAGCTTCCATCGGATGTCTTCGGTCGGATGCCTCTGGCCTACGGCGTCCCGGGCGTGCGCCGCTCGGCGATGAATATAGCGCATGGGCCGGCACCTAAGCGGAGCGCCGTCACAGCCGCGCAAAAAAAATCTGCGGCCATCGCGTTCAGGCTGCCTGCTGCAGCCGCTCGGGCGGGAAATGGCAGGTGAAGCTGCTGCCGCGTCCCTCCTCACTCTCGATCGACAGCTGACCGCCATGCCGCTGCAGCACGTGCTTGACGATCGCGAGGCCGAGTCCGGATCCGCCGGTCGCGCGGCTGCGCCCGGCATCGACCCGGTAGAACCGTTCGGTCAGCCGCGGTAAGTGTTCCGGCGCGATGCCGATGCCCGTGTCGGCGACCGAAAAATGCCCCCCCTGCGCATCGGTCCACCAGCGTATCTGCACCGAGCCGCCGACCGGCGTGTACTTGGCCGCGTTGTCCACCAGGTTCGCGAACGCCGAATGGATCTGCACTTCCTCGCCGAGCAGCCGTGTGGCCGACTCGGCCTGGATCTGCACCGTCGCAGGGTGAACCGGGCGCGCCAGTACGTCCTGCCGCAGCTGCGCCATCAGCGAGGCGACGTCTATCGGCTGTGACGGCGCCGACACATCGGAGGATTCCAGTCGCGAGAGCTCGAGCAGGTCCTGCACGATCCGCGTCATGCGCTGGGCCTGGCGCCGCATTTCCTGCAGCGGCCCCTGCAGCGACGGGTCGATGCCCGGCTCGTGGGCCAGGGTCTCGAGGTAGCCCGACAGCACGGTCAGCGGCGAGCGCAGCTCGTGCGAGGCGTTGGCCACGAAGTCCTTGCGCATGCCCTCCAGACGCGCCTCGCGCGTAACGTCGCGCACCAGCACCAGCAGCTGCCCGGCGCCGTAGGGCACGATCTGCAGCGACAGGTAGCAATCGCCGCCGACCGCGGAGTGCAGCACCACTGGCAGCGCGTACTGGCCCTGACGCAGATAGCGCAGGAACTCCGGGGCACGCAGCAGGTTCTCGATGCGCAGGCCTACATCGCTCTTGCCGCGCAGTCCGAGCAGGCGCGCCGCGGTGCGATTGAACCAGAGAATTTCGGCCTGGGGATTGAGCACCACCACGCCATCGGGCATCGCCGCAGTCGAGCGGCGCAGCTCGCGCAGCAGCCGCAGCAGCCGCAGCTTGTGGAACTGCTTGCGCCGGTACAGCCGCACGATGCGCGCGACCAGATCGCCCCATGGGCCCGGCAGGTCGGGCGCAAGTTCCGCCTGGTCGGTCTTGAGCCAGCGCAGCACCCGCTGCAGATTCAGCAGCTGGAGCCCGAGCAGGGCGAGCACGGCCAGCGCGAAGGCGGCCCAGGACCGGCCGAAGATCAGCATCGCGAGCAGCCCGAACAGTGCTGCCAGCGACAGTCGGACTGCGAGGTACAGCCAGGCCCGTGAGTTCATCGACGCAGCGTCAGCGGCGCGGCCCGGGCGGGCCGGCGTCCTCAGGCTTCTGGCCGCGCGGAGAAGCGGTAACCCGCACCACGCACCGTCTGCACCAGGCGGTCGTATCCGAACTCCTCTAGCGCCTTGCGCAGGCGCCGGATGTGCACGTCGATGGTGCGCTCCTCCACATAGACGTTCCCGCCCCAGACCCGGTCGAGCAGCTGCTCGCGGCTGTACACCCGCTCAGGATGGGTCATGAAGAACTCGAGCAGGCGGTATTCCGTCGGACCGAGCGTGACCGTGCGCTCGCCGATCATTACCCGATGGCCGGCTCGATCGAGGCTGAGGTCGTCAAACCTGATGACCTCGGTCTCATCCTGAGCGCCGCTGCGCCGCAGCACCGCATTGACCCGTGCGACCAGCTCGCGCGGCGAAAACGGCTTGATCATGTAGTCGTCGGCACCTCCGTCGAGCCCGGCAACCTTGTCCGCCTCCTCGGCCCGCGCGGTCAGCATGATGACGGGCAGGTCCCGCGTCTCGCGTTCGCGCTTGAGCGAGCGGGTGAGCTCCAGGCCGCTCGTATCCGGTAGCATCCAGTCGATCAGGATCAGGTCCGGGCGCCGGTCCGCCAGCGCGGCACGAGCGGCGCGGCAATCCTCCGCTTCGCGCACCTCGAAGCCGGCCCTCTTGAGCCCGAACGCGATCATCTCGCGAATGGCGCGCTCGTCCTCGACGATTAAAATCTGCTTGGAAGTCATATTCTTGCGAACCTGCGCGGGCACCTTAGAGGCCCACTGTTGCATTGTTATGACGCCAGTCACGATTCTGTCAGTTTCGTGACGATACGGCTGCAACTTCGTCTCGCAGGTAGACCGGCAGTGCCTGCTCCGCGGGAACCGCGTGGGCGAGCCCCAGGGCGGCGGCAATGGCGGCGATCTCGCGCGCGTGCGGTCGCAGCGACGGCCATATCTGCCCTGGATCGCTGCCGGGAAGCGCCCCAAGCGCCATATGGGCCTGGAAGCCCGAGCCTGCGCCGCACCAGCGCTCGCCCTGCCAGGGTACCGGCAGGCTGACCGACGACGGCGCGCCGACCGCCTCGCGCCCAACCAGTGCGGGGATCGCGCCTGAGCAGGCGAAGCTTGCCCAGTAGACCTCCCCCATCCGTGCATCCTGGCAAATGAGCGCGCGCGGAGGCGCGCCGTCGCGCCGGAACGCCTGCAGCGCGAGCGCGCCGAGGTCCGAGACGGGGAGCACCGGCAGACCCGCGGCGAACGCGAGGCCCTGTGCGACGCCGGTGGCGAGCCGCACGCCGGTGAATGCGCCTGGGCCTCGCCCGAAGGCGATCGCGTCCAGCGAGCCAAGCGCGGCACCGGACTCGGCCAGCAGCTCCCCGATCAGGCACAGGATCTGCTCGCTGGCGGCACCGCCCCGTGGCGCCTCGCGGACCTGCACCACCCCGTCGTGCCACAGCGCGGCCGAACACTGTTCGGTGGCTGTATCGAGCGCCAGCAGCTTCATGCGGGCAGCGATCGTCGCCCGTCCAGGGGCGGCGCGGCGCGCAGCGCGCGCAGCCGCGCGAGCACGGCGGGCAGTTCGTGCGTGACGGCCATCGGTGGCAGGCTCGCGCGGAACAGGCGTCCGTAGCTGCGCTCGGTGAGCCTCGGATCGCAGATCGCGACCACTCCTTCATCGGATTCACTACGGATCAGACGACCGACGCCCTGCTTGAGCGCGAGCACCGCCTCGGGCAACTGGTAGTCCATGAATGGATTGCCGCCCTGTGCCTGCAGAAACTCGATGCGGGAGCGCACCACCGGATCCTCCGGGGACGCAAACGGCAGGCGGTCGATGATGACCAGGCGCAGCGCGGGTCCTTGCACGTCGACTCCTTCCCAGAAACTCGCGGTCCCGAGCAGGACCGCGCTGCCACTCGCGCGAAAGCGCCGCAGCAGCTGTTCGCGCGGCGCCCTGCCCTGCACCAGCAGCGGCCCCGCGTCCGGCGGGGAGCGTTCGAGTGATTGGGCCGCGGCGCGCAGCGCGCGATGACTGGTGAACAGCAGGAATGCGCCGCCCCCCGCCGCTTCGAGCAGCGCTCGTGCGCAGGCGTTCACGGCCTCGCCATAGGCCGCCTCGGTCGGCCCGGGCATTCCACGCGGCAGGTACAGCAATCCCTGGCGCGGGTAGTCGAACGGGCTCTCGAAGCGCGCGGTGGCCGCCGCTTCGAGGCCGAGGCGGGTCGCAAAGTGGCTGAAATCCTCCCCGACTGCGAGCGTGGCAGAGGTGAAGATCCACGCGCTCTGGCCGCTGCCGAGCAGCGCGCGAAACCGGGGCGCGATGTCGTAGGGCAGGAATCTCAGTACGAAGCCGCGTGCGCCGCTCGAGACAGTGCGGGCACCGGCCGGGGCTTCGGCGCCCGGAGCCGCCTCGAGTACCGCGAGCGTCTCGCGCAGCCGCTGCGCGCGCAGCGCGCAGGACTCGAGTGCCGGCGAAGGGTCCGCGGCCTGCTCCGGCAGCTGGGCGCAGCTGCACAACGCACGTTCGAGCTCGGCCAGCGCACGATGCGCTCGGCTGTCGAGATCGCGCCAAGCCAGGTGCCGTTCGGTGCCGGTGCCGAACGCGGCCCGCGCCGCCGCCAATGCCTGCTCGAGCGCCGCGAGCGCCTGCAGCCCTGCGGCCGAGCGGTCCGCGGGCAGCTCCGAGCGCAGATCTGCGAGCAGCAGCTCGACCTGGCGCCCCGAGAGCACGTGTCCGAAGAATTCACTGGCCAGGTCCGGCAGCTGATGCGCTTCATCGAGTATCACCGCATCGACGCTTGGCAGCAGTTCCGCGAAGCCGTCCTCCTTGAGTGCGAGATCGGCCAGCAGCAGGTGGTGATTGACGACGACGATATCCGCCTCGAGCGCCGCGCGCCGGGCCTGGAACACGTGGCACTGTGCATGCTGCGCACAGCGCTGACCGAGGCAGTTCTCCCGCGTCGAGGTGATCTGTGGATGCAGCGGGTGGGTATCGGGGAGTTCGGGCAGTTCGGCCAGATCGCCGGTGCGCGTGACCAGTGACCATTCGACGATACGTGCGTGCAGGCCGTCGCCGGCGGCGCCGAACAATGCCGGTTGCAGCGTCGTGGCCGACAGCCGCTCGCGACACAGATAGTTGGATCGGCCCTTCAGCAGCGTCACGCGTGCGGGCCGCCCCAGCGCACCGGCCAGCAGCGGCAGGTCGCGATGGAACAGCTGGTCCTGCAGTGTCCGCGTACCGGTGGAGATCAGGATGCGCCGGCCGCTGCGCAATGCCGGCACCAGGTAGGCAAAGGTCTTGCCGGTACCGGTACCGGCCTCAACCAGCAGCACTGCGCGCTGCGCGAGCGCCGCCTCGACGCGCTCGGCCATCTGCAGCTGCACCGGCCGGGCGCGATAACCCGGCACTGCCCGCGCGAGCGGGCCGTCGGCAGCGAGAATGGCCGCCAGCTCCGACATATTACGTCACGGACGACACTGCGGTGCGCAAAATTCCCTCAAGCTGCAGGCGCAGCAGTATACTTTCCGAACCATTTCGAGCAGCGGCCTTAGTTAGTCTACTTGAGGATTTGTCATGGCGACCGCTCCGCACACGCTTGCCTCCCTGTCCGAAATCTCCAGAAATGTCGCGGACTGGGTGGCAGATGTCGCGGAGTTGACCCGGCCGGATCGTGTCTACTGGTGCGATGGCTCGCAGCGCGAGTTTCAACGCATTCGCGGTGAGCTCACGGCAAGTGGCGAGCTGCTCGAACTCAATCCCCGCAGCTTTCCGTCCTGCCATCTGTACCGCTCCGATCCCAGCGACGTCGCGCGCGTCGAGCATCTGACCTACATCTGCACGCGTTCCAAAGAGGACGCCGGTCCGAACAATCTGTGGATGGACCCGGATGCGGCGCGCGCCAAGATGCGCGATCTGTTCCGCGGCAGCATGCAGGGCCGCACGCTCTACGTGGTGCCCTATTGCATGGGTCCGATCGATTCCCCGTACGCGCGCTGCGGCGTGGAGATCACCGACAGCGCCTACGTGGTGCTGAACATGGCGATCATGACGCGCATGGGCCGCGCGGCCCTCGAGCGCATCGCGACCGAGGGCAGCTTCGTGCGTGGCCTGCATTCGACCGGCGACCTGCATCCGGACCGCCGCTTCATCATGCACTTTCCCGAGGACCTGTCGATCCAGAGCATTGGCTCCGGATACGGCGGCAATGCACTGCTCGGCAAGAAGTGCCACGCGCTGCGGATCGCGAGCTGGCAGGCACGGCAGGAGGGCTGGCTCGCCGAGCACATGCTGATCGTCGGCCTGACCAACCCGCAGGGCGAGACCCACTACGTGGCCGCGGCCTTTCCGTCGGCCTGCGGCAAGACCAATCTCGCAATGCTGATCCCGCCGGATTCTCTGCCGGGCTGGAAGGTGCATACGATTGGCGATGACATCGCCTGGCTGCAGCCCGGCCGAGACGGCCGCCTGTGGGCGATGAACCCGGAGTCTGGGTACTTCGGTGTGGTGCCCGGCACGAGCCCAAAGACCAATCGCAACGCCTACGAGATGATCCAGAGCGACACGCTGTATACGAACGTCGCGCTGACGGCGGACCGGGAACCGTGGTGGGAAGGACGCACCGATGGCACCCCGGTGACCGATTGGCTCGGCCGCCCCTACGACCCAAAGCACGGGCCCGCGGCGCATCCGAACTCCCGTTTCACGGTCGCCGCCACTCACAACCCGGCCTACAGCAGGGCGGCCGAGGATCCGCGTGGCGTACCCCTTTCTGCACTGATCTTCGGCGGTCGCCGGCGCTCACTCGCGCCCCTGGTCTATGAAGCGCGCAACTGGGCACACGGCGTGCTGGTGGGAGCTTCGGTCGCGTCCGAGACTACTGCCGCGGCAACCGGCACGGTCGGGGTCGTGCGCCGCGACCCGATGGCGATGAAGCCTTTCTGCGGCTACAACTTTGGCGATTACTGGTCACACTGGCTCGAGGTCGGCGCGAAACTGCGCCACCCGCCGCGCATCTTCCACGTGAACTGGTTTCGCCAGAATGCCGCCGGCAAGTTCCTGTGGCCCGGCTTCGGTGACAACCTGCGTGTGATCGCATGGATGCTGGATCGCTGCGCCGGCCGTGCGCAGGCGGCCGATACGCCGATCGGCTTCCTGCCCCAGGCCGGCGACCTCAACACCGCGGGCCTGGACATCAGCTTCGAGGCGCTCGATGAACTGACGGCCGTCCCGAAGCAGGCATGGCAGCGGGAGATGGCGGAGTTGCGCGAGTATCTGGGTGAGTACGGCACGCGCCTGCCACAAACGCTGCTGCGTGAAGTTGCCGACATCGAGCGCCGGCTGGACGCTACTGCCACGGGCTAGCAGGCGGCCCGCAGCTTCAGCCTTCTTCGCAGACGAAGCGGATCGTCAATGCTGAATCGAGCTCCGGCACGCGCCCGAGCCCGATCATCCCCTCGCCCTTGATCGGTATGCTGTCGCGCCGCACGAAGGCTTCTTCCTGGCCGTTGACCTGCACGAACGTGCCATTCGTGCTCTGGTCAGTCAGCGTGAAGCGGTTGCGTCCGAACTCGATGCGCGCGTGCAGCCTCGAGATCAGGTTGCCGCGGATCACGACGTCGTTGTCGTCCGCGCGCCCGATCGTGACCTGTGTCCGCTGCTCGTCGACGACCACCTCGCGGTCGAGCACCGACAGGCGCAGGCGCTGCGGCCGGCGCGTATCGCGCGCGGGCATCGAGATGGCCGGCAGCATGCTGGTCACGTCCTCGGTCTGCCACAGCACCTCGTAAAGCGCCACCTCGCTGCCCTGACCGCGGATCGTCGCGATATCGATCTGTCGCACCGAGGCGCGCCATTCGGGCGAAAGCCGCTCGACCGTCGCAGCGGTGGTGATGATCTGCCCCGCCTTCGCCTGGCTGGTCATTCGGTTGGCCATGTGCACGCTCGCGCCGAAGATGTCGCGGCTCTCGAGCATGACCGGGCCGAAGTGACAGCCGATGCGGATCGCGACCGGCTGGCCCTCCACGCGCAGCTCGGTATGGGCGACGATCTGCTTCTGCATCTGGCCGGCAGCGTTCAGCGCGTCGTCGGCGGTCGGAAAGCTCGACATGACCTCATCGCCAATGGTCTTGATCACGGTGCCATTGTGCTGCTCGGTCGCCTGTCGCATCACGTCGATGCAGGTGGAGATCATGTCGCGCGCGCGCAGGTCGCCCATCTCCTCGAACAGGCGGGTGGAACCGACGACGTCGGCGAACAGGATCGCGAGTTCGATGTCTTTGCCCATGCGTTCCGTATCTTAGTGGAGACAGCTATGGCGCACTGGCGAAAGACCGGGTAAGTGGATGCAAGGGAAGGATTATACGCGGTCGGTCCCGTGCCGCTATGCAGCGCACAGCGCACGGGCCTCGCGCAGCAGCGCGGCGGCGCGTGCCGCAGGTGTCACCGCGGTGCCGGACGCAGGGCCACTCTCACGGGCGCCCTCGGACAGCCACTGGCGGTAACGCCGCGCTCCAGGCTGCCCGTTCAGCAGGCCCAGCATGTGGCGCGTAATCGCCCCCAGGGGTTCACCAGCGGCCACTTCGCGCAGGGCATAGTCCTGCATCCGCTCCACCAGCACGGCCGGTGCCGGCGTGTGCCAGCCGTCCTGATAGATGCGCTCGTGCAGCTCACCGAGCACGTAGGGCCGGTGATAGGCCTCGCGGCCGAGCATGACGCCGTCAGCCCACTGCAGCGCCTGCGTCGCCTGATCCGCGGTCCGCAGTCCGCCATTGACGGCCAGCCAGAGCCATGGGAAGTCCTGCTTGAGCCGCTGCACGACATCGAAGCGCAGCGGTGGTACTTCCCGATTCTCCTTGGGCGAGAATCCGCCAAGCACCGCCCGGCGCGCATGCACGATGAATTGCCGGCAGCCGGCGGCGGCCGCCGCCGCGGTGAATGCGTGCAGCGCGGCGTACTCCGGCTCTCCGAACTGCCCAAGCTGCGCGCGCGCGCCAGGGGCGTGAATGACTCCGATTCGCATCTTGACGGTCACCGGCACGCCGACCGCCGCTCGCATCGCCGCGACACATTCGGCGACGCGCTCCGGCCGCTGCATCAGGCAGGCGCCGAACGCGCCCGAATGCACGCGATCGCTCGGACAGCCGCAGTTCAAGTTTATCTCGTCGTAACCCCATTCCTGCCCGGCCCGAGCCGCGCTGGCCAGCAGGGCCGGATCGCTGCCTCCGAGCTGCAGCGCGAGCGGGCGTTCCGCACTCGAGTAGCGCAGCAGACGGTCCCG
>CAZGVE010000011.1:0-87963 GCA_964528845.1 uncultured Steroidobacteraceae bacterium | reverse complement strand
GTCGCTGGCTGCTGCTCTCGCTCGACCGGCTGAACATCAATCAGCTGACCATGACGCAGGAACTCATCGCCAACATGCTCGGCGTGCGGCGCGAGGGCGTGACTGAAGCGGCCGGCAAGCTGCAGAAGCTTGGGGTCATCCGCTACAGCCGCGGACAGATCACGGTTCTGGATCGGCCTGCGCTCGAGCGCCTTTCCTGCGAATGCTATGCGGTAGTCAAGCGGGAGACCGATCGCCTGTTGCCGCAGTGAGCCCCATTGCGGCTTGCCTCCCTGCTGCAGCGTGGTGCAGCGTACGGACGCCGGGACTTTCGCTACGCATGCTCGCCTCCTGGTCGTACTCAACCGTACCGATGGCAGGAGAGTCCACATGCCCCAGGTATCCAGCGCGATAGCCGGTAACCGGCTACTGGCGCCGCTTCCTGAGCGCGATCGAAAGCACCTGCTGGCACGCTGCGAGCCCGTGGAGCTCGCGCTGGCCGAGGTGCTCTTCACCCCGGGCGAGCCGATGCGCCACGCATTTTTTCCGACCCGCAGCTTCGTGTCGGTCGTCGCCCGGACCGACGATCAGGACAGCCTCGAGGTCGCGCTGGTAGGCGATGAAGGGATGCTGGGTCTGTCCCTGATGCTCGGCGTGACCCGATCGCCGCTGCGCGCGCAGGTACAGGGAGCGGGATCGGCCTGGCGCATCGAAGCGGCGGGGTTCCAGCAGGAACTCGCGCGCAGCGCCGCACTGCGGGCGCGGCTCAACCTCTATGCGTGCGTGCGCCTGAGCCAGACCTCGCAGCTCGTCGCCTGTACGCATTTTCACCGGGTCGAAGCCCGACTGGCGCGCTGGCTGCTGATGACGCGCGACCGCGCGCATTCCGACGTTTTCCGGGTCACTCACGAATTCCTGGCGAGCATCCTGGGCGTGCGCCGCGCTGGCGTCACGCGGGCGGCTGGCGCCCTGCAGGCGCGCGGTCTGATCCACTACAGCCGCGGTCGGGTCGATGTCCTCGACGCGCGGGGCCTCGAAAAGGCCGCCTGCAGCTGCTACCGGACCGCGAAGACGGCGTATTTGCGCGCGCTCAGCTGACGGCCCTACCCCAGCTGACGGCCCCTATGTGCGAAAGCGCACCGACCGTGGGGCCGATACACGCACAGAGTATCCGGCGCGGGGGTTTGACTGCCGGCTGAAGGCCGGCGCTCGGAAGAAGGAAAACGATCATGCTTTACACCATCGCCGTCATTCTGGTCATCCTCTGGCTGCTCGGCCTCGTGAGTTCCTACACGATGGGCGGGTTCATTCACGTGCTGCTCGTGATCGCGATCGTCATGATTATCCTGCAGCTCGTCCAGGGCCGGCGCCTGTAACGGGTCAGGCGCCCCGGGACGGCGCCGGCAGCGCTCGTCAGCGCTTGAGCTTCTCGAAGAATTCCTTGACCTGGCGATCTGCATCGGCGCGCGCCAGTCCGTAGCGCTCCTGGACCAGTCCCGCCAGCCGGTCGCGCCGGCCCTGCACCTGCAGCAGCTCATCTTCCGTCAGTTTGCCCCAGGCGATCTTGGCGGCTCCGACCTGCTGCTTCCACACACCTTTGATCTCGTCGAGATTCTGCATGGCTGTCACTCCGTGAATGCGCACTGCGCAACGTGGGGCCGGAGTCTAGCGGGCGGGCGGGAGTTCCTTCGGTGCGCCAGGGAACGTAACGGGCCTGGCGCCCCGTCGTAGCTTGCCGCTCAGTCGCGGAAATTCTCGAACTGCAACGGCAGGTCCACGTCGGCCTTGCGCAGCAGCGCGATGGCGAGCTGCAGATCATCGCGCTTCTTGCCGGTGACCCGCAGCTTGTCGCCCTGGATCTGGGCCTCGACCTTCAGCTTCGCTTCCTTCAGGGAGGCGATGAGCTTCTTGGCCTGCATCTGCTCAATACCCTGCCGGATCGTGAGCTTGCGCCGCGATCCCGCGAGATTGGTCTCGACCTCGCCGAGCTCAAGGCAGCGCGCATCGATGCCGCGCGCCGCGAGGCGCAGGCGCAGGATGTCCAGCAGTTGCTCGAGCTGGTACTCGCTCGGAGCGAACTGAGTGATCACGAAACCCTCGAGTTCGAAACGCGCGCTGGTGCCGCGCAGGTCGTAGCGCTTTTCCAGTTCACGTCTGGCCTGATCCACCGCGTTAGTGAGCTCGTGTGTATCGACCTTGGACACGGTATCGAAAGAGGGCATGCGCGATGAAACTCCGGTGATGCGCTCGATTCTACGCGCCGCTGCCGGTTGTCGTCGCCGCGCCGGCCGGCGCCGGTGCCGCATCCGGCGCCGGCGACGCCGGAGCGTCTTCCCCGATGATCAGCCGGATGCCCCCGCCGAAGGTCAGGTAGGCCCAGAACCAGTTGGTCATCGTCGCAATGCGATTGCGCACACCGACCAGGAAACCGACGTGCACGAGGCCCCAGAGCCACCACGCCGGCGCGCCCCAGAGGCGCAGAGCGCCGAAGTCCGCAACCGCGGCCTTGCGACCGATGGTTGCGAGGCTGCCGCGATGGCGGTACGCAAAGGGTTCCGGTGCCGCCGCGCCAGCCAGCTGCGATGCAATGCATCGCGCGACGTACTGTCCCGCCTGCTGTGCGGCCGGAGCGAGTCCGGGCACGGGCTTGCCCTCCCAGCCGAGACTGAGTGCGGTATCCCCGATCACGAATACCTGCGGCAGTCCGGCGACACGCAGATCGGGTCCCACCTTCACCCGGCCGGCGCCGTCGGCTTCGGCACCGAGCCATCGGGCGGCGGGCGAAGCCGTCACGCCCGCTGCCCACAGCACGGTGCGCGCATCGATGCGCCGACCGCTGACGACGACACCCAGGGCATCGATCTCCTCGACACGGCTGCCGGTCAGTACTTCGACACCGAGCCGCTGCAGGCTGCGCTGCGCGATCGCGCTGAGTCTCTCGTCGAAGGTCGGGAGCACCCGCGGAGCGGATTGCACAAGTACGATGCGCGCACTGGCCGGATCGAAGCGCCGGAATTCCTTCTCGAGCCCAAAGCGTGCCAGCTCGGCGATCGCACCGGCGAGCTCGACGCCGGTCGGACCGCCGCCGACGATCAGGAAGGTGAGCAGCCGGCGGCGTTCCTCGGCGTCCTCACTGGCTTCGGCCTGCTCGAAGGCGAGCAGCAGCCGGCGCCGGATCGCGGTCGCATCCTCGATGCGCTTGAGTCCTGGCGCGTAGGGTTGCCACTGGTCCTTGCCGAAATAGCTATGCGCAGCTCCGGTCGCGAGCACCAGGAAATCGTACGGCAGCTCGCGCTCGCCGAGCAGAACACGCTGCCGCGCGGTGTCGATGCCAGTCACCGTGGCGCGCAGCACCTGGGTATTGAAGGCTTCGCGGAACAGCGTTCGCACCGGACTCGCGATATCCCCGGGCGACAGCGCCGCGGTCGCGACCTGATAGAGCAGCGGCTGGAACAGATGGTAGTTGTCCCGGTCGATCAGGGTCACGGCGGCTCGCACCCGCCGCAGCGCCGCCGCGCAGCGCAAGCCCCCGAAGCCTGCGCCCACGATCACGACGCGCGGCAGGCCATCGAGCGCAAACGCCGGCTTGCCAGCGAGCTCCGGATAGCGCTCGCGGGCGAGGCGGCCGATCAGCGCATCGACGGATATCCGCCCGCCGCCGTGGACCGCGAGCAGCACCAGCGCCCAGAACAGGTACTGGTCCTCGGCGAAGGGCGAACGCATCATGACGGCTCCGGCGGCGAGCAGCAGCAACGCGATCGCGGTGCAGCGGGTGGCGAGTCCGGTCAGCAGCAGCCCTCCTGCGGCGAGCGCCACGGGCGCGGACCACGCGGACGCAGTGTGCACGGGGAGCCAAAGCGCGGGCTGATGCACCGGCAAGTCCATGAATGCGATCGCGTGGCCGCGACCGAGCAGCAGCGAGAGCCCGATCCACGCACGCGCCAGTGCCAGGTAGTAGGGCGTGACCTGGGTACGCACCCAGCCCGAAGCGCGCAGCAGCCGCGGCGCGAGCGGCAGTGCGCTGTCGGCCAGGCCCCGGCGCAGCAGCGCGTCGAGTGAGAATCCGCCGGCGCCCTGCACGACATACCAGCCGAGTAGCGCTGCCGTGAACAATTGTCCGTCGGTCGCGTTGTAACTGCATTGCTCTACCAGTATCAGGCCCAGCATCGGCAGCGCCGTGTAGCGCGTCAGCAATCCCGCGGCGAGCAGCACCGGGCACACCAGTTCGATCGCTGCGCCGAGCCAGGCGGCCAGCACCGGATCCATCCAGCGCACCGGATACTCATGCGCGGCCAGGTACAGCGCGGACTCCCAGTTCGTGACCTTGAGCACGCCGGACACGAAGAAGCCCTGGGCCACGCCTAACCGCACCAGCAGGTCGAGCTTCGGCCAACCCAGCAGGCGCGCGATGCGCACCAGCTCCGCATAGGCCCTGATCAATCGAGGCCAAAAAGACGGCTGGTGCAGCCGCGCCGCTTGCGGGGATCGGAGCGTCACCGCTGCAGCTCCTCGGCGAGCAGGTAGCCAGCGCGCAATCCCCACGCGTAGATCGACAGCGCGGGATTGACCCTGCTCGAACGCGGTAGAACGCTGCCGTCGACCACGTACAATCCGTCGATGCCGTGGACCCGCGCTTTGGCATCCACGACCGAGTCGCGCGCATCCGCGCCGGCGATGAGCGTTCCGCAGACGTGCGCAGTGCCTTGCGTTCCGATCCGCTGCGCAAAGCTCAGGTACCTCGCGCGAAGGAGCGCGAACTGAAACGCGCCGACCAGGGCTGCATGCTCGCGCCGTGCGTCCGGCAGCCGCGCCGCGTCATAGTCGAGCACCGGTCGCTGCCCGCCTGGCCTGATGCCGCTACCCGGGACGACACGGTTGTCAGGATGCGAGCCATCCTCGGTCTGCAGGAAAAATCCATACGCGCGAGCGCCTATGCCTCGAGCCAGCAGCCGCGGCACGAGACGCGGTACCAGCGTGGCGATCAGATCGGCTCCGAAGCCGAGGGGCTGTACGGTGCTATGCGGGAAGCTGGGATGCCCGCTCAGCATCGTTTTGCGCAGCAGGTCGGACTGGCGTGAGCCGGCGAGCACGACCACCGCCGTCAGCAGGTGCATTTTGAGGTTGCGCCCGACCAGCGCGGCGCCGGGCAGTTGCTGCAGCCCGGTGGCCGCGATATAGCCGGCCAGCAGCCGCGGGGAGTGAAGTGCCCCAGCCGCCAGCAGCACCGTGCGTGCACGCAGCGTTTCACCGCTGGCCAGGCGCACCCCGTCAACGCGCGAACCTCCCGCCTCGGCGGGCAACAGCGCCTGCACTTCGGCACCGGTGCGGAGCTCGACATTGTGCAACCCTACCAGGTGGCCGAGGAGGGACACTTCCGCATCCCCCTTGAAGTTGCCCACGCTCGCAAAGCCGTCGAAATGCGAGGCCTCGTTCGGATCTGCGAGGATGCCGGCTGAGAGGGCCAGCGGTAGCGGCGTGGACTGCCAAGCCGGTGCGGTCGAACGGAGTCGGGCGAGCATGCGCACCAGGCCCGGCTCGCATTCGAATTGCCGCACGCCGAGCAGCCGCTCGGCTTCCTCGTAATACGGCGCCAGCTCGATATAGCCGATCGGCCAGCCGCGCGCACCATACTCCGGTTCGGGTTCGAACTCGTGTGGCGAGAATCGCAGCAGCGCGGCACCGTACCACTTGGTCTTGCCGCCCACATTGAAGTGCTCTTCGGGCCGCAGCCTGCGGCCGCGGCCATCACTCCAGATCTCTGAACTGAGGAACCGGCCGCGGGTAACGACCGCGTCAACCTCAAGCGTGCTGCCATCGCGCGGCAGGCGCTCGCCGCGCTCGAGGATCAGCACGCGGCGGCCGCGCGTGGCGAGTGCGTACGCGGCGGCTGCGCCGCCGGCGCCCGAACCGATCACGATCGCGTCATAGCCGCTCATGGCGCGTACCCGCAGTGGATGCACGGCTGATCGGGCGTATGGCGCAGCTTGGCGCAACCGGCCGCACGCGCCGCGCCGATCGCAAGATACAGCCGTGTCGCGAGCCACATGCCGAGGCAGGGCGCCAGCAGGTAGATCCAGATCGAGGTCCAGATCCCCGATGGCAGCGCCGAGGCGAGTGTCCGCGCCGGATTGATACTCATGCCCGAGAGTGGCGCTTCGAGCGTGACATAGCTCGCGACCAGCGCGCCGGCCACGAGTCCCGTATAGCGCGCGAGGCGCGGCTGCCCCATCAACGCGAGAATGCTCAGCATCAGCACCAAGGACAGGGACAGCTCCGCCACAAACGCGACCCCTGCCCCCGCCGGGCCCGGCAGGGTTGCGATGAACCGCACCGGCGGCTGCGCGAACGCTTCGCCCATGACCGTCCAGACCGCCAGCACGCCGAGCAGTCCCCCGGTGCACTGCGCAACCGCGTAGAACAGCGCGTCCCACGGCGCCACGCGCCCGAGGCTGAAAAATGCCAGCGTCACCGCAGGGTTCATATGCGCGCCTGAGCGCCGGCCCCAGGGACAATAGATCAGTGCCACCGCGGTCAAACCCATCAGCAGGCCGATCACGGCGCGGGGCAGCCGGGGATCGACGGCCGCACCGCGTGCCAGTGGCCCGGGAGCATCAATGAGCGTCGTCGCCGCGCCAGCCACGACCATGAACGTGCCAAGCGCCCAGGCCTCGATCAGATATTCGGGCCAGTGCGAGCGCAGCGCTCCGTGCGCGGAGATTCTGGGGGGCATCTGCAGTGCGCCTCAGCCGCCGGTCTCGAAGCCGGGATAGAGCGTCATCCCGCCATCGACGTAGATCGTCTGGCCCGTGATGTAGTCCGCGTAGTCCGAGGCCAGCCAGGCGGCGACGCGGCCGATCTCCTCCGGCTCGCCGATGCGCTTGTACGGGATCAGCTTCAGCAGCTCGTCATACGCGGCCTCAGTGTCCCAGGCCTGCATATTGATCGGCGTGCGGATTGCCCCCGGCGAGATGCTGTTGACCCTGATGCGATAGGGTGCGACTTCCTGCGCCATGCTCTTCATCATCAGCATGACGCCGCCCTTCGAGGCGGCGTAGTTGACGTGCCCGGCCCACGGGATCACGTCGTGCACCGAGCTGATGCAGATGATCTTGCCGGCCGCGCAGGACACGTCGGCGCGCACCCCATGCCGCCGGAACTCGCGGATCGCCGCACGCGCACACAGGAACTGACCGGTCAGGTTCACGCCGATCACGCGATTCCACTGCTCGAGCGTCAGCGACTCGATCGGGGCATCCTGCTGCAGCCCGGCGTTGTTGATCAGGATGTCCAGCGTGCCGAACTCCGCGAGCAGCCGGGCGTACATCGCCTGCACCTGGCTCTCGCTCGAGACGTCGGCCTGGTGCGCGATCGCGCGCCCTCCGGCCTGGTTCAGTGCATCGACGATTTCGCGCGCCTTGTCCTCGCCCGAGACGTAGTTGACCACCACGTTGGCGCCATAGGCACCCAGCGCCAGCGCGATCGCGCGCCCGATACCGGAACTGGCGCCGGTGACCAGCGCGGTCTGCCCGGCAAGCCACGGCTGCGGGGGGCACTTCGGCATCACGGGCCTGGGCAGATAACTGGACGGATCACTTGCCTGCATCGTCGGTCTCCTCGCGGGTGCTCGCTCGTATCAGCCGGACTCGTGTCGGCGTGGCATCAGCAATTTCGCGACCAGCGCCGTCCAGCCGGTCTGGTGTGAGGCACCGACCCCGCGTCCGCTGTCGCCGTGAAAGTATTCATAGAACAGCAGGTAGTCCCGGAAGTGCGGGTCGCGCTGCGCCCGCGGCGAATTCCCGTAGACCGGGCGCCGGCCATCGGCATCGTTCAGGAAGATCCTGGACAGGCGGCGCGCGAGTTCCTCGGCGACCTGCTCGATGGTCAGGAACTGGCCCGAACCGGTCGGGCATTCCACCTTGAAGTCATCGCCGTAGTAGTGGTGAAACTTCTGCAGCGATTCGATCAGCAGGTAGTTGACCGGGAACCAGATCGGACCGCGCCAGTTGGAATTGCCGCCGAACAGCCCCGAGTCGGACTCCGCCGGGGTGTAGCGCACCGACAGGTCCATGCCTTGGACGTGGAACACGTACGGCTCCGTGAGGTGCGCACGCGACAGCGCCCGCACTCCGTAGTCGGACAGGAATTCCGACTCATCGAGCATGCGCTTGAGCAGCATCTTCATGCGGTGGCCGCGCAGCAGCGAGAGCAGCCGTCGCTGGCCGCGTCCCGGCTCGTCCCAGTGCGAGACCAGGCGCGCGAGTTCCGGCCGGTAGCGCAGGAACCACTCGAGCCGGCGCGTGAATTCCGGCACCTTCTCGAGCAGCTCCGGCTCGAGCGTGTCGACCGCGAACAGCGGGATCAGCCCGACCATCGAGCGGACCTTGAGACGCACCTGCTCGCCGTTGGGCAGGTGCAGCACGTCGTAGAAGAATCCATCCGCCTCGTCCCACAATCCCACGCCCTCGTTGTACATCGTGCTCATCGCCTCCGCGATGTGCAGGAAGTGCTCGAAGAATTTGGTGGCGATGTCCTCGTAGACGTGATTGTGCTGGGCGAGTTCGAGCGCGATGCGCATGAGGTTCAGCGCATACATCGCCATCCAGCTGGTGCCATCGGATTGATCGATGTGACCGCCGGTCGGCAGCGTCGCACTGCGGTCGAATACGCCGATGTTGTCCAGCCCGAGGAATCCGCCCTGGAAGATGTTGCGGCCTTCGGTGTCCTTGCGATTCACCCACCAGGTGAAATTCAGCATCAGCTTGTGGAACACCCGTTCCAGGAACGCGAGGTCCCCCGCGCCGCCGCTCTGCTTGCGGTCGATCTGGAACACGCGCCAGGCCGCCCAGGCGTGCACCGGCGGATTGACGTCGCCGAACGCCCACTCATAGGCCGGTATCTGCCCGTTCGGGTGCGTGTACCACTCGCGCGTGAGCAGCACCAGCTGCTGTTTGGCGAACTCCGCGTCGATCAGCGCGAACGGGATGCAGTGGAACGCCAGGTCCCACGCCGCGTACCACGGATACTCCCATTTGTCCGGCATCGACACGATGTCGGCATTGTTCAGGTGCCGCCACTCGGCGTTGCGACCGCGACTGCGCCCCGCGGGCGGCGGCGGATGGCCCGGATCGCCGTCCAGCCACTGCGGCACGTCCAGGTGGTAATACTGCTTGCTCCAGATCAGTCCCGCGAACGCCTGGCGCTGGACCCGGCGCTCGTCCATCGAGCCGACATCGCGCTGCAGTTCCTCATAGAACACCTCGGCGTCGCCGCGCCGCGCCTCCAGCAGCGCGTCGAAGTCGATGAACGCGCCTGGCAGGATGCGACGCGTCAGGCGCAGGCGCACCTGGGCCTCACCGCCCGCGGGTATAACCAGGCGGTGCCACAGCCCGGCCTTGGTGCCGAAGCGGTCCGGGTTCACGGCGGCGACGTTCCCGTCGACGATGCAGTCGTGGAACCCGTCCTTGAAGTAGCCCTGCCCCGCGCTCTGCCACAGCCGTGGGCCGTTGGTCTCGTTCTCGGTGAACAGCGCCTGCGCTCCGTCCTCGCTGTACAGGAAGTGCAGCTGCATCGCCGAGTGGTCGGCGCGCAGCACTCCCGGCATCTGCTCGCGTATCACGGGCCGCCGCGAGCCCGGCTTCCAGGTCCAGGTATTGCGGAACAGCAGCTGCGGGATGATGTGCAGCGGCGCGGCTTCAGGGCCGCGATTGTGCGCGGTCACGCGCATCAGCAGCTCGCCCGGCTCCACCTGCGCATACTCGACAAACACGTCGAAGTAGCGGTCGTCGTCGAACACCCCGGTGTCGATGAGTTCGTACTCGGGCTGCTGCGCTCCGCGCCGCGCGTTCTCCTCGACCAACTCGCCGTATGGAAACGCACGCTGCGGGTACTTGTAGAGCATCTTCAGGTAGGAATGCGAAGGCGTCGCGTCGAGGTAGAAGTACTGCTCCTTGACGTCCTCGCCATGGTTGCCCTGGGTGTTGGTCAGCCCGAACAGGCGCTCCTTGAGTATAGGATCGCGCTCGTTCCACAGCGCCAGCGACAGGCACAGGCGCTGCTGCACATCGGAAACGCCGGCGATTCCATCTTCGCCCCAGCGGTACGCGCGGCTGCGCGCGTGCTCATGCGGGAAGTACTCCCACGCATTGCCATGTGCGCTGTAGTCCTCCCGGACCGTGCCCCACTGCCGCTCGCTAAGATACGGACCCCAGTACTTCCAGGCGCCGGCCGGAGCTCCAGCCCCGGCGCCCTGGACCGAGGCGGCTAGCGCCGCGCTCGCCATGTCTTCCTGCAGCCGCTGCTGTTCCGCATTCATCGTTGCTTCGCGCTCCGCTCCAGAACCACCCAGGCGCGCAGCGCCTCGCCCACGCTCCAGGCCTGCGCGAAGCAGCCGCGTGCGGCGTGCGGCGCATCGCCATCGAAGATCTCGCTGATCGAACCGACGCAGGCGTCGCGCAGGTGCGCAGCGATCGGCTCCAGGAAGGACAGCGCCAGGCGCGCGTCGCCATGTACGCGGTAGTGCGCGAGCGCGAACGGTCCGAGCAGCCAGCTCCAGACGGTACCCTGGTGGTAGGCGCCGTCCCGCGTGCTGCCATCGCCGGCGTAGCGCCCGACATAGGCCGGCTCGGACGCCGCGAGGCTGCGCAGTCCATGACTCGTCAGCAGCTCGCGTGCACAGGTCTCGAGCACGGCGCTGGACTGCAGCGGCTCGAGCGCACAATACGGCAGCGAGAGCGCGAACAGCTGGTTTGGTCTGATGCTCGGATCGCGCGCATCGCCAGCCTCGACGTCGATGACATCGTACAGGCAGCCGCGCTCGGCATTCCAGAAGCGCGCGAAGCCGGCGCTGGCATGCCGGAGCAATTCCTTGCAATAGCGCTCGGCGACCGCATCGCCCGAGTGCGCGGCAAACTTTGCGCCCACGTGCAGCGCATTGAGCCACAGCGCATTGAGCTCGACCGCCTTGCCGATCCGGGGTGTCACCACCCGCGCGCCGACCTTGGCGTCCATCCACGTCAGCTGGACGCCGGCCTCGCCGGCCGCGAGCAGGCCATCACGCGGATCGACGCGAATGCCGTGGCGCGTCCCCTGCACGTGGCATTCGATGATCGACCGCAACACCGGCAGCAGCTCGATAGCAAGGGCCTGGTCCCCGGACGCCGTGACGTGGCAGTCCAGCGCATGGAAGTACCACAGCGTCGCGTCCGCCGTGTTGTATTCCGGCGCTTCCCCGCCGTCCGGGAAGCGGTTGGGCAGCATGCCTCGATCCACGTAGCGCGCGTAGGTCCGAAGTATCCGCGCTGCGATTGCATGCCGGCCCAGCGCGCTCGCGAGTCCCGGCAGCGCGATCATCGTGTCGCGGCCCCAATCGGCGAACCACGGATAACCGGCGATGATGCTCATTCCGTCCTCGCTGGCGTCGCCGCCACCGACGCCGGCGGTGCCACCGCGCCGGACGATGAACTGACCCGCGGCAGTCGCCAGCTGGCAGACCCAGGCCGGGGCCGAGGCCGGTAGCGCGGCTGCCAGCGTCCGCGCCTCGCGGACTACCAGCCCCAGCACCTCAGCGCCGGGGCTCGCCGGGCGTGCTTCGCTGGTCGCGCTGAAGAATATCGGACCACGGACCGGGAGCTCGGCGGTGAACTCGCCGGGCGTGAACAGGTCCTCGAGCTCATCCAGGCCGCGGTCGGCCTCTTCGCGATGGCGGCACCGCCAATACCAGTCCTGGTGTTCCTCGAAGCGGCCCTGATCGAGCGCCAGGTGCAGCACGCGTCCGGTCTGGTTCCACTCCGGCCGCAGCGTACAACTGCCAGCTCCCGACTCGACCCGCCACGGCTCGATGCCGCGATGCTGGCTGTGATAGTCGCGCCACGCGCACAGCGGCCGCAGCGCGAGCCGGGCCGGTGCCGCGGCACGCAGCAGCCGGAAGCCGACAAAGCTCGTATTGGTACCGGGCTCCATGAACACCTGCTGCTCGAGCAGTGCATCGGCCAGGGCGTAGTGCCAGGTCGGGACGCCGTCGATCAATCGGAAGGATTCGATGTGCACGAAACCCCGGGGCGCCACCGTACCGTCGGCGTATTCGCTCGCTGCAAGCTCGTAGCGCAGATCCTGGTAGCGCACGCTCACCATCAGGCCGGCCAGCAGCAATACGCGCTCGACCGGCGGCGCGAAGCTCGCGATCAGCAGCCCGTGATAGCGACGCGTATTGGCACCACTTACCGTTCCGCACGCAAAGCCGCCCAGGCCATTGGCAACCAGCCATTCGCGGCCGCTGGCCGCTTCCCACGAGCCCGCAATATGCCGCCCGAGCAGCGTCGGCGCCGAACTGTCGCGCACCGTCTCGGTCGGCTTCACTCTGGTTCTCCTTCCTCGGGGAGTCTTCGCTGCGTACATGTTCGTTGCCGGTGATGCTTCGGTTACATCGAAATTCGCGAACGGAGCGAAAGTAGTTGGCTTAGAGTGTCGTGTCAGGATAAAGGACTCTGGCGGGAGAAAGTATGACACGCGAGATCATGCGCACACTGTGCGCCATTGCCGTGGGCGCGTGGGCGTTTGCAGCGGCCGGAGCGGTGACCGCGGCGCAGGCGCCGCAACCCGCCGCGACCACGCGAATCCGGTCCCTGCCGACCTCGACCCATGTCGTGCGCACCGCCGACGTGACCGTGCGGGGCTACACCGAACAGGATTTTCCGCGCATCACGAAGATCGCCGACAACGTGTATGTCTACGAATCGCTGCAGCACCAGACCAACATCGAACCGGTGTTCACGACCAACTGCCTGATCGTCGTCACCAGCGACGGCGTACTGATCGCGGACGGGCTCGAGAACGAGGAGCTGGTCCGGCGTCTGGTCGCGGATGTCGCGCGCCTTACGTCCCAGCCCATCCGGTACTTCGTCGTCGGCGCCGATCACGGCGATCACACCGGCGGCAACGCGGCATTTCCGGCGGATACCGTGTTCCTGGCCAGCACTGCGTCGAAGGCCAAGCTCGACCAGCGCACGACCAGCAGGCCGCTCCAATACCAGGAAGTCGCGCAGCCAAAGACCGTGCTCCACGTGGGGGGTACCGAGATCCAGATCCTCAATCTCGGCCGCGCCCACACGGGCGGCGATCTCGAGGTCTACCTGCCGGCGCAGAAGATCCTGTGGATGAGCGAGGCGTACTTCAACCGGCTGTTTCCCTCCACCTACAGTGGCTATCCGACGGAATGGGTCGCGACGCTGCGCGCCGCCGAGGCGATGCAGGCGTGGATCTACCTTCCCGCGCATGGCTTCATCGACAGCCGCGCGGTGCTCAATGAAGAGCTGGTCAACTTCAGGCTGTGCCTCGAGCGGCTGGTGTCCGAAGGTCAGCGGCTGCATGACGCGCACGTGCCGGTCGAGAGCGCGGAGCGGGTCGCCGCACTCGGGCAGTACGCCTACTGGACCCGGGCGGCCTACAACCTGCCCGACGGGCTGCGCCGTGTTTACCTGCAGGCCGACGGCCAGTTGAAGTAGCCGCGCACCGGAAGTAGTTCCGCGCCGGAAGTAGTTGCACCTGCTTGAAGTGGTCGCACCTCTGAAGTAGCTGCGCGCGACCTGCTCTGTTCGCTCTCGAACAGACCGCCGCCATTGCGGCGCGCACGATCGCGTCCTGGGACCGCATTGGTCCACGAAGACATTCCCCAAGGAGACGACCATGAAGACTTTTCGCCCTGTATGGGCATTGGCCGCGACGCTCGCGGTCCCATTCGCGGTAGCGCAGGCTGCGCACCCGAATGGCAAGACGCTGGAACTGTTCGAGCACGCCAACCAGAGCAGCGCGTACTTCGATGACGCCTACGGCTACGCGGTGTTCCCCACCATCGGCAAGGGTGGACTGGTAGTCGGTGCAGCACACGGCAACGGCACCGTATACCGGCATGATTCCCGCATCGGCCACGTGACCATGAATCAGGTGAGCATCGGTGCGCAGGCTGGCGGACAGGCCTACAGCGAGATCATCTTCTTCAAGGACAAGGAAGCGCTCGATGATTTCACGTCAGGCAATTTCAGTTTCAGTGGTGACGTGGGTGCCATCGTGATCACGGCGTCGGCCTCGGCCAGCGTCGGCACGGCGGGCGAGACCTCCGGTGCCAGCGCGACCAAGGACGTCGCGGCGACACAGGGCCAGTACCAGCACGGCATGGCGGTATTCACGATCGCCAAGGGCGGTCTGATGTACAACGCGACCGTCGCGGGTCAGAAGTTCTCGTACGTGCCCTTCGGCAACAAGGCGGTGGCGTCCAACTGAACGGACCTCCATGCCTCGCCGCGCAGCGGTCCCCTTGAGGGTCGCTACGCGGCGGCGCGCTCTGGTGCGTCGCGGCGCGTCGCGATCCAGGAACCGAGCAGAATCAGCACGAACGCCAGCGTGCCGCCTACCCCTAAGTGCTCGTGCAGGATCAGCACTCCGAGCAGGCTCGCCACGGCCGGGTTGATGTAGGTGATCACCGAGGCGCGCGCCGCTCCGGCATGGCTCACGAGATAGAACATCAGCAGCATCGCCACCGCGGTGCACAGCAGACCCAGTACGACGATCGAACACAGCGCCAGCATCGAGGGCCGGTGCGACGGCAGGCTGAACATTGCCGGCGGCATCAGTAGCAGCGCGGCAAGCGCGAGACTCAGCGCGATCGGGGCCGTGGGCTCGACACCGCGGAAATGCCGCTGGATGATCAATCCTCCGCACGCGTAGCCGGCGGTTGCGATCAGCATGCAGCCGACCCCTGCCCAGCCCCATGCGCCGGTCACGCCCCCTAAGCCCAGCAGGCCCGCGACCCCCGTAAGTCCCAGCGCCAGGCCGAACAGCCGCCAGCCGCCCAGCTTCTCGTGCACGCCAAAGAAGCGCGCGAGTACCGCAATGGTCAGCGGCGTGGTCGCGATCAGGATGCCGGTGATGGAGGAGCTGACCCAGCGCTCGCCGAGCGAGATCGCAGGATAAGGAATCGCGAATTCCGTAAGCGCCAGCGCCACGATGACTGCCATGCGCCCGCGCATGGCCGGAAGTCCGCCACGCCGCCAGGCCACCGGCAGCAATACCAGTGCTGCGAGCGTGATGCGCCCCCAGGCCACCACGAACGGGGAGACTTCCTGCACGGCAAGCTTGATGAAGAAGTACGGCAGGCCCCAGATCACGCCCAGTGCCGCGAACGCCGTCCATACGCGCCAATGCATCCTTGCAGTCTCCGCCTGCTGTACCGCGGCTATGCTAGCAGGGCGCGGTCGTCGACCCGCCCGCGTGGCCGCCCGGGCAGCCGCTCGACGCTTGGCCTATGATGCGCTGCGATGAGCCCCGACCACCACCCTGCCGCCGAACTGTGGTCGCCGGAGCTGCGGACGCCGGCGCCGCGAGCGCTGTGCACCGATTGCGGCATCTCACGCACGGCCGATCCCAAGCGCTGCTCCCCAGCGTGCCAGTTCATCAGTCCGGATTACGCGGGGCTCGAGACCCGCGTCCATGGGCGGCCCCGGGATGAGCGCCGCCCGGACGAGCTGCACTTCGGGCCCTTCAGGCGCATGCTGCGCGCCTCGCTCCAGCCGCGGCTCGAGGGCGCACAGTGGACCGGCATCGCCACGCGCATCGCGGAGCGCCTGCTCGAGACCGGCGCGGTCGATGCGGTGCTGACGATGGCGCCCGATCCCCAGGATCGCTGGCGCCCCGTGCCGGTACTCGTGACCAAGAGCTCCGCGATGGCGCAAGTCCGTGGCATGCGCATGGGCTACGCACCACTGCTCGCGCTGCTGGAGCCTGCCCGGGCGCGCGGCTACCGCCGCCTCGCGGTCATCGGCATCCCGTGCCAGGTGTATGCGCTGCGCGCGCTCGAGCGCGAGCTCGGCTTCGAGCGCCTGTACGTGATTGGAACCCCGTGCTCGGACAACACCACTACCGAACGTTTCCACGAGTTCCTCGGCCTGCTCTCCGAATCCCCCGACACCATCACGTACCTGGAATTTCGCGCCGACTACCACGTCGAGCTGCGCTTCGCAGACGGACGCGTGAAGGCGATCCCGTTCCTGCAGCTGCCGCTCTCGCGCCTGCCGGCGGACTTCTTTCCGCTGACCTGCCGCACCTGCGTCGACTACACCAACGTACTGGCAGACATCACGGTCGGCTACATGGGCGGGGAAGGCGAGCAGTGGCTGCTGGTGCGCAACGAGCGCGGGGAGGAATTGATCGGGCTGCTCGGCAGCGAACTGCGGGCATCGAGTCCGGGCAGTGCCGGACGACGCGCGGCGCACGTGCGCGGTTTCCTCGCGAACGTGCAGCGGGCGGCGGGTGGCCTGCCGCTGCGGCGCATGCCCGGATGGCTGCGCCATGTGGTCGGCTGGCTGATGCCGCGCATCGGACCGCGGGGTCTGGAATTCGCTCGCGCACGCGTTGATATGAAGGCCGTGGAGACGGTGATCCATCTGCGCCGCGAACAGCCCGCGCGGATGAAATCCATGATTCCCGAACACGTGTGGAAGCTCGTGGAACCGTATGGACTCGCGCCCCTGGAGGGCGAGCGACGGGACCCGCGCACCGGAGACTCGGCATGATCGTACTGGTGACCGGAGCGACATCGGGCTTCGGCGCCGCGATCGCGCGGCGCTTCGCGCTCGAGGGTCACTCGGTCATCGCCGCTGGCCGGCGCCGCGAGCGTCTGGCGCAGCTCGAGCGCGACCTCGCCGGCCACCGAGTGCATACCATGGTGCTCGACGTACGCGATCGCGATGCGATTGCCGCAGCGCTGGGCGCGCTGCCCCCTGAACTCTCGGCGGTCGACCTGCTGGTGAACAACGCTGGCCTCGCGCTCGGGCTCGAGCCGGCGCAGGCGGCGGACCTCGACGCGTGGGAGGACATGGTCGACACCAACATCACGGGCCTGATGTACATGACGCGCGCGCTGTTGCCGGGCATGGTCGCGCGTCGCCGCGGACACGTCATCAACCTGGGATCGGTGGCAGGAAGCTATCCCTACCCGGGCGGCAACGTCTACGGCGCCACCAAGGCCTTCGTGCACCAGTTCTCACTGAATCTGCGCGCCGATCTGGCCGGAACGAAGGTGCGGGTGACCAGCATCGAGCCGGGCATGGTCGGCGGGACCGAGTTCTCGACCGTGCGCTTCGGTGGCGATGCGAGCCGGGCCGCGCGGGTCTACGAGGGCGCCGATGCGCTGCTGCCCGAAGACGTCGCCGAGGCGGTGCACTGGGTGGCGAGCCAGCCGGCGCGCGTGAACATCAATACGCTCGAGCTGATGCCCGTGAACCAGTCGTTCGGGCCACTGGCGATCCATCGCGACCGGCCCGACGGCAGCGCGTAGTCACCCGACGGCAGCGCGCAATTGCTCGACGCCAGCGCGCAGCTTCAGTGCTGCACGACCTCGTAGCCGCCCTGGCGGAGCAGATCCACGATGCCATCCTTGCCGACCAGGTGCAGTGCACCGACGATGACCAGGTAATCCTGGTTCTCGTGCAGCAGACCCTGCAGCGTCGGCAGCCAGCGGCGATTGCGGTCGGTCGTGAGCAGGCGGTAGAGCTCCGGGAATTCCGCGTAGCTCTCGCCAAGCAGGCGCCCGAGCGCGACGGTATCCCCGTGCCGCCAGGCTTCCACCACAGTATCGACCTGCCGGGCGGCGTCGTCCGTATCGTCGAGCGTTTGCAGGAGGAAACGGCTCTGCTGCGGCAGCGACAGATGCGCGAACAGCCCTAGCTGCTCGTCGAGTGTCTCCAGCGCGATGATCGGCTTGTGATCGGCCTGCGCGCGTTGTGCGAACTGCTCGTCGACGCCGGAGCCCGCATCGAAGCCCAGCCGCGTGAGCTCGAGCTGTTCGATCGCCACGGCCACGAACCAAGGCTGGTCGTGACTGAACAGTTCCGGATCGAGTCCGAGCGGCTTCGCATGCTCGAGGAATCGCGCGTAGCCACGCGGTCCGAGCACGTGCTCGAGCGTCTCGCCGTCAGGCAGTGACTCGAGTTCGAGGCCGGATCCGGCAAGCTGCGATGCGTCGAGGTGGTTGAGATCGAGCTCCATCACCAGTGCGCCAGCGCCCTCGTAGGCGCGCAGCGCCTCGGCCGGCAGGTCGCTGTCAGTGGGCTTGAGCACGTGCACGGAGCCGAGCAGATACACCGTGTTGTGCGCACCCTTGACGCTCCAGAACGTGTGCAGCGATGTGCCAGCCGGCGCCGCTGCCGGCACCGGTGCGCACCAGATCAGGAACAGTATCAGCCCGATGCGCAAACCCATCGGCGAACCCATGCGCGCGACCCGTAACATGACCGCCACCTTAAGCTAAGCGATCCCGCTCCTCCACCGCGGCGTACAATAGGCACGGCGTACAATAGGTGCCGCGGCACCACCAGTCCGCTCTCTATCAGCAGGAGAACCCGCCATGACGCTCAGAATCACGCGCACATTCAAGGGCCTCGCGCTGCTGGCGCTACTCGGGTTCGCGGCACTACCCTGGCGGCAGACCATCGCTGCAGCCCCCTCCTCCGCCGACGCTGCCGTGTACAGCGATGACGAGGTCGCGAAGGCGGCATCGGATTTCTTCAGCAACGGCGCCAAGGGCCTGTCCGACGTGCTGGCCAAGGTTCTCAAGGAGAAGGGTCGTCCGGTCGCCTATATCCGCGGCGAGGAAGCCGGAGGTGCGGTCGCCGTCGGTGTGCGCTACGGGCACGGCGAGCTGGTGTTCAAGGGCGGTGCGAAACGCGCCGTGTACTGGCAGGGTCCCTCGCTCGGATTCGATCTCGGGGCCGATGCCGTCAAGGTATTCGTGCTGATCTACAACCTGCCCAGCGCCGAGGCGCTGTTCCAGCGCTTTCCGAGTGCGGATGGCAGCCTGTACTTCGTCGGCGGCTTTGGCGTCAACTATATGCAGCGCGACGGCATCTCACTTGCCCCGGTGCGCTTCGGAGTCGGCTGGCGCCAGGGCATCGACCTCGGCTACATGCACTTCACGCCGACCAAGCGCATCAACCCGCTCTAAAGGGCTAACGCGGCGAAAAGTACGCCGTAAGTACCGCCGTCGTCGCCAGGATCAGCACGACGAGCCCGTACTCGGCGGCGATCGCGCGCCGCAGCGCAGTCAGCTGGCTGCCCGCCGCATAGGCGGGAACGAGCGCCCAGCGGTTGCCGGCGGCGAGCAGCATCAGCAGCGCGAACAGTGCGAGCTTCACGAGCAGCAGCACGCCATAGGTCCGGCGCAGCACGGTGAGATCCCCTGCCAGAATCCACCCGATCGCGAGGCCGGCGAGCAGGATCAGCGGCACCAGCGCACCGGCCAGGCGCGAAAAGCGCTGTAGCAGATCGACGGCGAACGGCTTCGGCTCGAGGCCGCATACGAACAGCAGCGCACCCAAAGATCCAAACCAGAACGAGCCGATCAGCAGATGCAGCGCCAGCAGCGGGGCCAGCACGGCGCGCAGCGGATGGCTGCTGGTGTGACCGGTCAGCAGGAAGCCGCCCACGGCGATGACGCCCGCGGCACTGACGGGCAACACGAGAATGCCGAGCAGCCCGAGCACCTGCAGCAGCTGCGAGGCTCCCGCACCGGAGTGCCACGCGAGCTGCTGCAGTTCGGGGTCCCGTATGCCGGCAAACTCTCCGGCCAGACGCGCCGGTTCGAGCGCGAGGTGCGCCAGGACCAGCACGATGCCGGCGAGCGCGGCGAGCCGCGCGAGGCGCCGGATCGGCGCTGCAGAGCGCCCGAGCTGTCTTCCGAACACGGACAGGAACAAGGCGGCGCCCACGGCCTGGTACAGCGCGACGAATCCCAGCGCGCGCACGATCACGGACAGCAGATCCGGGGTCATGCCCCGTCCGCTACGGCGTGGCCGCAGCGACCGTGAACGTGATCATGCCCCCACTCACGTGGCCATCATCAGCCGCGATGACGCGATAGCGCAGCGTGTAGGTGCCCGGCGTGAGTTGCGGCGCAGGCACCTTGAAGTCCTGACTCACCTCCCGGGGCAGCGGAGCGATCTTCAAAGGCGCAGCATCGCCCTGCTTCTGCACGCTCAGGGCCGTCAGATGCGCGGCCTCGGAGAAGCTCAAGCTGAAAGCCTCCGGCGCGCCGTGCACGACGCTGCCATCGGCCGGCACGGTCTGCTTCAGACGGGCATGGGCCTGCGCAACGAGCGGTAGCGCGAATAGTGCGACCACGGCGAGCAGCGGGGCCAACGCGCGGACCAGGACCGTGGCGGGCTTCATCGGGTGATGCATGCCCGGCACTACGCGCGCGCCGGAACGCGCTTGCCGTTCAGTACGGTTGCGAACGGGAACAGCCGCTGCCGGCCGCTGCGCCTGGCCTGGTAGTTGTCGAGGAATTCGAATGTGCCGTCGCGCAATTCCAGCACCGCAATGTCGGCCGGCGCGCCCACATTGAGCGTTCCGCGATCCTCGAAGGCCTCGAACACGCGCGCCGCATTGACGGTCGCGCAGGCGATCACCTGCGGTAGCGGCATGCCGAGCAGCAGGAACTTCGACATCACGTTGGGGAAATCGACGAGGCCTGGATTCTGGCGGGACATCACGTTCCAGTCGGTCGAGAGCGTATCGGGCCAGAATCCCTGGCGCGTCGCCCGCTCGAGCATGTCCCAGTTGAAATGATCGTTGGCCCCGTTGCCGAAGTCGAACACGATACCGCGGCGACGCGCGGCCAGTACGTCCGGGTACAGGCGGCCCTGCTCATCGAGAATGCTGTTCGGTGGCGGCGCGTACATGTGGGTGACGACATCCCCACGCTTGAGCAGCGCCAGGATCGCATGCATCGGCGAATAGTTCTGGCCGACGTGGATCATCACCGGCAGCCCGAACGGCGCGGCGGCTGCCTGCGCGCGCCGCAGCGCCTCGAGATCGTTGGCTCCGGCGACATTGTTCGACAATCGCGCCTTGACGCCGACGACGATGTCGCGATTGCGCGCGATGGCGCCGCGCGCAAGCCCGACGTCCGCGGCGCCGAGGTCCATCAGCTCGCCGGCATCCGTGACGCCGGTGCGCGCGATGTTCAGCAGTGCGCGGCCGAGCTGTGGCGCCGCCCGCGCTACCGCCGCCATCGCGTCGATGTTGTCCGCGCCCCCCGAACCCGCATCGATGAATCCGGTCACGCCATCCTGCAGGTTCAGCGCCGGCCCACCCGCGCCGCGCAGCACGTGGGTATGAATGTCGATCAGACCCGGCGTCACGATCTTGCCGCGCGCATCGATGGTTTCCGCGGCACTGCCGACGATAGCGGCCTCGACCGCCACGATACGGCCGGCCGCGACCGCCACATCGCGCGTCGCATCCAGTCCGATCGAAGGATCGATGACACGCCCGCCCCTGATGATCAGGTCATAGGTGGCCGCAAACGCGGCCGGTGCCGCGCCCAGCGCCGCGGCCACGGCTGCCGCCGCAGCGCCGACGAACTGGCGTCTGGTGGTCATTGCACACTCCCCTCGAGGCCCACCAGAATTCTAGCGCATTGTTCCCGTTCGATTGCGATTCCCCGGTCGGCGGGCACCGAAGTCAACCTTTGAGTGCGGGCGCTCAACGCATCATCGACCAGCCTGACTGGGCCGCCGCTGTCGCTTCGGCGTTGCTCTTGCCCCAGGTCCAAAACAGGCCGAGATACGCATAGGTCTCGGGCTGGCCGGCCACGGTGTGTCCAACAGAGAACAGGAGCTGAAACTCCGGCTTGTGGAAGTAGTAGTAACCGCCGAGATCGAGCATGGCGGCGGATCGCGTCTCCGGTGTCGCGAAACCCTCCGGACCGTGGTACCAGAGCTCCCCGCCCAGCGTCCACCGCTCCCCGACGTCCCGCTGCAGCAGCCAGCCGGCGTACGGAAAGTTCTGAAACCCGTATTGATGCGTGATTTGAACGCCGCCGCCGCCATAGGTGGTCCATGGACCGAAGTCCTTCTGGACCCAGATTGGCAGCTTGTACGAGACCTTCCCGACTCCCAGGCCTCTGGCGTAGCTGCCCGTGGGCAGTTCCAGCATCGGAAAAATCCCTGCCTCAGGCCGATCCGCGGTCTGCGCAATAAAGCGGTACTTCACGCCAAGTTCGGTATCGAGCAGCCCGTAGGCGCTCGATCCTGCGCCGCCAAGGCTCACAATCGCATGCAGCTGCGTGTTGGGCAACGCGCCCCAGTTGAACTCGAACGCCGGGCCGATCACATCAGTCTCTAGCGCAGTGCCTTCGCTGCCGGAAAAGACATAGAACTCGTAATGGCCCCGCTCTACCGGTTCAGGATCATCGGTTTGAAACGGTGGGCCGGCTAGAGCGCGATCCGATAGGGCAGCGACGCTGAGCAAACCGACCACCATGCAAGTGATGCCGGCTGAGGGATTTGAACCCCCGACCAACGGTTTACAAAACCGCTGCTCTACCACTGAGCTAAGCCGGCTCTTCACCGGTTCATTTTAGACGGCTTGAGAAGCAGTGGGGCAGCTCCGTGCCAGGCGCTGGTCAATTTCCCCGCCGCGGCTGAGCACCGACTCATCGCGGCTCCCTGCAGGATCGTCAGCCGGCGCACTGCGAGCATTGCCGTGGCGCAATGCGCACGAGGTCCGGCGAGCGCGTAGGATGCATGCATGGCGACACTGCAAAGTAGGTATTTTGTCCGGCTGCGCCCGGACCTGTCACCACAGGATGCCAGCGAATTTCGTGCGTTCGCGACGAAGCCAGCCTCCGGCAAACCCCCAAGTGACGTCCGACTCATTCTCGCATGCGCCCGGATGGACTTGAGCCATCACGTCTTCGCGAAATTGACTCTCTACGTCGACGAGGGAGCACCACCGATCGATCTCTGGGTGCCGCACCAGATGATCCTGATGATCGGGGATATCAGCGAGATGGGACGCGCCCCGGTGATGTTCACGCCGGTGGAGTAACGCCAGCCCCCTCGGGCACCTCAGCCTGCGGCGGCCAGCCAGGCGACACTATCCAGCCGATGGCATCGTCTCGTGCTTTCTAAGCACCGGCCGCAGCTGATGGGATGCCGGGCGGTGCCTCCGGAAGCTCCACGGCTCTTACTACCGTCTGAGCGACTTTATGCAGTGCCGCAGGGATCGGAAGCTGCGCGCGCTGGCGCTCCTCGATGAGCCATCTGGCAAGGTGCGCCGTGAGGCGCACCCCCGCATCGTGTGGATAGGTATTGGCCAGGGCCTCGAAATCCAGCCACAGCGCATCGGCGGTCAGGTCCATTGCCACTCCCGAATTCGCATTGGTGCTTTAATTATCGGAAGAGCCTAATGAGTTGACCTAAGGCCCATCCGTTCGGTACAGCACATTAGAGACTCAGCCCACCGGGCACGGTACGAACTGCGGCGCGCTCGACGCGGTGTTGGCAGCGGCGTTGGCAGCGGCGGTGGCGGGCGCAGGCGTGGGCGCGGACGCCGCTCCGAGCGCGTCGGCAGCCGTCGGCTCCGGATCGTCAACCTTCAGGTCGACGTCGAGCCATTGCTGGTTTGCAGTGCGCTCATGCACGTCCAGTGTCGGTTTGAATCCGAGCGCGCGCACCTGTTCTGCGCGGCGCACGGCGTGCGCCTGATCGGCGAAGAAGCCGACCGAGACGCGGTCGCCCGGCTGCGGCGCCGGTAATGCCGCAGTATCGCGAATCCCGGCTGCGCTGAGCTTGGCAAGCGCGCTGCGAACGGCGGCCGGGTCTTTCAGATCGCTGAGGTATACCCAATACCCATCCAGTACCTGGCCCTGCGCACTGCGCGTGCGCGGCTGCCAGCCGTGCGTGCGCAGCCGGTCGGACGCACTGCTGGCGGCAGCCGCGTCCTCGAAGGGGCCGAGGCTGCGGCAGCGAATGGACCGCGGCGCGGGCTGGGGCTCCGGAGCGGGCGGCGTTGCGGCCGGTGCTGAGGCCGGCGCCGACGCCGCATCGACGAGCTGCAGCGTTGGAACTCCCGCGGACCTGGCCGGACCACCCGCATTGGCCGGGACGTCGATCCATTGCGCCCATGCGAAGAACGCCAGGTTGAGCACTACGAGCGTCAGGAAGGCGAGTCGCACGCGGCGATTCTATGCGAATGGCGCGGCGCCGGAGCGCGCGATCACGGCGAGGCCGCGCAGCACGAGGTCCGCATCGTACCGCACCGCGGCGGGCAGCAGCGCATTGAGGACGGAGGCCGCGCCACCGGTCACGATCAGCGTCGGGGCGCGGCCGAGCCGCTCGCGCGCGGCGCGCGGTGCGCGGGCGATCAGCGCCGCGGCTGCCTGGCGCGCTCCGGCGCGCAGCGCGGCGCGAGTATCGCTGGCCCAGAATGCACTCGGTGCGGCCGCGAGATTGCCGGTCACCGCGGCGCTGCCGGCACGGCGCCGGATGCCGGCGGTACGCTCGAGCAGCGCATCGATCATCAACGTGGGCCCGGGTGCAATCAGCCCGCCGCGGTGCCGTCCGCTCGCATCGAGCAGATCGATCGTGATCGCCGTACCAACACTGACGATGCACAGTGCCCGCCCGGGCCAGGCATGGCGCGCCCCGATCAATGCGACCCAACGGTCCACGCCAAGGCGCCAGGGCTCGCGGTAGGCGTTGCGAACTCCGGCCGCGCTTGCGGCGCTGCGTACCCAGCGCGGCGGAGCGCGGCCCGCGCGGCGCGCGAGCAGCGCGATCTGCCGCTCGATCGCTGGCCCCGCGACATTGCAGCCGAGCACCGGCAGCCCGCGCGGCAGCTGCGCCAGGAACCGCGCGAGCGATGCGCCACCGCGAGGCAGAATCCTGCGGCGCGGATCGAGCGCCAGGGCACCCGCGGCCACGAAGCGCGACCGCGCGCCAGCCGCGGCCGGCGTGGGTGGCAGCAGCGCCCACTTGAGGCGCGTATTGCCGACATCGAGCAGCAGGGCCGGCGTGCTCAAGGGACCGCCCGCACTGATACGTCGCCGCTCGTGAAACGCTGCAAACCATCACGCGTCTGCACGCACAATGCGCCCGCGGCATCGATGCCGCGGGCGTGGCCGCTTACGGGACCTGCGTCGGTGCTGACATGGACCGCCTTGCCCACCAGCGCATCAGCCGCGCGCCAGTCTTGCGCGAACGGTGCGAAGCCCGCGCGTTCGAACTGCAGCAGTCCGTCCACCGACGCGGCAATCAGCGCACCAGCCAGTGCGTTGCGGTCACAGTGCACGATGCCGAGCGCGGCCAGATCAGCGGGCTGTGTGCCGCTCGCCACGACTGCGGCGCTCGAGGCGGCGCTCAGAGCGACATTCAGACCGATGCCGACCACGATGAACGCAGGTCCGCCGCTCTCGGCGCGCAGCTCGATCAGGATGCCGCCGAGCTTCGCGCCGGCGACGACCAGATCGTTCGGCCATTTGAGTGCCACCTCTCGCAGGCCGAGCGCATGCAGTGCGCGCAGCGCGCACACACCGATGACGAGGCCCAGGGCACCGGCTCCCGGCGGCAGGCTCGCGAAGCTCCAGCCGATCGACAGGCACAGCGAGCCGCCTGGCGGGGCGAGCCAGCTGCGCGCACGACGTCCACGGCCGGCGCTCTGGTACTCCGCGATCCGGAAATCGAACCGGCCCGGTGGCGGCGCGCCGGACTGCAGCAGGTCGGCATTGGTGGAGCCTGTGACCCACACGCTGGTGCCAAGGCGCAGGCGCGCGCGGCACGGGCCGGGCAGGAGCGCGCGGACCCTCACGGCCTCCAATGGCCCGGTGGCGAGCGGCAGGCGGTAGCCGCGGTTGGCCACCGCGTGCACCTGCACCCCGAGTGCACGCAGCCCGGCGACCGCCTTCCAGACCGCGCTGCGGCTGACGCCCGCCGCAGCAGCCAGTGCCGTGCCGGAATGGAATTCCCGGTCTGCGAGCAACCGGTACACGCGCTGTGCAAGGGGCTCGGCCGCAACCCGTCGCGCTCGCGCAGCCATCAAGGCACCTCGGCCATCATGCAGCGCACGCCGCCACCGCCCACGTGCTCAATGGTCGGTACTGGCACGGCTAGCACGGTATCGACCGCCGCGCGCAACGATTCCCACTCCGCCGGCGCGAGTGCGGCGCGCGCCCGTGCGGACATCGCGAGCACACTGGTGTGGCGGCCATCGGCGGCCGCGACCCGCAGTTCGAGAATGTTGGCCGCGAACCCGTACAGCGACTCCATGCCGATCTCTACGACGGTGCGGCCTGCGCCACGCAGCCGCTCGAGCACGCGGCCGCGATCGGCATCGCGCAGCGCCGCAGGGCATACGAGGGCGAAGCGCGCGCCGATCGCGAGCACCACGTTGGTGTGATACAGCGGCGCACCATCGCGGCCGCAGGTATCGAACACGACCGCGTCGTAGCCCATCCATTCGGCCCACTCGGTGACCAGCGATTCATCGGTGCGGATCGAACGGGCAGCGTAGGCGATACGACCGACGTGATCGAGCACCAGGCTGCCGGTGCCCTCCAGGAACTTGCCGCGCTCTGCGTGGGCGCGCAGGTCCAGCCGGCGGCGCTCGCGAAACCCGAGCTCGTCCGCAACCGCGTCGAGGATCGCACTGCGCGCTTCGGTCCGGCGGTTGGGTGCGCACATCGGATAGAGCACCAGGCTGCCATCGGCATGGAAGCTGACCCAGTTGTTCGGGAACACCGCGTCGGGCTTCGGCGGCAGCGCGGTATCCTGCACGACGCAGCAGCGCACCCCCGCCGCCTTCAGTGCCTGCTCCAGCGCTGCGAATTCGCCGAGCGCCGCCGGCGCGGGTGAGGCCGCACCGCTCGCCGGCATCGACATGCGATTGCTGACCGCCGTCTCGGGGTTGAAGGCGAAGTGTGCGGGGCGCACGAGCAGCACGGCGCCCGCGCACTGCGCGGCGGCATGTCGGGCGGCGGTCTGGAGTGGAGTATTCACGGGTATTCAGCCCCGATGATACTGCACGCACTCGGGCCGTTTGAGTTGCAATCGGCTGCGAACCGGCTTAGGTTCCTTCGCAGCCTAAGGAGGACCCAATGCGAAAGGCAATGTGGTGGTGGATCGGGGGTGGCGTCGCCCTGGTCTGCGTGGCGGTACTCCTGGTGTCCTGGTGGTTCTCCCGCAGCGAACCCGGTGAGACGCCGCCCACTGCCGCGACTGCGCCACCGGTGAGTGCGCCGCCGGTCCGGAACCCGGTTCCCGACCAGGGTGCGAAGACTCCGGATACCCTCCCCTCCCTCGATGCGAGCGATACACCGCTGCACTCGGCACTCTCCTCGCTCAGCGGCACGCAGGGACTCGAGGGGCTGTTGCGCCCGGAGATGCTCGTGCGCCACATCGTCGTGACGATCGACAATCTGCCGCGTAAACGCGTTGCCGTCGAGCTGCGGCCGGTGCGGCCGGTACCGGGTCATTTCGGGGTCACCGGCGATGAGCAGGCGGCGACGCTCGATCCCGTCAACTATGCGCGCTACGCACCCTACGTGAAGCAGCTGCAGCAGATCGACCTGCAGCAGTTCGCCGCGCTGTACTTCCATTACTATCCGCTGTTCCAGCAGGCCTACCAGAACCTCGGTTACCCGAACGGGTATTTCAATGACCGGCTGGTGGCCGCGATCGATGACCTGCTCGCCGCTCCGGACCTGCAGGGCCCGATCGCGCTGGTGCGTCCCAACGTCAATTACCTGTATGGCGATCCGAAACTCGAAGATCTCTCGGCGGGCCAGAAGGTGCTGCTGCGCATGGGGCCGGACAACGCCGCCATCGTGAAGGCCCGGCTGCGGGAGCTGCGCACCCTCGTGACCGTGCACGCCCAGGGAACGGGCAACTGAAACAGGCAACGGCGCGCTTAGGGTCACTGCGCGGCGGATCAGGGCGCGGCGTTCAGCAGGTTCGCTGGCGAGTACTGGTCGGTGAGCACGCGCGCATTCGGATCCCAGTCGGGGCTGGTGGTGAAGCGCTCCAGCAGCGCCGGCATCGAGACGCCTAGCTTCGACAGGGCCGGACCGAGCTGATCCGCATTGCGCCGGATCGCATCCAGTTCCGGCAGCGTACCAGCGCTGGCAAGGATCACGCGATTATTGCTCTTCAGGTTGTAGAAGCTGCCAAAGACCCCGGCATAGGTCACCGATTCGTTCTGGTAGAGCCGGCTCGACGAGAACGTGTTGGCCGCGACGACCCCGCCCGGTGACAGCAGACTCCTGACCTCGGTCAGGAACTCCCGCGTCAGCATGTGCTCGGGGATGTACTGGTGGTCATAGGCATCGAGCATGATGAGCTGGTAGCGCTGATCGGTGCGCAGCATGCGGCGTACGTAGGCGCGGCCGTCCTCCTCGAACACGCGCACGCGAGCGTCCGGCCGGAACGCAAAATACTGGTCGGCCACGCGCCGCACCGCCGGGTCGATTTCCACGACGTCGATCCTCGCGTCCGGCAGCAGACCCGCGAGCGCGTGCGGCAACGTGCCGCCGCCCAGGCCGATCACGAGCACGCTGCGCGGCGCGGGCGAGAGCAGCAGGGCGCCGAGCATCATCCGGGTATAGTCGAACACGAGGTAATCGGGCCGCTTCAGGTCCACGCACGACTGGCGGCCGATCGCGCACAGCCGCGTGAAGCACAGGCAGCGCCCGCTGCCGTCGTCATAAACCAGGACCTGACGGTACAGCGAATGTTCGGTATGGATCAGCACCTGGTCGGCAAATACCGACCCGCCGCACAGGGCGCCGACGATCGCAAGCAGCAACGCGACGAGTCGCGGCCTCATGACCGGGCGCCTCATGCTCGCGCGCCTCATGTCGCTTCCCCGCAAGGCTCCGCCGCGGGGACCAGCCATGCCAGTATTCCCACGGCGATCGACACTCCTGCCATCAGCAGCACGATCTGGTTCACCTCGAGGTACAGCACCAGGTAGAACGAGGTCAGCAGCGTGCCGGCCGCGCTGCCGAAAGTCGACACGAAGTAGAGCTTGCCGGCGTGATGGCCGGAGCTGCTGCGGTCGGCTACCAGCAGTCGCACCGCATACGGCGATACCATGCCGGATACGAAAGTCGGCAGGAAGAACAGCAGTGCGGCCCCTGCCAGCGACCCGAAGCGGGGATCGGTCAGCACGACCGACAGCCGGTCGAGCATGGTGTCGCCGAGCACCAGCACCGGCAGCGTGACCAGCGCGGCCGCCATCAGGATTGCAGCCAGTCGCCTCAAGGTCGGCGAGGTCAGCGAAGCGCGGCCACCCGCGAGGTAACCGAGCGACAGCGCCAGCATGAACACCGTGATGATCGCGCCCCAGACGTAGATGCTGCTGCCGAAATACGGCGCGAGCAGCCGTCCGCCCAGCAGCTCGATGGCCATCACGAAGAACCCCGACCATCCGGCAATCAGATACAGCAGGACCCTGTACATGGGGACGCAGTGTAGCGCGCGGCGCCGGCCCGTTTGACAGCGTTCCACGCGCGCCACTAGTGTGGGGAGATGTCCCGTATCCCCCTGACTGCGATCGGCCCATGGCGCGCCGGCACGCTGGCCAGCGTGCTGGCCGCCGTGCTCGCGATGAGCCTGCTGCCGGGCTGCCAGACGGTTGCGACCGCGCCATCCGATTCCAGATTGTCCGGCCACTGGCTGCTGGATTCCGCGGCCAGCGATGATGCCGGGGTTCGCATCGCACAGGCGCTGGCCGAGGCGCGCAAGAAAATGCGTGCGCGGCGCCCTGGCGGACCAGGCGATGGTGCGGGCAGCGCCGGTGGCGGCGGCGGTGTGGGCGGTAGTGGTGGTGGCGGCGGCGGCGGCGGAAGACACCGCCGAGGCAGCCCCGGATCTGGGCCGGATCAAGGTGGTACCCAGGGGCAGCAGGAGCCGGCTCCCGAGCCCGGAGGGGGCTCCGCGGCGCATACTGACGGTGGGGACGATGCGCCACCCGACTCGATCATCGATCAGTATGGCAATACCCGGCAGCTGGGTCCGGATTTAAGGGCGCTCGCGACCAACCTGGTGCATGCCGTAGCCAGCCCGCACGCGTTGGATCTGGAGGTCGAAGGCGACACGGTGCGCGTGCGCAGCGACGGACTTCCGGCCCGCGAGTACCGGCTCGGAGAAGGGTTCTCGCGCTTCGATGAATACGGCACCGCACGTATGCTCCCTTTCTGGTCGGGCGATGCATTCCTGCTGCGCGCCCGTTATGGGAACGGCGCGAGCATCACCGAGCGCTATGAAGTGCTGCGTGGGCAGAGTGCGCTGACGCACACCGTGGAGCTGGTCGATCCTGTCATCGGCAAGCTGCAGCTGCACGCGCTCTATCGATCGGCTCCGCGCTGATCAGAGTGCCGAATCGTCGGTTTCGCCGGTGCGGATGCGGATCGCGCGCTGCACCGCGGTCACGAAAATCTTGCCATCGCCGACCTTGCCGGTCTTGGCAGCCTTGATCACGGCCTCGATCACCTGCTCGACCAGGTCGTCGCGCACTGCGACCTCGATCCGCGACTTGGGCACGAAGTCAACGACATACTCGGCGCCGCGGTACAACTCGGTATGACCGCGCTGGCGGCCGAATCCTTTGACCTCGGTAACCGTCATGCCAGAGATGCCGAGATCGGAAAGTGCCGCGCGCACCTCGTCCAGCTTGAACGGCTTGATGATGGCGGTGATCAGTTTCATGGGCCGGTGCTCCTCGTCAGGGGCGCCATTCTACCAGTCCGCGGGCGCTCCGCGGGGGGGCTTCGGCTCACTCCACCAGGTGGAACTTCACGCTGACCTTGTCATCGACGACGTCGTTCCAGTCGGGGTCGCCGATCGCGAAATACTTGCGCGAAATCACCAGTGCGCCGTCAAAACTCTGCATCGCACCAACCCGCCCGACCGTAACCGGGACCGTGATGGTCAGCGTCTTGCCCTTCAGGGTCAGCGTGCCGGTCGCATCGAAGTGGCCCGGCGCTCCCGGCTTGATCGCGCTCGACACGAAGCTCGCCTGAGGGTAGCTGGCGCTGTCGAACCAGCCCTTCTTGCGCACCTCGGCGTTGTAGTCCTCCGATCCGAGATCGAAGCTGGCGGTCTCGACCGCCAGCGTGGCCTTCGCGCTGGCCGGCTGGGTCAGGTCGTACAGGATGTGGCCACTGAATTTCCTGAATGGCGCGTCGACCGGCACGTTCTCCTGCCGGAACGTGGCGATGAGGCTGCTCTTCGTGCCGTCGATGGACGCATCGCCCGCCGCGGCGGCGGCCAGCGTGATGACCAGCGTCGCAGCTGCGGCCCAGGCGAATCGGGGGCGTGCCATGCGTGTCTCCGTGAGCGGGAAAGGGTTACGGTCATCAGGGGTCATGGGGTGCGCCAGCGCAGAATACGGCGCAGCGTCGCGTCGCGATCGATGAAGTGGTGCTTGAGCGCCGCGGCGGCGTGCAGCAGCACGAGCAGCATCAGCGTCCAGGCGAGCAGGCCGTGCGCCTGCACGAGTACCTTGGCGAGCGCAGCATCCTTGGCCACCAGGTCCGGCAGCCGCCAGAGCTTCAGGTATACGACCGGGTAACCGGCGGCCGAAGAGTACAGCCAGCCCACGACCGGCGTGGCGATCATCAGCAGATACAGCAGTCCGTGAGTGAGGTGGGCCGCCAGTCGCTGCCAGTGTGGCATCGGCTCATCGGGCGGCGGCGCGTGCCGCGCACGCCACAGCACACGCAGGACCACCAGCCCCAGCACCGTGATCCCGATCCACTTGTGGTACGCGTACCAGCGCAGCTTGCGCGGGCTCACGGCAAGATCGGTCATCGTCGTGCCGAGTGTGAAACCTGCCGTGATCAGCAGTGCGATCAGCCAGTGCAGTGCGACGGCCGTACGAGTGTAATGGCCTGGCGGCGCGCTGCCACGGCGGGTCATCTCCGGGGCGCCGCCTGCCTTGCCGTCCGGCATCGGATTCCTCGATCACAGTGCTGCGGGAATGAGGATGCTAATCAGTGCCTCGCTGGCGGTCAAAGCGGGGACATCGGGGCAGATCGGGAGCTACGCGCCGGCTCAAGGATCAGCCGGCGCGTGAGCGCCTTAAGGATGCGCCGCTTCAGGCGGGCTTCTGCGCCCAGACCGAGCACCATCCGTGCGCGTTGACGGATTTACCGGCGTAGATATTGCATCCGCCGCGCGGATCGCCAGCCTTGCCCTTGTACTGCACGCAGTTGGAGCAGGACTGCGTCGCCTTGTGCAGCGGATACTTCTTGTCATCGACCTTGGTCGTATCGTCGCCATAGCCAAGCGCCGAGCCGGTCGGATCAGCGGCCGTCAGCGGCACCAGCGCCGCATCGGCTGCACCCGCCTGTCCCGCCAGACCCGTCACTGTCACGGCCACCGCGCCAACCACCGCCGCTTTCAGCAGCGCGCGGCGCGCAATCAATTCGTCTTTCATCCGCTACCTCCGTAATGCCTGGAACTGCAACTCACTCGTGCGAATGATACTGTAGCCGCCATGGCGCGCGCTGCAGGCCGTGCGTCACGGCGCGCCGCCGCCACCGCCACCGCAGGCTCAGCGCAATCCCGTGCGCCACCAGCGCGGCTGCCAGCATCAGACCCGTCTGCCCCCACCAGGCACCGAGCAGTACGGCCCTCGCGGCCCCGAGCAGTCCCAGCGCGGCGGCCATATGGAAATAGACATCCACCGGCACCAGATGTTCCTGCCGGAGCATCCGGTAGCCGCAGAATGCCGCCAGCTCCAGCGCGATGAACGCCAGCAGGAAGTCGAACACGCGGCCCGTGGCGAGCAGTTCAGCCACTGGTGCGATGCTCGCGCTGGTACCGGGCATCAGCGGTCGTAGCGGCCGCGCAGCGCATCGAAGGTCACGTAGACCGTATCGCGCACCAGATCACGCATGCTCGTGGCCAGCGCGCCGATTCCGCGATGCGGCTTGCCGCCACCCCGGTGCGCCGGCGCGGCGAGCGCATAGCCGTTGCCCCACGCGTTGCCTGAGTCGTGGGCCACTCGTGCGCCCGCCGGATTATAAGAAGTGCCTGATTCCATGATGGTGTACCTCGCGCCCCGTTCCCGCCAGTCCCCTGATCTTTGAATTCTCCGCCCAAATCCCCTGCCGTCCTCGCCCCACTTGCCGCCGTCCCCGTGCCACTACCGCACCGGATTGAGCCGCACCACGGCCAGGTTCAGCGCCGCGGCGAAACTGACCCAGATCAGATAGGGCAGCAACAGCCACGAGGCCCGCCGCGAAGCCCGATACAGTGCGATCATCAGCAGCAGTATCGACAGCCAGAGCAGCGACACTTCCAGCAGCGCCCAGTCGGGGCGGTGGAAGCGGAAGAACAGCGCGCTCCACAGCTCGTTGAAAAAGGCGTTGAGGAAGAAGAACCCGCACATCATGAGTCGGCTCGCACGACTGCGCAGCGCGCGCCAGCCGAGCACGCCGGCGGTCGCGGCCAGGCCGAAGATCAGTGTCCAGGCCGGGCCGAACAGCACATCCGGCGGCTTCCAGGCAGGCTCGCGCAACGAGTAGTACCAGGGCCCGAGATCGGTGATCTGCGCGCCGAGCACCGCGACCACGCCGGCCGCGAGCGCGGCGGCGAGAATCGGCTTCCAGCGCGATGGAGTTCCGTGCGTCATACACGCGCGAGACCCAGCAGGTGCGCCATGTCCTTGAAGAAGATGCGTGCATGGGCGAGTGGCCGGGCGCGCACCAGCTTTTTGTGCAGGTAGGCCTGCCACGTCAGGCGCTGCACATCCGGGTCGCGGCAGATGCTGACGAAGCGCTCGCGGCGCACATCGCTGCGATACCAGAACCACTGCATCATGCCGAGGATCCAGAACACGCGACCGTGATCGCGCATGAAGCGGCCACGCGCGCTGCGCAGGGCGGCCGGCGCGCCGCTGCGCAGGAATTCGTGCACGGCATCGGCGGCCAGCCGGCCGCCGAGCATCGCGTAATAGATGCCCTCGCCCGAGGCGGGCGCCACGACGCCGGCGGCGTCCCCTGCCAGCACGACGCCGCGTCCGTCGTCCCAGCGCTTGAGCGGATGCATCGGTATCGGTGCGCCCTCGCGCCTGATCGTGGCGGAGGATCCCAGGTTCGCGCTCTGGCGCAGCCGCTCGGTCGCGCGGCGCAGCGAGAAGCCGCGTTGCGCGCTGCCCACGCCGACGCTGGTGGTCGCACCATGCGGGAACACCCAGCCGTAGAAATCCGGTGACAGGCGCCCGTCGTAGTAGACCTCGCAGCGCTCGCCGTCGGCGCCGACAGGCGACTCGACAATCTCATGGTAGGCCGCGACGTAGCGCATGCGTTCGGCCTGCGGGATGCACTGGCGCGCCACCGCTGAAGCGGCGCCATCGGCGCCGATGACGGAGCGCGCCCGCAGCTGCAGCGGCTGGGCTGCCGCACTCTCGGGTGCGCCGCGGCACTCGATCTGGTACGGATCGCCGCCGTGCGAGCCGGGCCTGACCCCGAGGAATTCCGCTCGCAGGCGCGTCGCGCCATGCGAGGCTGCCCGCACGCGCAGCCATTCGTCGAAGTGTTCGCGGTCGACCATGCCGACGAAGCCGGACTCGATCGGCATATCGACCCGGCGCGCGCTCGGCGCGACCATGCAGGCACTGCGCACCTTGGCGACCAGCAGATGTTCCGGGATGTCGAACTCGCTGAGCACGCGCGGCGGTATGGCGCCTCCGCAGGGCTTGATGCGGCCCACCCGATCGATCAGCAGCACGCTGCGGCCCGCCAGTGCCAGGTCGTTCGCCGCGGTCGCACCTGAGGGTCCGCCCCCGACTACGATCACGTCCCAGATCTGCTCCGGAAGTGCAGTGGCGTCGCTCATGGTGCCGGCTCCGGTGTCGCAAGGCCCGCGTGCGCCCCAGAGCGTACGCGGACCGTACCGGCGGCAGCGCGCCCCGGCAGATGCAGCCGACTCGCGTAGACGGCGGCCAGTAGGAACAGCACCGCTGCGGCGCCGAATACGATTGCGTAGGCGAAGCCTGCGCGGTGCCAGAGCTCGCGCGCCAGCTGAACGGCGCCGCCGGAGGTGAGACCCCCGAGCGCGAACGCGACCGCCTGCGCCGCGCCCCAGACGCCCATTCGCAGACCCTCGCGCCCGCGGCCGCCGGCGGCTGAAAGCTCCATCATCGCGCCCAGTGCGGCCACGGCGAACGTGCCGTTCGCGAAGCCGAGCAGGAACACCGCGGTCGGCAGCGCCGCTGCCAGCTCGAACAGGCCGATCAGCGCCAGCCCACCGATCGCTACCGCGGAGCCGATCGTGCCGGCGATCATCCAGCCACGGAAGCTGCGGGCGCGCACGCGCGCGCCAATCAGCGCGACCGCAACCATTCCGCACAGCACGCCGCCATGCTCGAGAGCCGCGAGTTGCGCGCTGCGGCCCGGCGCGTACTGGAATACCAGTCCTGCAAAGGACTCAATCAGCAGCTCTTCGGCGCTGAATGCGAGCATCGAGACGAACAGGAACAGCGTGAAGCAGCGCGCCACCGGATCGGCGAGCAGTGCTCGCAGCGCCGCCCCGAATCCGGCACCGCGCGCGCCGTGAAGTGCCGTGCCGCCCGCCGCTCGCGCGCCCGCTGCTCGCACGTCAACTGCCTGCTCGGCTGGCTGCGCGTCCGACTCCACGTTCCAGACCGCCAGCACCGTGAGCACGAATGCCGATGCGGCCGCGATTGCGTACACCAGCACCAGGCGCTGCGGCGAATAGGGCTGCAGGAAGTGTCCGGCCACGCCGGCACTCAAACCGAAACCGAGGATCATCATGATCCACATCACCGTGGCGGCGGTGGCGCGGCGCGCAGGCTCGATGCGCTTGGTCAGCAGCACCAGATTCGACGTGCCCGCGGCGGCGACTCCCGCGCCGACCGCGACATACGCGCCCAGCGCAAGGCCTAGTCCGGCGATCGGCCGCGCTGCGATCAGCGCCGTGGCGGCCGCGGCCAGCACGCCGCCGCACGCCAGCAGGCCCATGCCCCTGATGATCCATGGGGTACAGCGACCGCCGCGGTCCGCGCCGTGCCCGACGCGCGGACGCAGCAGCTGGACCGCGTAATGCAGCGCCACCAGCGCTGCGGGGAGCGCGGCGGGCAGCGCCAGCTCGACGATCATGATCCGGTTCAACGTCGAGGTGACCAGCACGACGATCGCACCGATCGCGGTCTGTACCAGCGCCAGGCGCAGCATGCCGGTCCAGCCGATGTCGCGCATGCTGCTGTCCCTCATGCGATGTTCATCCGGCGAGCAATGGCCGCAGCGCGAACGCCGACAGCAGCATTCCCAGCACGTACAGCGTGATGCCCGTGCCGTTGTACCAGGGCGCATAGCGGCGCGGGTCGCGCAGCAGGCGGCGCATCAGCGCGAGCTGCGCGAGCAGTAGCAGCAGTACGCCGGCTGCATGGCGCGGCTCTCCCCAGGCGAGCAGCAGCGCGATCACGAGCACCTGCGGCACGGCCATGACGATGCAGGCCACGCCAGCGGCGCGCTTAGGTCCCAGCCGCGCCGGCAATGAACCGATACCCATGCGCAGATCGCCGCTGATGGACTTGAAATCGTTCAGGGTCATGATGCCGTGCGCGCCGATCCCGTACAGCAGCGCGATCAGCGTGACGCGCAAATCAGGAATCGCACCGGTGATCACCGTGACGCCGGTGACCCAGGGCAGGCTCTCGTAGCACAGACCGCAGGCGGTGTTGCCCCACCAGCCGTTGCGCTTGAGCCGCACTGGCGGAGCGCTGTAGGCCCAGGCGAGCAGCAGGCCGAGCGCGGTGGCGCCGAAGCCGAACGGGCCAAGCAGCGTGGCCGCCAGCAGACTCAGGGTGGTCCAGCCGAGCGCGATGTACAGCCCCCAGCGGCCCGGGATCCGCCCGGAGGGAATGGGGCGTCCGGGCTCGTTCAGCGCGTCGACTTCGCGATCGAACCAGTCGTTGACGGCCTGGCTGGTGCCGCACACCAGCGGCCCGCACAGCGCTACACCAAGCGCGACCAGCCACCACGAGACCGCGCGTTGTCCGCTCGCCGACACGATCCCGCAGCCGAACGCCCACATGGGCGGGAACCAGGTGATCGGCTTGAGCAGCTCGAGCGCGGCTTGCGGCTCGGGGAGCACGATTATGGGCTTTGCGGCGGCCAGTCGTGTCATGGAACGTAATGTAAGTCTGACAGTACAGACTGTCAATTCAGATTTACAGTCGTTCCGAGGGCCCTTTCTGCGGCCCGCGCCGCCGGCTCAGCTCTCGGCGGCGGAGGCCTCGGCGCCGATATCCGCCAGGCCGTGGCGGTGCAGCTTCGCATACAGGCTCTGACGGCTTAAGCCCAGAATCTCAGCAGCCGAGGCGCGATTGTCCCCGGTCAGCTCGAGCGCCGCTTCGATACAGAGCCGTTCGATCATGTCGGTGGACTCGCGCACCAGCTCCTTGAGCGGCACGCGCCCGACCAGCTCGGTCAGCTGCTCGACGGAACGCGGGCGATCGACCGTCGCGCGCCGCTCCGACTGCAATCTCTGCCCGACGTCGCGGATCGTGAAGCCGCAACAGGGTTCCGCCGAGTCCGGCACTGCGACCGCGCAGATCTCGACATCGGTCAGCGCGCCGTATTCCCCTCGCAGCTTGGTCGCGAACAGTCGCAGCGTGTGGTGCTCGCGCAGCTGGTTGGCGAGCAGCGAGAAATCCACGCCGGGGCGGGCCAGCCAGCGATCCAGGGGCTGACTCCTGACCTGCTCTTCGGTGGCCAGCTGCACGGCATCGAGGAACGATCGGTTCGCGAGCAGCACGCGCCCCTGCATGTCAGTGACCACAAAGCCGTCCGGTGCGCCGTCGATGAGTTCCAGCACCCGGGACTTCTTCTTCTGCAGCTCGGCGCTCTCGGCGTCGACCTCGCCCGGCAGCAGCCGGACCAGGAAATAGGCCGATCTGCCCTCGCGGAACAGCGACGCGGCGATGCGCAGGGCGCGTGCCGATTCGCCGGCCGCGCGGACCGGAAATTCCTCGGCATGGCCGGTAGTCGCGACCGTGGCGAGCAGCGTCTCGACGAGACGCCGGCTCGCGGTATCAAACGGCTCGGTAATGGAGCGGCCGACGATGCGACGCCCGGCTTCGCCGAACATGCTCGCCGCGGCTGGATTGGCCTCGATGACCTTGCGGTTGGAGGCGTCGACCACCATCACCGCTTCGGACGCGACCTGGAACAGCAGACGATGCCGCGTCTCGGCCTGGCGCAGGCGCGAATACTCCTGCTCCATCGAGCGTTGCGCTTCGATCAGGCGCTGCTGCGTGGTGGCGAGCTGGCGCATGCCGCGTCCCATCGCGACGACTCGGCCGCGCGCGCCAACCTGGATCGCCGCATACATGACCGGCACGTCGTTGCCGTTCGGTAGCAGATGGTTGACTTGACGCCAGCGCGGAGGGGCTTTCGCGACTGCGTCGCGCAGGATGGATTCGATCTTGGGCCGGCTCTCGACCGTGACCGATTCCGACCAGGTCTTTCCTATCAGCGGCTCACCGGCGAAATCCGCTTCGAGCTCGTCACTGCCGAATGCAACGTCGCGGATCACGCCGTCGACCCCGCCATTGACCACGAGGGCAATGTCGGTCCCGGCAGTGATCAAAGTTGAAGCTGTCTCGGTATCCAGATCCCCGAGCCACTTCTTGGCGGCAGAGAATTTCCTCACGCGGGTAGCCGATCGCTCGGGCGCAGTCCAGAAGTTGCAAGATTATCACGGTGACTCAGGGGCATCGAACCAGAGGTTACCTCTATGAATACATGAAATCAGCTACTTAGAAGCGGCCAGCAGGGTACAGACGCTCTCGGCGCGTGCCGCCGCTTCGCGCGCGTCCAGCGCCGTCGCATCGGCTCCGACCCGACTCGCGAGCTCAGGCTGCTGCACCAGCAGCGGTCCGCCCACCATGACACAGATACCCGGGTTAAGCGACGCGCGGCGCAGCTGTCTTATAGTGGTGGCGAGCGTGTCGACACGCGAGCGTGTGCCCGCTGACAGTCCAACCAGCGCAAACGAATGCTGGCGTACGCAGCCGACCAGCTGCTGGCTCGATTCCGGGAATTCATTCCAGACCTCCCACCCGCTCTGGCGGAAGAACTGTGTCACCATCAGGATGCCGAACGCATGCTGCTCGCCGGGCGCGGTCGCCATCAACGCGCGCCGCCCCGAGCCGCGCACTTCGACCGGCGGGGGCTCGGGGTCCGCCAGGCTCAGGCGCTGCAGCAGCTGGTGCAATCTCCCCAGACCGACGGTGACCTGCAGGAAATCGCATTCGTCGCGCTCCCAAAGCAGCCCGAGCCGGCGCGCCGCCGGTGCCAGCAGGTTCAGATAGATGCTCTGCACCGGCACGCCGCGCGATCGGATGGCCTCCACGTACGCCATTGGAATCTCGATGTCATAGACCAGCAGCAGGCGGGCCAGCTCCGCTGCATCGCCCGGATCAAGCTCTTCGGCATTCGCAGGCACCGGTGTCGGCGCCACGCTGCGCCGCGACAGCAGCAGCCGCGGCACGATCTCCGCTTCCACCGCACGCACCAGGCGCGCCATGCGCGAGCTGCCACCAGCCTTGCGTCCACGCGCCAGACCGTTCGGCTGCGAGGCGTCCGTGTCGGCAACACCCTTGCTGGTCCCGTCCCCTGTCCCGCCAAGGTAGGTCATACGCTTGCCCCTTTGTTTCAGACCTGACTCGCCCGGCAGCCGCATCCTGTTAATCGGTATTCGGGAGTACCGGGAAGTACTTGTTCTCACATCCACTGTATCCGGTATTGGGGGCATTTTGCGAGCGAGGCAAACCATCTCTCCAAGCGAGGCATCTGTCAAGTTTAATTTACGTTCCATCCAGTTGACACTCGCAGGACAGCGGTCTAGGGTTCGACGTCAAGGAGTCAGGCGAAACCGCACCATTGCGCAACCCCAGGTCCACCCGCATGCCGCTCTATACCGCCCAGGAACGGCAACGCCGTGACGCTTCCCCCTGGACGCTGGTGCAGGGCGTGCTGGCACCGGTCCAGTTCCTGGTTTTCCTCATCAGCGTGACGCTGGTGCTGCGCTACCTGTCCACCGGCCAGGGGCTTGGCGTCGCGACTGGCTCGATCCTGCTCAAGACCGCGCTGCTCTACACCATCATGATCACCGGCTCGATCTGGGAACACGATGTCTTCGGCCGGTATCTGTTCGCGCGCGCGTTCTTCTGGGAGGACGTGGTGAGCATGCTGGTGCTCGCGCTGCATACCGCCTACCTGATTGCCCTGGCGGGCGGCTGGCTCGGGCCCCGCGGCCTGATGCTGCTCGCGCTCTCGGCCTACCTGAGCTACGTGATCAACGCGACGCAGTTCCTGATCAAGCTGCGCGCCGCCCGACGTGAACAGCCGCGCACCGGCGCGGCGCTGAGCTTCCCTGCCGGAGTCACGGAATGAGCGGCTGCAGCGCAGTACCGCAACGCTCCGGGGCCGATGTGCTCCCTGCCGCGCCGCGGATCGTCAGCGAACGCGGCCAACGCGCCGTGTTCTGCGGACTGACCGGCATCGTGTGGCTGCATCGCAAGATCCAGGATGCATTCTTCCTCGTGGTCGGCTCGCGCACGTGCGCGCACCTGGTGCAGTCGGCCGCAGGCGTCATGATCTTTGCGGAGCCGCGATTTGCGACCGCGATCATCGAGGAGCGCGACCTCGCGGGCATGGCCGACGCCAATGCCGAGCTCGATCGCGTCGTGACGCGGCTGCTGGAGCGGCGTGGCGATATCCGCCTGCTGTTCCTGGTCGGCTCCTGCCCCTCGGAAGTGATCAAACTCGATCTGTCGCGCGCGGCTCAGCGGCTCTCGGCCCGGTTCTCGCCGCAGGTACGGATCCTGAACTACTCCGGCAGCGGCATCGAGACCACGTTCACCCAGGGCGAGGACGCGTGTCTGGCCTCGCTCGTGCCGACGCTGCCGGCCACTGACGAGTCCGGTGTGCTGGTCGTCGGCGCGCTCGCCGATGTGGTCGAGGACCAGCTGCGACGCCTGTTCGCGCAGCTGGAGATCGGTCCAGTGCAGTTCCTGCCTCCGCGCCGCGCCGCCGAACTGCCGGCTGTCGGCAGCGGCACGCGTTTCCTGCTCGCGCAGCCGTTCCTGGCGGATACTGCGCGTGCGCTGACGGAGCGCGGAGCGCGGCAGATCGCGGCGCCGTTTCCGCTTGGCGCCGAAGGCACGACGCTGTGGCTGCAGGCGGCGGCCGAGCAGTTCGCGATCCCTGCAGCGCGCGTACGCGAGATCACCGCACCTGCGCGCGAGCGCGCGCAGCGCGCGCTGGCCGGCTTCCGACCGCTGCTGGCCGGCAAGCGCATCTTCTTCTTCCCCGATTCGCAGCTCGAAGTGCCGCTGGCCCGCTTTCTGTCCCGCGAGCTCTCGATGGTTCCGACCGAGATCGGCACGCCCTACCTGCACCGGCAGCACCTGGCACCCGAGCTCGCGCTGCTGCCGCCGGATGTGCGCATCACCGAGGGCCAGAACGTCGATGAGCAGCTGGACCGCTGCCGTGCCGCGCGTCCGGATCTCGTCGTATGCGGCCTCGGACTGGCCAATCCGCTGGAAGCCGAGGGCATGACGACCAAGTGGTCGATCGAGCTGGTATTCACTCCGATCCAGGGGTATGAGCAGGCGGCGGACCTCGCCGAACTGTTCGCGCGGCCGCTGGTGCGCCGCACGCGGCTCGCGGTGTAGATCCATGCAGCTTACGCTCTGGACCTACGAGGGACCGCCGCACGTCGGGGCGATGCGCATCGCCGCGGCCATGCAGGGCGTCCACTACGTGCTGCATGCACCGCAGGGCGACACCTACGCCGACCTGCTCTTCACGATGATCGAGCGGCGGGCCTCCCGCCCGCCGGTCACCTACACGACGTTCCAGGCGCGCGACCTCGGCGGCGACACCGCCGGTCTGCTGCAGTCCGCGGTGCGCTCGGCCTACGAGCGCTATCAGCCCGAGGCGATGCTGGTCGGTGCCTCGTGCACCGCCGAGCTGCTGCAGGACGACCCGGGCGGCCTGTCCGCAGCCCTCGGGTTGCCGGTGCCGGTGATTCCGCTGGAGCTTCCCGCCTACCAGCGCAAGGAGAACTGGGGCGCCGCGGAGACCTTCTATCGCCTGGTGCGCACGCTGGCCGGGCCGCACGCCCCGCCGCCCTCGATGCGGACCCGCGCACCCAGGCCAGAAGGAACGCCCCCGAGCTGCAATCTGCTGGGGCCCACCGCACTGGGATTCCGGAATCGCGATGACGTCCGGGAAATCCGCGGCCTGCTGGCCCAGCTCGGCATCGAAGTCCGCGTGGTGGCGCCGCTCGGCGCGAGCCCGGCCGACCTCGCGCGCCTCGGTGAGGCGGACTTCAACGTCGTGCTGTATCCGGAGATCGCAAACTCCGCCGCCGAATGGCTGCGGCAGAACTTCGGCCAGCCCTGCTCCCGCACCGTACCGATCGGAATCGGTGCGACCCGCGCGTTCATCAGTGAGGTCGCCGCGCTGGCGGGCGTGGACGCCACTGCCGTGCTCGCCGGATCGCCCTCACGGCTGTCCTGGTATTCGCGTTCGGTCGATTCGACCTACCTGACCGGCAAGCGGGTATTCATCTTCGGCGATGCCAGCCATGTGATTGCCGCCGCGCGCATCGCCACCGAGGAACTGGCTTTCTCGGTGGTCGGCATGGGCACCTACAGCCGCGAGCTGGCGCGCGACGTCCGAGCCGCGGCGGCGAGCTACGGCCTCGAGGCACTGATCACCGATGACTACCTCGAGGTCGAGGCGCGCGTCGCTGAGCTGCAACCCGAACTCGTGCTCGGCACACAGATGGAGCGGCACATCGCCAAGCGCCTGGGCCTGCCCTGTGCGGTCATCTCCGCTCCGGTCCACGTGCAGGACTTCCCGGCGCGCTACGCCCCGCAGATGGGATGGGAAGGCGCCAACGTGATTTTCGACACCTGGGTGCAGCCGCTGATGATGGGGCTCGAAGAGCACCTGCTGTCGATGTTCCGCGGCGATTTCGAATTCCACGAGCAGGCCGCGCCGTCGCACCTCGGCGCCGCGGGCACACCAGCGGCGGCACCGCCGGCTCCGACGGAGGCCCAGGCGCCGGCCGCGAACACTCAATGGGCACCGGAAGCCGAGCGCGAGCTGCAGAAGATTCCCTTTTTCGTACGCGGCAAGGCGCGGCGCAATACGGAGCGATACGCCACCGAAAAGAGCGTTGCGCTCATCACGGTAGAGACACTCTATGATGCGAAAGCCCACTACGCCCGCTGACGCGACGCCCGTGCGCGTGCTGATCCTGACGATGGACACCCATCTGTCGAGCACGACCGATCGTGTGCGCGAGTCCCTGCGTCGCGAGCTCCCGGGCCTGACGCTGCGGATGCACGCCGCGTCCGAATGGACTGCCTCGGCCGCCGCGCTCGAGGAAGTGCTCGCGGACATCGCGCGGGCCGACATCATCTTCGCGAACATGCTGTTCATGGAAGAGCACTACCTGCCGATCGTCGGGGCACTGCGCGCGCGCCGCGACGGCTGCGACGCATTGCTGTGCGCCATGTCGGCCGGCGAGGTGGTTCGACTCACCCGGGTCGGCGGTTTTGACATGAGCCAGAGCGATTCCGGTGCGCTGAGCCTGCTGCGCAAGCTGCGGCCGAAGGCGAAATCGCCGCGCGAGAGCGGCGGCGCGCAGCAGATGCGCATACTGCGCCGGCTGCCCAAGATCCTGCGCTTCATCCCGGGCACCGCCCAGGACGTGCGCGCCTATTTCCTCGCATTGCAGTACTGGCTCGGCGGCTCGCAGGCGAACATCGCGAGCCTGGTGCGCTTCCTGGTGTCGCGCTATGCGGACGGACCGCGCCGTGCGCTGCGCGGCAAGCTGCGGGCCGACCCACCGATCGATTATCCGGACGTCGGCCTGTACCACCCGCGCCTTCCGGGCGGCGTCGGCACAGAGGTGGCACAACTGCCCGTGCTGCCGCATGCCGTGCGCGGCACGGTCGGTCTGCTGGTGCTGCGCTCCTATGTACTGGCCGGCAATGCCGCACATTACGACGGCGTGATTGCGGCACTCGAGCAGCGCGGCCTGCGCGTCGTACCGGCCTTCGCGAGCGGACTGGATGCGCGCGAGGCCATCGAGCGCTACTTCATCCGCGAGGACCAGCCCTGCATCGACGCACTGGTGTCGCTGACCGGCTTCTCGCTGGTCGGCGGCCCCGCCTATAACGATTCCAAGGCTGCGGAGGACGTGCTCGCGCGCCTCGACGTGCCCTACCTTGTCGCGCATCCGGTGGAATTCCAGACCCTGCAGCAATGGGAAAGCTCGGAGCGCGGCCTGATGCCTGTCGAGGCCACGATCATGGTGGCAATTCCGGAGCTCGATGGCGGAACCGGACCGCTGGTGTTCGGCGGCCGCAGCGACACGGCTGACGCGTCCCATGCGCGCGACATGCACCCGCACCCGGAGCGCGCCGCGATGCTGGCCGCGCGCACCGCAAAACTCGTGGACCTGCGCCGCAGCGAGCGTGCCCAGCGGCGGCTCGCGATCGTGCTGTTCAATTTTCCGCCCGATGCCGGCAACACCGGCACCGCCGCCTACCTGTCGGTGTTCGAATCGCTGTTTCGGACGCTGCGCGAACTGGCGCGCGGCGGCTACCGGGTCGAAGTGCCCGCGAGCGTGGATGCGCTGCGCGAACGGATCATCAAGGGCAATGCCGATACGCGCGGTACGCACGCCAACGTGCACGCGCAGGTCAGCGTCGAATCCCACGTGCGCCGCGAGCCGTGGCTGCGCGAAATCGAGGCCCAATGGGGCCCGGCTCCGGGCCGGCAGCTCAGCGGCGACCGCTCGATCTATGTGCTCGGCGCGCAGTTCGGCAATGTATTCGTCGGCGTGCAGCCCAGCGTCGGCTACGAAGGCGATCCGATGCGCCTGCTGTTCGAGCGTGGGTTCGCGCCGACACACGCATTCTCGGCCTTCTACCGGTGGATCCGCGAGGACTTCCGCGCCCATTCGGTACTGCACTTCGGTACTCATGGCGCGCTCGAATTCATGCCCGGCAAGCAGGCAGGGCTGTCGGGCGACTGCTGGCCCGACCGGCTGATCGGCGATCTCCCGAATTTCTACCTGTACGCATCCAACAATCCGTCGGAGGGCGCGATCGCGAAGCGCCGCTCCGCTGCCACGACTATCAGCTACCTGACGCCGCCGGTGGTCCAGGCCGGCCTGTACCGCGGGCTCGCAGAGCTGAAGTCTTCGCTCGAGCGCTGGCGCGCGATGTCGCCCGAGACGCAGGAAGACCGCATCGCCCTTGCCGCGCTGATCCAGACGCAGGCCCAGGCGGTCGACCTGATGGCCGCAGGTCCGGCATTGCCCATCGATGAGGCGGCGCCCCAGATCGACGCCCTCTCCTCGCGCGTCATGGAACTCGAATACACGCTCATTCCGCACGGTCTGCACATCGTCGGCGAGGCCCCGAAGCGCGCCGAGCGGATCGACATGCTCGAAGCGCTGGCCGAAGCGGCGCACGGACTGCGCCTCGGGCGAGCGGCCATCGAGGCGCTGGTCGATCTCGAGCCGACCGAGGTCGCAATTCGCCGTAGCGATCTGGCGGCTGCTGACGCGCAGCAGCGACTGGCCGTGGAGGAGCTGGCACGGGCCGCGGCACTGCTTGCCGAGGACCACGAACTGCCGGCACTGGTTCGCGCGCTCGACGGCCGCTTCATTCGTCCGGCGCCCGGCGGCGACCTGCTGCACAACAGCGCGATCCTGCCGACGGGCCGCAATCTGCATGGCTTCGATCCATTCCGCCTGCCGAGCGCCTTTGCCGTACAGGATGGCGCGCGCCAGGCGCAGCGACTGCTCGATCGGCACGTGCAGGAAGGCAATCGGCTGCCCGAGGCGGTTGCGGTGGTGCTGTGGGGCACGGACAACCTGAAGTCCGAGGGCGGCCCGATAGGACAGGTGCTCGCGCTGCTGGGCGCCCGCCCGCGTTTCGATGCCTATGGCCGCCTCGCCGGCGCAACACTGATCCCGCTGGCGCAGCTCGGCCGTCCCCGCATCGACGTGACGGTCACGATCTCGGGCATCTTCCGCGACCTGCTACCGCTGCAGATCCGGCTGCTGGCCGACGCCGCCTTCCTCGCCGCCAGCGCCGAGGAGCCGGAGCATTTGAACTTCGTGCGCAAACACGCGCTCGCGCACATGCAGGAGCACGGCTGCGATCTTGAGACCGCGGCGCTGCGCGTGTTCGGCAATGCCGAAGGCGCCTATGGCTCGAACGTGAACCACCTGATCGAGAACGGCAAGTGGGACCAGGAAGATGAGCTGGCCGAGACCTACACGCGTCGCAAGAGCTTCGCCTTCAGCCGTCATGGCCAGGTCGCGCAGCAGGCCGGTCTGCTGCGCTCGATGCTCGAGCGCACCGAGCTCGCCTATCAGAACCTCGACTCGGTAGAACTCGGCGTGACGACCGTTGACAACTACTTCGACACGCTCGGCGGCATCAGCCGCGCGATCCGTCGCGCCAACGGCGGCACGACCGCTCCCGTGTACATCGGCGATCAGACCCAGGGGGCCGGGACCGTGCGCACGCTGTCCGAACAGGTGGCGCTCGAGACTCAGACCCGCATGCTCAATCCCAAGTGGTATGAAGGGATGCTCGAGCATGGCTACGAGGGCGTGCGCCAGATCGAAGTGCACATTACGAACACCATGGGCTGGTCCGCGACCACGGGCCAGGTGGCTCCCTGGGTTTACGAGAAACTGACCCGGACCTTCGTGCTCGACAAGGGCATGCGCGACCGGCTATCCGCACTCAATGCGACCGCTTCGGCCAAGGTGGCCAACCGGCTCATAGAGGCACACGAGCGCCGTTACTGGCAGCCCGATCCCGAGACGCTCGCGGCTCTGCGCCGCGCCGGCGAGGAGCTCGAGGACCGGGTCGAAGGCGTATTGGAAGGAGTTGCAGCATGATGGAGACGACAGAACTTCCGGTCTCGGCGATCCGTGCCCGGCCGCGGCGCGCTGATGGCGAGGGCAGCGTGCAGGTGCACCTCGACCCGAAACTGAAGATCGGTACTGCGAAGGTATTCGCCGTGTACGGCAAGGGCGGGATCGGCAAGAGCACGACCTCCTCCAACCTGTCGGTTGCATTCAGCAAGCTCGGCAAGCGGGTGCTGCAGATCGGATGCGATCCGAAGCACGATTCAACCTTCACGCTGACCAAGCGGCTGGTGCCCACGGTCATCGACATCCTCGAGACCGTCGATTTCCACGCCGAGGAGCTGCGTACCGAGGATTTCGTGTTCGAGGGCTACAACGGCGTGCGCTGTGTCGAGGCGGGCGGCCCGCCCGCAGGCACGGGCTGCGGTGGCTACGTGGTCGGCCAGACGGTCAAGCTGCTCAAGGAGCACCACCTGCTGGATGACACCGACGTCGTGATCTTCGACGTGCTCGGTGACGTGGTCTGCGGCGGCTTCGCCGCGCCGTTGCAGCATGCCGATCGTGCACTGGTCGTCACCGCGAACGACTTTGACTCGATCTTCGCCATGAACCGCATCGTCGCGGCGATCAAGGCGAAGTCCGCCAACTACAACGTGCGGCTCGGCGGTGTGATCGCGAACCGCAGCACCAGCACCGATCAGGTCGACAAGTTCAACGATCGCGTCGGACTGAAGACCATGGCCCGCTTCCCGGATCTCGACGTGATCCGGCGCAGCCGGCTCAAGAAGTCGACGCTGTTCGAGATGGAGCCCTCCGCGGAGCTCGAAGCGGTGCAGCGGGAGTACCTGCAGCTCGCCCAGGCGCTCTGGGACGGCACGGAGCCACTGATCGTCGCGCCGCTGAAGGATCGCGAGATCTTCGACCTGCTGGGATTCGATTGATGGGCACGACCACGTATCTGGAGCGGCGCAGCGAACTCGAGCGCTACTTCGATCGCACCGCAGTGCAGGCCTGGGCCCGTCTGACCTCCGACGCGCCGGTGAGCCGCATCCGCGCCTCGGTGCGGGCCGGTCGCGACCAGATGCGCGCCACCCTGCTGTCGATGCTGCCGCTCGACCTGAAGGGCCGGCGCGTACTGGACGCCGGCTGCGGCACCGGTGCGATGGCAGCCGAGCTCGCGCAGCGCGGTGCAGCGGTGCTCGCCGTGGATCTGTCGGCGACGCTCGTCGGCCTGGCGCGTGAGCGCGCTGCCGGCATGCACGGGAACGGCGAGATCGAGTTCGTGGCCGGCGACATGACCGATCCGGCATTGGGTCACTTCGACTACATGGTCGCAATGGACTCGCTGATTCACTACCGAACTCCAGACGTGGTGCGAGTGCTGGCGGGCCTGGCCGCGCGCTGCGAACGTGGGATCGTGTTCACCTTTGCGCCCAGCACGCCGCTGCTCGAGCTGATGCACGGTGTCGGGCGGCTGTTCCCGCGCGCCGATCGCGCCCCGGCGATCGAGCCGGTGGCAGCGAAGGGCCTGCGTGCGGCACTCGCTCGCGAGCCGCTCCTCGCAGCCTGGCGCGCGGGCCGCAGCCAGCGCATCGCTCACGGCTTCTACACCTCCCAGGCACAGGAGCTCACGCGCGCATGAGCCGGGCACTGCAGCCACGCTGGACTCGGGCCTGGATGCGCCTGACGCCGGAGATGCTGCCGTTTGCCGACGCGGCCAGTGCCGAGCTGCCGCTGGGAAGGCTGCTGCGGCTGTCGCTGTTCCAGGTCACCGTCGGGATGGCCACCGTGCTGCTGATCGGCACGCTCAACCGCGTACTGATCGTCGAGCTCGGCGTATCCGCGTGGCTGGTGTCGCTGATGGTCGGGCTGCCGCTGGTGTTCGCCCCCTTCCGCGCGCTGGTCGGATTCAAGTCGGACCACCATCGCTCGCTGCTCGGATGGCGGCGCGTGCCCTACATCTGGTTCGGAACCATGTTGCAGTTCGGCGGGCTCGCGATCATGCCGTTTGCGCTGATCGTGCTCTCCGGCGACACCCACGGACCATTGATCATCGGTCACATCGCCTCCGCGCTCGCCTTCCTGCTGACCGGGGCCGGTCTGCAGACCACGCAGACCGCCGGCCTCGCACTCGCCACCGATCTGGCGCCGCGAGCGCTGCGCCCCCGGGTGATAGCGCTGATGTACGCGATGCTGCTCGTCGGCATGGTCATCAGCGGACTTGCGTTCGGGGTGTTGCTTGCGAATTTCAGCCAGCTCCGGCTGATCCAGGTGGTGCAGGGCGCGGCGCTGCTGACGATGGCACTGAACATCGCGGCGCTGTGGAAGCAGGAGCCGCGGGATCTGTCGCGCGCTGCCACCAATGAGCCCACACCACGCTTCGAGGCGGTGTGGCGCGCGTTCGCCTCGCAGGGCCGTGCCGTGCGCTTCCTTTGGGCCGTGTCGCTCGGCACCGCCGCCTTCAACATGCAGGACATCATCCTCGAGCCCTACGGCGGTCAGATCCTGGGGCTGACCGTCGGCGCGACCACACTGCTGACGGCCGGCCTCGCGTTCGGGACGCTGATGGCCTTCGTGCTGTCGGCCCGTTCGCTGAAAGCAGGCGCCGATCCGTGCCGGATCGCCGGCTATGGCGTGCTGGTGGGCCTGCTGGCGTTCGTATTGGTGAGCTTCGCGGCGCCGCTGCGTGCCGCGCTGCTGTTCCGGCTGGGTACACCGCTGATCGGTTTCGGCGGTGGATTGTTCGCGGTCGGCACCCTCGCCGAGGCGATGGACCGCGACCGCGGCGGCAACAGCGGCCTGGCGCTCGGCGCGTGGGGCGCGGCGCAGGCGGGTGCCGCCGGCCTCGCAATCGCGCTGGGCGGTGCACTGCGTGACGGCATCTCTGCGCTCGCGATGCGCGGGGCGCTCGGAGCCGGACTGGTCTCCCAGTCGGCGGGTTACGAATTCGTGTATCAGCTCGAAATCGGATTGCTCTTCGCGACGCTCATCGTGCTCGGGCCGCTGGTCCGGGTCGGTGGCGGCGTGGCGCTCCCTGCCCCGCACGGCGGGGAGCTGGAATTGGGGATGGCCGGCACGGCCGGCTAGGGCTTTTTTTAAGGAATCGGGAGGACGCATCATGGGTACCGGTGCATTGACGGGCTATCTCGACGTGGCCCAGGTCGTGCTGTACGTGTTCTGGGCCTTCTTCGCAGGCCTGATCATCTACCTTCGGCGCGAAGACAAGCGCGAGGGCTACCCACTGGAGTCGGATCGCACCGAACGCACCAATCGCGTGATCGTGCAGGGCTACCCGGCCATACCGTCGCCGAAAACCTTCAGGCTCGCTCACGGCGGGGAGGTGCTGGCACCGAACGGCCGCGCCGACGACCGGCCGATCAAGGCCGTTCCCGCCGCCTACTTCCCGGGTGCCGCGCTGACTCCGACGGGCAATCCGATGATCGACGGCGTCGGTCCGGCCGCCTACGCCGCGCGTTCGGATACGCCTGATCTGACGCTCGAAGGCCATCCGAGGATGGTGCCGCTGCGCGCCGATCCGGAGTTCAGCGTCTCGCCGCAGGATCCCGATCCGCGCGGTTGGCCCGTGATCGCGGGCGACGGCGAACAGGCCGGCGTCGTGCACGAACTCTGGGTCGATCGCACCGAGCCGCAGATCAGCTTCGTCGAAGTCACGGTCGACGCTGCCGGCGGCCGACGCCACGTGCTCGTGCCGATCGGCTTTGCACGCTTCGACACCTTGAGCCGGAGCCTGCGTGTGCGCTCGATCCTGAGCCACCAGTTCGCCGACGTGCCTGCGATCGCCGGCACGGACCAGATCACGCTGCGCGAGGAAGATCGCATCATGGGCTACTTTGCCGGCGGCACCCTGTATGCAGAGCCGTCCCGCCTGGGACCGCTCATATGAGTGCCGAGGAATACGAGTTCGAGGAGATTCCCGGACTTCCGGGTTCGCTGCCCGACGGCGAGAAGCTACTCTGGCAGGGCTCGCCGCAGTGGTGGGCGCTGGCTCGGCGCTCGCTCTATGTCGTCCCGGTAAGTAGCTACTTCCTGCTCATCGCCGCCTGGCAGGGTGTTTCGATCTGGCAGGCCGGCATGGGCGCTCAGCCCCTGCTCCACGGGATCGGCCGGCTGCTGCTGCTCGGCGGGCTCGCGGTCGGGTTGCTCTGCCTGCTGGCCTTCGCGAGTGCGCGCGCCACCGTTTACAGCCTGACCAACCGCCGCATCGTGATCCGTCATGGCGTGGCACTGCCCATTGGGCTGAACCTGCCGCTGCCGCAGATCGAGGCGGTCGCGATGAGCCGCCACCGCGATGGTACGGCCGAGCTGGCCCTGGCACTGCCGAACGCGAAACGCGTCGGCTACATCGTGAACTGGCCGCACGTGCGCGCGTGGCATTATTCGCGCCCGCAGCCGACGCTGCGTGCGATCCGCGACGGTGAGCAGGTCGCCAGGCTGCTGACACAGGCGCTCGCGAGCGCTGGTGGTGCCCCGGGCGCAGTGCCGGCCGGTGAACCGGCGTCGCGCGTGGCCCCGACGTCGCTGCACGTTCCCGCCACGACACAGGCTGCCTGACGTGAGCCTTCCGCACGCACACGCCGCGGTGCACGCGCAACCGATACCGAAGGCCATCCTGGTCAGTGCCGGTCTGCTGATCGGCTTCTCGCTGTTGATCGCGACCGCGGCCCGGCTGATGCACTGGCAGGCAACACCTCTGCCCGCGGCCCGGGCCGTCACCGTGCTGCACCTGAACTTCCGCGATCGCAGCGATGGTGCGGTCGAGGTGCGCGATGCCGATCATGGCGATGCCGTCGTGCAGGTGCTGGCACCCGGCACCAATGGCTTTGCGCGCGGTGTGCTGCGCGGGCTGGCGCGCCAGCGCTACCGTGAGAGCATTGGTGCGATGTCACCCTTCACCTTGACGCGCTGGAGCGACGGCCGCCTGACGCTCGTCGATCCGCAGACCGATCGGCACGTGAGCCTGGAGGTCTTCGGACCGACCAACGCCGCGCCGTTCGTAGCCATGTTCGCTGCCGATTCCGCGCTGACTCGCACCGTGAGGACATCACTCCCATGACTTCCGCCACCCTGACACAGCCGCGCAATGAAGCCACGGAACAGGCCGTCTCGACGACCCTGTTGAGCCCGCGCTTCTATCGCACCGACTACGACGCTCTGGATCGCATGGACATCACCCCACTGCGGCGCGAGTGGCAGCAGCTGCTGGACGAGTTCCGCAGTGACGGCAACCGCAATCACTTCGAGCGTGACGAGGCATTCAAGGACGAGGTGCGCGAGCTGCCTCCCGCGCTGTGGGAGGAATTCAAGGATTTCCTGATCAGCTCCGTGACCGCGGAATTCTCCGGCTGCGTGCTCTATAGCGAGATCAAGCGGCACGTCAAGAACCCCGAGATGCGCGAGCTGATGGCCTACATGGCCCGCGACGAGAGCCGCCACGCCGGTTTCATCAACAAGTCGCTGAAGGACTACGGGCTCGGCGTGGACCTCGCGTTCCTGACTCGCGCCAAGCACTACACGTACTTCAGTCCAAAGGCGATCTTTTACGCGACCTACCTGTCGGAGAAGATCGGCTACGCGCGCTACATCTCGATCTTCCGGCAGCTCGAGCGCCACCCGGAGAACCGCTTCCATCCGATCTTTCGCTGGTTCGAGCGGTGGTGCAACGACGAGTTCCGCCATGGGGAAGCATTCGCGCTGCTGCTGCGACTCAATCCGCACCTGCTGCGCGGTGGTAACCGGCTCTGGATCCGCTTCTTCCTGCTGGCCGTATTCGCCACCATGTATGTCCGCGATCACGCCCGGCCGGAACTGCACAAGGCCTTTGGCATGGACCCCACGGACTACGATTACCAGGTGCTCGAGATCACCTCCGAGATCTCCAAGCAGGTGTTTCCGTTCACGCTCGATCTTGCGCATCCCCGCTTCCGCAAGGGGCTGGACCGCTTAAGTCGCCTGTCCAGCGCGGCCGCGGCGGCGAAGCAGGCCGGCGGCATACTCGGCCGCCTGAAGGCGGCGGCCTGCGCTGCAGCGATGGCCGCCGAATTCGTGCGCCTGTACGTGCTGCCGGTGCGGCCCAACGCGCTGCCGCAGGACGTGCGGCTGTCCCCGGCCTGGTAAGGCTTTTCCGCACACCGACCTCAAGCACGATGTCTGGCAGCTTCGCCCTCGTTCTGTACGTACTGGCCGCCTGGTGGAGCAGTACCGGCGCGATCATGTGGCTCGGGCGCCTCGCGCCGCGCAGCTTTCGCTGGAGCCTCGGTGGTGCGACGCTCGTGCTCGCCGCCGCGCTCTGGGCGCTGTCCTGGAGTCGCCACACCGCCACGGCGAGTGGTGCCTGCGTCGCCTTCGGCGCCGCCATCCTGGTCTGGGGATGGATCGAGCTCAGCTTCCTGCTGGGGGTGATCACGGGACCGCGCCGACATGCCTGCGCATCGGATTGCCACGGCCCGCGCCATTTCTGGCACGCCGTCGAGGCAATCCTCTATCACGAGCTCGCCACGCTCGCGACGCTGATCGCGCTGGCGCTCTACACGTTGCGGGCTCCCAATGCGTATGCATTCTGGACCTTCCTGCTGCTGTGGAGCCTGCGCGTGAGCGCCAAGCTGAACCTGCATTTCGGGGTGCCCAACGTGGCCGCGGCGATGCTGCCGCCGCACCTGGGCTACATGGCCAGCTTCTTCCGCCAGCAGGCGATGAGCCGGCTGTTTCCGCTTTCGGCGACGATCGCGGGGGGTCTCGCAGCGCTACTGTGCTGCGTCGCATGGTCAGCGCGCTACGCGCCATTTGCGGGCACCGGTCTCACGCTGCTGGCGGCGCTGGCGATGCTGGGGTTCCTCGAGCACGTGATGCTGACGCTGTCCCTTCCGGCCGATACCTTCTGGAGCTGGATGCGCCGCCGCACTCCGCGCGCGGCCTATAGCGAGCTGTAGGCCCGGCAGCGTACCGGACCGGTCAGGCGATGCGACGCGCATCGCAGAATCGTGCGCTGCACTCCCGCCACGCGTGGGATTGGAGAACCGCAGCCACCCGCGGCGGCAGCCACGCGCCCATTCTGTCAACCGGATCCCCGTCCAGAGCACACCGGCCACTCCTGATGCAGCACACGGCCCATTCCGCCTCCACGACCAGCGAAGAGTTCGAACGCACGCTCGAGCATCTGCCGCTGCTCCCGGCGGTCGTGAGCGAGGTGCTGAGCCTGAATCCGGACTCGGACGACTATTTCGATCGACTGGTGCGCCTGGCGGAGCACGATCCCCCGTTTGCGGTGCGCGTGCTCGGCTACGCGAATTCCGCGTTCAGCGCGCCGACGATCCCGATCGTAACCCTGCACCAGGCGGTCATGAGGCTGGGCTCCGAGCAATGTGCGCGGCTGGTGCTGGCACTCGCCGTGGTCAAGGTGTTTGAACCGAATTCCATAGCGCAGCGGTTTCTCTGGATCCATTCGCTGCAGACCGCTTTGTTCGCAAGGATGTTCTGCAAGGAAATCTCCGCCCTGCGCCCCAGCGCGGAGCGCGCCTATGTCTGCGGCCTGCTGCATGACATTGGCAGATTCGTGCAGCTGGAGGAGTCACCCGGCGATCTACGCCGGGTCGAGGGATTACATTGGGCATCGCCGGCCGAACTGGTGGCGATCGAGCGCGGGACGCTGGGCCATGACCACGCCATGCTCGGCTGGTACGCCTGCAGGAAATGGTCGCTGCCGGCCAGCATCGGCGAGGTCGTGCGGCGCCATCACGACGCGCTGCCCGAGCAGGGTCCGGAAGTCCCGGACCTGGTCCGGATCGTGCAATGGGCCGATAAGCTGAGCATGTCATTGCTGTCGAGGGATAATGCCCTGGCGGATGGCGATGCGGATGCCGACGATCTGCTGCGCCACCTTTCCGCGCACTGCGCGGAACTCGGCCCGACGCCCAATTCCGGTCCGGAACAGCCGTGGCACCATCGGGTGGCCGGCCTGGTTGCGGAGTCGATGCATATTGCCCACCAGCTCAAACTGCTGCCGTAGCTTCGGCGCTCCGGAAGCCGTGACCTGATTGACTCTGATTCCGGCGTCGTGGTCTAGTCGAACCCGATGCCCGCCGTCTCCCCGTACCCCCGCGTCGCCCTGATGTGCATCGCCCTTACAGATCGGCGTACAGGTCGCTAGAGGCGGTGCGAACCACGTTCCGTTCCTTGCGCGGGTTCAACTACCGCGTCTGGGCTATCGGGGCCATCGTGTCCAACGTCGGCACCTGGATGCAGCGGGTCGCCCAGGACTGGCTCGTGCTCACCGGGTTGACCCCTCACAACGCAACTGCCGTCGGGATCGTGATGGCGCTGCAGTTCGGACCTCAGCTGCCGCTGCTGCCGCTCACCGGTTATGCGGCCGACCACATCGATCGCCGCAAGCTCCTGTTCGCGACCCAGGCAGCCATGGCCATGCTCGCGTTGGGCCTGGGTGTGCTCACGGTCACCGGACTGGTGCGGCTCTGGCACGTCTATGTGTTCGCGTTCGTGCAAGGCTGCGTCACGGCCTTCGACGGGCCGGCGCGCCACACCTTCGTCTCCGAACTCGTCGGCGAGGAAGACCTGCCGAATGCCGTGGCTCTCAATTCCACCTCTTTCAATGCCGCGCGCCTGATCGGCCCGGCGATCGCCGGAGTATTGATCGCTGGAGTCGGCACCGGATGGGCATTCCTGGTGAATGCAGCGTCGTTCATCGCGGTGCTCAGTTCGCTGTCGCTGCTGCGGGTCGATGAACTCCACCGCAAACAGGTCGTGGGCAGCCGCGGCAGTCTCGCCGATGGCTTCCGCTACGTCCGGCAGCGACCGGAGCTCATGACAGTGCTGGCGATGCTGTTCGTGATCGGAACCTTCGGCGTCAATTTTCCGATCTTCATCTCCACGATGTCGGTCACGGTATTTCATGCCGGAGCCGGACAGTACGGCCTGCTGACATCGGCGATGGCGGTGGGCTCTGTCGCCGGCGCCCTGCTGTCCGCGCGCCGCGCCAAGCCCCATGTCTCGGTGCTGATCGGCGCGGCGGCACTCTTTGGCTGCGGCTGCGCGCTGGCATCTGTAATGCCCAACTACCGGTTGTTCGGCCTGGGCCTGCTGGTCAGCGGCCTGTCACTGCAGACCTTCACGACCTCAACCACGGGCCTGCTGCAGATCTCGACTGAATCGGTTATGCGAGGACGCGTGATGGCGATGATGCTCGCGATTGCCCTGGGCGGCACACCGATCGGCGCACCGATCGTCGGCTGGGTGGCCGATGTCGCCGGTCCGCGCTGGGCGCTGGGCGTCGGTGCAGCGTCCGGATTTGCAGCGGCGCTCATCGGTATCTGGTACCTGGTCCTATATCGCCACCTGCGCGTCCGATTCGAATCCGGTCGCCCGCGTGTGCGCTTCGATCACCGCTAGACGGCGCGTAGGATTTCTCCTACATCAGGCCGGGCGCCAGCAGCAGGCGCTGCGCTGCTCCGCAGCGCTAATGTACCGGTTCGCGCGACTGCGCGAGCATCGCATCAGGGAGGGGTCATGGATGAGAAGCTCAAAGCCCGGCGCGCAGCACTGAAAGCCCGGCAAGCCGCGCCGCTCGGCACACCGACCGATCTGAAGGCGGCCGCGACCCGCGACATAGCCGCGGGCATGAACGCCATCCTGGCTGATGTGTTCGCGCTGTACCTGAAGACCAAGAATTTCCACTGGCATATGAGCGGGCCACATTTCCGCGACTACCATCTGCTGCTCGACGAGCAGGCCGATCAGCTCTATGCGATGACCGACCCGATCGCCGAGCGTATCCGCAAGCTCGGCGGCTCGACCCTCCGATCCATCGGGCACATTGCGCGCACGCAACGCGTGCTGGACAACGACGCGGCGTACGTCGAGCCGCTCGACATGCTTGCCGAGCTGCGTCAGGACAACCAGGACCTCGCGGGTCGCCTGCGCGAAGTGCACAACGTGTGCGAGGAGCACCGCGACATCGCGACGGCCAGCCTGATCGAGGTCTGGATCGACGAGACCGAGCGTCGCACCTGGTTTCTGTTCGAATCGAGCCGGCGCGGCGATGGCGGCGGGCATTGAAGCCCCGGGTCTGCATCGCATGAGCAGGCTGACTCCTGAGGTCGGAGCGTCGGATCACCATCAGGGACCGCTCGACGGCGGTCTCGTCCTGGTCGAGTACGGCGACTTCGAGTGCCCTTATTGCGGGCAGGCCTACCCGGAAGTCAAGGCGGTGCAGCGCGCCATGGGCGCTGCGCTATGCCTGGTATTCCGTCACTTCCCGCTCAAGAGCGCCCACCCGCACGCGGAACGCGCCGCAGAATTCGCCGAGGCCGCGGCGACGGTCGGGAGCTTCTGGCAGATGCACGACTGGCTCTATACGCATCAGGATTCCCTCGATGATGCGAGCCTCGCGAGGGCGGCACTGGATATCGGCCTGGATCAGGCATTGATCGAGGCAACGCTCGCCGGACAGTACGCCGCGGCGGTAAACCGCAGTTTCCGCAGTGGCGTGCGCAGCGGTGTGAACGGCACGCCCTGCTTCTTCATCAATGGCGCGCGGCACGACGGTCCCTGGGACGCGGACAGTCTGCTCACGGCGCTGCGTCGGGGCTAATTCGGCGCTGGTGCCCCAGCTGCGGGAGCGGCCGACGCCGCCGTATCCTGCGGCTTGCCGACCAGCTCCGGATAGTCCTTGAGCATGCTTACACCATAGAGCGGCTTGTACACGCCCTGGTGGCAGGTCTCGCAATTCACCTTCGCGACATCGCCGAGCGGTCCCTTCCGATCAGCCGGGAAGGTCGCGGTCAGGGAGTTCAGGAAGTTGACGTTGACGTCGCGCACCATCCGGATGCCGTACCACGCGGTCGCGCGCTGCGGCGTGCTCTGATCCCACGCGGTGAATGAACGGCTGTTGTGGCAGAACGTGCAATTCACACCCAGCGCATTCGAGATGTGCATCATCAGCCCGTAGGTCCACTCGGTCTGCTTGATCGAGACGCGGCTTCCCTGGGGCAGTGCAGTCTGCGACGCGATGCGGATTTCATGCGGATCCGCCGCCAGGAATGGCGTGAACGGATCGCCGGGCAATGCCGCCCACGCGACCGTGCTGGCCGGTGGGAGCAGACCGGCACGAGTACCGGTCACGCCAGACGCCGTGTCAGGAGCGGTGTACCAGGTGTAGGCAGGCACGCCGTTGCCGCGGTGGCAGGTATAGCAGGTGACACCGGTTCCGGCGACGTGCGACTTCCAGTCGGAATTGATGTGCCGGACCATCAGCAGCATCTTGCGCGCCACGACCTTGCGATAGTTGTCATCGGCGGACAGATCCGCCCCGTTATGGCAGTACGCGCAGGCCTGGTCCTTCGGCGCGACCCATGAGGTGATCGCCACCATGACGCGGACGAACTGCGCGGCACTCAGATCGTTGAGCACCTGCACGTTCTTGTAGACCTGGCCCGCGGTCGGACCGTCCGAGCCAGGCTCGGGCGAGGCCGGCGCTGGTGCGACATTGGCCGCCTGCAGCGATTCCTGCGAGCGCGGGTTGTACACGAGCCCCATGGCGAGGCCGCGATAGCCGCGCTGGATGGTATCGACCGGCGGGCGCTCGCAGGCGCTGAGCAGCAGCGCCGAGCCAACCATGGCCACCAGGCAAGGAAGTGTATTCCGCCGGTTCATCGCGGTGCTCCTGGTAGGGTTGCAGGATCCGGCACTGTCGGGAAGACATGCGGGTAGAACGGCGCCACGCCGTGCTTCACGGACCAGAGGTACCAGTTGTCCACCACGGTACCGGACAGCAGGATCCCTATGCCGCCTGTGAGCGGACAGAGCACCGCGAACCACCATGCCCAGCGGTGGATGGACTCCACGGTGGCGTTGAATCCCATGGTCCAGCGCCAGAACAGCGCTGCGCGTTCACCAGCCGTGCCGCGGTCCGCGATCTGTTCGAGTTCGCGGTGACCGCCGAAGCGGCCCACCGCGAGAATCGTTGCCGCATGCATGGCAAACAGCAGCGTGGATCCGTACAGGAACGCGATCGAGAGCATGTGGAAAGGGTTGTAGAACAGATTGCCGTAGCGGATCGAGAACGCCGCGGTCCAGTCGAGGTGCGGGAAGATGCCGAACGGTACGGCCTCGCCCCAGCTGCCCATCAGTACCGGGCGGATGAAGCCGAGCACGAGGTACAGCCATATGGCTGCGGCGAATGCCCAGGCCACGTGGGTTCCGAGGCCGAGAGCGCGCGCACGCCGGTACATCCGGACCCACCACAGCAACAGCGAGCTGGTCAGGAAAAAGCCCGCCATGAGCCACCAGCCGCCTTCGTTGAGCGGCGGCAGGTGCAAGCCGTATGCAGGCGGCGGCGGCTCGAGCGCCAGCCAGAACAGCTGTCTCAGGAACTGCTGCGGACTCCAATGCACCTGGGCCAGCATGTTCAGGCCGATGATCTCGAAGGCGATGAAGCCACACAGCAGCGACAGGAAGCCGAGCGTGCCCAGATAGATCGGGCCGACCTGCGAGTCGCCGATCTTGCCGAGCAGGTTGCTGAAGAAACCTGTCCCTGACCGCTTCCAGATGCCACCCGGCAGCGGCGTGCCGGGATACGCCGGAGAGCGGATCTGCACCCTGTTGAATATATTTTGGTACTCAGCCATACGAGCTCCTCACCCGATCCGCCGACGGTTGCTTTTCAGTGCCATGCGCAATGCTCTTTTTTGGGTGGACTAGTGGCTCCACACCGGGAGGTTCAGCCACCAGTTCCACCATTCCGGCCAGCCGCGCGTCCAGAACGGTCCGCTGATCACTATGCAGACCGCGCTGAAGAACACGGCGCTAAGCGCCAGGAACAGCCCGAGGCGGTGAATCCCGAGCGAACCGATCGAATAGCCGATCGTGTCGCGGAAATACGTGTTCTCGTGTTCGGCTGTCTTCATCGGCTCGCCCGCGGGCGGATTCGCAGCCGACAGCACCGCGCCGCCATGCAGCGCCAGCGCGAAGGTCGTCGCGAAGAAGAAGCTGATCGCCAGCATGTGCGCCGGGTTGTAATGGAAATGAAGATACTGGTAGCCGGTGTTCGACACCCAGTCGAGGTGGCTCAGGATGCCGTACGGAAACCCGTGTCCCCAGGCACCGAGCAGCAGCGGCCGGATCACCTCGAGGGTGACGTAGGCCAGAATCGCGAAGCTGAAGGCAAACGGTACGTGGTAGCCGATTCCGAGCTTGCGGCAGATCTCTACCTCACGCAGTGCCCAGGACACGAAGGCCCCGACCGCACAGACCGTGACGATCTGCCACAGGCCACCCTGCGCCAGCGGGGCGAGGCCCAGGCCATAGCGGATGTCGGGCGGTGCGATATTGATCTGCCAGAGATTCCAGGTCGGCCCGATTGCGGCGCCATAGGCCAGCAGGATCGTGCCGATCAGGGCGAAAAAGATGGTGGAGACACCGAAGAAGCCGACGTAGAACGGCCCGACCCAGAAATCAAAGAGGTCGCCGCCGAGTAGCGTTCCGCCACGTACCCGGTATTTCCGTTCAAAGCTGAGCATCGCCATGACTGTATCCCCTCAACGCTGTTGGCTGGTCCCAACCTGGCGCTTCAGGCAGCGGACGGTTGGTTCCGTGAATGGAACGCAAAGTCCGCCCGCTGCCATCGGCGCTTTCCTGCAATCGCTATTGCTAGTTCGAGCTCACCGTCGCTGGCAGCGAGGACAGCTGTTGCACCGCAGCTGTCGGAGCGCCTGCGTGTCCCTTGAGCCAGTTGAAACGGTCCGTGCTGAGTACGATGAAATGAATCACCACTGCCAGTACGAACAGGAAGGCGAACAATGCGACCAACGCTCTGCGCGGGTCGAACAATAACCAAAGACGCCACATTTTCTATACTCCTCTGCGTTGCTTTGTCAGGCTTCGGCGAACATTTCCCTTCACTGCAGCCAGGGACGCCACTGCCAGACCAGAATGTGAGCCACGATCGCGATGACCAGGAATGCCAGGAAGCTGCCCACGAAGATCTTGTGAAACTCCCTGGCCTCATTCTCCGTCAGCCCCGAAAGCGAGCCGCGCTTATCGTCAGACATAGAACCTCCATAAACTGGCCGTAAGGCCATGACCGCGCTGACCGGCGCGGCCGGGATCACCGTGACGGCGGACGCCGCCACGGAAGCCGATCCGTCCGCTGCGCGGACAGATCTCGGATCGCACCGTGCGGTCACCGGCCTCTTCGGCGGAGTGCCCGTCACGATGGTTCGCCGAACCTGGAAGCTTCATGCGAGCTCCCGCTGCGGTATCGCGCCGCCATGTACGCCGCGCAACCGTTCGATCGTGACCTCGGACTCCCCCGCCTGCTGCGCAGCCCGTTCGGCCGCATCGCGCAGGCGCTTGGCCGCTGAAATGCGGACCAGCACCGGCTCGGATTCGAGGATCCGGTCGAGCATTGCCTTCGCCGATTCGCTCCAGGGAAGCTCGCGATGCATGCGTGTCGGAGTCGGCTCGACGCGATCCAGATCGGTGCCGAGCGGGAGGATGTGGAACAGCGCATCGAACAGCGCGTTGCAGACCTCCTGTATCAGGAAGGTGGCCCCGCTGTAGCCCATGAACGGCGTACCGGTGTGGCGGCGCACGACCGCCCCGGGAAACGACGCCGGAATGAAAACGCTGCGCGCCCCCGCTTCGGCGAGGTACATGCGCTCGTTGTAGCTGCCGAACATGATCAGCGGCGCACGGGCACGCAGCTGCGCACGCACGGCGGCGTTGTCCGGCTTGACGCCGGCGCGCCTCGAGACGCTGATGGTGCAGGGCATACCCATCTCGCTCTCGAGAAAATTGCGCACGCCGCGTGCGTAGGTCTCCGAGGCGACGATGCCGAAGCTCGCCGTGCCGAAGAAGTCCTGGGTCACCGAGCGCCACAGGTCCCACAGCGGCTTGATCGTGGTGTGCTTCTCGCGTTCGATGAACGGCTGGGGATCCACGTCCAGCAATTCTCCGAGCTTCACGAGGAACTTGGTCGTGCTGTAGAGGCCGATCGGCGCCTGCAGGTACGGACGCTCCAGGGTCTCGCACAGCAGCCGGCCGAATTCGCGATACATGCAGATATTGACGTCGGCATCGGCGAGCTTCGCCACGTCGGCCAGGTGGCTCCCGAGCGGAAACACCATGTTGATCTCGGCACCGATACCCTCGATCAGGCGCCGCATTTCAGCCAGGTCCGACCAGGTGTTGAAATAGCCGTAGATGGGTCCGATCAGGTTCACGCGCGGCTTCTCGCCGGGAGCCCGTGGCTTGCGCGGCGCGATGCGCTTCTTGCCGTACTGCGTCCACAGCCAGCACATCGCGCGATCAGCACTCTGCCATTGGTCCTCGTCGATGGTCCGCGGCAGGAAGCGCTGGATGTTGGTGCCTTCGGGGGTCACGCCACCGCCGATCATCTCGGCAATCGAGCCGGTCACCACGACGCTCGGCAGTTCCGGGTCGAGCGTGCGGTGCGCGCGCTTCATCGCCCCTTCAGTCCCGTGCTGGCCGAGTTCCTCCTCGGACAGTCCGGTCACGACGATCGGAAGCTCGTGCGGCGGCAACGCATCGGTGTAGTGCAGCACCGAGGTGACGGGCAGGTTTTCGCAGCCCACGGGGCCGTCGATGATCACCTGCAGCCCCTTGATCGCGGTGAACACATACACCGCGCCCCAGTACCCGCCCGCGCGATCATGGTCGAGGACCAGCATCAGATGCCATCCTCTGCGGTGGAACGGACCGCAGCCTGCTTGGCGAGCTGTTTGCGGTATTGCGCGCGGAATTCCGGGCGGTCGCTGGGCTGCTGCTCCCACACGCCTGCTGAGTAACCAGACCCGACGCCCGCGAAGAACGCTTTGAATTCCTCGAATCGCGCCTTGTTGCCGAGCGCGGCGTTGACGACCTGCGCCAGCGATCCGGCGCCCGCGACGCCCATCAGGGGTCGCGCGGAGATCAGGTTGGTGAAATACATCGCCGGGATTGCCAGCTCCTTCGCCGCCTGCACGACCGGAGTGGTGCCGATCGCCAGGTCCGGATGAAACTCCTGCATCGCATTGCGGTCCTGCTCGAGCGAGGCGCGATACTGCACGCGCGCCCCGTGGGCTTCGAGCCAGGTGCGGTCGGCGTCGGACCAGGGGGTGCGCGGACACGCCGTTCCGACATAGGGAACCTGCGCGCCGCTCTCGATCAGCAACCGCGCCACGAGCAGCTCCGAGCCCTCGTAGCCCGATACCGTGATCCGGCCCTGGATCGGTGCCGCGCTCAGTGCCGCGCGAATCGCCGGCAGGAACCGGTCCTTGGCGGCGCCGATCTGCTGCGCGCCAATACCTGCGGCGGCGCCGATGGATTCGAGCCACGCTGCGGTGCCGTCGTAGCCCACCGGCGCTGAGCCCACGATCGTGCGGCCCGCAGCGACGAATTCGCGCACGGCGGCGGTGTAGAACGGATGAATCGCCGCGACGATTGGTCCATCCAGCGCGGCATAGAGTTCGCGCCATTCACGAGTCGGCACGGTCGGTCCGGCGGCAAGTCCCAGCGGCTCGAGCAGCATCGCGATGCCAACCGGGTCGGCGGGAAACATCTCGCCGAGCAGCGCGATCGTGGGCCGCTCGCCGCGCCCACCCTTCGGCGCCTGCACCGGCCCGGATTCCGCCTCCGAGCGCGCGTAGCGCAGCATCGCGCCGACCAGGACATCCTTGGCCTCAGCATGCGTGGGAACGCCAAAGCCCGGCACGTCGATGCCGATGATGCGCACGCCGTTGATCTGCTTCGGCAGGATCTGCAGCGGCACTCCCGAGGCGGTCGGCACGCACAGGTTGATGATCACGACGGCGTCGTATTGCGCGGGGTCGGCCAGTGCGAATACCGACTCGCGAATGTCCTCGAACAGCTTGCCCGTCACCAGCGTCTCGGAATTGAACGGCACGTAGCCGACGGTGCGGCGCGCGCCGTAGAAGTGCGACGTGAACGTGAGGCCATACACGCAGCAGGCCGAGCCGCTCAATACCGTCGCGGTACGCCGCATGCGCAAGCCGACCCGCAGCGAGCCGAAGGCTGGGCACATGCTCTGCGGCTGGTCGTGTGGGCCCAGCGGATAATCGGCCGCGTAGCGCTCGAGCGTCTCACTCTTGCCGGCGGCCTTGGCGGCCTTTTGCAGCTCCTGCTTGCCCGCGTGACACGACAATCCGGCGGCCGACGCAGACTCGCTGCGGACCGGCTCGGACAGTGGCGCGGATTCGTCCAGGCTCATCGGAGCATGTCCTGCGGCGCCTAGATGCTCTCGTAGACCACTTCGAGCGAGGGCTTCTCGATCACGATGCCACCGCTCATGTCCTCGGGAGTCGCCGGATCGAGCACGACATTGCGCCCGACCGTGTCGCCCTTGAACAGCCCGAGCAAGCCGTCCTGGCTCAAGGGCTTCGGCCGCACCGGGGGCGCGTCGGCGACGCCGGCCGCGAGCTGCTCGAACACCGGGGCCCAGGCGTCACCGGGCTTGCCGATGATCTGGTAGTTGGCGCTCTTGCGCCGGATCTCCTCGTGCGCCGGAATCGCGGCGAGCACCGGGATCCCGACCGCATCGGCGAAGGCCTGCGCCTCCCCCGTGCCATCGTCCTTGTTGATCACCATGCCGGCGACGCCGACATTGCCACCCAGGTTGCGGAAGTAGTCCACCGCCGAGCACACGTTGTTCGCGACGTACAGCGACTGCAGGTCGTTGGAGCCGACGACGATCACCTTCTGGCACATGTCGCGCGCGATCGGCAGTCCGAAGCCGCCGCAGACCACATCACCGAGGAAATCGAGCAGCACGTAGTCGAAGCCCCAGTCGTGGAAGCCGAGCTTCTCGAGCAGCTCGAAGCCGTGGATGATCCCGCGACCGCCGCACCCGCGGCCCACTTCCGGTCCGCCGAGTTCCATCGCAAACACGCCGTCGCGCTTGAAGCAGACATCGCCGATCTTGACGGGCTCGCCGGCGAGCTTCTTGCGCGCCGAAGTTTCGATGATCGTCGGGCACGCGCGGCCACCGAACAGCAGCGAGGTCGTATCGCTCTTCGGATCGCAGCCGATCAGCAGTACGCGCTTGCCCAGCTGCGCCATCATGTACGACAGATTGGCGAGCGTGAAACTCTTGCCGATGCCCCCCTTGCCGTAGATCGCGATGACCTGCGTCTTCTTGGTGGGCGGTGCCGTCGGCACCGGGTCGGGCGGAATCGCCGCCTCCGCCCGGAGCGTACGCAGGCGCGCGTCCGGCATCGCTACGGGAACTGTGCTGGCGGCACTCGGACTCATGCGGCGTTTCTCCAGTCGAGAATCATCTTCAGGCACGCGGCATCTTCAAATGCCGTGCGGTAGGCACGCGTCGCATCAAGGGCGGCGCTGTGATGGGTAATCAGCCCGTCGAGCGACAGCTCGCCCGACTGGCACAGCGTGAGCACTTCGGCGAGATCGGACTTCTGCCACTGGGCCGCGATCCGTAGCTGTGCCTCGCGCATGAACGCCGGTGCGAAATCGAAGCTGAGTGGCGCACTGTAGAAGCCGGCGAGCACGATCTCGCCGCGGGGTGCCAACCGTCCGATCAGCCCGTTCAGCAACCCGCCATCGCCGCTGACGTCGCAGATGCGCTGGTAGTCGCGGCGCGTGTCGTCGGCCGGGTCGATGACCGCGTAGCCGGCCGCACCAGCGCGGCGCGCCGGATTGGTCTCCCAGACCACCGGCGCGGTGCCTGTGCCATGCAGCAGCGCGAGGCGCGCGATCAGTCGTCCAAGCACGCCGTGGCCGATGATCAGCTGCGGGGCGCTCGAACCGATCTTGAGCGCGTGCAGCCCCGTGGCCGCCAGCGCCAGCAGGATCGCGCGCTCGCCGAGCCGCTCGTCCACTGGGGTCACATGCGCACCCGGGACCACGACTCGCGCCGCCGAACTGCCGAACAAACCCCGGATCTCGCCGTAGCAGCGCGCGCCCGGCACGAACACGCGCTCGCCAACTGTGCGGCCGGACTGCGCGCCGGCGCTCGCAATGCGCCCGACGCCTTCGTAGCCGGGCACCAGCGGATAGCCCATGCCTGGAAAGGCGGGCATCTTTCCGCTCCACAGCAGGCGTTCCGTGCCCGTGCTGATACCGGACCATTCCATCTCGACGACGACGTCGCCATCGCCCGGGCTGGTGAGCGCAAGCTCACGCAGCTCGAGCTGCTGAGGCTCGCGCAGCACGACGGCCAGCGCATTCAGGTCTGGATTGATTGGATGCAGAGACACGACTTTCCGGCTCGCTGTGGTGTGGCCCCACGTGATCTGAGTGTAAAGATACTAGTACTAAGGTCGATGTCAAGCAAACTTAACACTCCGGCTGTTCAGCAAGCATCGCTCAGGAAGCGCTGGCGCTCATGACCGTGCATTGCCATGGCCGTGCACTGTCGTGCAGGCGCGGGTCGCGAAAGCCGGCCGTGCGCAGCATCTGCGCGACATCCGCGGCCGCGCGTGCACGCCCCTGCCCCATCGCCAGCAGGTAGAACGCGAAGTAGGCCTCGGTGCCGGGAATGGCGCCGCGCACGCCCGTCATGGGCTCGGCCAACACCAGCCGTCCGCCCCGCGGCAGCGCGCGCCGCACTGCGCGCAGCAGCGCCATCGCCGGCTGGTCATCGTGGTCATGCAGTACGCGCACCAGCGTGATCAGGTCGGCGCCGGCGGGCAGCTCGTCGGATGCGAAATCGCCACCGAACAGCTCCGCCCTGCCGGTCAGTCCGGCGGTTTCGAGGCGCCGGTGGGCCTGGGCGACGACTCCGGGCAGGTCGAAGAGCATCAGCCGCAGCCGCGGTGCGCGTGACGCCGCCGCGATCAGGAAGCTGCCGTCACCGCCGCCGACGTCGAGCAGGCAGCGGTGGCGGGCAAACGGATAGGCGTCGAGCAGTTCCTCGGCGACCAGTGGCTGCGTCGAGGCCATCAGCGCGGTGTAAGTGCTGACCTGCTCGGGTGCCAGGCTCGCGGGCAGCTGGTGGCGCGCATAGGGCCAGAGCTGCGCCACGCTGCTGGTGCGGGCCGGATCGCGCAGCAGCGCCACCGGATCGCGCAGGTCGTCGTAGAGCATCGGGTGATGCTCGATCATGCGCAGCACCGCGGGATTGCCGAGCAGGGCGGCTCCGACCGGGCCGAGCCCCCATTGCTCCGTGCCGCGCAGCTCCACCAGCTCGAGGGCCTGCGCCGCGGCGAGCAGCGAGCGCGCCGCACCCGGGGCCAGCTCTACCTGGCGCGCGATCTGTTGCAGGCCGAGCGGCCCGGCGCGCAGTTGTTCGAGCAGCCGCAGGCGCACGCACGCGAGCAGAACCTGCGAATAGATGAAGCCCGCGCACAGGTCGAACAGCGCGCGGGCGTGCCGCCGTGCGACCGGCCGCGTGAGCGCAAAGCCGCTGGCCCAGCGCTGGAAGCGCGCATCGCCGAGCAGTCGGTCGCGCCACGCCTTGAATCTCGCGCTTAAGGACGCGCCGGGAATCGGGTGCGGCTCGGCGGGCGCGTGGGCGCGCACGGCTGGCTTTGGCGGCTCACGCCGCGGGACGCGCGATGGCCGGCGCGAGCAGCGGTGCCATGACGGCCCGGAAGGCGTGGTGCAGCTCCTCGGACCCGGGGCAGGCGGGTATCGCTGCCAGCGATTCGGCGACCAGCTGCTGCAGACGGGCCCGCGCGGCCGGAAGTCCCATGCGACGCACTGCATTCGGCCGGTCGAGCGCAGCGTCGCGTCCGGTGGGCTTGCCGAGTTCGTGGGCATCGCCGGTCACATCACGAATGTCGTCGGCGACCTGATAGGCCTCGCCGATACAGTCGCCGACCGTCTGCCAGGGAGCGGGGTCGGCGCCCGCGGCCAACGCGCCGGCGACCGTGGCGGCGGCGAACAAGGCGCCGGTCTTCTCACGCTGATACTCGGACAGCGCGACGCCCTCCTCGCATTCCCAGGCCTGCCCCGCGACGATGCCGCGTGGCATGCCCGCCGCTGCGGCCAGCGTGCCAAGCAGCGCGAGTCGACGATCGGCGGGACAGCCGCGTTCACGTGTGACGGTCTGGAAGGCCAGCACGATCAGCGCGTCGCCTGCCAATACGGCGAGCCGTTCTCCGAACTTGCGGTGCACCGCGGGCTGCCCGCGCCGTGTGGTGGCATCGTCGAAGCAGGGCAGGTCATCGTGCACGAGCGAGGCACAATGCAGCATCTCGATTGCGCCGGCTGCGGCCAGCGCCCCGGCCGACTGGCCGGCACCACAGGCGCGCGCAACTGCAATGCACAGCCGCGGTCGAATGCGCGCGCCGCCCGGAAATACCGCGTGGTGCACTGCTGCCGACAAACCGGGAGCGGCCCCGGGCCCGTTCACGCCGTCGAGGGCGTGAGCCAGAAAGCGCTCGATCCGTGAGGCGTCATCCACGACCGGTCTCCCCGCAAGTGTAAAGCAAACTTGTCAGCAACGATGTCAGGTAATATAGACACTGCCCTGCCACAGGGTCAACCTGACTGTTCACGCCGTGCGCGCACCCCCCTCCGCCCCGCAGGTCGCCGTGATCGGTGCCGGAGTTGCCGGCCTCGTCACCGCGCTGCAGCTGGCCAATCGCGGTCTCGGCGTCACGCTGTTCGAGCGTGCTGCGACGGCCGGCGGAAAGCTGCGCCAGGTCGCGGTGGACGGGGCCCGGATCGACGCCGGACCGACGGTCTTCACGCTGCGCGACATTTTCGAGGAGATCTTCGCGTCCGCCGGCACGACGCTGTCGAGCCACCTGCGCCTGCAGCCGCTCGGCATCCTGGCCCGGCACGCCTGGAGCGCCGCGCCGGACCAGCCGCTCGATCTGCACGCGGATCCAAGGCTCAGCGCGGCCGCAATCGGACGCCTAGCCGGGGCCGAAGCAGCGCGCGGCTTCGAGCGCTTCTGCGCCGACGCGCGGGCGATCTACCAGGCGCTGGAGCGCGACTTCCTGCGCCAGCCGCGACCAAGCATGCCCGGACTGATCCGCGGCGGCGGCGTGCGTGGTCTGTCCAATCTCTGGCGGCTGCGACCGTTCACGACCCTGTGGAGCGCGCTGGGCGGCTATTTCCGCGATCCACGGCTGCGCTCGCTGTTCGGCCGCTACGCGACTTACTGCGGCTCCTCACCGTTTCTCGCACCGGCAACCTTGATGCTGGTCGCGCACGTCGAGCAGACGGGGGTCTGGCAGATCCAGGGCGGTATGTATGCGCTGACCGATGCGTTGCTCGGGCTGCTGCGGGCGCGTGGCGTCACGGTACGGCTCGCGACCGAAGTGAGCGCGATCCGGCTCGCCCGCGGGCGCGTGGCCAGGATCGAGTTCGGTGATTCGCAATCCCAGGCCATCGACGCGGTGGTCGCCACCTGCGACGCTACCGCGGTCGGGGCGGGCCTGCTGGGCGCCGAGGCCGCTTTCGGGAGCGCGCGCGTGGAACCCGCGGCGCGCTCATTGTCGGCCATTACATGGAACATCCTGGCAAGCCCGCACGGCTTCCCGCTCACGCATCACAATGTTTTCTTCTCCGCGGACTATGCCGCGGAGTTCGCCGACCTGTGCCAGCGGCGCCGCGTGCCGCGCTCGCCGACCGTGTACGTGTGCGCGCAGGATCGCGGGGGCGCTGCACCGCCGATGGCCGGCGAGCCGGAGCGGCTGCTGTGCCTGATCAATGCACCAGCGATCGGCGACGCGCATCATTTCGAGCCGGAGGAGGTCGAGCAATGTCTGAACAGGACCCTGGGAGTGCTGCAGCGCTGCGGGCTGGAACTCTCGCTGCGAGCGGGACAGTACGTGACCACGACACCGACGGACTTCCACCGGCTGTTTCCGGGCAGCGGCGGGGCGCTGTACGGCCGGGCGAGCCACGGCTGGCAGGCGTCCTTCAAGCGGCCGGGAGCACGCACTCCGATACCCGGACTGTACCTGGCGGGCGGGAGCACCCACCCGGGACCGGGCCTGCCGATGGCGGCGCTCTCGGCATGCCACGCGTCCACCTGTCTGCTGCAGGACCTGGATTCGATGTCCCGGTCCCACGGGGTGGGTATGTCTGGTGGTACCTCGACGCGGTAAGCGACGATGGTGCCCACGGGCTGTGCATCATCGCCTTCATCGGCAGCGTGTTCTCGCCCTACTACGCCCGCTCGCGCCGGCACGGTGACGCGGATCCGCGCAACTACTGTGCTTTCAACGTCGCGCTGAACGGCGCGGTCGGACGCTGGTCCATGACCGAACGCGGCCGCGCGCAGCTGTGCGCCGAGCGCGATACGCTGCGCATCGGCCCGAGCTCGGTACACTGGGACGGGAGCGCGTTCGAATTCCAGATTGCAGAGACCGGCTGTCCGCTGCCGCGGCCGCTGCGCGGGCGCGTGCGCGTACATCCCAGCTGCATACCGGCCCGGCAGTTCGCGCTCGACGCGCAGGGCAACCACTTCTGGTCGCCGCTCGCGCCGCGTGCGCGCATCGAAGTGCAGTTCCAGCAGCCCTCGCTGCAATGGCAGGGTGAGGCCTATCTGGACTCGAACGCAGGTTCGCGTCCGCTCGAACAGGACTTCAGGGGCTGGACCTGGTCGCGTGCCTCGCTGCCGGAGGCCACCGCAGTGTTCTACGAGGTCGAGCACCGACACGATGCGGCGCGCACGCTCTCACTGCAGTTCGATACGGCCGGAGCCGTGCGCCCGCTCGCGCTGCCGCTAGCGTGCTCGCTGCCCTCCAGTCTCTGGGGCATCGCGCGCTACACGCGCTCGGAGCAACCAGGCGGTGCCCGGGTGGTGCGTACGCTGGTGGATGCGCCGTTCTACGCGCGCTCGCTGCTAGCGACCCGGATCGGGGGGCAGGCGGTAAACGCCGTGCATGAAAGCCTGAACCTGGACCGCTTCCGCAGCCGCTGGGTGCGGACCCTGCTGCCGTTCCGGATGCCGCGCTGGCCGCGCCCGTCCCGCACTGGAGCGCGCTAGGACTGCAGCTGCTGGACGCGTTGCAGGGCTGCGCCCTGTTCGCGCCACTGCAATCGCTCGAACAGGTCGATCATCCACTCCGCACGGCTCAGCGCGGGCGTAACAGGCGCCTGCGTCATTGCCATGGGCGCGCCACTGTCCCGGACCGCCTGCAGCAGAAAGCGGACTTCCGCGAGCGGCGCGGCGGGAAGCACGGCGTTGACCCGCAACGCCGCCACGACCGCGCCGAGTGCGAGCGCCAGCTTGCGCGAAGCGCTGACGTGGGCTCGCTGTGCCACGGCATCCAGGCCCTGTCGCCGCAATTGATGGCCGATCTGTGCATAGAGCAGCCGGGCGGCATGCACACCGGGCCGCGCGCGCGCCGGCAAACGGCTGATGCCGGCGGCGGCACGGGCGTACAGGTCGTCCGCAGCGGCGAGCACCCGTTCGATGACCTGTGCGAGCGCGGGACTGAACTCCGGTCGGGCGAGCCATGCGTCCGGATCGATGCCGGCCTCGCGTAACCAGCGCAGTGGCAGGTAGAGACGACCAGCGCGCGCATCCTGGCCGACGTCGCGTGCGATGTTGGTGAGCTGCATGGCCACGCCGAGATCACAGGCACGCGCGAGCACCGTCGCGTCACGCTCGCCCATGAGCAGGGTCATCATGGCCCCTACGCTGCCGGCGACACGGGCGGCATAGGCGTGCAGGTCCGCGAGGCTCTCGTAGCGCCGGCCGGCCAGATCCCACTCGAACCCCTCGAGCAGCGCGTCGAGCAGTCCGCGCGGAATATGGTGCTCTCGTACTGTCTGTGCCAGCAGGCGTTCCACCGGCTGCGGCAGCGGATTGCCGTCATAGACCCGATCGAGCTGGGCGCGCAGCTGCGCGAGTCCCGCCTGCGCGTCCGACTCCACGTCGATCGCATCGTCGGCGAGCCGGCAGAACGCGTACAGCGCCGTGGCCGAATCGCGGATCCCACGCGGCAGCAGCAGCGAGGCGACGTGAAAACTGCGCGAGCCGTTGCGCAGCAGGGTCCGGCCCGCGGCCAGATCGGCCGCGCGGCGCTCCACTGACTTAGACGATGCTGTTGCCATGGGGAACCACCGCATCCAGTACGCGCGCTGAACTGACGACTCCAGGCAGCCCGGCACCCGGATGGGTGCCCGCGCCGACGAGATACAGCCGCTCGATGTCCTCGCACTGATTGTGCGGCCGGAACCACGCGCTCTGCGTCAGTATCGGCTCCATGCCGAAGGCCGCGCCCTGGTAGGACAACAGCCGATCCTTGAAATCCTGTGGAGTCATGATGCGCGACGTTACAACGTTCTGCTCCAGGTTGGGAAGCAGCTGCTCGCTCAGGCAGGCCGCGATCTGCCGTCGGTAGGGCTCCGCGCGTTCGCTCCAGTCGATGCCGCTTTGGAGATTCGGCACCGGGGAGAGCACGTAGAATGCGTCGCAGCCCGGCGGTGCCACCGCAGGGTCCGAAGCGCTCGGTCGATGCAGGTACAGGCTGAAATCCTCTGCCAGGACATGGCGTTGGAAGATGTCCGTGATCAACGCGCGATACCGGGGACCCACGAGAATGGTGTGATGCCCCACCTCCGGGTATTGGCGGCGGGTGCCGAAATACCAGACGAACAGGCTCATGGAGTAGCGCATGCGCGCGAGCCGGCGATCGCTCCAGCGGCGGCGCGCCCGCGCAGGCAGCAGCTGCCCGTAGGTCCATGCCGAATCGGCATTTGACACTACGACGTCAGATTCCAGCCGTTCTCCGTTCGCGAGTTCCACGCCGGTCGCCGTCCTGCCATGCAGCGTGATGCGGCGGACGTCGGCGCCATAGCGCACGGTACCGCCCTGCCGCGCGATGAGACCAAGCAGTCCCTGTACCAGCCTCCCGGTACCTCCCATCGCGTAGTGCACGCCGCCCTTGCGCTCCAGGTGCACGATCAGTCCATACAGCGCACTGGTCGTGAACGGATTGCCGCCGACGAACAGCGGATGGAAGCTCAGGCAGAAGCGCAGGCGCGGATCGCGCACGTGCGCGGCCACGCGCGAGTAGAGCGACTGGTGCGCGCGCAGCCGCAGCAGCGCCGGCCCGCGCCGCGCCATGTCCGTCCAGTGGCTGAACGGCACGTGGCCCAGCTCCTCGAATGCAACCTGGTAGATGCGCTCACTGAGCCGCATGAAGCGCTCGTAGCCGGCCAGATCCGTCGGCGCGATGCGCCCGATCTCGGCGCGCATCTGCGCCTCGTTTCCCGACCAGTCGATCCAGCTGCCATCGTGAAAGCGCACGCGGTAGAAAGGATCGAGTGGCTTGAGTGTGACGTCATCCGCGAGCCGCCGACCGCACAGCGACCAGAGTTCTTCGAACACGAACGGTGCGGTGACGATCGTGGGTCCCGCATCGAAGGTGAATCCGTCCTGGTGGTGCACATAGGCACGCCCGCCGGCCGCATCCAGCCGTTCGAGAATCTGTACGCGGTAGCCGCGTGCCCCGAGCCGCACGGCGGCCGCCAGTCCGCCAAATCCGCTGCCGATGACTATCGCGCGTGCGCGCGGCGGGGCGTGCGACTGAATGGCGACTGGAACAGCGGCGTTCACTGGCGATCCTTGGAGTACAGGCGTGCGGACAGATCCCGGATGATCGCCGCGATCGCCTCTGGTTGCTCCTCATGCGCAAGATGCCCGAGCCGTGGCAGTCGGACCAGGTCCGCGTGCGGCAGCATTCGCTGCACCCGCTCGGCCTGCGCCGGTGGCACCATGAGGTCGGCGTCGCCGACGACCAGGGTCAGCGGCACCGGCAGTCGCGGCAGCTCGTGCTCGAGCGTCTCGATGTTCCACTGCGCCATCATGCGCAATGCTCCGTGCACATGGCTCTCGCTGCGCACCAGTCGCCAGTACAGATCAACGCCGGTGGTATCGAGCACCGATCCGGTTCCCGCGAGCAGGCGCAGCACCGCGCCGCGCTCGCGCGCGCTCCACGCTACCGCGCGGGCAGCGAGCGGCGAGACGGCCAGCAGCCGCGCGACCGGCCCGAACAGCAGGCGCTGGAGGCGGTGAAACGGCAGCAACGCGCCGTTCAGACTCACGATGTGGCGCGCGACGGCCTGCCCGTCGAGTGCCATCCGGCACAGTATCGCCGCGCCCGCCGAATGCCCCACTGCGAATGTCGGAAACACCTGCAGCGTCGCGAGCAGCTGCGCCACCGCGGCGCTCATGGCGTCCAGCGACATGCCGCCCTTCGGTGTACCTGCGGTGAATCCATGCCCGGGCAGGTCGAACGCGGTGACGGTGAAGTGCGGCGCCAGTAGCGGCGCGAGCGAGCGCCACGAATGCGTCGTCGCGCCGGTGCCATGCACGAGCAGCAGCGGCGGACCCGCGCCGAGCTGCTGCACGTGCCAGCGCATGCCGGCTGCGCCGACGAACCGGCTGCAGGCATGCAGCGGCCAGTGCGGGCCATCGACCTGCCAGTTCAGCGGCTCCATCCCAGCCTGCTCCGCGGATACCACGTGCAACGCCTCAAGCTGCATGCTGGACCGCCGCCGCGAGCGTGCGTGCATCGGCGTCAGGCAGCGCCAGGTAGCGCGCCCGCATGGCCTGCGCGAGTGCGCGGGCCTGCGGCGCCGGACGCGGCGCCGTATCGATCACCAATGTTGCAAAGCCGCTGCCGCCGAGCGCGCGCGCGGCGAGCAGCGCATCCTCCGTGGCGCGCGCACGTCCGCCGCTGCCATCGCGCGCGATGTTCGCTGCCCCATCGGTCAGCAGTACGATCGAGGGAGTCTGTCCGTGGCGCGCGACCTGCGTGGCGAGCGCAGCGGCAACATCGATGCCCGCAGCGAGTGGCGTGCCGCCTCCGCCTGGCAGGCCTGCGAGGCTGCGCTTGGCCCGCAGCAGCGAGCGGGTCGGAGGGAGCACGATCTCGGCATTGCGGCCGCGGAAGGACAGCACGGCCACCTGGTCGCGCCGCACGTAACACTCCGCGAGCAGCAGCTCGATTGCTCCCTTCGCCTCCGCGAGGCGATGCAGCGCGCTGGAACCGGACGCGTCGAGCGCGAACACGGTCACGGTCTGCGTGCGCTGCCGGTACCAGGTCACGCGAAAATCACTGACCCTCACCTGTACGCGCGGACCGGGCGTGGATGCGGCAGGGCGACGTATGCGCTGCCAAGGCGCGGCGGTGCGCAGCGTTGCGACGAGGTTGAGCCGCGAGCCATTGCGCGGCTTGCCGGCGCGCACGCCGGCCGGACGACCGCGCCGCTTTGCCACTACGCTCGCGCCCGCGCGCCCGATCGAAGACGCACGGCGCCGTGCGCTCGATTCGGCCACGAGCTGCGCGAGCAGACCGGCGGGAATCGCCGCTCGGGCTGCGGCGAGCACCCGATCGGGCAGCTCTGCGGAATCCACACTCTCGCCCGGGTCGGAACCGGGAGGTGGCGCATCGGGCGGAGCTTCGGGGGGCGCGTCCGGCGGCGCTGCTGCTTCCGGGTCAGCAGGAATCACCGTGGCACGCGGCGCCAGCACTACCCGGGCTGCAAATTCCAGGTCGTCTTCATCGGTTTCGACGCGGCCGTCCAGCGCAGCACTCGCGCGCGCGACGCGCAGCGCGAGCGTTGGCGCGCGCAGCGAATCGATGCCGCAGGCCGCCGCCGTGGCGCATAGTGCCTGCAGCGCCCCGTCGCCTGGCACGACTGACGGCAGGCGTACCCGCGCGGCTGCGATCGCCGCGCGCTCCGGCATCAGCTCGGCAGCGTCCTGAGGAGACAGCGTGTCCAGATCCAGGTGCAGCGCGAGCCGATCGCAGAGCGCCGCGGCGCAGCGTTCGCCAGCAGCGCGGCCGCTGTCGATGGCGATGACCCCGAAGGTCGTCGCCTGTTCGCGCACCCGCCCGGATTGGGCCACGCTGATTGCCCCGCGATCCAGCGTGTTGCCGATCCGGGCCGCCAGCTGTACCGGTATCCGCTCGGCGAGCGGCAGCACGATCACGCCACCATTGGCTTCCTCGAGCACGCCGCGCACGTGCACTGCGCGCCCCTGCCGCAGCGTGGCCGCCAGATCAGTGCCGCCGAGCAGACGTTCGTCATCGATGTGTGCCGGCACGCGCCGCAGCGGCGCCGCGGCCGGCAGCGCCGCGCGCACCGCCTCGAGCCACATGCTGCTGACTTCGCCGGGGTCCGCGCGCAGCACAGCTCCGGTGCCGCTCGGATCGACCGCCAGGCACGCGGCCGCGCGCCAGGCGTCGCCGACCGCCATGGCGTTGGCGCTGGCATCCGCGCCGACTCCTGCCACCGCGGCGCGTGGCGGGTTGTCAGTCAAGTTTCGCTCCGAGTTCGCCGATCGCGCGTGTGATGCGCTGGCCGGATCCGGCTTCATCCATCGGATCACGGCGCAATCGATGGCGCAGCGCCGGTGGCGCGACCTGGATCAGCTCGTCGATGCCGACCTGCCGTTGGCCGTTGAGCGCGGCGACCGCTCGCGCCGCGCGCATCAGCGTCAATTCCCCGCGCAGTCCGTCCGTCCCGACCAGCATGCACAGTCGCGCCGCCCACCCTAAGGCTTCGTCGCTGACTTCGACCCGGGCAAGTCGCCTGCGCGCACGCATGATCTGGGCGCGTAGCGCGGCTTCCTGTGGCTCGAAGGCAGCCATGAAAGCCTTCGGTTCGCGCTCGAACTGGTCGCGCCGCCGCACGATCTCGATGCGCTGCGCGAGGTCCTGGGGCGTGCGGATCTCGACCGACAGTCCAAACCGATCGAGCAGCTGCGGCCGCAGCTCGCCCTCTTCCGGGTTGCCGCTGCCGACCAGGACGAAACGCGCAGGGTGGCGCACGCTCAGTCCCTCGCGCTCGACCACGTTGACGCCGGATGCGGCCACGTCGATGAGCAGGTCGACGAGGTGATCCTCGAGCAGGTTGACCTCGTCGATATACAGGAATCCGCGATGGGCCTGCGCGAGCAGCCCGGGTTCGAAGGCGCGCACGCCCGAACTGAGCGCCTGCTCGAGATTCAAGGCACCGAGGACGCGGTCCTCGGTGGCACCGAGCGGCAGGTCGACCACCGGCACCGGCACCCGGCGGGTCGGCACCCGGTTCGTCACGACGCGTGCCAGGCACTCCTCGCACCAGGTGTCGCGCTGCTGCGGATCACAGCCGTAGCGGCATCCCACGACTGCCCGCATCGGCGGCAGCAGCGCGGCGAGGGCTCGAACCGCCGTAGACTTGCCGGTTCCGCGATCGCCGAACACCAGCACGCCTCCCACCCGTGGATCGATCGCCGCGGTCAGCAATGCGAGCTTCAGTTCGTCTTGCCCGACGAGCGCAGAGAATGGGTATACCGGGCTCATGAGTGTCAACTTTACTTGACTTTGGAGACCGTCACGACTCTTGTCACGTGGGCAACGGCTTCCCCCTTCCGGCGTGTTAAGCTAGCCATCAAGCTAGAGTGAAATAAAATGCGCGAGATCGGCGCCTTCGAGGCCAAGAACAAGCTCGGCACGCTGCTCGACTGGGTCGAGAGCGGCGAGGAAGTCATCATCACCCGACGTGGCAAAGCGGTCGCACGCATGATCCCCGCTACGGCGGGATTCGATCGCGAGCGAGCGCGGCGTGCCGCGGACGGGCTGCTGCACACCAGCCGCGGCGTCACGCTCGGTGAGCTGCCGTTGCGCGAGCTGATCGGCACCGGCCGCCCGTGAGTCTGGTGCTCGATAGTTCGGTCGCGCTCGGCTGGTGCTTCGAGGACCAGCACACCCCCGCGATCGAGCTGGTGCTGCGGCAGGTGGTCGACGCCGGCGCGCTCGTGCCCCAGGTCTGGCCGCTCGAGGTCCTCAATGGACTCGCCACTGCCGAGCGCCGCGGACGGCTCGATAGTTCCACGCGCGAGCGGCTCGAAGGTTTCCTGCGCGAACTGCCAGTCGCGCTGGACGCTGACACTGCAGTGGATGCCTGGACGCGTACGGTGCCGCTGGCGCATCGCTTCGGCCTCACCATCTATGCGGCTGCCTACCTGGAACTCGCGCAGCGACAGCAGCTGCCCTTGGCCAGCATCGACGAGTCGTTGCGCCAGGCGGCCACCGCGCTCGGACTGACCGTGCTCGGTCGCTAGCGCGGGGGCGGCGTGGCTGCAAGCCCTCCGGCCTCGGCGGCGCACGCGGCCACGACGACTCCCGGCGTCGCCGGGCTGGCAGCGCTGGGAATCGTGTTCGGCGATCTCGGCACCAGTCCGCTGTACACGCTGCAGACCGTCGTGCAGGCGGTCGGCGGTCGCTTCACGCCCGAGAGCGCGCTCGGCGTGCTTTCGCTGATCCTTTGGACGCTGGTACTCACCGTGTCGGTGAAGTACTGCGTATTCGTGATGCGGGCCGACAATCACGGCGAGGGCGGCATCCTCGCCCTGATGCTGCTGGACGGCGCGACCGGCTTTCGACCCGGAATGCGCATCGCCGCACTCGCCGGCCTGCTCGGCGCCGCGCTCATCTATGGTGATGGCATCATCACTCCCGCAATCTCGGTGCTCAGTGCGATCGAGGGCGTGAACGTGGTGACCGCGACGCTCAAGCCCTGGGTACTGCCGATTGCAGTCGCAATCCTGATCGCGCTGTTCACGTTCCAGCGCTTTGGCACTCAGCGAATCGGCCAGGCTTTCGGCCCGGTCATGCTGCTGTGGTTCGTCGTGATCGCGCTGATAGGCGCCGTTGGTATCGCCCACCATCCGGAGGTGCTCCGGGCCGTCGATCCACGCCACGGCTTACGATTCCTGATGCACGCCGGCACCACCGGCCTGCTGGTGCTCGGGGGGGTATTCCTCTGCATCACGGGTGGCGAGGCGCTCTATGCCGACATGGGCCATTTCGGCAAGGGCCCGATCCGCTGGTCCTGGTACGCGATCGTGCTACCGGCACTGCTGCTCAGCTACGCGGGGCAGACCGGCCTGCTGCTGGCGAACGGGCGGGTCGCGGGCAATCCGTTCTTCCAGCTCGCTCCGGCGTGGTCGATCTATCCACTCGTGGCGCTCGCGACGCTGGCGACCATCATCGCCAGTCAGGCCATCATCACCGGATCCTATTCGATGACGCGCCAGGCCATGCAGCTCGGCTGGCTGCCGGGCGTTGCCATCCGCCAGACCTCCGACCGCGTCTACGGCCAGATCTACGTGCCGGTCGTCAACTGGCTGATGATGCTCGGGACGGTTGGCGTCGCGATCGGCTTCGGATCCTCGGACCGGCTGGCCGGGGCCTATGGCACCGCAGTGTCGACCACGATGCTGCTGACCACGGGACTGCTATTCATTGCAATGCGCCGGATCTGGCGCTGGCCGCTGCTGCTCGCGATGCTGGTCGGCGGACTGTTCCTGCTGGTCGATGGCGTGTTCTTCGCGGCGAACCTTCTCAAGGTGGCCGATGGCGGCTGGCTGCCCTTGGGCCTGGCTGCAATCCTGTTCGTGCTGATGATCGCATGGCGCACCGGCATGGACGGGATCCGGGAATGCCTCGCGCAATCGCCGCAGTCCGAGGCACAATTCCTGGCCGAATTGCAGGCCGGGCGGATCCCGCGCGTACCCGGCACCACGGTGTTCCTGACGCGGGCGACGCAGCACATCCCACGACTGATCATCGATCATGTGCACTTCATCGGCGCCTTGACCAGCAATGTCATCGCGCTGCACGTGGAGTTCCTCGAGGTGCCGCGCACCGAGGGTCGCAGCTGCGCGGTCATCGACCGGGTCGCCGACGGCTTCTGGCACGTACTGTGCCGCTTCGGTTTCGTCGAGATCCCGGACCTGCGCCAGGCGCTCGCGAGTCTCGAGGGACTGGATCCCGGGATCGACCTGGAGCACGCGGTGTTCATCGGCGCGCGCGATCTGGTCGTGAATCGACCCGGCAGCGGCCCGCTCCGGCGCGCCCGTGTGGCGCTCTTCGCGTTCCTGTACCGCAACGCCGTGAAGATGGTCGATCGCTTCAACCTGCCGGCATCGAACGTGATCGAGATCGCGCGCCAGGTCGAGATCTAGCCTTGACCCGTTGCCAGTCCGGAGCTGCATCGCAGCCTGGTCCCCTGCGGCTGCTTGGTGGCTAAGCCGATGCATACCCGGATATGCTTGGCCACCGCGCGTGCCCGGTGCACTCGTGGTGCCCGGATTGGGTTCCTGATGCAGACAAGGCGATGAATGCCATTGCGCAATTGCGCTCCGCGACCTGGAGTTCCCACCAGAGGCTCGAGAAGCGCCTGGACGTGAAGGCGCGCTTCTCGAGCCTGTCTGCCTATCGCGCGCACCTCGAGCGGATGTGCGGATTCTGCGCGGGACTGGAGCAGCGGCTCAGCGAGCAGGTATTCGGCGATGCGCTCGCGGACTATGACTCGCGCCGCAAGCTCCCGCTGCTCGCCCGCGACCTGCTCAGCGTCGGCGTAGCGGCTGACACCATCACGCGGCTCCCGCGCTGTGAGGCCATTCCTGCTTGCCCGGATGCAGCGAGTGCGTTTGGCTGCCTGTACGTGCTCGAAGGCGCGACGCTCGGCGGACGCACGCTGCTTCCCCTCGTGGAGGAGCGACTCGGGCTCAGTGCCAGGGATGGCGCGGCATTTCTCGCGAGCTACGGAGCCGACGTCGCCGCGATGTGGCAGCGCTTCGGTGCGGCACTCAATGCGTGGTGCTGCACACCGGAACGCCAGGCCTGCGCCGCCGCCACCGCTGTGGCAACGTTTGACGCGTTGCAGAACTGGTTGTGCGGGAGCACCCCGTGAACCAGGAAGCCGTGCGATTTGGCGAGGCGGACCTGACCACCTGCGACCGCGAGCCCATACATATCCCCGGCTCGATCCAGCCGCACGGGGCATTACTCGTGTTCGATCGCGAGAGTCTGGAGATCGAACAGGTTGCGGGCGACACCAGGCTGCTGCTGGGAATCGAACCCGAAAAGATCCCGGGCATGCCGATCTCGCGACTCCTGGAATTCGAGGCCGAGGCCTTCGTCAACAGCCGCCTCGCGTCGGGCGCCGGTTTCGTCGCACCCATCATGCGCCTCGGTGTGCGCACGCGCAGCGGTCCGGTGCCGCTTGACCTCACCCTGCACGCGATCGAACGTACGGCGATCGTGGAACTGGAACCGGCACGTCGCACGATGACCGGAGCAGGCGATCCGATCATGCAGCTCAAGACACTGCTCGGCGCGGTTCAGCACACGGCCGGCGTCGAGGAGTGCTGCGCGGCCGCCGCTGTCGCGATGCGGGCCGCCACCGGATTTGACCGGGCCATGGTCTACCGTTTCCTCCCCGACGGCAGCGGCGTGGTCCAGTCCGAGGATGCCAGCCCGGGACTCGAGTCATTCCTGGGCCTGCACTACCCCGCCTCGGACATACCCCGGCAGGCCAGGGAGCTCTATCGCCGGAACTGGCTGCGTGCGATTCCGAGCATCGACTATGTGCCGGCACCGCTTCATCCACCGGTCAACCGCCGAACCGGAATGCCGATCGACATGAGCCACTGCGACCTGCGCAGCGTGTCCCCGATTCATCTCGAGTACCTGCGCAACATGGGCGTATGTGCGTCGCTGTCCGCCTCGCTCGTCTGCCGCGACCAGCTCTGGGGAATGCTGGTTCTGCACCACTATTCCCCGCGACATGTATCGGCGGACCTGCGGGTCGCATGCGAGACCTTTGCGCAGATTCTCTCGCTGCACGTGGAAGCGAAGGCGCAGGCAGAGACATCGGCACTGCGGATCGAAGCTCGTAAAGCGCGCGAGGAACTCGTCGACCGCCTGGGCGGAACGGGTGAACTCGGCGCGCTGCTCACCTCACCCAGCCTGCTGCATTACCTCGGCGCATCGGGCGGCGCGGTGTACCTCGATTCCAAGCTGCACCTGGTCGGCGTGACACCCACGGCCGAGGAAATCCTCGCGCTGGTTCAGTGGCTCAATGAATTCAGCCAGCCGTTGTTCGCGACCGAATACCTGTCCTCACAGTACGCTCCGGCGGCCGCGTATGCCGCGGCGGCAAGCGGCCTGGTCGCGGTCGGCATATCGCGGGTGCCTCGCGACTACGTGCTCTGGTTCCGTCCCGAGATCGGACGCACCGTGCGTTGGGCCGGAGATCCCACGAAGCCCATCAAGGTCGACCGCCACGGCGCGCGCCTGACTCCGCGCGGGTCGTTTTCGGAGTGGCTCGAAGTCAGCCGGATGCGCTCCGCGCCCTGGTCGGTCGTCGATCTGGAGGCAGCCGAGGGACTGCGGGTGGTACTGCTCGAGACCCTGCTCAAGAGCGTGGATTTTGCGCGACGCGAGCGGATGTTCGAGGCGACCAAGGCGATGGCCTTGGAGCTCGAGCGACGCGTCGCGGAGCGTACCGAACAGCTGCGCGCGCTCGCGTCGGATCTCGAGGCGGCCGAGGAGCGGGAGCGGCGGCAGATTGCGCACGACCTGCACGACGATCTGGGCCAGACGCTCGCAGCCGCGCGGATCCGGCTCTCCGCATTGTGCATCGACGGGCGCGAGGAAGTACGCGGGCGGGCGAATGAGGTCGGTTTGCTGATCGATCGCGCCAACAGCGCGATTCGCTCGCTGGCATCGCAGCTCGCGCCCGACGTGCTGCACGAGCTTGGTCTCTCGGCGGCGCTGGACTGGCTCGGAGAGGAAATCGAGCGCACCTTCGGACTGAAGGTCGGCGTCGTGGATGATGGCTTACCCAAGCCCCTGAGCCACGAGACCCGCTCGATCCTGTATCGCGCGGTGCGTGAGCTGCTGATCAACGTAGCCAAGCACGCCGGTACCGGGCGCGCGGCGGTCGAGTGCCGTTGCACGGCCAAGCAGGTCATCGTCACCGTGTCGGACGAGGGCGTCGGCTACGACGCGAAATCGCCCGGAGCCGGCTCTGCGCGCGGACTGGGACTCATCAATGTGCGCGAGCGGCTGTCACTGATCGGCGGCACGGCGGAGTTTCGCTCGACGCACGGCCAGGGGACGGTCGCGGTGCTGACCGCGCCGCTGGGTACCGAGCAGTGATGACGCGCGTGCTGCTGGTAGAGGACCATCGCATGGTGCGTGAGGCGCTGTCAGAAGTGCTCGCGCGCCTGCCGGACATCGAGGTGATCGGAGAAGCCGGCAATGCGCAGGAGGCGCTGAGCCTGGCTGCGCTGCTGAAGCCTGACGTCGTCGTGCTGGATATCCGGCTGCCGGACCTCAACGGCATCGAGGTCGCCGCGCGCCTGCGCGATGCGGGCAATACCGCGAAAGTCGTGGCGCTCTCGGCGTTCGCCGACAAGCGCTTCGTGACCGCGATGCTGCGATCCGGAGCGTCCGCTTACGTCACGAAGTCGGCCGCCGGCACGGAGCTGGTCCGAGCGATCCGCGCGGTCGCTGCCGGACAGGGGTATTTCTCGCCGGAAATCGCCGGGGCGCTTGCCTCCGAAGTCCGCGAGCGGCCGCTGGCGGGCGAGGCACTCCCGCTCGGGCGTCGCGAACGCGAAGTACTGCGCCTGATCGCCGACGGAATGCGCTCGCCGGCGATCGCCGAGCAGCTGCATGTATCGGTCGCGACGATCGAGGTGCATCGTCGAAATATCATGCGCAAGCTCGGCCTTCGGACCGTCGCCGAGCTCACGAAGCACGCCATCCGCGAAGGGATCATTTCCCTCTAGCGCCGCGCGCTACCGGGTTCCCGGTAGTCAGCGCTCAGGGGAACCGGGATGTGCCTCGAGGCGACCGGTCGCTACGCTAGTCACTCGTGCGTTGCGGCAATTCGCTCACGAAGGACTCGCGCCTTGTCCAGTGCAGAATTTTCATCGCTCGAATCGCTGCCGGCTGCCGCCAGCGACCTGTCCTATGACTCGCTGTTCGCCTCGGCCACCGAGCCGGTGCTGATCCTGGACGCATCCAGCGGAGTGGTCATCGAGGCGAACCCTGCTGTAGCTGCGCTGCTGCAAGCCGAGCGCGCGGCGCTGCTCGGCACACCGTTCGTTGACTCCCTGGAGGAATCGAGCGTGGCGGCCGTCCAGCGCTCGTTCGCGATTGCGCGCGCTGAGGGACGAGCCGGCATCATCAGCGTGCGTACGCGTCAGAGTGGATCGACGCTAGGGCTGGAGACAGCCCTGTTCCACGCTGCTCCGGATTCTTTTCTGCTGCTGCGCCTTACGTCCCGGATCGGCGTCAACTCCGGGCCCGCGCGCAGTTGCTCTGATTCCGTGGTGCTGAAGGCCATCGAGCGCGCCTCCGTCGGCTTCCTGATCACGGACGCGCAACTGCGCGTCGAGTACGTGAATCGCGCCTTCGTCCAGATGCTCGGCCTGCTCTCGGCCGACCAGGTCTGCGGCCGGCCACTCGCTGCCTGGTTGTCGCTCGGGGACACCGACCTTGCCCGCTTGCAGGGCCCGCTGGCCGAGCGCCATGCCGCGATCGTGCTGCGCACGAGTCTGTGCGACACAGGAAGTGGCGCGCGGTTCGTCGAGGTCCACGCGGTCGCCGTGCCGGCAGGCAGGAATACGCGCTGGGGATTCACATTGCGCGAGCGGCCGCGCCTGAACTGACCCGGCGGGCAGGGCTTCAGGCCCGCAGCAGGCCTCGCAGCTGCGCCAGCAGGTCATCCGCCTCGATCGGCTTGCTCGATACACGCAGGTTCTGATCGACGTCCAGCTCCTTGATCGCTGAAGACGTGTCGCCGGTGATGAGTACCGCCTTGAGCGGAAAACCCAGCCGCTCACGCAGTGCGGCCAGCACTTGCGTTCCGGTCTCGCCGTCCCCCAGGTGATAGTCGGTCAGCAACAGGTCCGGCGCTGCGCCCGCGGCTATGGCCTTGAGTGCCTGCGCGCGCGAGGACACCGCGGTGACCTGATAGCCTTCGACGCGCAACAGCATCTGTGTCGCGTCACGCACGGCAGGATCGTCTTCGACGAGGAGCACCCTCGCCGCTGCACTCGGCGGCTGGACGGACACCGTGCTTCCCGCCCGGACGCCAGGTGCAGCGGCCTTCGTGCTTCCCGCCGGGAGCAGCAGCGAGAACTGCGTGCCTTTGCCGACCTCGGACTGCACGTCCAGGCGCAAGTCAAGCAGCTTGACCAGGCGCTGCACGATGCTGAGGCCAAGACCATAGCCGTCGCGTGATGCATTGGTCGCCACGCCGATCTGGTAGAACTCGTCGTAGATATGGCCAAGTTGGTCATAGGGAATGCCGACACCGGTGTCGAGCACGTCGATGCGCACGAGCGTCTGCTCGTGCAGGCATCGCAGCCGCACCCAGCCCTCCCGCGTGTACTTGATCGCATTCGACACCAGGTTCCGAAGGATCTGCTCGACCAGCGAGGGATCGCTGTGCACGCAGTCGGTGCATTCCTCGATCTGCAGGTTCAGCCCCTTGTTGGCGGCGAGACTGGCGAAGTCGCTGCGCAGTCCCTTGAACAGCGCCGCCACCGTGAAGTCGGTCGGCTCAGGCCGGATCGCACCGGACTCGAGCTTGCTGATGTCGAGTAGCGCATTGAGCAGTCGCGACATCGCGCTGATGGCCTGCTCCTGCTGCGCGAGCGCGTCGAGGGCGTTCCCGTCGGTGACCATCCGGCGCAGGCTGCCATTGAGCAGCGAGAGGGTCTGCAGCGGCTGGCGCAGGTCGTGGCTGGCGGTGGCGAGGAAGCGGCTCTTGCCCTGGTTCGCACGGTCCGCCTTCTCACGCTCCAGGTCGGCGATTATCTTGGCGCTGTCGGCCAGCCGCCGCGAGCGGTCGGCCGACTCGCGCGCCCGCTCGGCCGACTCGCGGGCCTCGATCAGTTCCGCCTCGACGCGCTTGCGGTCCGTGACATCGCGAATCGCCGCAGCGACCAGCAGCTCGTCGTCCGCCTGGATCGGGCTCAGACTGATCTCCACCGGAAACTCGGTGCCGTCGCGCCGCCGTCCGAACAGTTCCAATCCGGGGCCCATCGGCCGTATGCGCAGGCTGTCCACATAGCTGTTGCGATGACCGGCGTGCCGCGCGCGGAAGCGCTCCGGCATCAGCTGCTCGATGCCCTGGCCGATGATTTCGTCGTGGGAATGCCCGAATAGCGCGCTGACCTGGCGGTTCGCGAAGCGCACGATCCCGGCCCGGTCAATGATGATCATCGCATCGGGCGCCGCGTCCAGCGTGCTACGAGCGAGTTCGGGCGGTGTGGTGAGCATATTTAGGGAGCGGAGGACCCGGTGACTCCCGTGTGACGGACCCAGAGCCTACGGAGCGCCCTGAAGTCCCGTATATACCGCTTTTCCTGAATGAAGCCTACGGGCAATGGTGTAGGAGGATTGGCCGCCTCGAAGCCGGCAGTGTCTGACAGCGCTTTGCGTGCGCTGCGCCATGCGAGTCAGGTCATCGGGGTGCCGCATGCCGCGAGCACACCGCGCAGATCCCGCAGCGCCGGGAATACCTCATTGTTCCAGTCCGTGCCCTGGGCGTCGTAGGCCCGCTGCTCGAATTCCACGATATCGCGGTCTTCCTGGAAGATATTTTCGGTGAACCAGGTAACGAAAGGCCACACCGCGTGGATCAGTCCGGGGATCCGCGGCTTCTTGACCGACAGATAACCAAAGGTGCGATTGGTGCGCTGCGTTGCGTCGAGCGGCGTATAGCAGAGCCAGACGTCGAGCACCGGATCGGATGACTCCTGGATGTCCCTACCCACCCAGACTTTCAGGCTCTGCGAGGGATAGTCCGTGCGAATTCGCATGTGATCGGAAAAGTCCTTCTTCGCCTGCCCGCGCTTGCGCATCAGATCGACGATGACCTGCTCCCCCATTGATTGCCGGCCGGCAGTTCGGCTGAAGCTGTATTCCACCTGGGCCCAGCGCTCGCCATGCGCGCGTCCGATGCAGTTCGCCGTGATCGAACCCATGTGCCGGCGGTGCATGAACTGATGGTTCATGTCGAACAGGTTCTCGTGCATGAAGGTGTAGTGGCACGCGACCTCGCGGTTGAGCCGTCGGGTCTTGTAATCGCGGCGCTGGGACGAGCCGAGCGCGGCAGGCAGCCGGCTTTCCGCCAGCGCCGGGTCGCCGGGGAAAACGAAGATCAATCCATCGACCTCGCGCGCAGGATAGGGGCGCACGCCATTCGGGAGACGCTCCTTGCCGAGGTAGGGCACGCTCACGCACTTGCCGCTGCAGTCGTAGGTCCAGCCATGGTAGTGGCATTTGAGCTGCTCGCCCGCGACGACCCCGAGGTGCAACGGCACCTGTCGATGCGCGCAGCGGTCCTCCATCGCATGCACCTGTCCGCTCTGGCCGCGCCAGAGCACGATGGGCTCGCCGGCGAAGCTGCGCCCGAGCGTGTGCCCGGTCTTCAGGTCCGTGGACCATGCGAGCGGATACCAGTAGTCCGGATTCGCGCCTACACGTCGCAGGTCGAACGCGTTCGCCGAATTCGCCTTGGGCTCGGCGACGAGGGACACGGCTTCTTCTGGCATCTGGCGATTCCCCGTTTGCTTCTGGGCAATAGCGTACCGCGTCGGGGAGCCATGCGGGCGGCAAAAATAAAGCCCCGACACTCTCTCGAGCATCGGGGCTTTGGGATGAGAAGCCTGGCAGTGACCTACTCTGGCATGGCTTGCGGCCACACTACCATCGGCGCAGAGCGTTTTCACTTCCGAGTTCGGAATGGGATCGGGTGGTTCCCGCTCGCTATGGCCGCCAGGCAAACCGGAAAAACTCTTTGCTTCGACGCTTGTCGCGTTCGCCAATGCACACCGGACCGCTGAAGTCCGGAGCGATCAGCTCCATGCATCAACCCTCTAAGGCAACAAACAAACGCCTTGAGGTTATATGGTCAAGTCTCACGGGCAATTAGTACCGGTTAGCTGAGCGCATTACTGCGCGTACACACCCGGCCTATCAACCACGTAGTCTTCGTGGGCCCTTTAGGGGAGTCGAGCTCCCAGGGAGATCTAGTCTTGGGGGGGGCTTCCCGCTTAGATGCTTTCAGCGGTTATCCCGTCCGTACATAGCTACCCGGCGGTGCCACTAGCGTGACAACCGGAACACCAGAGGTGCGTCCATCCCGGTCCTCTCGTACTAAGGACAGCTCACCCTCAAATCTCCAACGGCTACGGAAGATAGGGACCAAACTGTCTCACGACGTTTTGAACCCAGCTCGCGTACCACTTTAATCGGCGAACAGCCGAACCCTTGGGACCTGCTACAGCCCCAGGATGTGATGAGCCGACATCGAGGTGCCAAACTCCTCCGTCGATGTGGACTCTTGGGAGGAATAAGCCTGTTATCCCCGGAGTACCTTTTATCCGTTGAGCGATGGCCCTTCCATACAGAACCACCGGATCACT